>NZ_JAVAJH010000010.1:0-237634 GCF_030718165.1 Pseudomonas sp. LPH60
GTTACGCGTAACGCTGCGAAAATACGCTGGTAAACAGAGATAGTTACTATCGTTACGCGTAATGCTGCGAAAATACGCTGGTAAACAGAGATGGCTATTATCGTTACCCGTAACGCTGCGAAAATGCGCTGGTAAACACAGATAGCTATCATCGTTATGCGTAACGCTTCGGAAACATGTAGGTTGAGGTTGGTAGCACCTACTATTAGGCGGGACGTATGAGATTGGCATCCTGATTTCGAACGATTCCAATTGCACTGTCAATCTTGAACCATTCAAAAGCCTCCGTGGGTGTGCCTTGAAACAGCGCCATCTGCTCGGCACGTTCATCCGGCGTTTTTAGGTCTAACCATTCCCGATCCATTTCTGGCGAGAGCGTCACGGGACGCCTATCGTGGATGTCTACCATACCGTCGGCGCTGTCGGCGGTGATGATTACAAAGCCGTCGTGCTCGCCCTGGTCCGGGTTCGGCAGTTGTCCAATTGAGGCGAAGAGGATAGGGGAGTCGTCGCAGTGCCGGATGAGGTAGGGCTGTTTCTTGGACCCGCCCTCATCGACTCATTCGAACCAACTATCGATGGGGCAGATAGCACGGTGCGGCCAGATCTGCCGAAAGAATGGGCCATGGGCCACTTTCTCGACGCGCGCATTGACTGGTGCGGAGCGGTCGGTTGCCCAGTGTGGCCGCCATCCCCAGCGCACTGCATCGGCGTGTAGTTTGTCTTCGGCGATGTGGAAGAGGGCGAGCTGCATTGTTGGCGCTGCGTTGTAGCGCCCCAGGGGCTGGTCCCCGACCCTGTTAACCAGGGCCCCCGGCATGCTAAGGGCTGCAACAAAGTCGTGAATGCCGCTGTATTGTGAAAGTCGTCCGCACATAGTTCGCCCGCCTATCAGATTTCTCCTACATGAAATTGACCGCAAGCCATCCACAAAGTTAACTGTATATTCGTACAGTTATAAGAAGTCGTGCGTCATGTGCTATGTCATTTTAGGTGCTGTTTCCGAAGGCGGCCTCAAGCTGCCCCTTTGTCTATTCCAGGTGCCCGCTGGTTTTCCTTCTCCTGCAGCGGATCACATCGAGGCACATATCTCACTTGATGAGATCCTGAATATTCGTGCGCCGCACGTTTACCTGATCTCCCTCACTGGGGACAGCATGCAGGGAGCAGGCATTTTCGAAGGCGACCTGGCGGTGGTTGACCGTTCGATTGAACCTATCCATGGCCACATCGTTGTGGCGTTACTGAACAACGACCCGGTGTGCAAGCGACTGTGCAAGCGTGGGGCGGAGGTGGTCCTGCTGTCGGAAAACCCCAAGTACCCCGCCCGCTACATCCTTGAGGGTGATGAGCTGTCGATCTGGGGCGTGATCACCAGCACTGTACGCAGCCATGCCTAAACACAATGAGCCGGTGTTTGCCCTGATCGACTGCAATAGCTTCTATGCCAGTTGCGAGCGAGTGTTCCGCCCTGATCTGGCAAAGGTGCCGATTGTTGTTCTTAGCAATAACGACGGTTGTGTCATTGCGCGCAGCTACGACGCAAAGCCCTTCATCAAAATGGGAGAGCCGTATTTTCAGATCAAGAACAAGCTGAGGCAGAACGGCATCGTTCCGTTCTCATCGAACTACGCGCTTTATGGTGACATGAGTGAGCGAGTGATGACGCTGATCGAGTCGATGGTGCCGGCGGTCGAGGTCTACAGCATCGATGAGGCCTTCGCTGATCTTACGGGGATCAATAGCCTTGAGCAGTTCGGCCGGCAGATCCGGGCCCAAGTGCTGCGCTGTACGGGCATTCCGGTCGGTGTAGGAATCGCACCTACAAAGACACTCGCCAAGTTGGCAAACCATACTGCCAAGCGTCTACAGGCGCAGACTGGTGGGGTTGTAGACATCACCGATTCAGCTAAGCGGGATTGGGTGTTGCGAAACACTGATGTCGCCGAGGTGTGGGGTATCGGCCGGCGGATGAAGGTTCATCTGGATGGGATGGGAATCAAGTCTGCTATGGACCTGGCCAGGGCCGATCCGTGGACGTTGCGCAAAAGTTTCAGTGTCGTGATCGAGAAGACGGCGAGGGAACTGGCGGGCACACCGTGCCTGGAGCTGGACGAGCCTGATCCGCCGAAGCAGGAGATCTGCTGTAGCCGGATGTTTGGGAAGCGGCTAACCGAGTTGGCTCCTATCAAGGAAGCGGTTGCCACTTACATGATGAGAGCCTCGGAAAAACTACGGGCTCAGAACTCTTTGTGTAAGAAAATTCGCGTCAGCATTCGCACGGGTATGTTTAACCCCGAGGAAGCCAAGTATGCAAATGGTGTCCTGGTAGAACTGCCGTATCCAACCAACGACGTTAGGCTCATGACGAAAATGGCTGTGGAAGCGCTGGACCGTGTCTTCAGGCCGGGTTTCAAATACAGCAAGGCCGAGGTCATGTTGTTGAACCTGTGCCAGCCAGGCGAGTACACAGGCGATCTCTTCGCCGTGGCGCAACCATCGGAAACCGACAAGGTGATGAAGGTTCTGGACCAGATCAACAGTCGCTGGGGGAGGGGCACACTCCGTGCTGCCAGCGTCCCTACCAACCCCGATTGGGGTATGCGGCGGGAGATGATGAGCCAGAGCTACACGACGAAGCTTGATCAGCTTTGGAAGGTGTCCTGCAACTGAGGATGTCGTGGGGCAAAAATGGGTCAATCTCTACGTCAATCAATGCCATTTAATGCCAAGCAACCCTATACCCAGATGCGTCGAAAAAGCCCTGTAGCCCTTGTTCTTCTGGGCTGTGGGGCTTTGTTGCGTTAATACCCGAGCACAAGCGGTGTACGTTCGTCTCCTCTTTGCCCGAAACTGCTTTTTGCTAAGCCAGCTAACGGCCAATACCTACCTTTCATGAAATGCAGGTAGGCCTACACGACGCTGGTGTTGTGTTCTGTATTGTCATTTATGGACAGGAAGTCAATGCCCCAGTCCGAGGACAAGAATCCCGTAGCGCGACAGATACGCACTAAAATAGTGAGCCTTTAATGTGAAATAAATATCTAAATTCAAGTGCAATCATGCAGCAATATAGTCAGATCCTATAAGGTGCAAGAGAATAACTTGGCTATGAGGATCTCCATCCTCATCAAGACACTTAATTTCCAAAGATATCTCTTGGGGACGTTGATTCCCTCCGAATGCGAGGGTGAATGAATTTGAACCATGCCGATTTATGTCTTTCAACTCAATAGGTTGTGGCAGGATAGAGCCCGACACTGCAACATTAAACGCCTTGCCACCGCTGTTCGTAACTTTAAAGTCATGGTCTTTCACAGGTTTGTTTCCACCTGTAAAACTCATTCCTGTCTGTGTCAATGTGAAAGCTGGTATTTTCAGCTTATTTTTTTTGCTTTCAGACTCTAGTGTTTCGGGTGGTGATGCTACTTTTTTGAGATGCTCCGCCGTCATCTTTCGAGATTTTATTTTTTTGTATATAAAAGCCGATAATGAACCTATGAGTGTAATAACAAAAAGCCCCGCCCCACTGAACAGTACATCAAATTTGTCTATAACAAAGTTTACTATTTCATTTAGTAATTCCATCATTGCTTTTCTCGTCCATGTTTAACTTTGCTATCCGCGAGGCCTTTTGAGATAAGGAGGGGGTTCGAATCCCTATGCTGGCGGTAAGACTGAACAGTATATTGACCATGCATGGTCGAGGGGGCTCCATAGATCGCTTCGACCATCAGTTTAGAACAAGGCGCTCACCGCCTGATTTCAGGGGAGGAGAGCGCCTTTCTCGTTAATGCTCAAGGACAGTCAGAGTAAAAGGACCGACTCAGGAAAACATCTTTTCTAAACTGTCCCTAGACCAGATCAGTTGAGCGAGGTCCGAGTAAAATTTTGCACGACTCTCAAGAGCTGTGTCGTCTGTGTGAGGGGTAGGTTCATACTTGATGTTGTTATCTGCGGCAAATTTCCCCCAGTTTGGCTGATTTAAGTAGAATTCACTCGTTAGGGTTTGAGCAAGAACGTTTTCGCCTGCGTATCGTTGGCGTTTAACGCTGTAGGGCAGGTCTTTCATGGATCTGTTTCTACTGCGAGGCAGCAATATCAGGCCGGCAATCCTGTTGCGGGAAAGGAAAAACTCTGTGTGGTTACCAAAAGCTTTGCCACCATTTTTAATGATGTCATCATTAGTCTCTGCCATTTTATTTGGCATAAGATGTTCGATGTCAAAGGTCCGGGACTCACGCGCACGACTTGCATAGTCGGCGAAACCTACTCGGTTTGCAAAGTCTAGCGAGTGCTCTAAGAAATCAGAAAGACGTCCAAGGAGGTGCAGCAAATCTTGACGCTTCAATTGTAAGTATGAGCAGGATTTTATTTGGTCTACTTTGTCTTTTTCATTGTCAAAGCGCTTCAAAAGAGCCGTTTTTAAATCGGCGACAGATAAGTCTCTGACTTCTTTGGTGAGTTCGAATATGATGTCTCGTATATTGTCGTATGTGTTCTCCTTGCCATTTATCACGCGAGCTGTGGCAAGATGATCAAGGTAATATGAAATTGACTTGATCTTTCGATTTGCTTCTGAGTTTGTATCTGATGGTTTGATGGCGCTGAAAATTACCATCGATTGAAGCGTTAGGTCTCTAGCGCCGTTGTAGTAGACGTGAGGCAGACTGGATTGAAATGCTTTCTCGCTTCTCTTGACTTTGCAGTAAATTTCTACGTAGTAAGGTAGGGTGCCCGTTAATAAGTTGGTGAAGTCATCGCTTGTCTTTAAACCGAGAGTTTCTTTGTTGTCCATTACCCAGCGGTGGTAGCTATCGCCTATGACTTCAAAATCTCCCGGCGCATCGCCTCGCTTTTTGCCGCGACTAGTGTTTGCGTATTTTGCACGGATCCAAGTTTTAAAAAAGTTTGAATCTTCATCTGATCCTAGGGACTTTAGGTTGCTGATGCAAGTGTTCCAAGCAGTATGCGCAGACTTATTGTCCGCATCATTGGAAATACTCGAAAGCAAGAACCCTTTAAGTAGGTCGATAGGGCCGAGTTTAAGCCCGCGATCATTCATGGTCACAAATACTTTGTGTCCGTCTTGCTCGCGAGGTACACCAATTTCAAACATGTAAACGCAATCGGTAATGAAATCAAATAGGTGTGGTAGTAGTTTGTTATCTATAACTTCAGAGGCAAGAGCTGTCTCGATCTCTTGGTAGAGTTCCCATAGGCGTTCTGTCCCAGGGTCCTTATTTACAATGTCGTCAACCGCATTGGCAAGATCTAGCTCGTCTTCTGGGCCATCGATGAGGATGTTGAAAAAATCATGTCTCGAAGCATCGAGATCTAAGTTGTATTCGTTTTGTCCTGCTACCTGTCTTCTGATGGCTTGATCGACAGGTGAGATCTCAGGGTTTTTCTTTCGAAGTCTATGGATATAGGCAAAAATAAGAATTAACGTAGTGACTCGCTGCTGCCCATCAACAATTGCTTTGCCGCCTTGTGCAACTTGGGTGGTAATAATGGTTCCGAGGAAGTATGGGTCATACCCTAAGATATCTTTCCTGCCGTGAGTAGATCTCCAGCAGGAGAGAAAGGACTCTTGGATATCAGAAAGTAGCTCGTGGAGATGCTTGATTTCCCATTTATAGTCGCGCTGGTAAGTAGGTAAAACAAACTTTTGTTGAAGGCAGTTATTAACTGTTTTCCTGTCAAAAGTTATTTGCATCACACCGCTCCATCGGGTTTAAAGGCGGCTCACACAGCCGGCAAGGGCACAACGATATCATGGCGGTGCAATCGTTGGGGATGGGGGAGGGCACTTGTATCTGTAGGTGGATTGGCGGTTAAGCGGTTCAGGCCACGTTCCGACCTCAAAGAATGGCGGGCGTGGAGGGTGTGGTTGGTAAAAAAAATGGTACTGCCTGTTTTTTTGTGCTCGAAAGCCAGCGTTCTCGGGGTTTACAAGGAAAATATCTCCAATCCATCATCGGAGTGATACAGCAACTACTTCCGGCCAGTAGCTGCTGGCCGTAGCGTGTGGCAAGAATCGGCCATCCTGAGGTTAGCAAAATCCAGGACAGCACCCAGGTCGGACCACAGGTTTAGGTGTTCTGTCGGCAGGGTGCCGTAGGAGGGTGGTTGCGGAAACTAAAGAAATGATGCGGAAACGGCTAGGTGGGGACCGTAAGCAGCAGGAACAAAAAAGCCCTGATAAATCAGGGCTTTCTCGTTGAGATTTGGCGGAGGCGTAGAGATTCGAACTCTAGGACCTGTTACAGTCGGCGGTTTTCAAGACCGCTGCCTTAAACCACTCGGCCACACCTCCAGATCGCATTGCGGGCGCCATAATACCCGAATGAAACACACTGTCAAACTCTCTGCATCGCGAGTTACAGAGCCTCTGTTATCATCCTTGCCACTAAATGTTTCCCCCAACAGGAGTGTCGCCATGCGCGAACAGGATTACGCAGTTAACAACGGCGTGCAGGCCGAGCAGCTAGAGGTTAGCCGCGTCCTGCGCAACACTTATGGCTTGCTGGCCCTGACCCTCGCGTTCAGCGGTGTCATGGCTTATGTGGCGCAGCAGATGCGGGTCGGCTACCCGAACATCTTCGTGGTGCTGATCGGCTTTTACGGTCTGTTCTTCCTCACCAACAAACTCCGTGACTCGGCCTGGGGCCTGGTCTCGGCGTTCGCCCTGACCGGCTTCATGGGCTTTTTGCTCGGCCCGATCCTCAACCGTTACCTGGGCATGCAGGGCGGCGCTGAAGTCGTTAGCTCGGCCTTCGCCATGACGGCGCTGGTGTTTGGTGGTCTGTCGGCCTATGTGCTGATCACCCGCAAGGACATGAGCTTCCTCGGTGGTTTCATCACCGCTGGTTTCTTCGTGTTGATGGGCGCCGTGCTGGCCAGCCTGTTCTTCCAGATCAGCGGTCTGCAGTTGGCGATCAGCGCCGGTTTCGTGCTGTTCTCCTCGGTGTGCATCCTGTTCCAGACCAGCGCCATCATCCATGGCGGCGAACGCAACTACATCATGGCCACCATCAGCCTGTATGTATCGATCTACAACCTGTTCGTCAGCCTGCTGCAGCTGTTCGGCATCATGGGCCGCGATGACTGAATCCGGTTGTTGAGCCAATAAAAAAAGCCCGCTTCGGCGGGCTTTTTGTTGTCCAGGTTTCAAGCGTGACAAGGTTTCAAGGGCTGTGCAGCTGCAAGCGTGCGCTGGCCATGGCGTCCTTGTTGACCTCGATGGAGAACGACAGCACGGCGACTTGCTGCTGCTCCAACTGGTCGATCCAGGTGATCAGGCCATTGAGAGGCCCCTCCAGACTGAGGTTGACCCGTCCTTCATCCTCCTGGTCCATGCGTTCCAGGTTGAGCCCGGCCTGGCTGCTGGAGCGTGCCAGCATGCCCGGCAGGGCATCACCGGAAATGACTGGGCCACGAAGTGCGGAAGTGCTGACGGGCAGCCGTTGTAGATCTAAAAGCAATTGCGTTTCCTCGGTATAGCGTTGCTCGGCCAGGGCCAGAGCCTGTTGTTGCGGTTGCCAGAGTAGATAGAGGCTGGTCAGGCCAGCGAAGACCACGAGGGCTTGTACCGCCCGTTGTTCGCGCTTTGCCAGACGCTGCCAGCGTTGTCGGAGTGGGGTCGCCAGGGCGGTCCTGGTCGGAGTCGTGGCGCTGGATGGGTTCACGTCTTACTCCTTGATTTGAAAACGCGCGGAGACGCCTTGAGCGTCCCGCACGGATGAGTCGGTGCTGACGCTCAGGCCCTGGTTGATCAGGCCCTCGCGCAGCATTTGCAGATCGGCAAAGGCCGGGGCGCTCACTTGCAGGCTCCAGCCTTCCTCGGCCTGGTAATCCAGACGCTGGATCATCGACAGCGCGCCGCCACTGGCGACCCATTGCTCCGCCAGTTGCGACAGACGCAGGGCTACGCCCGGTGTTTCCTGCACCTGTTGGCGTTGCTTGAGCCGCACCTGACGCGCCAGATCGGCGGTAACCGGTTCATCGGCAAAGCGCTCTTGCCACAGACTCTGGCTGGCGGCGTGCAACTGGTCGCTGCGTTGCTCCAGGTACAGCCGGTGCCCGATGTTCTGCAGCAGATGGGCGCCGCCGGCAATCGCCAGCACCAGTAGCGTCAGGCGCCAGGGCTTCGCTTTACGGGTGCGGCGCTGGAATTGGCCCTGGCACAGGTCGATTGCCTGCAGGCTGCCCTGGCTGAGCACTTGCCAAGGCTGCTCTTCGACCTGCCAGTGCTGCGGTTCCAGGCCGTCGATGCCCGGGGCCTGGGCGCCTTGCCACAGCAGCCCGTCCGGCACCAACCGGCTCAGGTCGCCGAGCTCCTGGTCGCTGAGGGTCAGGCGCAGTGGGGCGCTGCCGCCCAACAGCCAGCGGCCGTCCCAGGCCAGGGCTCGTGGCCGGTCTTGGGGCAGGCAGTCGGCATCGATGTGCATGCGCGCCGGGTGCAGTCCGTGTTCGGCCAGGCGCTTGAGGCAACGCTGCAGGCGCTCGCGATTGATGACCAGCACCGAGCAGTGACGTCGCTCGCGCAATGGGCCATGGGCCATGTGCAAGTGCTCGACGTCGTCGATCAGGTGTTCTTCCAGGGCACTGTGCAGCGCCTGGCGCAACCAGCGACCGCTGCGGGCCGGGACGCTGACTTGATGAAAACTGGCCATTTCCATCGGCAGCAGCAGGACAAATCCATGCTCGCGAAGCTGTTCGGCGGCCTGTTCCAGGCTGCCTTGCTGGGGCGTGCTGCCGGCTGACCACCAGTGGCAACGCCACGGGGTGTCGCCGGTGGTATGGGGCGAAAGGTAAAGCCAATGGCTCATCAATGGTTACTCGGTAAGCAGATGGGCGTTGGACGGTCCGGGGAGCAGCGTGCGCTGTTGCACTCGGACCTGTTCAGCGTTCATGACGCGCAGGTCGCTGACCAGGCGCAGGCGTCGGCCATGCAGTTCAACGTCGATGGTGGCGCGGAACTGGCGACTGTTGACGCTCAGCCCGCGAGGGGTAATGTCCCGGCCCTGGAGCATGGGGTTGGCGAGGAACGCGGCGACCGTGGGATAGCCCTTGCTCGGGCGCGATTGGGCCAGGGTCTGGGCGGTCGGCAGGTCGATGCCTTCGATGCTGGCCAGCACCAGGGCGCTGGCGGTATTGAGGTTGATGTGGGCTTGTTCATAGGCCGCGACCAGTGGCGACAGGCGTAGCAGGGTGGCGCGATCGACTTCCGGCAATTGTCGCAGCTCGCTGATGTCGCTCAGGGGTAATGGGCGGCCCAGGCGATCAAGAGGGCGCGACAGCGCCGCCGGGTCGTGGGGCTTGATCTGGGCCAGGGCCAGCAGCCGCTGGTAGCGGGCACGGGGGATGACATCGTCCTGCACCAGCGCGCTGTTGAGATTGAAGCGCGCGCCCAGATCGACGATCTGGATCGCCATCCTGCCCCCTTCGATCGGGAACGCCGGGGCCGGTCGGGCCCAATGCTGGCCCAGATGGGTCACCAGCAGGCCGCCTTCGCTGCGGGCATCTTCCTGCAACTGGCTACGGGCCCAGCTTTCGCCACTCAGGGCCAGTTGCCAGAGCTGCTGGTGTTGCACCAGGTGGCTGCTGCTGGCGAGGCTGAGCCGCTGACGGGCGAGCATATTGCTCACCACCAGGGTCACCAGCGCGGTGATCAGCAACACGCTGAGCAAGGCAACGCCGCGCTGTGCACGAGGCTTATTCACGGGGGGCGTCCTCGTCCACTTCGGCGCCGCCGGGCAGCAGAATGACCCGGCGGATATGCGGGAAGCCGGGCGCGCTCAGCTCAATGTCCACGGCGGCCGGCAGGCTCAGGGCCTCGCTGCCGATGGGCCAGCTGTCATGGGGCAGGCCCAGGGCGTCGATGAAGCGCAAGTGGACCAGCTCGACCCCACTGAGCAAGGGTTGCACCTGGCTAGGGCTGTCTCGTTCCAGGCCCTGGGTTTCGCGAATCCACTCGCCGTCGCTCAAGCGATGGTTGACCTGCAACAGATCGCTGCGCGGAGCGTCCAGGGGGTTGCGCCAGCCGCCGCGCAGCAGGCGCAGCCCCTGGTGCTGGCTGATCAGCGCCTGGCTATGGCTGTGGTCGTCCTTGAGGGCGTGACGCTGCACTTGCACCAGATCACGCTCCAGCAGACTCAGGGCCCGTTGCAGGTGGCGCAACTGCTGTTCCTGGGTCTGGATGCGCTGGTCGCTGCGCATCACCCGATCCAGCAACTGATAGGTCGCCAACCCCAGGAGGCTGAAGATGGCGATGGCCACCACCACTTCCAGCAAGGTGAAGCCGCGCTGGTTCATGGGTTGGCCTCGATGTAACCCAGCAGCTGCGCGCGGCTGTATTGCCGGGCCCGTTGCGGGTCCTGCTCGGCCGAGACCCGCAGGCTGACCTTGAGCAACCGCGAGTCCGGGGCCGCCTCGATCTCGCTGAACAGCCACCAGTTGCGTCCGCCAAACTCGACCTGCCGTTGCTGGCGCCCAAGGGTGCGCGGCTGCATGCCGCTGCGCAGTTCATTGAGGTAGTTGTCGGCAATCCAAGTGGCTTGGGTGCGTTCGGCCAGATTGCCGCTGTTGATGGCCACATGCTGGATCGCACTGAACAGCGCAATCGACACCGTGGCGAAAATCGCCAGCGCCACCATCACTTCCAGCAGGGTAAAACCCCGCTCAGTTCGCGGTTTCAAGTCGGGGCTCCTGTATGCCATTGCTGGACAGGGTCAGCAACGGAGTGTTGCGGTGCTCGATCCACAGGGTGAAGGCGCTGGTTTCATCGCTGGACAGCACCAGCAGTTGGGGCAGGGCCCTGCGACTAACCGCCTGGCCCAGGGCCGGGCCGGCTTCGGCAACCTCAAGGCGCAGGCGCAGGTTGTCGGGCAGGCTCTGGGGCCGCCAGTCGCGGTCGGCCAGCCACTGTCCCTGTTCATCCAGGCGCAGCACGGAGTAGGCGTCGGGTTCGATGCGCAGTCCGTAGTCGCTGTTGCTCAACACCGCCTGCTGGCGCAGCAGTTGCAGCAGCGCCAGCAGACGATCGCCTTCACGGCGCGCCTGGCGGCTGGCGGAGTCGGGGTTGATCAGGCCGATCATGCCCGCGGACAGGGCGATGATCAGCACCACCACCAGTACTTCGACCAGAGTGAAGCCCTTGGCGTGGGAGCGTTGCACCGCTCAGCGGTCCCAGTTGCCGATCTCGGCGTTCAGGCCGTCGCCGCCGAGCTTGCCGTCGGCGCCGAAGGAGAACAGGTCATAGCCCGTGCCGCGGGCGCCTGGCACGCGGTATTGGTAGGCATTGCCCCAGGGATCGATGGGCAGGCGCTTGAGGTAGCCGTCGGGGTTCCAGTTGCGTGCCGGCGGGTTGCCGCTGGGCTTGCTGACCAGGGCTTCGAGCCCTTGCTGGCTGCTGGGGTACTGATGGTTGTCGAGCTTGTAGATGTCCAGGGCCATGGCAATGGCCTTGATATCGCTCTGGGCGGCGGCGCCCTTGGCCTGGTCGGGACGGCTCATGATCTGGGGCACCACCAGGGCCGCGAGGACCCCGAGAATGACCACCACCACCATGATTTCAATCAGGGTAAAACCGCGTTGTTTGTTCTGAGTCTGCACGTAGGGGGTTCCGCATTCAGGTAATCAATTGGTTCAGGCTGAGGATCGGCATCAGGATCGCCAGCACGATGATCAGCACCGAGGCGCCCATGAACACCAGCATCGCCGGTTCGAACAGGCCCACCAGCAAGGCAATGCGGTTGGCCAGTTGTTCTTCCTGCTGCTTGGCGGCGCGTTCGAGCATGCTGTCCAGCTCGCCGGAGCGTTCACCGCTGGCGATCATGTAGAGCATCATCGGCGGGAAACTGCCGTTGAGTTCCAGGGCTCGGGTGAGGCTGATACCTTCGCGCACCCCCCGGACGATGTCTTTCAGACCGGTACGAATTTTCTGATTGGCCACCACTTCGCTGGCGATGGACAGGGCGTCCAGCAGTGGCACGCCGCTGCGTCCAAGAATCGCCAGGGTGCTGACAAACCGCGTGCAGTTGCTGGCCCGGATCAGCCGGCCCAGCAGCGGCAGTTGCAGCACCAGGGCATGCCAGCGCTCGCGGGTGGCCGGGTTGCGGACGGCGGCGCGGGCGGCCAGTACCAGGGCCGCCACCAGCAGCAGCAGGAGCAGGCCATAGTCCTGCAGGAAGGCGCTGCTGGCGATCAGGCCCCGGGTCAGCAGCGGCAGTTCCTGGCCACTGTCGATGAACACCTTGACCACGTCGGGCACCACGAAGCCCAGCAGGAAGCCGACGATGCTGACGGCCGCCAGCATCAGGATGCTCGGGTAGAGCATGGCCAGCTGGATCTGCTGACGGGCCGCTTGTTGGGCTTCGGTGTAGTCGGCCAGGTTCATCAGCACCTGACCCAGGTGTCCGGAGCGTTCGCCGGCGGCCACCGTGGCCCGGTACAGATCCGGGAAGGCCCGCGGGTAGGCCGCCAGGGCCACCGCCAGGCTATAGCCCTCCAGGACCCGGGAGCGGATGGCCAGGAGCATGCTCTTGATCCGCTGTTTCTCGCACTGCGCGGCGACCGCGGCCAGCACCTCCTCCAGGGGCAGGGCGGCTTGGACCAGGGTCGACAACTGGCGGGTGAGCAAGGCCAGTTCGGCGCTGCTCAAGCCGCCTCCGGACACCTGCAGCAAGCCTTTGCCACGCACGCGCTTGCTCTGCGCGGCGCTGACCTTGAGGATCACCAGCTGGCGCTCGCGCAACAGTTGCCGGGCATGGCGCGGGCTGTCG
Source organism: Pseudomonas sp. LPH60 (assembly GCF_030718165.1). NCBI lineage: Bacteria > Pseudomonadati > Pseudomonadota > Gammaproteobacteria > Pseudomonadales > Pseudomonadaceae > Pseudomonas > Pseudomonas sp. LPH60. The sequence goes on from NZ_JAVAJH010000010.1 coordinate 12,789, forward strand.
GCTTCCACCACGCCGGTGGATTTTTTGCCGGCGGCGCACATGGCCAGGTATTCGTAAGCGGCCATGATCAGTCCCTCTGGGTCACGCGTAGCAGTTCTTCCAGGCTGGTCTGCCCCTGCAACACCATGGCCTGGCCGTCGTCGAACAGGCTGGCGCTGTGCTGGCGCGCATGCTCCAGCAGTTGGTGCTCGCCGGCGCCGGTGTGGATCAGCTGGCGCAAGGTGTCGTCGAACAGCACCAGTTCATAGATGCCCCGGCGCCCGCGATACCCCGAGTGCTGGCAGGCGCTGCAGCCTTTGGGCCGGTACAGCTGCGGCGCTACGTCGGCGCTCAGGCCCAGGCGTTCGCAGGCGGCGGCATCGGCGCTGTGGGGCTCCTTGCACTCCGGGCACAGCAGGCGCACCAGGCGCTGGGACAACACCCCCAGCAGCGAGGTACAGAGCAGGAAGGGTTCGATGCCCATGTCCACCAGCCGGGTCACCGCGCCGATGGCGCTGTTGGTGTGCAGGGTCGAGAGCACCAGGTGTCCGGTGAGGGAGGCCTGCACGGCGATTTCCGCGGTTTCGCGGTCGCGGATCTCGCCCACCATCACCACGTCCGGGTCCTGACGCAGGATGGCCCGCAAGCCCCGGGCGAAAGTCATGTCGACCTTGGCGTTGACCTGGGTCTGACCGATCCCGGTCAGGTGGTACTCCACCGGGTCCTCGATGGTCAGGATGTTGCGTTCCAGGCTGTTGAGGCTGGCCAGCCCGGCATACAGCGTGGTGGTCTTGCCGGAGCCGGTGGGGCCGGTGACCAGGAGAATACCGTGGGGTTTGTGCAGGGCGATTTCCAGGCGCTGGCGCACCGTCTCATTCATCCCCAGGTGGCTCAGGTCGAGGCGCCCGGCCTGTTTGTCCAGGAGGCGCATCACCACCCGTTCGCCATGACTGGAGGGCAGGGTCGAAACCCGTACATCCACCTCATGACCGGCGATGCGCAAGGCAATCCGCCCGTCCTGGGGAATGCGCTTCTCGGCAATGTCCAGTTTGGCCATGACCTTGATCCGCGACACCAGCAGGGTCGCCAGCTCGCGGCGCGGGCGCAGGACTTCACGCAGCAGGCCGTCGACCCGCAGGCGCACCGACAGGTGTTCTTCGAAGGCTTCCAGGTGCACGTCGGAGGCCTTGCTCTTGACCGCCTCGCTGAGGATCGCGTTGATCAGGCGGATGATCGGCGCGTCATCCTCCTGTTCCAGCAGGTCAGTGGTCTTGGGCAGTTGCTCGGCCAGGCTGTTGAGATCGAACTCTTCGTCGAACTGCTCGCCCAGGCCGTCGGCCACCTGCTTGGCGCCGTTCTGTCCGTCGCGGTAGTGAGCGGCCAGGCGCTGGGCGAAGGCTTCGTCGTCCAGCACCTCGCTGCGCAGCAACGCGCCGTTGAAACGGCGCACTTCGGCCACCACCGACAGCGGCGTACTGGCGCGGCAATACAGCACCGCGCCGTCTGCCTGATGGTCCAGCACCACGCCGTGGCGGCGTGCGTAGGCAAAGGCCAGACGCGCGTCTTCGTGGGTGGCGATCATGGCTGGCGCTGGGCGCCGGGGGCGCGCATGTCGATCAGGCCTGCATCGCCATCGCGCTGGGCGTCGAACAGGCGGTGGGCGTCGGCAGGCAACTGGCCGCCGGTCTTGCCATCCGGGCTGCGCAGCGAGCGCATGTTGTTGTACTTGTGCTGGCTCATCTGCTCGGTGCTGGCGGCGTTGCGCAGCAGGGTCGGACGCAGGAACACCATCAGGTTGGTCTTCTCGTTGACTTCCTTGCTGCTGCTGAACAGACGGCCGACCCAGGGAATGTCCCCCAGCAGCGGCACCTTGCTGACCTGGACCTTGACGTTGTCCTTGATCAGCCCGCCGAGGACGATGATCTGCCCGTCGTTGGCCAGGATGGTGCTCTTGACCGAGCGCTTGTTGGTGATCACATCGCTGGTGTTGATGCCCGGCGGCGCGGCGGCCAGCTCGGAGCTTTCCTGTTCGACATTCAGGCGCAGGAAGTTGCCTTCATTGATATGCGGCGTGACCTTGAGGGTAATCCCCACATCCTTGCGCTCCACCGTGGTGAAGGGGTTGCTGGCGCCGGCGGTGTCGGTGGTGTAGGAGCCGGTCTGGAACGGCACGTTCTGGCCGACGAGGATTTCCGCCGCTTCGTTGTCCAGGGTCAGCAGGCTCGGGGTGGACAGCAGGTTGTTGTTGGAGTCGCTGGACAGGGCGGTGATCAGCGCGCCGAAGTTGCTGCCGCCGATGCCGATGATCGCGCCATCGGGCAGGTTCGGGCGCTTTTCGTCCTGCAGGCTGTTGAGCAGGGTGCCGATGGACAGGCCGGCGCTATTGAAGTTGGCGGCGGCGGACAGCTTGCCGCGGTTGCCGGCCCATTGCACGCCGAGGGCCTGGTTGATGTCGCCGCTGACTTCGACGATCGCCGCTTCCACCAGCACCTGGGCCCGGGGCCGGTCCAGCTCGTTGATGATGCTTTCGAAGGTCGCCAGCTGGGCCGGCGAGGCCATCAGCACCAGGGCGTTCTGGCTGGTGTCGGCGCTGACCAGCACCGGGCTGTCGGGTTTCTGGCTGTCGCCGCCACGGTTGCCGGACTCCATGCGCTTGCCAATGCCGCTGAGCAGTTCTTCGAGCTTCTTCGCATCGCTGTGGTTGAGCCGACGCACCCGCGCGGTGTCGCCGACATTGGTCGGCACATCCAGGCTCTGCGCCAGACGCTGCATCTGCTGGCGGACCGGCGCCGGGCCCACCAGGATCAGGCGGTTGCTGCGCGAGTCGCCAATGGCCTTGGCGCTGGTCATGGCACTGTTGCTGTCGGCCAGGCTGTCGGTCAGGGTCTTGGCCACTTCGGTGGCCCAGGCGTGCTTGAGCTGCACGATGCTGAACTGCCGGCCACCGGCGTTATCCAGCTCGTTGATCACCAGGCGCACCCGCTCGACGTTGTTGGCGCTGTCGGAAATCACCAGGGCGTTGGAGGTGGTGGAAGGTGCCATGTAGGCGTCCGCGGCCACCAGCGGGCGCACCGCGCTGGCCACTTCGCTGGCGTTGGCGTTGTTCAGTTCGATGACCTGGGTCACGAACTCTTCACTGGCGCCGCTGGGCTCGGCGTGGGCCTTGGTCTTGGCTTCGGCCACCGGCAGGATCAGCACCCGATCGCCCTGGTCCATGGCGACAAAACCCTGGCTGCGCAGGGCGGTGAGAAACAGCGAGTAGATGCCCTGCTGATCCATGGCGGTGCTCGATTGCACCGTGACCTTGCCGTTCAGGCGAGGGTCCAGAATCATCGTCTTGCCGGTGATCTGGCCCACTTCGTTGACCAGGTCGCGCAGCTCGGCGTCCTTCATGTTCAGGGTCCATTGCTGGGCCGCGGCGGTTTTTTCCGTGGCGTACACGGGATTGATCAGGGTGCCCAGGGTCAGCAGGGACCCGGCGATAAAGGCTCGATTCATGATGCTCCAGGGGATTGCACAGACGGTTGCAGCAGGCTCCCGCTGCCTGGCTGTGGATGGGGTTGGGCCGCGGCGGCGTCCTCTGCCTGCGGGGTCAGCAACGGCGTTGCGTGCTGGGGCAGGCTCAGGATCAGTTCCTCGCCAAAGCGTTGCACTCGCACTTGGTCGGTGCCGATCTGGCGCAGGCTGCCCCCGCCCGGCAGGGGCTCGCCGATGCCATAGAAGCGGCTGCCTTCCGGCGATTCGATCAGGGCCCGGGACTGCTCCGGGTGAGCGGCCACCAGGCTGGCCAGCAGGCTCAGCGGCACCCGGGGCAGGTCGCTTGGGTGCTCTTGCAACTGGACGCCGAACAGCCGGGCGATGGCTTGCGGGTCGGGCTGGGACCGGGGGGCCGCCGGCACCACGGCGGGCGCCTGCAGGCTCGCCGGGTTCAGGCTTTGCCGGAACTGCCAGCTGCCGTACGCCAGCCAGGCCGCCAGAAACGACAAGGCGCCGACCAGCAGGCCAGCGCGAAGCGAGGGGCGAAGGGCGCTCATAAGCACAGGCGCCTCGGCAGGTTTTCACCCTGCCGGAGCAGGGTTCTTGAATAGGGGGTTGAGCTCATGGGGGGCTTGACCGCTAACAAGGAGCGTGGCGCCGTGGCGCCACGCTCGGGTGGTTGACGCTATGGCTTACTTGGCGTTCCAGGCCGACTGCCAGGCGAAACCTACGCCCGGCTCGTAGGCGTTGGAGCCGCTGGTCCACTGGGTGCACCAGCCGGCGACGGCGCCAGGCTTGCACTCATAGGTCTTGCCGTCCTTGGGTTGCAGGACCACGGTGCCGGCCTTGTAGGATTTCAGGCCATTGGGGAACACGTAGTCGTACTTGGCGCCGCCTTCACCGCCGTTGCCGCCTTCGTTGCCACCTTCACCACCGCCGGCTTCGGCCTTGAGGGTGAAGCGGGCGGACTTTTGCAGCACTTCGCCTTTCTTCGAGGTGGCCACGACCACCAGGTCGTAGACCCCGGGGCTGACATTGTTCAGCGGCATGGAGAAGTGCGGGGTGTTGCCGGCCGGCGCTTGCTGGAAGGTCACGCTTTCGCCTTTGGCGTTGAACACGGTGGCCTTCACGGTGTAGTCGCCGTTCTTGGCGATGGCGTTGAAGTGCAGTTCGGTCTTGCCGTCTTTCAGGGTGTATTCGGACTGCATGCCGGTGATGGACAGCTCGCCCGGTTTGGCGGCCTGTTCCTTGTCGATCATCACGTTGACGATGTCGCTGCCTTTCTTGACCAGGATTTCGTTCCTGCCGAAGTTCGGCACCACTTCGTCCTTGTCGTTGAGCAGGCCCATCTGGTAGCCCTGCTTGGCGGCATTGACCTTCTTCGCCAGCTCGCGCGGCCAGACGTCGGCCTTGGCCAGTTCGGCGCTATCGATGTTCAGCACCACTTGCTTGGCGTGGAGCTCGCCCTGTGCGTTGAAGACGCGAGTCTTGACCTTGTCGCCGATGCTCAGGGCTTCAGGTTGTACCGCGCCCACGGTGTTCCAGTTCGACGGGATGATCGCGCCATTGTCGATGTTCAGGTCGACCACGCTGTAGAAGGTGGCGTCGGTGTCGTTGACTTTCCAGGTGGCCAGCAGCACGTGGTAACCGGAGCGATCAGACGGGATGTCCACGGTGTGATGGGTTTTGCCTTCGGACGGGGCTGGGACGGTGCCGGACGGCCATGGCTGATCCAGCAGCGGGGTCATCTCGAACGAGTCGCGGGTCAGTGGCTGGTTCGGGTTCCAGTCTTTTTTGGTGATGTAGAACTGCCAGTAGCGAGTGGCGTGACCGGCTTTGTAGTGCCAGGTGAAGTTCTGCGGGCCCGGCTTGATGGTGGTCTTGGCCCAGCGGGTAGCACTCTGCTCGTTGATCGGGGAGAAACGCACCAGGCCGCCGGCGGCGATGGTGCCGTTAGCCGGGCCGCATACCTTGAAGTCGCCGGTGCAGGCCTGGGCGTTGCTTGGAAAGTGCTCGAGATCGTTACGGCCAGGCACGCCGATGTACTCGGTGCTTTGTGGCTCGTACATCACTGGACCGCAGTTGACGTTCAGTCTGCCGCCATCGGAACTGCACATGAAGGCGCGGGACTTGGGGCTTTCGATGTAACCGTGGGCCGAGGCTTGCTGGGCGGCCAGTCCCGCCGTCGCCATGGCGATGACGACCGGCAGTTTGAGGAAGGAGCGAGTCCGGTTGGAGTTGATCATGCTGTATGCCTTGAGCAATTGAAAAATGAGTGTTGAAGCGCTGCGAGGAGCCGGTGATGGGGGAATGGGACACCTTGGAGGTCCGCTGTTCCGGCAGCCTTGCCAGCGAGCACAGGCTACGTGCTGCTTCCGGGTGTTCCCATGGGACGAGTACGAGAGTCAAAGGGCTCTAGAACAAGCTTTTGCTGGACTCTTGGCGGATCGGCGCGACCCGTCTGACGGGCCTTTGCTGGCGTGCAAAAGCGCGCCGGCCGGATAAAAAAATGAGCGTGACGCTTGCGCGTCACGCCCCAAGGAGCAACTGGGGAGTTGCCGGATTACTTGAGGATCCAGGCCATCTGCCAGTGAGAGCCGGTGCCGGGTTCGTACTGGGTCACGCCGGCCTTCCACTGCACGCAGTAGCCGCTGTACGGGAACGGCTTGCACTGGTAGGTCTTGCCGTTCTTGGGCTGCAGCACCAGGGTGCCGGCCTTGTAGGACTTCAGGCCTTCAGGGAACACGTGGTCGTACTTGGCCGGCGTCTCGGGAGTGGTGCCGCCCTCGTTGCCACCGCCGCCCGGGGTTTCCTCAACCTCTGGCTCGGCCTTGAGCTTGAAGCTGATGGTCTCTTGCAGCAGCTCGCCTTTCTTCGACTTGGCCACCACCACCAGATCGTATTGGCCCGCTGTCACGCCTTTGAGCGCGAGGCTGAAGTGCGGCGCATTGTTGCCACTGTCGGCTTGCTGGTGAGCAACGGTTTCGCCCTTGGCATTGACCACGCTGGCGGTGATGGTGAAGTCGCCGTTCAGAGCGATGGCGTTGAAGTGCAGGTCGACCTTGCCGTCCTTCAGGCTGTACTCGGACTGCATGCCGGAGACCTTGAGTTCAGCTGGCTTGGCGGCTTGTTCCTTGGCGATCAGCACGCTGTTGATATCGCTGTTCTTGTTGACAAAGATGCTGTTCTTGCCGAACTGCGGCACCACCTGGTCCTTGTCGTTGAGTTCGCCGATCTGGTAGCCGAGCTTGGCCTGGTTGACCTTTTCCGCCAGCGCCTTGGGCCAGTTGCTTTCCTTGGCCAGTTCCGCGCTGTCGATGTTCAGGGTGACCTGCTTGGCCGACAGTTCGCCCTGGTCGTTGAACACCCGGGTCATGACCTTGTCGCCGATGCTCAGGGCCTCGGGTTGAACGGCACCGATGTTCTTCCAGCTCGACGGCGCGACTTCGCTGTTCTCGATGTTCACGTCCACCACCTGATAGAAGGTGTTGGTGTTGTCGCTCACCATCCAGGTGGCCAGGACGATGTGGTAGCCGCTGCGGTCGGCCGGAATGTTGACCTTGTGGCTGGTGAGGCCGCCGGTCTTGGTCGGCAGGGTGTTGTTCCAGTTGTCGGTCAGCAGCGGCGCCGCTTCGAACGAATCACGGGTCAGTGGCTGGTTGGGGTTCCAGTCTTTCTTGGTGATGTAGAACTGCCAGTTGCGAGTGGCGTGTACCGCGGTGTAGCGCCAGTCGAAGGTGTTCAGCCCGGGCTTGATGCTCATCTTGGTCCAGCGGCTGGCGGTCTGTTCGTTGAGTTTGGCGAAATGGCGCAGGCCACCGGCGGCAATGGTGCCGTTGGCTGGGCCACAGCGGGTGAACTCACCGTGGCAGGCTTGGGCGGTGCTGGGGAAACCGTCGCGGCTGGCGTTGGCCAGGTATTCGACGCTCTGTGGCTCGTAGGCTACCGGGCCGCAGTTGGTGTTCAGGTTGCCGCCCTTGGCGCTACACATGTACGAGCGGGACTTGGGGTTTTCGATATAGCCGTGCGCGGCCGCTTGTTGTGCGCTGAGCGCGGCCATGCTGATGGCCATTGCCAGAGGAAGTTTGAGGAATGAACGGGCTTTGTGCAGCGTGATCATCGCTTAATCCTTGGTTGTGCGTTATTGGGGTCAACAGGCATCGATTGACAGTGCGGTTACTCGCAGTGAGCTAGGCGGGGGATGGTCAGTGCTCGATGGCCGTGGCCAGAGTAAGAGGCCGTCTTCGGCGCTTGAATGGGACCAGTACGAGAGTGTGCGGGCAGGACTGGGGCTACAGAGGGAGCAGAAAAACGTGGCGCCGGGGCGCCACGTTCAAGGGGTTGGCAATCAGTGTTTACTGGCGCGTCCAGCCCCATTCCCAGGCACTGCCGACGCCCGGCTCGAACACGTTCATGTTGCTCGTCCACTGCTTGCAGTAGCTGCTGGAAGGCAGCGGCTTGCATTCATAGACCTGGCCGTCCTTGGGTTGCAGAACCAGCGTTCCGGCCTGGTAGGACTGCAGTCCCTGAGGGAAGACGTAGTCATACTGGGCGCTGACGTCGGCCGGATTTTCCGGCTTCTGCTCGACGACCTCAGGCGTGACCTTGAAGCTGGCGGTTTTCTGCAACAGGCGGCCTTTCTTGGAGCTGGCCACAATGACCAGGTCGTATTGGCCGGGCTGGATGTCCTTCAGCGTGGTGGCGAAGTGGGGGGCGAGGTTGCCGACATCGCCGTATGCCTGCTGGATACGCTTGCCTGCTGCGTCATAGATTTCCAGGGACACGAAGTAACTGTCGTTCGGGTCGGTGTGTTCAAGCACGGCATTGAGGTGCAGCTCGACCTGGCCGTTCCTGATCGGGTACTCCTTATGCAGGCTCAGAACGCTCAGTTCAGTGGTGCGCTCGGCAAGGGTGCGGTCCACCAGGACGCTGGTGATGCCGCTGTCTTTCTTGGCGAAGATGGTGTTCTTGCCCAGTACCGCAACCACTTGGTCCTTGGCGTTCAAATCACCCATCTGGTAGCCGAGGTTGGCGGCGTTGACCTTCTTCGCCAGTTCCCGGGTCCAGGTGTTCTTGTCCGCCATGGCGGCCGAGGTAATGTCCAGGGTCACCTGTTTGGCCAGTTGTTCGCCTTGCGCGGTAAAGACCCGGGTCCTGACCTTGTCGCCGACTCCCAGTGCTTCGGGCTGCACCGAACCGATATCGGTCCAGATCGACTTCGCGACTTCGGCCTCGGGCTTGGCAGGCGCGCCGGCGTTATCGATGTTCAGGTCCACCACTTGATAGAAGGTGTTGCTGTTGTCAGCCACCATCCAGGTAGCCAGGACGATGTGATAGCCGCTGCGATCAGCCGGGATGTTCACCTTGTGGCTGGTTTTACCCCCGGCCTTGGCCGGCATGGTGTTGTTCCAGGTATCGGTGAGCAACGGCGTTGACTCGAACGAGTCGCGAGTCAATGGCTGGTTGGGGTTCCAGTTCTTCTTGGTGATGTAGAACTGCCAGTTGCGCGTGGCGTGTGCCGCGGTGTAGCGCCAGTCGAAGGTGTTCAGCCCAGGCTTGACGGTGACTTTTTTCCAGCGCGTGGAGGTTTGTTCGTTGAGCTTGGCAAAGGCGGCCAGTCCGCCCGCGGCGATGGTGCCGTTGGCTGGGCCGCATTGGGTAAAGGCGCCGTGGCAGGACTGCCCGGCGCGTGGGAAGTCCGCGCGGCTGCCGCCTGTCAGGTACTCGATGCTCTGCGGTTCATACGTTGCGCTGCCGCAGTCCTTGTTCAGGTTGCCACCGGCATTGCTGCACAGGAAGGCCCGGGATTTCGGGCTTTCGATGTAGCCGTGTGCACCTGCCTGTTGCGAAGCCAGAGCCGCCATGCCCATGGCGATGACCAGAGGCAGTTTAAGGTGGGTGCGAGCTCTTTGTGAGGTAACCATCTGGTATTGATCCTTACCTTGAAATAGTGGGTGTCACTGGGTAGTCAAAAAGGGGAGAGGTTGCTGTGCTGCCGCCTGGCCTGAACACGAGTGTCAGTTCCCATTGCGTTGGCGGCCGCTACAGCCGGTCAAGAGCAGGTGGCGCTTGCGCGCCACGCTCAAGGCTTTGAAGCACCGGGTTTAACGGCGTATCCAGCCCCATTCCCAGGAGCTGCCGACACCTGGTTCGAACACGTTCATGCCGGTCGTGAACTGCTTGCAGTAGCTGCTGAACGGCAGCGGCTTGCATTCATAGACCTGGCCGTCCTTGGGTTGCAGAACCAGCGTTCCGGCCTTGTAGGACTGCAGCCCCTGAGGGAAGACGTAGTCATACTGGGCGCTGACATCCGCCGGATTTTCCGGCTTCTGCTCGACGACCTCAGGCGTGACCTTGAAGCTGGCGGTCTTCTGCAACAGGTGGCCTTTCTTGGAGCTGGACACGATGACCAGGTCGTATTGGTCGGGGTTGATGTCTTTGAGCGTCGTCGAGAACTGCGGGTTGAGGCTGCCGACATCGCCGTATGCCACCTGGACGCGCTTGCCTGCTGCGTCATAAATCTCCATGGACAGGAAGTAGCTGTCGCTTGGGTCCGTGGCCTCAAGGCTGGCCTTCACTTGCAGCTCGACCTGGCCATCCTTGATCGGGTACTGCGCTTGCAGTCCGGCGATTTTCAGTTCGGTTGGGCTGACGGCCAGGGTCCTGTCGATCAGCACGCTGGTGATGCCGCTGTCTTTCTTGGCAAAGATGGTGTTCTTGCCCAGTACGGCAACCACTTGGTCCTTGGCGTTCAAATCACCCATCTGGTAGCCGAGGTTGGCGGCGTTGACCTTCTTCGCCAGTTCCCGGGTCCAGGTGTTCTTGTCCGCCATGGCGGCCGAGGTAATGTCCAGGGTCACCTGTTTGGCCAGTTGTTCGCCTTGCGCGGTAAAGACCCGGGTCCTGACCTTGTCGCCGACTCCCAGTGCTTCGGGCTGCACCGAACCGATATCGGTCCAGGCCGACTCCGCGACGGGGTCCGGCTGGCTAGCCGCCCCCGGGTTGTCGATGTTCAGGTCCACCACCTGGTAGAAGGAGTTGCGGTTGTCATCGACTTTCCAGACAGCGAGCAATACGTGATAGCCGCTACGGTCGGCAGGGATATTCACGGTGTGTCGGGTTTTTGCGTTCGGCATGCGACCGCCCCACGGTTCGTCGAGAAGAGGTGTCATCTCGAAGGAGTCGCGGGTCAGCGGCTGGTTCGGGTTCCAGTCCTTTTTGGTGATGTAGAACTGGTAATTGCGGGTCTTGTGATAGGCGGTGTAGTGCCAAGTGAAGGTGTTCGGGCCGGGTTTGATGGTGTTCTTCTTCCAGCGACTGGTGGTTTGCTCGTCCAGTTTGCCGAAGCTGCCCAGGCCGGCAGACGCGATTCGGCCGTTGGCCGGACCGCAGGTGCGGAAGTCGCCATCACAGGCTTGTGCGTTGCTCGGGTAGCTGGTGTGGCCGTACCCAGTGGAGGCGAAGTACTCGATGCCCTGAGGCACGTAGGTGGCAACGCCGCAACCTGTGTTTTGGCCTTTGTTGCACAGGAACACGCGCGATGCCGGACTCTCAATGTAGCCGTGAGCAGCGGCTTGCTGAGCCGTGATCGAGGCCAGGCCGATGGCTAGAGCCAGGGGCAGCTTGAGAAAGGTACGCGCACGCTGTAGCGAGATCATCTCTTGATCCTTAGTTGGTTTTTTAATGGATTCAACAGGCAATCAAGTGAGGGGGGAGCCACTTTCGGTCGTACTGGCGCCTCTGCCTGGCACCCCCCTCTCCGAAAGCAACGGGCAGGATAGGGTGCGCTGTGTCAGGGCTATATGGGACGGGTACTAGATTGCGTTTGGAGCGCCTCGGGCGGTGTATCGGTGGGCTGTGGCGGCGGCTCGCGCAGGCTGGCGAGCTGCTGCCTGGCTTGTTGGTAAACCTGCTCCATGGCGCTGAGCAGCGCTTGCTGGCAGTTGCGCACGGACGGCAGATGGGTCACGTCGACCTTTCTCAGGGCCTCGCAGGTTCTGGCCATTTCCTGGGCGTTGATCAGGCAGGCCACGCCGCTCAGGCGATGGGTCAGGTCGTTGATCAGATGCGGGGTATTGGCCAGGACGCAGGTGCGCAGTTCGGCGATTTCCTGCTGCAGGTTCTTGGTCAGTTCGTTGAGGATGCGCCGATGCAGGGTCGGACTGTTTTCCCCCAGGTCCCTGAGGTGGTCGATGTCGAAGGCGCGCACCCGCTCTTCGCCGGCACCGCTGTGACTGCCCAGGACTTCCTGCAGCCGTGCCAGGGTCACCGGCTTGATCATCAGATCGTTCATCCCGGCGTTGGAGCATTGGGTCGCTTCGTTGCTCAGGGCGCTGGCGGTATAGCCGACGATCAGCCGCGGCTTGGCACCGCTCTGTTGTTCGGCTTCACGCACCGCACGGGCCAGGCTGTAGCCGTCCATGCCCGGCATGTTGCAGTCGCTGATCAACACGTCGTAGTGGCGGTGGCGCAGCAGCTGCAGGGCTTCTTCGCCACTGCTGACGTGTTCGGCCACGTGACCGATGCGCTCCAGTTGCAGGGTCAGTACCAGGCCGTTGGTGGAGACGTCGTCCACCACCAGCACCCGCAAGGCTTTGCCGGTGATCGGTGGCACTTCCGGCTTTTCCGCCACTTCCGCGTTTGCTGTCTGCCAGCTCACCGGCAGTTCGACGTGGATGCAGCAGCCTTGTCCGGGTTCGCTTTCCAGCCAGATGCGGCCGCCCATCAGTTGCACCAGCTGGTGGCAGATGCTCAGGCCCAGGCCCGATCCGCCGTACAGGTGGGCGGTGCGCGCGGTGGCCTGGCGATAGGGCTCGAAAATCCCCGCCTGGTTGGCCAGGGGAATGCCGATGCCGGTATCGCGCACGCTCAGGGTCAGCAGGCTGTTGCTGTCCTGCACATGGGTTTCGCGCAGGGTGACCTGGATGTGGCCGCGGTCGGTGAACTTCAAGGCATTGCTCAAGAGGTTGTGCAGGATCTGCTGCAGGCGTAGCGAGTCGACCCAGTACAGCCGGTTGGGGCTGGCCTGATAGTCGAAGTTCAGTTGCAGGCGTTTCTCCCGGGCTTGCACGGCAAACAGTCCCAGGCCGTTGGCGAGCAGGGGTTCCAGGGCGGTGGGGTGGGGTGCCAGTTGCATCAGGCCACTCTCTATTTTGTCCAGATCCAGAATGTTGCCGATCAGGTCGATCATCGAGGTCGCCGATTGCTGGGCCACCCGCAGGTTGTGCGACGGCGCCTGGCTGGCGCTGGTCTCCAGTTCCAGCAGACCGACCAGGGCATTGAGCGGGGTGCGCAGTTCGTGGCTCATGGAGGCGAGGAACTCGCTTTTGGCGGCACTGGCTTTTTGCGCAACCTGCTTGGCTTCGCGCAATTTGAGTTCCAGGTTCTTGCGCTCGGAGATGTCCAGCCAGCCCCCCAGCAGCCCCTGCAGGACCCCGCGGGCGTTGTAGAACGGCACCAGCCACTGATAGAGGCAATACTGCTGCTCCTTGATCCACAGGCTGGTGTCGAGAAAGCGTGGCCGGTGATTGGCCAGCAGCAGTTGATGCTCCTCTTGCAGCACCTCGGCGAAGTCGCGCGGCATGTTCGGCTGCTCGGTAGGCAGGCAGCCCTCGACCTGCTCCTGGGAGGTGGCGAAGAACTCCTCATAGGCGCGGTTGCAGGTGCTCAACCGGCCATTCAGGTCGCAGACATACAGCGGCGTCGGCAGGCCGTTGAGCAGGGAGAACTGGAAGGCCAGCTTGTCCTGCAGTCGGGTCTGCACGCAGATGGTTTCCCGCACCTGGATCTTCAGGCGCCAGTTCCAGATCAGCGACAGTACGAAGATGATCAGGATCACCACGCCCACATGCCAGGCCTGCTCGGCGACCCAGCTCCAGAGCGCGGCGCTGGAATGTTGTTCGGCGATCAGCTGGATGTCGCTTTGCGGGTTCCTGGCCATGGAGTCCAGCAGCTTGTCGAGCACGCTCAGCAACTCCCTGGCACCTGGGGCCGCGGCAAAGCGGTGGGGCGTGGGCAGGGCGTCGAAGGCCAGGCCGAACTGCAGTCCTGAACCGGACAGCGCCTCGGTGCCCACCGGGGTGTCCAGGGTGGCGTCGACCTGACGTTGCAGCACCAGGTTCAGGGCCTGGCGATGATCCTCGGTGAGCACCAGATGGATGTCCGGGTAGCGCTGTTTCAGGTGTTCGAGCAGCGGGTGGTTGCGCGGTAGCGCCAGGTGTCGCCCGAGCATGGCGTCCAGGGAACTGGGAGAACTGTCGCCATGGCGCACCACAAAGGCCCAGTTGCGAGTGCCGTAGCTCTGGCTCAGGCCGATGCCCCTGGCATTGCCGGGCAGACCCAGGTCGCGGGTGGTCAGGTCGGCGTTGCCGGCGGCCAGTTGTTCCAGGTCATCGGTCCTGGAGCGACTGGGCTGAATGTTGAGCTGCAGGCGGAACGAGTCGGCCAGGGTGCGCAGGATATCGATGCTCAGTCCGGCCCACTGGCCCTCGGCATTGCGGTAGATGTAGGGCGGCGCTTCCTCCGCCAGCAGATTGATCTGCCGGTGCGCGGTGAGCCAGTTCAGTTCGCTGGGGGTCAGGGAAAACGACTCGGTCGGCGCGAAGGGAAAGGGCTCCTGGCTCGACTGGTTCTGGATCCGCCGCTTGTGCTCCTCGGGAATGGCGTTGAGCACGTAGTCGATCAGCGCTCGCAGGGTGGCATCCTCGCGCCGCACGGCAAAGGCGAAGCCGGCGTCGGGCAACTGTGGATAGAACTTGCTGTGCAACCGCAGGTCGGGGCGGGCCTGCATGTACAGGGTGGTGCGGAAACGGTCGCTGATAAAGGCGTCGGCCTGTTTGCCGGCCAGTTGCTCAAGGGCCAGGGCGGTGGTGTGCACGCCGCTGACGTCGGCACGTGGATAGGTCTTGCGGACGATCTTGAGGTCCAAGTAGTTGTCCAGCACCAGCACCCGCTTGTCTTCCAGGTCCGGTGGCAGGCTCTGGTCGTTGATGCGCCCGACGATGATCGGCTGGTTGTTCAGGTACGGACGGCTGAGGGACAGGCCGGGGGTCTGTGCTTCAAGCGCGGTGGCCCGGGGCAGCAGGTCGATACGGTGTTCGAGCAGGGCGCGGATCGCGTCCTGGGGCGAGGCCAGCTCGACGAACTCGAAGCGCAGGCCCAGCTGCTTGCCGATGAGCTTGAGGTATTCGTCGGAGATCACCTTGAGCACCTGGTTGCCGGCGCTTTCCAGGGGCCGCTCGGGGGGCACGATGGTCGCTACCCGCAGCACCTTGTGGGGCAGGGTGCTGCGCATGTCCAGCAGCCGGGCCAATGACGGATTACCCGGCTCTTGCGACTCGGCGCAGTGGGCGGGCAGGCTGAAAAACAGGCTGACCAGGACCATGAAGCTGAACAGCAGGCAGACACGGATCAGCCTCCAGAACTGGGGGGGGCGGGAAATCAGGGGCATAGGGGGGAAGCTCCGGAGTTTTGAGGACCGCTCAGCTCAGGCCGTGTTCCTGGATGTACAGGAACAGGCTGGCCGAGGTGTCCAGGCCAAGCTTGCGCATGGCGCTGCTCTTTTGCGTGCTGATGGTCTGTTTGCTGCGGCACAGGTGCTGGGCGATGGCGCCGATGCTCATGCCGGTGCCGTACAGACGCAGCACCTCGATCTCTCTGGCCGACAACTGCTCGGGCTGCAGCAGCGGCTTGCCATGCAAGGCGGTGCTGGTGTCCAGCAGATGCTGGATCGACGGCGACACGAAAGGTGCCCGCGAGTGGGCGGCAATCGCCTTGGGCAGGTCGTTGAGCAAGCCGCGCTTGCTCACCAGGCCCTGGATTCCGAGTTTGAGCAGGCTGCTGATCAGCGCCGGGTTGTCGAGCATGGTGATCACCACGATGGCCAGCTCCGGGTAGCGTGAGCGCAGGCGTCTGATCAGACGAATCCCATCCACCTGATCGCCACCGGGCATCATCAGGTCGGTCAGCAGCAGGTCGCAGGGCTGGCGCTGCAGGTTTTCCAACAAGGCTTCCACGCTGTGGGCCTGGGCAACGATTTCCAGTTCGGCGCGGTTTTCCAGCAGGGTATGAATCCCAATCAGGGTCAAGGGATGGTCATCGGCTATCTGCACGCGGATCGGCATGGGTTCTTGTACTCGGCTTTTCGACAGGCATGAGCCCACAACAATGCGCAGCTTCCGCAAAGGAGCAGGCATTTTGCTAGTGGGGTCGTCAGAGGATTCGCAGGGTATCACTGAAATTGACGCCAAAAAGACGTCTGGGGGATTTTAAGAATCGTCTTATGCCTAAGGGGAAACTTTCTGAAAAGAGCTCGAGAAGTCAGCTGGTTTTTTGTAAGAAACGCCTCTGGAACGGCCTTTTCACCCCACAGTTGCAGGCCGTTTTCAGGGGCTTTTTCGACGGTGAAAAAGCCCATTTCACGGGGTCAGTTCATGGGCGGCAACCGCCGCTTGATCGGCGATTTCTTGATGATCGCGGTGTTGGTTTCGGCGAAATGGTTGAGGCGGTCCAGCAGGCTGTCCAGCTGTTCCATGGAGCGCACTTGAAGGCGGGCGATAAAGCAGTCGTCACCGGTGACCTTGTCGCATTCGGTGAACTCGGCAATCGCCAGGATCTGCCGTTCCACTTCCTGCAGTTTGCCCGGCAAGGGGCGAATGCGGACGATGGCCTGCAACTGGTAGCCCAGAAGTTTTGCATCGATCTCCAGGGTATAAGCGCTGATCACGCCGCGTTCTTCCAATCTTTTCAAGCGTTCGGCAACGCTGGGGGCGGACAGCCCACTGATCTGCGCCAGGGCCTTGAGGGAGCGGCGGGAGTCCTGCATCAGGGCACTGATCAGTGCCTGGTCGATGGCATCAAGCATGGTGATCTCGTTAGGTAGGATGGCTGTTTTGCCTTGATAAAAAAGGTCTTGATTGAGTCTAGCCTAGGTTTTGAACTGGCGATGGGCAGGTTGCGCTGGGCATAATTTGGCCACTGTTAGAGGAGATTGATGATGGATGCACTGACACGCCGCGGATCGCTGGAAATGACCGCCGCCATGCTGATTTCCGGAACCATCGGCTGGTTCGTCCTGGTGTCCGGGCAGCCGGTGCTGGACGTGGTGTTCTGGCGTTGCCTGTTCGGCGCCGGGACTTTGCTACTTATTTGTGGCTCTTTCGGTTTTCTTCGTAAGAACATTCTGACCAAGCGCGCGCTGATCCTGGCGGTGCTCAGCGGCGTGGCCATTGTCGGTAACTGGGTGCTGTTGTTCGGCTCCTATTCCCGAGCCTCGATCGCCATCGGCACCGCGGTGTACAACGTCCAGCCTTTTATCCTGGTGGCCCTGGGGGCGCTGTTCCTGGGGGAGAAGATCACCCCGCAGAAGCTGTTCTGGCTGTGCCTGTCCTTTGCCGGGATGCTGGCCATCGTCAGCGCCCACGGCACCCAGGGCGAAACCGGCAACGACTACCTGCTGGGCATCGCCCTGGCCCTGGGCGCGGCATTGCTCTATGCCTTCGCCGCGTTGCTGATCAAGCGCCTGAGCGGTACGCCGCCGCACCTGATCGCGCTGATCCAGGTCTGCACCGGGGTCCTGCTGCTGGCGCCCTGGGCCAACCTCGCCGAGCCACCCCAGCAGGCCACGGCCTGGGCCAGCCTGCTGACCCTGGGCATCGTGCATACCGGGGTGATGTATGTGCTGTTGTACGGGGCGATCCAGAAGCTGCCGACTGCGCTGACCGGCGCCTTGTCCTTCATCTATCCGATCGCGGCGATCTTCGTCGACTGGCTGGCCTTCGGGCATCGCCTGGGACTGCTGCAATGGGTGGGCGTCGGCGCGATTCTGCTGGCCGCCGCCGGCATGCAGCAGGGCTGGACCCTGAAGCGTCGGCGCAGCGTTTTGCAATGAGCGCGGGGGGGGGGGCGCTGGGCGGGGACCTGCAAAGGGTTTCACGCCAGCCTTCCAGCGGCAGCAAGCGCCCTCGCCACGGCCACAATCTGCTATTTTCCTGTCGGTGATTTTTCCGACCGCAGCCTGTGGAAACCATAATGACCCAGCCTTACTCCCTGGCCGAGCGCAAGCCCGAGCCACAAGCCATCTGCAACCCCATCACCCGCAGTGCAATTTTCATCGTCGCCACCCTGGCCCCCGGCGCCGCTGCCGCGCACACCCTGCGCGAGTGGTGCGCCGA
Source organism: Pseudomonas sp. LPH60 (assembly GCF_030718165.1). Lineage (NCBI taxonomy): Bacteria > Pseudomonadati > Pseudomonadota > Gammaproteobacteria > Pseudomonadales > Pseudomonadaceae > Pseudomonas > Pseudomonas sp. LPH60. Next base: position 30,416 of record NZ_JAVAJH010000010.1, read on the forward strand.
CGTCGCCGCGCTGACTCGCTCGGTGGGCAAGCGCGTGCCGGGGGGCAATCTGTCCTGTGTCTGCGGTTTTGGCTCCAGTGCCTGGGACCGGCTGTTCGGCGGCCCGCGTCCGGCTGCGTTGCACGACTTTCGTGAAGTGGGCGTGGAAGGGCGCCGCGCGCCATCCACCCCGGGCGACCTGCTGCTGCACATCCGTGCCGAGCAGATGGACCTGTGCTTCGAACTGGCCACGCAACTGCTCAAGCCCCTGGGGGATGCGGTCAAGGTGGTGGACGAGGTCCAGGGCTTTCGTTATTTCGACATGCGCAGCATGGTCGGCTTCGTCGACGGCACCGAGAACCCGGAAGGTCGCGAGGCGGTGGATTTCACCCTGATCGGCGACGAAGACCCGTCGTTCTGCAACGGCAGCTACGTGCTGGTGCAGAAGTACCTGCACAACATGGCGGCCTGGAACGAGCTGACGGTGGAGGCTCAGGAACGCATCATCGGCCGCACCAAGCTGTCGGATATCGAGCTGGATGATTCAGTCAAACCCAGCTGTTCCCACAGCTCCCTGACCACCCTGGAAGAGAACGGCGAGGAGGTGAAGATCCTGCGCGACAACATGCCCTTTGGTCGTCCGGGCGCCGGGGAGTTCGGCACCTACTTCATCGGCTACGCCCGTTCGCCACGGCCGGTGGAGCAGATGCTGGAGAACATGTTCGTCGGTCGCCCGGCGGGCAACTACGATCGCCTGCTGGATTTCAGTACGGCGGTCACCGGCGGGCTGTTCTTCGTGCCATCTGCCGATCTGCTGGAAGACCTGGCCGAGCGCGCTGCCGCCGGCCCGTAAACGGCAAAACCCCGGCCCGCTGCTGCGGGCCGGGGTTCCAGGCGTTATACCCATCCTCAGTGGCTGTGCATTCCGGCGGCCTGCATCAGCAACCGCAACAGGCCGGCCACCAGTCCCAGACCGATCACACTGGCCAGCCAGATGCCGAGCATCCACAGCAGGCGCTGCCAGCCGGGTGCTGCTTGAGTCGTGACCTTATCCATGAGCCAGCTCCAGCATCAGTGCGCCGCTGCAGGCGAGCATCAGCAGCGCGCCGATGAACAGCAGGCTCAGGTGCGCCACTTGCCGGTGCCAGGGCTGGGGGGCCAGGGTCTGCGCTCGATCAATGGTAGCCATCGCCAATCCTCACTTTGCCGCGGAACACGTAGTAGCTCCAGCAGGTGTACATCAGGATGATCGGCAGGATGAACAGGGTGCCGATCAGGATGAACAGCTGGCTGGTCAGAGGCGATGCCGCGTCCCACAGGCTGATGGACGGCGGCACGATGTTTGGCCAGATACTGAATGCCAGGCCGATGTAGCCGAGGAACACCAGCACCAGGGTGAACACGAACGGCCAGTGGGAATGATGCTGGCGCAAAGTGCCCAGCAGCCCGCATAACGCCAGCAGACCCAGCACCAGCAGCACACCGAAGATCACGATATGGGCATGGCTGAACCAGCGGGTGGCAATCTCCGGGTGCAGCAGCGGGGTCCAGATGCACAACACCGCCACCACCGCCATCAGCGCGAACGCCAGGGGCCGGGTGTAGTGGCGCATGCGCGCTTCGAGCATGCCCTCGGTCTTGACCAGCAGCCAGGTGCTGCCCAGCAGCGCGTAGGCCACGATCAGCCCCAGGCCGCAGAACAGCGGGAACGGCGCCAGCCAGTCCAGGGAACCGCCGGCGAACTGCCGGTTGAGCACCGGGATGCCGGAAATGTAAGTGCCGATCACGATGCCCTGGCACAGGGTCGCCAGCAGCGAGCCGCCGATAAAGGCCCAGTCCCAGATGTGGCGCTGCTGCGGGCTGGCCTTGAAGCGGAACTCGAAGGCCACGCCGCGGAAGATCAGCCCCGCCAGCATGAAGATCAGCGGCAGGTACAGGGCTTCGAGAATCACCGAGTAGGCCAGGGGAAAGGCCCCGTACAGCGCTGCGCCGCCGAGGATCAGCCAGGTCTCGTTACCGTCCCAGACCGGGGCCACGGTGTTCATCATCACGTCCCGTTCCCGGGCATCGGGGATCAGCGGGAAGAGAATCCCCAGCCCCAGGTCGAAGCCGTCCATGATCACGTACATCATCACCCCGAAGGCAATGATCACGCCCCAGATCAACGACAGGTCTATGCCTTGAATCGTCATGTCGATATCCCTTGTTTCAGTGGTGGTGGTCGCTGGACGCAAAGGTCTCGGCGATGGCGGACAGAGGACGGCGCGGCGTTGGCTCCTGGCCGACAGGGTGGGTCGGCGGGTGCTCGTGGTGGGGCTGCGGGCCCTTGCGCACCAGCTTCATCATGTAGCCGATGCCCACCGCGAACACCGAGAAGTAGATCACCACGAACAGCGCCAGGGAGATGCTCAGTTGGGTCACGCTGTGGTTGGACGCGGCGTCGCTGGTGCGCAGCAGGCCGTACACCACCCAGGGCTGGCGCCCGACTTCGGTGGTGATCCAGCCCGCCAGCATGGCGATCAGGCCGGTGGGGCCCATCCACAGCACCAGGCGCAGGAACAGGCGGTTGCGGTACAGCGCGCCGTTACGCCGCAACAGCAGGCCCAGCACCCCGGTGAGGATCATCAACATGCCCAGCCCGGCCATGATGCGGAAACTGAAAAACACGATGGCCGAGTTGGGACGGTCTTCCTTGGGGAAGCTCTTGAGCGCAGGGATCTGCTTGTCCAGGCTGTGGGTCAGGATCAGGCTGCCCAGGTAGGGCACTTCCACGGCGTAGTCGGTTTTTTCGCCGTCCATGTTGGGAATGCCGAACAGCACCAGGGGCGAGGGTTCGCTGCCGTGGTTTTCCCAGTGGCCTTCGATGGCGGCGATTTTTGCCGGTTGATGTTCCAGGGTGTTGAGGCCGTGGGCGTCACCGACCACCGCCTGGATCGGCGCCACGATCAGCGCCATCCACAGCGCCATGGACAACATCTTGCGCACTGGCGGCGTGTTGTTGCCCCGCAGCAGGTGCCAGGCGGCGCTTGATCCGACGAAGAACGCCGTGGCGACGAACGCGGCAATCGCCATGTGCGCCAGGCGGAAGGGGAACGACGGGTTGAAGACGATTGCCAGCCAGTCCATGGGCATGATCCGCCCATCGACGATGGAGAAGCCCTGGGGCGTCTGCATCCAGCTGTTGGAGGCGAGAATCCAGAAGGTCGAGATCAGGGTGCCGATGGCCACCATCACCGTGGCGAAGAAGTGCAGCCCGCGGCCGACCCGGTTCCAGCCGAACAGCATGACCCCGAGAAAGCCCGCTTCAAGGAAGAACGCGGTCAGCACCTCATAGGTCAGCAGCGGCCCGGTGATGCTCCCGGCAAAGTCCGAAAAGCGGCTCCAGTTGGTGCCGAACTCATAAGCCATGACCAGCCCGGAGACCACGCCCATGCCGAAGTTGACGGCAAAGATCTTCGACCAGAAGTGATACAGGTCCTTGTAAGTGCTGTTGTGGGTCTTGAGCCACAGCCCTTCGAGCACCGCCAGGAAACTGGCCAGGCCGATGGTGATGGCGGGAAAGATGATGTGGAACGAGACCGTGAACGCGAACTGGATGCGTGCAAGGTCGAGCGCCTGTAGATGAAACATGACGATACCCTCGTAATGGCTTGATGCCCGAGCAGGCACTGCGCGGCCGTCGCGAACCCGTGGGCTCGCGGCGGGGGCAGGGGCACTGCACAGGTAAAGGCTGGGGTGGCGATCGCACCGCCCCAGGCTGGGTCACACGCCAACGGACTGGATCAGGTTGCTGGCCGCAGCCGGCTCCAGGCGGATGGCGATGAACTTGGAGGTCGGCGTGTAGGTGCGGTCGCCATAGCTTTCCAGGGGCACCAGGGGGTTGGTCTCCGGGTAGTAGGCGGCAGACTGGCCGGCGGGAATGTCATAGGCAATCAGGGTGAAACCGCTGACCCGACGCTCCCGGCCGTCGTCCCACAGCGACACGATGTCGACCTTCTGCCCCGGCTCGAAGCCCAGCTGGCGAATGTCCTGCTCGTTGGCGAACAGCACCTCGCGCATGCCGTAGACCCCGCGATAGCGGTCGTCCAGGCCATACAGGGTGGTGTTGTACTGGTCGTGGGAACGCATGGTCTGCAGGATCAGGTCCGGCTTGACCTTGAGCTTGCGCACCCCGGCGCTGACCAGGTGCTCCGGCAGCACGCTGGGAATGAAGCGCGCCTTGCCGGTGGCGGTGTTCCAGCGCCGCTGGGTGGCGTCGTTGCCCAGGTGGAAACCGCCGGGGTGCAGCAGCTTGAGATTGAAGTCCTCGAACCCCGGGATGGTGTCGGCGATCAGGTCGCGGATGCGTCCGTAGTCTTCGATGGTCCACAGCCAGTCGATGGGGTGCTGGCCCAGGGTGGCGTTGGCGATGCCGGCGATGATTGCCGGTTCCGAGCGCAGGTGCGGCGACTTGGGTTTCAGTTGGCCATGGGAGATGTGCACCATGCTGAAGGTGTCTTCCACGGTGATGCCTTGGGGGCCATTGGCCTGGATATCGATATCGGTGCGGCCCAGGCACGGCAGGATCAGCGCCTCGCGACCGGTCACCAGATGGCTGCGGTTGAGCTTGGTGGCAATGTGCACAGTGAGCTCGCAGTTGCGCAGGGCGGCGTGGGTGCGCGGGGTGTCCGGGGTGGCCTGGGCGAAGTTGCCCCCCAGGCCGATGAACACTTTGGCCCGGCCCTGTTCCATGGCCGAGATCGCCATCACTGTGTTGTGCCCGTGCTCCCGTGGCGGCTTGAAGCCAAAGCGCGTTTCCAGGGCATCCAGCAGCTCGGTGGGCGCCAGTTCGTTGATGCCCATGGTGCGGTCGCCCTGCACGTTGCTGTGGCCGCGCACCGGCGACAGGCCGGCGCCGGGGCGGCCGATGTTGCCCCGCAGCAACAGCACGTTGATCACTTCCTGGATGGTCGGCACCGAATGGGTGTGCTGGGTCAGGCCCATGGCCCAGCACATGATTGCGCGCTTGGCCTTGCGGTACATGCGCGCCGCCAGCTCGATGTCGGCCAGCGTCAGCCCGGACTGCTCGACGATGTGGTTCCAGGACGTGGCATCGACCTCGGCCAGGTAGCTGTCCAGGCCCGAGGTGTGCTCGGCGATAAAGGCCCGGTCGAACACCGCTTCGCCATTGTTGGCCAGGGCCTCGCGCTCCCAGCGCAGGAGGAACTTGGCGATGCCGCGAAAGGCCGCCATGTCGCCGCCCAGGGCCGGGCGGAAGTAGGCCGAGGAGGTGGGTTCGGAGCCGTTGGTGAGCATCTCCAGCGGGTGCTGCGGATGCTGGAAGCGTTCCAGGCCACGCTCCTTGAGCGGGTTGAAGCAGATCACCTGGGCACCGCGTTTCACCGCCTCGCGCAGCGGCTCCAGCATCCGTGGGTGGTTGGTGCCGGGGTTCTGGCCGATGACGAAGATCGCGTCGGCTTCTTCCAGGTCATGGAACACCACCGTGCCCTTGCCCACGCCGACGCTTTCGAACATGCCCACGGCGCTGGCCTCGTGGCACATGTTCGAGCAGTCGGGAAAGTTGTTGGTGCCATAGGCGCGCACGAACAGCTGATACAGGTACGCCGCCTCGTTGCTGGCCCGGCCCGAGGTGTAGAACTCCGCCTGGTTCGGCGAGTCCAGCCCTTTGAGGTGGCTGGCGATCAGCTCGAAGGCCTCGTCCCAGGTGGTTTCCACATAGCGGTCCTGGGTGGCGTCGTAGCGCATCGGGTGGGTCAGGCGGCCCTGGTATTCAAGCCAGTAGTCGCTCTGCGCGGCCAGGGCCGAGACCGTGTATTTGTTGAAGAAGGCCGGGTTCACCAGGCGCCCGGTGGCTTCCCAGTTGACCGCCTTGGCGCCGTTCTCGCAGAACTTGACCATGCCGTTTTCCGGCGACTCGCCCCAGGCGCAGCCCGGGCAGTCGAAGCCGCCGTTCTGGTTGGTCTTGAGCATGGCGCGGATGTTCTTGAAGGCGTTTTCACTGCCCAGCCAGTTCCTGGTCACCGCGATCAGTGCCCCCCAACCGGCGGCCGCCCCCTTGTAGGGTTTATATCGATCAACTTCGCTCATGATATTTCTCCAATACAGCGCACGCAGGCAACCGCCCGACAAATAATCGATGTCAGTGATTGTTTAACTGCACAGGCTAAATGCGGTTTTGTGGTGACGCCGTTTAAGTTCGGATCTGTTTGGGGCAACGGAGTCACTTATAGGGCCCGTTTCATGGGCCACGAATAAAGCCTATTCGGCGCTTGTATGGGCTGTCTAATCGCAATTAATGACTGGCTGATCGAAAGCCTCTATCAAGAATTAAAAGCCATGATAATCAATGAGTTGAGTTGAATTCTTGTTGCTGATTGTGGGCGGTTTTTTCGTTGATAGAGTGCGTTGATCAATCAGTTGTAAATAGCGATTGGACGCAACTTTTAATCGCTCTTAGTCTTGCCGACAACAACTCCTTAACGGTCGTTTGTGGCCGCGAATTACAACTAAGACCTATAGGTCGCAAGCGTCGACAGAGGCTGTGATGTCAGATCAAGTATTGGTGGATGGCTTTGCTCGACGGGTCGACTATTTACGTATGTCGGTGACCGACCGTTGCGATTTTCGTTGCGTGTATTGCATGGCCGAGGACATGCAGTTCCTGCCGCGCCAACGCATCCTGACCCTGGAAGAGCTGTACCAGCTGGCGCAGCGTTTCGTCGCCCTGGGTACGCGCAAGATCCGCCTCACCGGTGGCGAGCCGCTGATCCGTCCCGGGGTGGTGCAACTGTGCGAGCGCATCGGGCAATTGCCGGGGCTGCGGGAGCTGTGCATGACTACCAATGGCTCGCAACTGGGCAAGCTGGCAGCGCCGCTGTTCGAGGCCGGGGTCAAGCGCCTGAACATCAGCCTCGACAGCCTGGACCCGACGCTGTTTCGTCAGCTGACCCGCACCGGTGACCTGTCCCAGGTCATCGCCGGCATCGACGCGGCGATTGCCGCGGGCTTCGAGCGCACCAAGCTCAACTGCGTGGTGATGAAAGGGCGCAACGACCGCGAGATCAACGAACTGGTGGCGTTCGCCATCGACCGCAGCCTGGACCTCTCGTTTATCGAGGAGATGCCCCTGGGCACCATCAGCGAGCACAGCCGCCGCGATGCATTCTTTTCCAGCGCCCAGGTCCGTGAGCGGATCGCCGAGCGCTACACCCTGATGGAGTCCGCCGAGTCGACCCAGGGGCCGTCGCGCTACTGGCGCCTGGCCGAGGCGCCGCAGATCCGCCTGGGCTTCATCTCGCCCCACAGCCACAACTTCTGCGGCACCTGCAACCGCGTACGGCTGACAGTGGAAGGGCGCTTGCTGCTGTGCCTGGGCAACGAACACTCGGTGGACCTCAAGGCCGTGCTGCGCGCCCACCCCGGTGACGCCGAGCGCCTGCAGCGGGCCATTGTCGAGGCGATGAAGCTCAAGCCCTATCGCCACCATTTCGAGCTCAACGATGAGCTCCAGGTGGTGCGTTTCATGAACATGACCGGCGGCTGAGCCGCCGCTCATTGCTCCCTTCTTATCGTGCAAAGGTTTCGCCCCGATGATCGTCAGATCCAAACCCAACCTGATCAGCGTGCTGATCTCCCTCAAGGGGTCGATCGCCAAGCGCATTGCTTTGCGCAGCCTGCTGGTGACCCTGCTGGCCTCGGCCATCGTGCTGATCGAAACCCTGCACCCGGCCTACTTTTCCAAGGTCAATGCCACGCCTTTCACCTTGCTCGGGCTGTCGCTGTCGATCTTCATGAGCTTTCGCAACAACGCCTGTTACGACCGCTGGTACGAAGGGCGCAAGGCCCTGGGCGCGGTGCTCACCGAGGTGCGCTCGCTAATCCGCGAAACCCAGGTGCTCGGCGATGCCCAGGCCCGCAGCAGCATCCTGCGGGACCTGTGCGGTTTCGCCCACGCCCTCAAGGCCCGGCTGCGCCAGGAAGACGAGCTCAGCGCGGCAGGCACCTGGCTCAGCCATTGGCCGGCGGCCCGGACGCCGAACCTGCCGGACAGCGTCCTGCGCCAGGTGTCGCGCCAGTGCTCGGCCCTGGCGACTTCGGGCGTGATCAGCGAGTGGCGCTACCTGCTGATCGCCAATCTGCTGTCCGGGATCACCGCCGCGCAAACCACCTGCGAGCGGATCAAGGGCACGCCGCTGCCGTTCCCCTACACCTTGCTGCTGCACCGCACCAGCTACATGTTCTGCATCCTCTTGCCCTTTGCCATGGCCGAGCCCCTGGGCTGGCTGACGCCGATCTTCACCGCCATCGTCAGTTACACCTTCTTTGGCCTGGACGCCATTGGCGACGAGCTGGAAGACCCCTTTGGCCACGACGAGAACGACCTGCCGATGGACGCCCTGGTGCGCACCCTCGAACGCGAGATTCTCGACGCCCTGGGGGCCACTGAACTGCCGCCGGCCCTGGTGCCGGTGGACTATGTCCTGAGCTGATCCACTGTCTTTATCCGAGGTTGCACATGAACGAACTCACTCACCTGGACGCCCAGGGCCGGGCCAGCATGGTGGATGTCACCTGTAAGGCCGTAACCGAGCGCGAAGCCCAGGCCCAGGCCTGGGTGCGCATGCTCCCGGCCACCCTGCAACTGATCCAGGACCAGGGGCACCCCAAGGGCGACGTGTTCGCCGTGGCGCGCATCGCCGGGATCATGGCGGCGAAGAAGACCCACGAACTGATCCCCCTGTGCCACCCGTTGCTGCTCAGCGGCATCCACGTCGAACTGCAAGCGCTGCCGCCAGATCGGGTGCAGATCACCACCTGCTGCCGACTCAATGGCGCCACCGGGGTCGAACTGGAAGCCATGACCGCCGCCAGCGTGGCGGCGCTGACGATCTACGACATGTGCAAGGCGGTGGACCGGGGCATGGTCATCGAGGGCCTGCAACTGCTGAAGAAGCAGGGCGGCAAATCAGGGCTGTTCATCGCTGGAGAAACGCAATGATTCTGGTCAATTACTTTGCCCGCTACCGCGAACAGCTGGGCAGCGGCGGCGAGAAACTGCCCCTGGACGCCGACCTGCACACCGTCGATGACGTGCGCCAGTTGCTGATGGCCCGGGGTGAAACCTGGGCCACGGTGCTGGGGGAAAGCAGCCTGATGTGCGCGCTGAACCAGGACCTGTGCAAGCTCGATGCGGTCATCGAGGACTTCGATGAAATCGCCTTCTTTCCTCAAGTGACCGGGGGCTGAGGCATGAGCATTCAGGTGCAGACCCAGGCCTTCAACCTTGATCAACTCAACGCCGGCCTGCAGGCCGGCGATAGCCGTGTCGGCGCGGTGGTGACCTTTGTCGGTTATGTGCGCGACCTCAACCTGGGGGAGGCGGTACAGAGCCTGTACCTGGAACACTACCCGGGCATGACCGAGCGCTCGCTGCAGGGCATCGTGCAACAGGCCCGGGAGCGTTGGCCGCTGAACCGGGTGAGCCTGGTGCATCGGGTGGGGTTGTTGCAGGTGGGCGAGCCCATCGTTTTTGTCGGCGTGGCCAGTGCCCACCGGCAAGCCGCCTTCGAGGCCTGCGCCTTCATCATGGATTACCTCAAGACCCGCGCACCGTTCTGGAAGCGCGAAGTCACCCCCGGTGGCGAACGCTGGATCGACGGACGTGAGAGCGACCGGCAGGCTGCCGAACGTTGGGCTGCCGAACGTTGGGTTGCAGAACGTTGAGCAGCAGAACATTGAGCTGATGCCGGTGAGTGAGGTTTGAGGGAAGGTGGGGAACAACGCCGGATGCCTGTCTTCCGGCGTTGTGCATTTACACCGGGCTGTAGATCCGCGGGGCGTTGCGATGGGGCACGTGGATCAGGTTCAGGTGGTGCTTGTTGGCCCATTGCACGGTCAGTGCGGTGGGCGCCGACAGGCTGACCAGGGTGCCGAGGCGGGCGCGCACGGCTTTGTGGATCAGTTCCAGGCTGCAGCGGCTGGTGACCACGGTGAAGCCCTGGCGGCCATCGATCCCGGCGTTCAGCAGGGCGCCGATCAGCTTGTCCAGGGCGTTGTGGCGGCCGATGTCTTCCTGGCACAGGCGCACCTCGCCCTGTTCGTCGAAGTACAGCGCCGCGTGCAGGGCGCCGCTGCTGCGGGCCATGTGCTGGGCCTGTTCGATGCGCTCGCGCAGGCCCTGCAGATGCTCGGCGGGGGGCAGCGGCGAAGGTTCGAGGCTCTGCAGTTGCGGCAGCGCCTGTTCCAGGGCTTCCACGCCGCATAACCCGCAGCCGCTGGTCCCGGCCATTTGCCGGCGATGGTCCTTGAGGGCCCAGAAGGCCCGGCTGGAAATCTGCACATCGGCCTGGCAGGCCTGGGGAAAGTGGCTCAGGCGGATGTCGTAGATTTCGCTGAGGTCGCTGACGATGTCGTTGGTGATGCTGAAGCCGCGAATGAAATCCTCCAGGTTGCCGGGAGACACCATCATCACCGCCTGGCTCAGACCGTTGTAGGTGATGGCCAGAGCAATCTCGGCGGCCAGCGGCGCCTCGGCCACTCCGCCCTCGGAGCTGTATTCGCGATAGGTCACGCGCTGCGGCGCGGGGGCCGGTGCATTGGCCTCGGGCTGTTGCTCCGATTGTTCGATACGGCAAACCATGACGACACCTCAATACAGTCGATTCACTCCGGGGCACGCTGGCTCCGGGGGCGTTCATTCGCCCTTGATGGCAAAGAGTTTCCTGGCTTCGGCGAAGCACTTTTCGGCAATCGCCGAGCGCGGTTCGGTCTTGCGCATCACCAGGCCCAGGGGCGCCAGCACGCTGGCATCCGGCAGCTGGATAAAGGCCAGGTTGTCGATGGGCGAATCCAGGCCGCTGTCCAGGGGCATGATCGAGCAGCAGAAGCCCTCGTGGATCGCCTGGAACAGCTGGTAGGTGGAATCGCTCTCCAGGATCGGCGTCGGGTTCAGGCCGCGGCTGCGAAAGCTCAGGTCGATGGACTTGCGATAGTGCATGCCGGTGCTGAGCATGCCCAGGGGCAGCTCGGCGGCGTCCTCCCAACTCATCTCGCTGCCTTCGAAATGAAAGTGCCGGGTGTCGTAGAGCAGGCCGACCCGGGTCTCGCCGATCTCGAAGAAGTCCAGGTAGTTGGGGTTGACGTGGTCCAGGTAGCAGACCCCCAGGTCCAGCTGGTTGTTGCCGATGTCCTCGATGATCCGGTCGGAGCTGGCGGACGACAGGCTGAACTTGAGCTCGGGAAAGCTCGCCGAGAGCTTCTGCACATAGCTGATGGGATTGAAGCCGCTCAGCGGCACCAGGCCCAGGCGCAGGTTACCCACCAGTTGCCCGCGGCAGGCGGCGGCCTCGGCGAACAGCCCGTCATGGGCCGCCAGCAGGGTCTTGGCCCAGGCCAGGACCCGCTCGCCGGCCTCGGTGAAGCCTTCGAAGCGCTGGCCTCGGGTCACCAGGATCAGGTCCAGCTCATCCTCCAGGTTGCGCAGGCGCATGGACAGGGTCGGCTGGGTAATGTGGCAGCGCGCGGCAGCCTGGCCGAAGTGCCGGGTCTGCTCCAGGGCGATCAGAAACTTGAGTTGCTTGATGTCCACAATGGCACCTGTGGTGAAGGGAATCGGAGTCAGTATTAACGCAGGTGTCCGGTTCGTGGAAAGACGTTCAGTCTTCCCGGGCCGAACCCTCGGGGCACACCGTCGGCGTTCAGGCCACGGGCCCGGGGTCTGTTTCAGACAGTAGTTCAGGGGTGTTGAAGTTGCTCAGCCGCGGATCGTCGGCGGCGCAAGGCAAAGGCTTCAGGCCATGGGCGGCGAGGGCCCGCAGCAGGCTGCGCTCGCCGCGCTCCCAGGCGGCGCGCAAGCGGGCTGCCAGGGCCGTGGGTATCAGGCTGAACATGGGTTGCCACTGTCCGTCCTGCTGCACCATCAACGGGCTGAGGGTGTCCGCCGGGCGGGCATCCAGCAGCGTCTGGATCAGCGCGCCGTCGATCCGCGGCGCGTCGCAGGCCAGTACCAGCAGCCAGGGGTGCCGGGCCACTGCCAGGCCCGCCAGCACGCCGGCCATGGGGCCGAGAAAGTCTGCCTGCTCATCCGCCACCAGGCGATCGGCATAGGGCCGGTACTGCTCGGCGTTGCGGTTGCAGGAAATGATCAGGTCGTCGCTGAAGGGCCGCACCGTGGCCTGTACATGGGCAATCAAGGGCCGGCCCTGCCAGGTCACCAGGCCCTTGTCGCGACCGCCCATGCGCGAGCCGCGGCCACCGGCCAGCAGCAGGATCGAGCAGGGCGGGGAGGCAGTTGGGGCAGAGCGGGTCGGGGTCATGGTCTGGCGCATGTCAGGTGGGTGGCGCAAACGATGGCATTGTCCTTCGGGCACGTCCAATCGGAAGTGTTGAATGGACGATTGATGGGCTTTATCAACCGCCACACCAAACCGCGGTTGACGATAGAGCGCCTCGATAATCCGGTCAGCCAGAACGATTAGACAGCCGCGGTTTCGGGCCTTTAGCCTGCATCCATGATTTTTATCTTGCCGGTCGGAGAATGACATGAGCGTGAAGTCGGATGCGTTGTTTGTACCCTTGAACATAGCCGTGCTGACAGTCAGCGATACCCGGGAATACGCCACGGACACCTCCGGGCAACTGCTGGTCAGTCGCCTGCTGGAAGCCGGCCACACCCTGAGCGAACGCAACCTGCTCAAGGACGATCTGTACAAGATCCGCGCCCAGGTGGCGGCCTGGATCGCCGACGAGCGCATCCAGGTGGTGTTGATCACCGGCGGCACCGGCTTCACCGGTCGCGACAGCACCCCCGAAGCCGTGAGTTGCCTGCTGGACAAGCACATCGACGGTTTCGGCGAGCTGTTTCGCGCCATCTCGATCCTCGATATCGGCACCTCCACGGTACAGAGCCGGGCCCTGGCCGGGCTGGCCAATGGCACCCTGGTGTGTTGCCTGCCGGGCTCCACCGGGGCCTGCCGCACCGCCTGGGAAGGCATCCTCGCCGAGCAACTGGATGCCCGCCATCGGCCGTGCAATTTCGTGCCGCACCTCAAGCCGGTGCAGGCCTGCGAGTCCCGGGGATGAGCCAGGGCCACTTGATGCCGCTGGAAGAAGCACTGGCCAGCCTGCTGGCCATGGCCGATACCCAACGTCTGACGCAAAGCGAAACCCTGGCCCTGGACCATGCCCGGCAACGGGTGCTGGCCACTGACCTGGTGGCGACCCTGGACCTGCCGCCCTGGGCCAACAGCGCCATGGACGGTTACGCCCTCAACCTGCAGCACTGGGACGGCCAGCCACTGGCGGTGTCACAGACGATCTTTGCCGGTCAGCCCGGCGACCCCTTGCAGCCGGGCACCTGTGCGCGGATCTTCACCGGCGCCCCGGTGCCTGCCGGCGCTGACTGCGTGGAGATGCAGGAGAACGTCGAGTTGCTGGAGGATGGCCGGGCGCGCTTCACCCAGGCGCTGAAACCGGGACAGAACATCCGCCCTCAAGGCCAGGAGAACCGGGCTGGTGATGTGCTGTTGCAAGCCGGCAAGCGCCTGGGGCCTTTCGAACTGGCGGTGGCCGCCGCTCAGGGCTGCACCGAGCTGCAAGTGGTGCGCCGTCCGCGGGTGGCGTTGCTGTCCACCGGCGATGAGTTGCTGGAACCGGGCATGCCTATGCGCCCGGGTTGCATCTACAACAGCAACCGCACCTTGCTCCGCCACTGGCTCGACAGCCTGGGCTGCGAGGTCATCGACGCCGGGATTCTTCCCGACCAGCCACAGCAGACCCGGCTCAGGCTGGAACAGTTGCAGCATGGCGCGGACCTGATCCTGACCACTGGCGGGGTCTCGGCGGGGGATGCCGATTGCCTGGGCCAGGTGCTGAGGAACAACGGCCGACCGCTGTTCTGGAAGCTCGCCATCAAACCCGGAAAACCGCTGACGGTGGGCCACTTCGGCCAGGTGCCGGTGATCGGCCTGCCGGGCAATCCGGCCTCGGCCCTGGTGACCTTCGGCCTGCTGGCCCGGGCCTACCTGTTGCGGATTCAGGGAGTGGAGCAGGTTGCGCCCTTGAGTGTGCCGGTCAGCGTGGCCTTCAACTGGCCCAAGGCCGGCAGCCGCCGGGAATACCTGCGGGCGCGCCTGGAAAACGGCCGCGCCGTGCTCTACCCGAATCAGAGCTCGGGGGTATTGCTGGGAGCCTCCTGGGCCGATGGCCTGGTGGAGATCCTTGAAGGCCACACCCTGCAGGTGGGCGAGGCGGCGCGTTTCATTCCCTTTAGCGAGTTGTTTTAAATCTTCCAGTGCCGGGCGCTCTTGGCCAGTCGCTGGCGCATTTCGCCCAGGGTCGCGGCCAACTGCCGGGTGAGCAGCCGGTAACCGTCAAGGGGCGAATACACCGGCGCCTCCAGGGCCTTGTCGGCATGGCCTTCCAGGGGTTTGTCCAGGCGCTGGGTGCCCCCCGTTTGCAGGGCCCGGGCCATGCCGATCAACTGCACGCGGATCTGCCGGTGCTCGGCCTTGAGTGCCAGTTGCATCTGTGCCATGGCCTGCCGGTCGCTGGCATCGGGGCGGGTGTTGCCGAGGATCTCCAGGGTGCTGATGCACATCCGCAGATTGCGCTGGATGGCGTCCAGTTCGGTCATGGAGATGCGCACTTCCTTGGACACCGACGGCATCAGCGAACGCAGTTGCAGCATGGCGGCGTTGACCCGGCCCAGGAGCTTGAGGTGTTCGTCGTCGGTCACCGACTGGCCCTGGATGATCCGTCCGTACAACTGGGCGCAGTCGCGCAGGGCGCTGGCCAGGGTGTAGCGCCAGGAATACACCGCGTACAGCGGAATGGCGAAGGAAAACGCCAGGGCCAGGGCAATGCCGATGAGGATGTCCACCGCGCGCCACAGGCCGTCGCTGATCTGGTTGTCGCCATGGCCGGCGACGATGAACACGGTGATCGCCGCCAGCAGCGCGGTATACCCGCCCTTGCCGATGGCGTGGTAGGAAAAGTAGCCGCACACCGCCGACATGCCCAGGTAGGTCAGCCAGGGATGGCCGAAGTACGCCTGCTGCACCACCAGCACCAGGCCGACCCCGGCGCCCACCAGGGTGCCGATGGCCCGCTCGGCGGCCTTCTTGCCGATGTTGCCGTGGTGCTGCAGGCCGCCGATCACCACCAACATGGTCACCGACGCCCACTCGCCGTGGGGCAGGTTGAGGCCGGTGGTCAGGAGAATGGTGGCGATCAGGCCGAGGGCGACCCGCACCGCGTGGATCAGGCGGGCGTGACGGTAGCGCCGGTACGGGTCCAGCAGGGGACGCAGCAGGCGCTGCAGCAAGGGCGGCAGGTGGATGCCCCGCAGGTGTTTGAACGGGCCCAGACCGGTTTCTCCAATAGCTGATGAGTGGCTGAATCAGTAGCCGCGACTCGCCGCGTGGCGAGCCCCGGCCAGGCGCTCTTAGAAAATGTAGTCGGTGGTCAGGAAGCTGGAGTCGCGGTTGCGGATGATGTCACTGATCAGCTCCTTGTTGCGCTTCTGGAACTTGGTCGCCACCAGGGTGCGGATCGAGAAGGTGCGCAACGCATCATGCACCGACAGCGTGCCCTCGGCGGAGTTCTTGCGACCGTTGAAGGGGAAGGTGTCCGGGCCGCGCTGGCACTGGGCGTTGATGTTGATCCGCCCGACCTGGTTGGCGAAGGTGTCCACCAGCCGGCCGATCACCGCCGGGTCGCTGCCGAACAGGCTCAGTTGCTGGCCGAAGTCCGACTCCAGGACGTAGTCGATCACCGTGTCCAGGTCGCGGTAGGGCACGATGGGCACCACCGGGCCGAACTGTTCCTCGTGGTAGACGCGCATCTGCGGGTTCACCGGGTACAGCACCGCCGGGTAGAAGAACGACGCCCGCGACTCGCCGCCATGGGGGTTCACCACCTGGGCGCCGTGGGCCTGGGCATCGGCCACCAGGGCGTGCAGGTAATCGACCTTGGTGTTTTCCGGCAGTGGCGTCAGGGCCACGCCCGGCTCCCAGGGCATGCCCGGCTTGAGGCCTTGCAGCTTGGCGTTGAACTGCTGGATAAAGCGCTCCACCACGCTTTCATGGACGAACAGGATCTTCAGCGCGGTGCAGCGCTGGCCGTTGAACGACAGCGCGCCGGTAACGGCCTCGCTGACCGCGTTGTCCAGGTCGGCATCGGGCAGCACGATTCCCGGGTTCTTCGCGTCCAGGCCCAGGGCCGCGCGCAGGCGGTGCGGCTTGGGGTGGAGTTTCTTCAGGTCGCTGGCGGCCTTGTTGGTGCCGATGAAGGCGAAGATGTCGATCTTGCCGCTGGCCATCAGCGCGCTGACGGTCTCGCGGCCGCTGCCGTAGATGACGTTGATCACCCCGGCCGGGAAGCTGTCGCGGAAGGCTTCGAGCAGCGGGCGGATCAGCAGCACGCCGAGCTTGGCCGGCTTGAACACCACGGTGTTGCCCATGATCAGTGCCGGGATCAGGGTGGTGAAGGTTTCGTTCAGCGGGTAGTTGTAGGGGCCCATGCACAGGGCCACGCCCAGGGGCACGCGGCGGATCTGGCCGAGGGTGTCCTGCTCCAGTTCGAAGCGGCTGGAGCGCCGGTCCAGTTCCTTGAGCGCGCCGATGGTGTCGACGATGTAGTCGCAGGTGCGGTCGAACTCTTTCTCCGAGTCCTTGAGGTTCTTGCCGATTTCCCACATCAGCAACTTGACCACTGCTGTGCGCTGTTCGCGCATGCGCGCCAGGAAAGCTTCCACGTGCTGGATGCGCTCAGCCACGCGCATCGTTGGCCAGGCGCCCTGGCCGCGGTCGTAGGCGCGCACGGCGGCGTCCAGGGCGGTGAGGGCGGTATCAGCGTCCAGCAGCGGCGTGCTGCCGAGAATCACTTGCTGGTCGCCGTCGGCGCCGCTCAAGTAGATCGGGCTGCGGACCTGGGCCAGGGGGCCGTTCCAGGTGCGCAGTTCACCGTCTACCAGGTAGTCGCGCTGCTCCACCGGATCGGGCAGGCGATAGGCTTCGGGGATGTCGGCGGCAGCAGGAAACAGGTTGTTGAGGACATTGGCTGTGGTCATGACTCTACCCCGTGTTGGAAATGGCTCCGGCGCGGATGACAGTGGCGCCATCGCTCCAAGGTTTATACGCCTGAATGGCCTGCGGCTTTAGCGCTTTGTGCAGTTGGCACACCCGCGGTCATGGTTCGAGGTTAAACGTTTCAGCTGTCGCCCAGCAACTGCCGGATCAGGGTTGGGGTGCTGCCGGTCCAGCGCTTGAAGGAGCGGCGGAAGTTGGCCGGGTCATTGAAGTTCAGGTACTCGGCCACTGCCTCGTTGCTCCAGCCCCTGATCTGGTACAGGTACAGCGCCACCTGCTTGCGCACCCGGTCCACCTGCTGCTGGTAGCCGCTGTGGTGCTTGCTCAACTTGCGCTTGAGGGTCGCCGGGCTCATGGCGAAGGCCTGGGCGGTCTGTTCCAGGCTCGGCGCATGCCGCACGTTGGCTTGCAGGTAGCGGTCTAGGGCATCGAGAAAACTCCCGGAAAAACCCAGCTGGCGCAGGTGTTCGTCGGCTTCCAGGCGCGCCACCTGGCCGGCGGTGGCCGAGGCCCCGGGCCAGGGCCGGGTCAGGTATGTCCGTGGGATGCGCATCAGGTCCAGGGGCCGCTGGAACTGGGTCTGTTCCCCCAGGTGCACCCAGTACTGCTCGACGTAGCGCGGCTCGGCATGGCTGAAGCTGCATTCCCAGGGCAGGCGCTGGCCGCTGAGCCACTGACTCATGGCCACCAGCGAAGTCATGCTGGCTTCCAGCAGGAAGCGCCCGTGCTCGCCGGCGCCGCAGCTGTCCAGCCAGTAGCAATAGGCATGCTGCTCATCCAGCACCAGGCGTAGGCTCAGCAGGGGGCTGAGCAGGGCCTGCTGCTGCACCAGGGTGTCCAGGGCCTGATGCAGGTTCTGGGCATGGCGCAAGGCATGGCTGGCGGCGCCGTAGTGCCCGGGCAGCAGGCGCTGGCCAAACAGGAAACTGCTGTCGTCGGCGTCCAGCAGGCGCCGGCTGTTGCCGATCAGCGCCAGGAACTGCTGCGGGCTGAGACGGGTCTGTCCGGCCAGGATGTCCTCGTGGAACAGCCCGGTGCCGCGCAGCAGGCGATGGCTGTCGATGTCCCGCGACAGCGCCAGGTCGATTAGCGCCGCCGGTTGATAGTGCCCGGGGATGAAGCGGGTATCGGCTTCGTACCAGTGGGTCTTCACGGTCATGACGGCGCCTCAGGCGGTTTTCGCCAGGGGCTGCTTGGCCCGGGCCAGGGCCAGGTTGAGGCGTTTGAGCAGGACCTCCGGGGTCTCCTCCAGGGCCATCACCACCGCGGTGCTGGCCGCCAGGTGCAGGCGCTCGCCGTGTTGCCGGGTCTTGTGCGCCAGGCCCTGCACCGCCTGTTGCAGTTCCAGGGCCAGCAGTCGGGCCTGGCTCTCGCCGGTGTTGGGCAAGAGCACCACGAAGCGGTCGCCGGCCAGTCGGCACAGCAGGTCCTGGCGCCGCAGGTTGAGCAGCAGCACATGGCTCAGGGCCTGCAGCACCGCATCCCCTTCGGCGTGGCCGTAGTGCTGGTTGATCGCGGCGAAATGGTCCAGGTCCAGGGCCAGCAACGACAACGGCTGCTGCTGGCGGCGACTGTCCTCCAGGCTGGCGGCCAGCTCGCGCTTGAGGTAGTCGGCGCCGGCCAGGGGCGTGAGCTTGTCGAACTGCCGGTGCTCGCGAAACAGCCGTTCCTTCTTTTCCATCTGCGCGCTGATGGCCAGCTGTTCGCGGTGCCAGTGGTAGATGCCGATGGTCAGCAGGATCATGCCGATGGGCATCGGCCCGGACTCCAGCCAGTGGTCCCAGGTGATGCTGGCGGGCAGGCGGATGAACTCGTCGAGGCTGTCGATCCACCAGGAAAAGAAAATGCAGCTCAGGCCCAGGGCCAGGTAGTTGGTGACCCGGCCGGCGGGGCGGCTCTTGAGCACCAGTGCGAGCCAGACCAGGGCCAGCAGTGCCGAGCCGCCTTCGCCGATGATGTCCAGCCATTGCCACTCGCTGACTGATTTCAGGCTGCCGCAAGCCAGGTGCAGCAACAGCCCGGCATTGGCCGCCAGCAACAGCGCGGCGAGTTTCCAGCGGTGGGGTTTGAGCACGCAGAACATGGCCGCGATCCTTTTTGCCAGGAGTGAGAGGGCGCCAGCACAGCAGATGTTTGTGACGGTGGGGTGACAGCGGAAAAAACCGTCGAGGGGTCGAATCAGCTCAGGGTTCAGGCGTTTTTTTTTGCTGGATGGGGTCGCCTCGAGGGCCTCTTCGCGGGCAAGCCCGCTCCTACGGGGCGTCGGGGGCGCCACGGATGTGTAGGAGCCGGCTTGCCGGCAATGGGGCCCGCAAGACCTGCGCCCGACGGGTGATGGCTTTTGCCGGCAAGCCCGCTCCCGCAGGGGTCAATTCAGCTCATTTGCCGGGGCGAAACCCGGGGAAACGGCTGTTTTGGCGACCTGCCGACCAGGCCTGTCACAGAACCGTCATTCGCCAACCCTAGCGTGCCCTCCCAGTTGCCGGGCCCCTTGCCCGGCGTTGGCGGACTCTTGGGGAGGAACCTCATGTACAAGCGCAGCAGTCCCGGGCTGGTCAGCTTTACCTTGACCGCGCTGGCCATGGCCATCGCCAGTGAACGCTTGAGCGCCGCCGAAACGGCCGCCACCGAGCACGTCCAAGTGGTGGGCCAGGCGGCCAGCATCGATCAGGCGCTCAAGGAACAACGGCGTTCGGACAGCATCCAGAGCGTGGTACACGCCGACGGCGTGGCCCAGTTGCCGGACCAGAACGCCGCCGAAGCGGCGCAGCGCCTGCCGGGCATCAGCATCGAGCGCGACCAGGGCGAAGGGCGCTTTGTCAGCGTCCGCGGCCTGGGCCCGGACCTCAACAGCGTGACCATCAACGGCACCCTGGTGCCGTCCCCGGAAAGCGCGCGCCGCGCCGTGGCCCTGGATGTGCTGCCCTCGGAGCTGGTGCAGTCGCTGTCGGTGATCAAGACCCTGACCCCGGACATGGACGCCAACTCCCTGGGCGGCACCGTGGACGTGAAAAGCCTCTCGGCCTTCGACCACAAGGGCCTGTTCTACAGCGGCAGCAGCGAGGCCAGCTACGACCAGAACACCCACCAGACCAGCCCGAAATTCTCCGGCGCGGCGAGCAACCGCTTCAGCCTCGGCGACGGCATCGACAACTTCGGCGTGGCCGCGGCCCTGAGCTGGCAGAAGCGCGATTTCGGCTCCGACAACGTCGAGACCGGCGGCGCCTGGGACTTCGAGCGCGGCGCCAGGCTGCTGGAGTTCGAGCAGCGCGACTACGCCATCAGCCGCGAGCGGGCCGGCGGCGGCCTGAACTTCGACTACAAGCCTGACGACAGCAGCAGCTACTACCTGCGCACCCTCTACAGCCGCTACAAGGACAGCGAGACGCGCAACTCCACCAGCATCGAGTTCGCCGACCCGCTGGCGGCCGGGGAGCGCGGCGACGCCGAGGCCAAGCGCAAGCTCAAGCAGCGCGAGGAAACCCAGGAGATCCAGTCCTACGTGTTCGGCGGCGAGCGCCAGCTGGGCCTGTGGACCCTCAGCGGCCAGACCGGCTACAGCCGCTCCAGCGAAGACAGCCCGGCGCATATCGCCGGGGCCACCTTCAAGGGCAACAGCGACTTTTCCGACAGCGGCTTCTACGACAACGGCAAGCCGCGCCCGGTGATTGGCTCAGGCTTCTTTGACGCGGCCAACTTCACCCTGGACAAGGTCGACTGGGAAAAGCAGAACACCACCGACACCGAGAAGAACCTGCGCCTGGACCTGGCCCGGGACTATGACCTCAGTGGCTACGCCGCGCAGTTCAAGTTCGGTGGCAAAGTCAGCCGGCGCAACAAGGACAACGACCTGGAAGCCTGGGTCTACAAGGACTTCGACACCCTGGGCTTCACCGACCAGCAGCTCAACCTCGGGCAGTTCCAGAAGGGCCGCGTGGACTATTCCCTGGGCCGCTTCGGCCCGGGCATCAGCGGCAGCGCCATCAAGCAACTGATCGGCGGCCTGAATCCGGCGGCCTTCTACGACGAGGAAGAATCCCGGGTCAACGACTTCAAGATCCGCGAAGACATCAACGCCGGCTACTTCATGAACACCCTGGACATCGACGACTGGCGCTTCATTGCCGGCCTGCGCTACGAGGGCACCGAGTTCGAGGCCAAGGGCACCGGGGTCACCGACGGCGCCTTCACCGCCACCGACACCAAGCGCCGCTACCAGCACTGGCTGCCGGGGCTGCACGCGCGCTACCAGTTGGACAAGAACACCCAACTGCGCGCGGCCTGGACCAAGAGCGTGGTGCGCCCGACCTTCGGCCAGCTGGCCCCGGGCTTTGTCATCGACGGCGACGAGGCGACCTTCGGCAACCCGGACCTCAAGCCCCTGGAGTCGAGCAACCTGGATCTGGGCATCGAGCACTACATGGGCCGCGCCGGCAGCGTCTCGGCCTTCGTGTTCTACAAGGACATCCAGAACTTCGTCTACAACACCGACCTGGCCGGCACCGGCGCCTGGAGCGGGTTCTCCGAGGCGCACACCTTCGCCAACGGCGACAGCGCCAAGCTGTATGGCCTGGAGCTGGCCTACTCGCAGAAGTTCGACTGGCTGCCGGCGCCGTGGAACGGCCTGCTGCTGGGCGCCAACAGCACCTTCAGCCGCTCCAGCGCGAGCATCGAAGGCTTCGACCAGAAGGCCGGGGTCAACCGCAAGCGCGACATCGACCTGCCCAACCAGTCGGACACCGTGGGCAACCTGATGCTCGGTTGGGAAGACGACAAGCTCAGTCTGCGCCTGTCGGCCAACTACAAGTCGGCCTACCTCTATGAGCTGGCCTCGATCGGCGACAAGGCCCACGACCTGCACGTGGACGCCCAGACCTTCGTCGATTTCAGCGCCAAGTATTCCCTGAGCAAGAACCTGCAACTGAGCTTCGAGGCGCAGAACCTCACCGACCAGCCGTACTTCGTCTACACCGGCAACCGCTCCTACAACGCCCAGTACGAGGAATACGGCCCGACCTACAAGCTCGGCCTGACCTTCACCCATTTCTAAGTACCGGGCCGCTGCCCGACTGCACCTCCAAGGATTGTGATGAGCACTGTATCGATCGCGAAAGCCACTCTGCTGGCGCTGTGCATTGGCCTGGCCAGCAGTGCTGCCCAGGCCGCCCCCAGCGTGCCGGGCCTGACCCTCAAACCCTGGGCCGAGCAGACCCCGGGCGTCACCGGGCTGGGCTTCGTGCCCGCCGGCACAGGCGCCGACCGGCTGCTGGCCAGCGAGCGCGAAGGCCTGTTGCTGCTGGATGAACAGGGCCGCCAGCTGGCCCGCTTCAAGGGCTCGTTCAACGGCCTGGACAGCCGCGCCGCCGGCCAGCAACTGCTGGTGGCCAGCCTGGACAACGAACGCCAGCAGGCACTGCTGCTGAGCCTCGACCCGAAGGCCCGGCATTGGGGCCAGCCGCTGTACCTGCCGCCCCGCGACTTCCCGGTCAACGGCCTGTGCCTGTACCGCGACGAGGCCAGCAACCTGTTCCTGTTCCTGGTGGGCGAGGAGGGCAAGGGCGAGCAGTGGCTGGTGGGCCACGGGGCACAACTGAGCGCCGAGCCGCGACGGGTGCGTGGCCTGCCGCTGCCGCCGGAGGCCAAGTTCTGCCAGGTGGATGACGCCGCCCAGCAACTGCTGGTCAATGAACAGAACGTCGGCTGGTGGGCCTACCCGGCCCACGCCGAAGCCGACACTGCACGCCAGCCGGTGGCCCTGCGCGCGCCCTTTGGCGAGATCAGGAAAAGCGCCGGGGCCATGGCCCTGGTGCCGGGCGGGGTACTGGGCCTGGACCCGAAAGCCGCGCAACTGCATCTCTATCAGCAGCAGGAGCAGGGCTGGTCGGCCCAGGCCACCTTGCCCCTGAGCGGCCTCAAGGAACCGGAAAACATCGCCCTGCGCGCCAGCGCCAAGGGCCTGCAAGTGTTGCTGCGCGATGACGAGGATGGCCGCCTGTACCAGGGCCAGCTGGACTGGCAGGCCCACGCGCCGGCCCTGCCGCCGGTATTGCCCAACGTGCAGGCGGCGGTGCAGAGCGAACCGGTGGGGCGCCAGGGCGATGCCGCCGATGACCCGGCGATCTGGGTCCACCCGCAGCAGCCGTCCCTGAGCCGGGTGCTGGGCACCAACAAGAAGCAGGGCCTGCTGGCCTACGACCTGCAGGGCAAGCTGTTGCAGGAACTGGCGGTGGGGCGCCTGAACAACGTCGACGTGCGCCCCAACTTCAAGCTGGGCCAGCAGACCGTGGACCTGGCCGTGGCCAGCAACCGCGACCGCAACAGCCTCAGCCTGTTCGCCATCGACCGTGCCAGCGGCGAGCTGCGCGAGGCCGGGGAGATCCCCACGCCGCTCAAGGCGATCTACGGCCTGTGCCTGTTCCAGCCCGCCAGCGGCGAGGTCTATGCGATTGCCAACGACAAGGACGGCACCTTCGTCCAGTACCGCCTGAGTGCGCCGTCCGGCAGTGCCCAGGGCGAGCTGGTGCGCCAGTTCAAGGTGGCCAGCCAGCCCGAGGGTTGCGTCGCCGACGACCAGCGCCAGCGGCTGTTCCTGGGGGAAGAGGACGTCGGGGTCTGGGCCCTGGACGCCCGCCCCGAACAACCGGCGACCCTGCACAGCGTGATCAAGGTCGGCGGCCTGTTGCAGGCCGATGTCGAGGGCCTGGCCCTGTACCAGAGCAACGCCCGCGACTACCTGGTGATTTCCAGCCAGGGCAACGACAGCTATCTGGTGCTGGACGCCGAGCCGCCGTTCGCTTCCCACGGTGCCTTCCGGGTCGGCCTCAACGCCGCGGCGGGGATCGACGGCGCCTCGGAAACCGACGGCCTGGAAGTCACCTCGGCCAACCTCGGCGGGCCCTGGAGCCAGGGCCTGCTGGTGGTCCAGGACGGGCGCAAGCGCATGCCCGAGCAGACCCAGAACTTCAAGTTCGTGCCCTGGGCCGACGTCACCCGGGCCCTGAAGCTGCCCTGAGCGGCTGTCATCACCCGGTCATCGGCATGTCATCGAATAGCCCCGCCGGCACGGCTCAGGCCCCGGCGGGCACCCGCGAAGGAGTTTCACCATGCAAGCCACACTCGAACACATGAGCATCTGGGGGCTGATCAGCGATGCCAGCCTGTTGGTCAAGGCGGTGATGCTGACCCTGCTCCTGGCATCCCTGCTCAGCTGGTACCTGATCATCCAGCGCGGCGCCGTGCTGCGCGGCCGTGAGCGCCGTTGCAACGCCTTCATCCAGCGCTTTCGCGCCGCCCCCGAACTCTTGCCGCTGTACCGCGAAGTGGCCCGCAAGGCCGACGGCGAAGGCGGCGTGGAGCCGATCTTTGTCGCCGGCTATGAGGAATTCGGCCACCTGCACGGCGCGGCCGGCGGCGCCGCTGAAGGCGTGCTGGAGGGCGTGGAACGGGCCTTGTACGTGGCCATCAGCGAGCAGGAAACCCGCCTGGAAAAGGGCCTGCAGTTTCTTGCCACCGTGGGCTCGGTCAGCCCCTATATCGGCCTGTTCGGCACCGTGTGGGGGATCATGAACTCCTTCCTCGGCCTGTCCCAGGTGCAGCAGGCGACCCTGTCCACCGTGGCCCCGGGCATCGCCGAGGCGCTGATCGCCACCGCCATCGGCCTGTTCGCGGCGATTCCCGCGGTGATCGCCTACAACCGCTTC
This sequence comes from Pseudomonas sp. LPH60, assembly GCF_030718165.1. Lineage (NCBI taxonomy): Bacteria > Pseudomonadati > Pseudomonadota > Gammaproteobacteria > Pseudomonadales > Pseudomonadaceae > Pseudomonas > Pseudomonas sp. LPH60. The sequence continues at coordinate 55,182 of NZ_JAVAJH010000010.1, forward strand.
TCGGCCCGCAGCCAGACCCTGCTGACCCGCTACTACGCCTTTGGCAACGAACTGCAGGTGCGCCTGCACCGCACCTTGCAGGGCACCCCGAGCCACCTGGCCGTGGCCGCCTGAGAGAAGGAGCAAGCCGATGTTAGTCAGGCCGCAACGCAAGCACGGACCCAAGGCGGAAATGAACGTGGTGCCCTACATCGACGTGATGCTGGTGCTGCTGGTGATCTTCATGGTCACCGCGCCGATGCTCACCCAGGGGGTGAAGATCCAATTGCCCAAGGTCGCCAGCCAGGCCCTGGCCACCGACAGCCGCCAGCAGATCCTCACCCTGTCGGTGAAGGCCGAGGGCGGCTACTACTGGAACCTGGGCAGCGAACTCGACACCCGGCACCAGACCGACAGCGCCGTGGACCTGGAGCAGATGCGCGCCAAGGTGGCCCAGGTGATTGCCCAGCGCGGCGACACCCAGGTGTACATCCGTGCCGACCAGGATGCCGCCTACGCCAGCGTGGTGGCGGCCATGGCCGCGTTGCAGCAGGGCGGGGTGCACAACCTGGGGCTGGTGACCGAGGCCCCGCAATGACGGCGATGATCATCCACAGCCCCACAGTGCTGCCCATGGGGCCCGAAGCCTCCGGCTTCTGGCGCAACAGCCTGGCGGCGACCCTGGCCCTGGCCCTGCACGCCGGGGTGCTGGCGGCGCTGGTGCTGGGCTGGTCGGTGGACAAACCCCAGGTCGAGGCGCCGGCGGTGCTGACCACCCAACTGGTGATGCTGGCGCCTCCCGCCGCCCCCGCCGAACCCCTGCCGGCGGTGGCCGAGGTGGCACCGCCACCACCGCCCGCGCCAGCGGCTCCGCCGCCGAGTCAAGCCCAGGTAGACCCCCAGGTGCAGGCGCAGAAGCTGGAACAGGCGGCCCTGGCGCGCAAGCGTGTGGACGACAAGAAGCGTGAGCAGGCGCAGGAGCAGCAACGCCAGCAGCGCGAGCGCCTGGACGCCGAACAGCGCCAGCGCGACGCCGAGCAACGCCTGGCCCAGGAACAAGCCCAGGCCCAGCGCGCCGAACAGTCGCGGCTGGCCGCCGAGCGCGCGCGTCAGCAGGCGGCCCAGGCGGCGGCCGACAGCCGCCAGTACCAGCCCCTGAGTAAGGAGGCCCCGGACTACCCGCAGCGGGCCCTGGACAAGAACCTGGAAGGCGACTGCACCGTGGAATACAGCGTCAATCCCCAGGGCCGGGTGGAGAACCCCAAGGTCATCGACGGCTGCCACCCGCTGTTCATGCGCCCATCCCTGGCGGCGGTGGCGACCTTCCGCTACCAGCCTCGGCTGATCGACGGTCGGGCGGTGACGGTGCCGGCGGTGCGCAACACCTTTCACTATCGGATCCACTAGGGGCGCCCCGGCTTCGCCCGCCAGCGGCTGCTGGGCGGGCCGGGCAGCCCCTTGGCGCAGGCCGGAGCTGTGCTGTTGCCGCCGGTTGCCAATCCGTTGCGCAACGGCACTGACGCCTGCGCCGCACAGCGGTAAACTCCCCGCCTTTATTCAGGAGTTCCCATGAGTTACTACCAGCCCGGCATCCTCGCTGCACCCGTTCCGTCCCAGGCCCGTCATTTGTTCTTTGCCCTTGAGTCCCTTGAGGCGTTGCCCCAGGCCCTCGACCAGTTGCTGGCGCGGGTGGACGGCGCAACGGCGGTGGCAGGCTTTGGCGCATCGCTGGTCAAGGCCCTGGGCGCTCGGGTGCAAGGGCTCAAGGCGTTCCCGGCGCTGACCGGCGTCGGTGTCGACAACCCTTCGACCCAGCACGCGCTGTGGGTCTGGCTGCACGGTGAGGAGCGCGGCGAACTGATGCACCGCAGCAACGAGCTGGAGGCCGCGCTGGCCCCGGCCTTTCGTCTGGTCGGCATGCAGGAAGCCTTCCGCCACAAGAGCGGTCACGACCTGACCGGTTATGAAGATGGCACCGAGAACCCTCATGAAGAGGCCGCCGTGGCTGCGGCGCTGGCCGAGGGTGAAGACGGCCTGCGCGGTGGCAGCTTTGCCGCGATCCAGCAGTGGCAGCACGACTTCAAGGGCTTTGCCGCGATGCACCAGCAAGAGCGCGACCACATCATCGGCCGGCGCCTGAGCGATAACGAAGAGCTGGACGATGCCCCGGAATCGGCCCACGTCAAGCGCACCGCCCAGGAAAGCTTCACCCCTGAGGCCTTCATGGTGCGTCGTTCGATGCCCTGGATCGAAGGTGACAAGGGCGGCCTGATGTTCCTCGCCTTCGGTCACAGCCTGAACGCCTTCGAAGTCCAGCTGCGGCGCATGAGCGGCCTGGAGGACGGCATCGTCGACGGCCTGTACCGCATGAGCCGGCCGATCACCGGTGGCTACTACTGGTGCCCGCCGCTGCACAACGGCCAGCTCGACCTGCGCGCGTTGCAAGCGGCGAAATGAATACCGAGGCCGGGTCGCTGGGCACTGTACGCTGGGGCATGATCGGTTGCGGCAGCGTCACCGAGCGCAAGAGTGGCCCGGCCTTCTACAAGGTCCCGGGTTCGGCGCTGGTGGCGGTGATGGGGCGCCGGGCCGAGGCGGTGCGCGACTATGCGCAGCGCCACGGCATTGCCCGTTACTACACCGATGCCCAGGCCCTGATCGATGACCCCGAGGTGGACGCGGTGTACATCGCCACGCCCCCCGACAGCCATTACGCCTACAGCCTGCAAGTGGCTGCCGCCGGCAAGCATTGCTGCGTGGAAAAGCCCATGGCCCTGCATGCCGGGCAAAGCCTGGCCATGCAGCAGGCCTTCGAGCAGGCCGGGCTGCACTTGTTCGTGGCCTATTACCGGCGTTCCCTGCCGCGCTTTGCCCAGGTGCGGCAATGGCTGGCGGACGGGCGCATCGGTGAGGTCCGGCACCTGCACTGGAGCCTGAGCAAGGCCGCCTCCGAGGCAGACCGCAGCGGCGCGGCCAACTGGCGGACCGACCCACAGATTGCCGGTGGCGGTTATTTCGCCGACCTGGCCAGCCATGGCCTGGACCTGTTCCAGTACCTTGTGGGCGACATCGTCGAGGTGGCCGGCATCAGCCGCCGCCAGGCCGGGCTGTATGCCGCCGAGGACGCGGTCAGCGCCAGTTGGCGCTTTGCTTGCGGGGCCCTGGGCAGCGGCGCCTGGAACTTCGTTGCCGACCGCCGGGTGGACCGGGTGGAGATCATCGGCAGCCAGGGGCGCATCAGCTTTTCCGTGTTCGACGAGCATCCGCTGCAACTTGAAGCCGAAGAGACCCTGAGCCTGGTTATCGAGCACCCCGAGCACATCCAGTGGCATCACGTGCAGGGCATGAACGCTCATATCCGCGGCGAGTCCCGGCACCCGGCCCTGGCCAGCGAAGCCCTGAAGACCGATTGGGTGATGGATCGGATCCTGCAGCGCGGCTGAGCCAATGGCGGCGGTCTTTCGGGCCGCTTCGCCGGCAAGCCGGCTCCTGCGGGCGGGGGGATGTCTTTCCGTGTTGGAGCTGGGAAATGAAGATATTCAACCGTCGTATCTCCCATAGCGCTGAGCGCACACGGGGCTGGGGTAGTGCCTATAGAGCTCGCTGAGTTCGGTCAGGTCATCCTCGCTCAGTGGGTGCAGATATTTTGGCGGAAGCTTCATTGCGTTAAGCGCTGTATATAATAACAGTATTTCGCACAAAAAAATGAATTGCCCATTTCCTGGAAGGAGTTGCCTTAGTAGAATGTTTAAAGTATTTACAAAATTTGCTTAATTTATTGGGGATGGCTGTGACAACTGCTATTAATAAATTTCTGTTCAATTCAACGCTGACGAAGATTGGCAACGCATTACCTGCGCCGCTAAAGGACTGTGTCAAAAGTCTGATCCGTGTTCCAAGGCGCCGTGCCTTTGCGATGACTTACTACAAGACGCCGCTAAAGCTTGTCGACGAATGGGCGAGTAAGTACTCGGAAGACACTAATTTCTATTACAAACTTACTAAGAGTAATCGAAACCACTTGGCGCACCTGCTCGCCCATCTGACTGGAAAGCCTCTTGGTGAGATTACGAACTACTTTGACGAGCTCGAAGATGATAATGAGCTACGCACGCACATTGAGCGTGGAGTTAAGGAATCGGGCTACGGGAGCGACATCGTAGTTAATTATGGGCGCCGTATCGGCTGGTACGCCTTTGCCCGACTGATGAAACCAAAGGTTATCGTCGAGACGGGCGTTGATCACGGTGTAGGCTCTTGCATCTTGGCGAGTGCACTCTTGCGGAACGCTCAGGAAGGTTTTCCAGGCAAATACTACGGAACGGATATCAATCCCTGGGCCGGAAAGCTCTTGGAGGGCAAATACGCGACTGTCGGGCAAATTTTATACGGGGATTCGATCGAGTCCTTGAGAAAGATGGCTGAGCCCATCGACATATTCATTAACGATAGCGACCACAGCGCTGACTACGAGTACAACGAATATCGAACTGTTGAGCACCTTCTTTCCCCGCACAGCGTCATCCTCGGCGACAACGCGCACGTTAGCGACAGTCTTTCGACGTTCGCAGAAGAGACGGGTCGCCCCTTCATCTTTTTTGCAGAAAAGCCTGCCGACCACTGGTATCCCGGTGCTGGCATCGGCATATCGATTAGCGGTTAAGACGACCAGACAATCTACTTTCCGTGCTGTCGGTCCGTCTGTGCGTCGTGCCTGGAGCCCGACTGCCTCAAGAACGTCCCGCTAAAATGCACGAAATGGCCAAGACCGGGGGCGGGAAGGACACTTGGTTGTTTCTGCGCTATTACCACCTAGACGGGTGTGAGCTTGCGGGAAGGTCGCGCGCAGCCCGCTGAGCAAACAGCAAATTTCCCGAGTTATGCTGCAGTTTGTTTCAGCCGGTCAACCGCTACCTAGTAGTACTGCTTTGTCAGCTCAATCCCCGTGAAATGCTTTCCCTGCTCAATAGCCGCCAGAATGGTCGTAGCGCTACCTATGATGGATCCAGGACTCGGGAGCCGTAGGTGGTAACCAGAGGCTCCATAGGGCTAATGGCTTACCCACTTTGTGCAGCTTTTTACCGCGTTGCTGTTGGGCGCTGAACAAGCCAGACGAATACGTTTCGTCTGCCAGAGCCTCTTGTTGCCCCATACGAAGAACTTGGTCTGTGCGCCGAACCCGCGCTTGTAGGGCCGACTGCTGCCTCCCCCTTATCCCAAACGCCGATACCTCGCCAGGTAAAGCCGGCGGCTTGTAGCTCATCTGAGGTAGCGGGAAGCTGGCGCCAATCGCTAAACACGATTGTGAGCCCGCCAGCCTTGAGTTTTTCGAAGCACAACTACATCCAAAGCGCTGACCAGTGCAGATAACTGCGCTAGTCCTTGCCCTTACCACAGCCTTGGCACCACCCTGGGGCCCACCCTCTGGCGTTGCTGCGTGCGCAGCTCAAGGCCCGGCGCTGCCGCGGTTCCCGCGAGTTGCTGGCGGTGGAGCACGGGCGTTCGGTGAGCGTGGCCGGGCTGGTCACCGGGCGCCAGCGCCCGGGCACCGCCAGCGGGGTGACCTTCGTCACCCTGGAAGACGAGTTCGGCAACGTCAACGTGGTGGTCTGGCGCGACCTGGCCGAACGCCAGCGTCGGGTACTGGTGGGTTCGCAGTTGCTCAAGGTCGACGGCACCCTGGAAACCGAGGGCGAAGTGCGCCACCTGATTGCCGGGCGCCTGACGGATCTGAGCCCGTTGCTGGCTGGCATCAGCGTGCGCAGTCGGGACTTTCGCTGATTGCCGCCGAGCCTCTAGCGGTCTCAAGACTTTGCGTCTCCTACGTCGGAATGCCGCCCAAGCCGTTCGCAGCCTGCGGCAGCGGCTACACAAGCCTGGCTCGGCACCGGCCTGTAGCCGCTGCCGAGCTTTGGCGAGGCTGCGCAAAGGCCCGCAGGGCCTTGCTTGGCGATCTGCCGCCGAGCCTCTAGCGGTCTCAAGACTTTGCGTCTCCTGCGGAGCCGTTCGCAGCCTGCGGCAGCGGCTACAAAAGTCATGCTCGGCACTGGCCTGTAGCCGCTGCCGAGCCCTGGCGAGGCTGCGCAAAGGCCCGCAGGGCCTTGCTTGGCGATCCGCCGCCGAGCCTCTAGCGGTCTCAGGACTTTGCGTCTCCTGCGGAGCCGTTCGCAGCCTGCGGCAGCGGCTACAAAAGCCTGGCTCGGCACTGGTCTGTAGCCGCTGCCGAGCTTTGGCGAGGCTGCGCAAAGGCCCGCAGGGCCTTGCTTGGCGATCTGCTGCCGAGCCTCTGGCTGTCTCAGGACTTTACGTCTCCTGCGGAGCCGTTCGCAGCCTGCGGCAGCGGCTACACAGCTCCCGGCCCCGAGGTTTTGCGAGCGGAGACAGGTGGACGCTGATGATTTTTTATTCCTTTTCGGCATGGTGGCGCTTTGGCATAATCGCCGCCGATGATGCCCCCTGCATCAAGTTTCAGAACGTCCCGCCGATGCTTTTCCAGCCCCCACAGACTAGGGCCAGAGGCTTACGGCAGGGCGAAAGTGCATCGAGACGGTGCACCCAAATGGATACTCAAAAAGGAACCTAGAGTGAGAGTGATCTCGAAGTTGATGTTGTCCGCTGCAGCACTGGCGGTGCTGACGGGCATGAGCGGTTGTGCCACTGAAAGCTCCCGCGCCTTGCCGGTGGAAAAGGTCCAGAGCGCCAGCCAGGTGTGGACCGGGGCCCGGGTGCCGATGGCGGTGGGCAAGTTCGATAACCGCTCCAGCTACATGCGCGGGATTTTCTCCGACGGCGTCGACCGCCTCGGCGGCCAGGCCAAGACCATCCTCATCACCCACCTGCAGCAGACCAACCGGTTCAACGTGCTGGATCGCGACAACATGGGCGAGATCCAGCAGGAAGCGGCGATCAAGGGCCAGGCGCAGAGACTCAAGGGCGCGGATTTCGTGGTCACCGGCGACGTCACCGAGTTCGGCCGCAAGGAAACCGGCGACCACCAGCTGTTCGGCATTTTCGGCCGCGGCAAGACCCAGGTGGCCTACGCCAAGGTGGCGTTGAACATCGTCAATATCAGCACTTCCGAAGTGGTCTATTCCACCCAGGGCGCCGGCGAGTACGCCCTGTCCAACCGTGAAGTGATCGGCTTCGGCGGCACCGCTTCCTACGACTCGACCCTCAACGGCAAGGTGCTGGACCTGGCCATGCGCGAGGCGGTCAACCGCATGGTCGAAGCCATCGATGCCGGGGCCTGGAAGCCCGGCCGCTGATCAATACTGCTGACAGGGAGACGTAAGCATGTTCAAGACCTTCACCGCGCGGCCACTGCTGGCCGGCGCCTTGCTGGGCAGCGTTTTGCTGGCCGGCTGCAGCGGGCCGAAGACGCTGTACCAGTGGGAAACCTACCAGGCCCAGACCTACGAATACTTCAAGGGCGAGGAAGCCCGCGAGGCCCAGGTCGAGGCGCTGGAGCGCGACCTGCAGAAGATCAAGTCCACCGGCAAGGCGGTGCCGCCGGGTTACCACGCGCACCTGGGCATGCTCTACGCGGGCCTGGGCAAGGATGGCCAGATGGTGCAGCAGTTCAATACCGAGAAGGCGCTGTTCCCCGAGTCCGCCTCGTACATGGACTTTCTGTTGAAGAACGCCAAGCAGGGAGCCGCTAAATGAACTTCACCACCTTGCGCAACCTCCTGGGCCTGTTGAGTGTCAGCCTGCTGGTGGGCTGCGCTGCACCCAAGACCGTGGACTATTCGGCCTACAAGCAGGCCCGGCCGAAGTCGATCCTGGTGCTGCCGCCACTCAATGAGTCGCCGGACGTCAAGGCCACCTACAGCATGCTGTCCCAGGTGACCTTTCCCCTGGCCGAAGCCGGTTACTACGTGATGCCGATTGCCGTGGTGGATGAAACCTTCCGCCACAACGGCCTGACCAACCCGGCGGACATCCATGGCCTGTCGCCGGCCAAGCTCAACCAGATCTTCGGTGCCGACGCCGGGCTGTACATCACGGTCAAGGAATATGGCACCAGCTACATGTTGATCAGCAGCGAGACCGTGGTCACCGCCAGCGCCACCCTGGTAGACCTCAAGACCGGCACCACCCTGTGGACCGGCAGCGCTCGCGCCTCCAGCGAGGAAGGCAACAGCGGCAACAGCGGTGGCCTGGTGGGCATGCTGATCACTGCCGCGGTGAAGCAGATCATCAACACCTCCACCGACGCCGGGCACCCGATCGCCGGCATCACCAGCCAGCGCCTGCTGTCGGCCGGGCAACGCACCGGTCTGCTGTACGGTCCGCGCTCGCCGAAATACGGCACCGACTGAGGCCTTGCGGGCGGGCAATCCGCCCTTTGCCAGGGGGGCGCTTAGCGGCGTCCTCCTGGACTGGCCGGGATCGCCTATTCTGTGTGTTCAGTGCTGTTGAACCGGGCGTGTCCAGGTTTTCCGGTCCAGGGCTGAAAACCGTGAAACCATCCGCCCGGGCCGTGCTCAAAGGCTCTGGAGGCTGTGCGCAACCTCTTGAAAACCCATGCTGTATCACGTTTTTCGTAGAGTCCGTTCATGCCGTTCTTATCAGATCATCACGGGTGCCAGGGGTGGAAAGGCGAGATGGCCGAACGCATCCGTGCCTTCGACTGGTCCGTCACCAGCCTGGGTTCATTGCAGCACTGGAGCCATAGCCTGCGCAGCACGGTGCAACTGATGCTCGGCTCGCCGGTGCCGATGGTGATGCTCTGGGGGCCGCTGGGCTACATGATCTACAACGATGCCTACGCGGTGTTCGCTGGCGGGCGCCACCCTTATCTGCTGGGCTGCGCGGTGGAGCTGGGCTGGCCGGAAGTGGCCGAGTTCAATCGCGGCGTGATGAACACCTGCCTCAGTGGCGGCACCTTGTCCTATCGCAACAAGGAACTGGTGCTGCTGCGCAACGGCGAACCGGAAAACGTCTGGCTGGACCTCTACTACAGCCCGGTGGCCGGTGATGACCAGGCACCCGCCGGGGTCATTGCGATCGTCGTGGAAACCACCGCCCATGTGATTTCCGAACAGCGCCGCCAGGCCGCCGAGGATGATCTGCGGCAAATGACCCGCAACCTCGAGCAGCGGGTGCTGGAAGAGGTCAATGCACGGCTGAGCGCCGAGGAGCAGTTGCGTCAGGCACAGAAGCTTGAAGCCATTGGCGGCCTCACCGGTGGCGTGGCTCATGACTTCAATAACCTGCTGCAAGTGATTTCCGGCAACCTGCACCTGCTGGCCCGCCATGAGCCGGACAACGCCAATGTGCAGCGCCGTACCGGGGCTGCACTGGCGGCGGTGGAGCGCGGGGCCAAGCTGTCGACCCAACTGTTGGCCTTTGCCCGACGCCAGCCGTTGTCGCCGGCGATCTACAACCCGCACCATCTGTACGAGGGGCTGGGTGAACTGCTGCAGCGTGCCCTGGGTGAAACCATTGCTATCAAGGTGCAACTGCCCGACCAGCCCTGGTGCATTCATGTGGACCGCAATCAGTTGGAAAACGCCGTGCTCAACCTGGCAATCAATGCCCGGGACGCCATGGGCGGCGAGGGCACCATCAGCATCAGCGCGGAGAATCTGCTGCTGGACCGCAGCTTCTGTACCGGCAAGGACATCATCCCCGGCGAGTACCTGCGCCTGACCGTGGCCGACAGCGGCAGCGGCATGTCCCCTGAAGTGCTCAAGCAGGCTTTCGAGCCGTTTTTCACCACCAAGTCCGACGGCCATGGCACCGGCCTGGGCCTGAGCATGGTGTTCGGGTTCGTCAAGCAGAGCGGCGGCCATATCGACATCCTCAGCCTTCCCGGGCAGGGCACCCGGGTGCAGATGTATTTCGCCCGCAGTGCCGCTCAGGAGGCCCAGCGTGCGCCGGCCTGCCCGGCGCGTGGGCCAGGAGGGCAGGCGTGCATCCTGGTGGTGGAGGACAACGCCGATGTGCGCAGTGCAGCGGTGGAAATGCTCAAGCACGAGGGCTATCAGGTGCGTGCCGCGACCAATGGCGATGCCGCCATGCAATTGCTGATGGCAGGGCTCAAGGTCGACCTGATCTTCACCGATGTGGTGATGCCCGGTCTGATCAAGAGCACCGATCTGGCCACCTGGGCCAGGACCCAGGCACCGCCGATTGCGGTGCTGTTCACCTCGGGGCACACCCGGGACATGATTTCGCGCAATCATCAGCTCAGCCCGGACACTCATCTGTTGAGCAAGCCTTACGGCCCCGAGGACCTGAGCGCCATGGTGCGCTCCTTGCTGGGGGCCTGAGTCCTTTGCGCACCGCCGCTTCAGGGCTTGCCCCGGCACCTGCAGGTTGTGTGATGATCGCCGCTCGCGCCGTTTGCGACACTTCCCGAATTTCGACTCCAGGCAGGTCCATGACTTCTTCGCGCAACGCCCCCCATGATCCCCTGACGCGCACGCTGCCCACCCACAGTTCCGGTTTTGTCCGGGTGCGTGGCGCCCGCGAACACAACCTGAAGAATGTCGACGTGGACATTCCCCGGGATGCCCTGGTGGTGTTCAGTGGGGTGTCCGGCTCGGGCAAGTCGTCCCTGGCCTTCTCGACCCTGTACGCCGAGGCCCAGCGCCGCTATTTCGAATCGGTGGCGCCCTATGCCCGACGGCTGATCGATCAGGTGGGGGTGCCGGATGTGGACCGGATCGACGGCCTGCCGCCGGCGGTGGCCCTGCAACAGCAGCGCGGTACGCCGAGCACGCGTTCTTCGGTGGGCAGCGTGACCACCTTGTCCAGCCTGGTGCGCATGCTCTATTCCCGGGCCGGCAGTTACCCGCCGGGGCAGGCGATGCTGTATGCCGAGGACTTCTCGCCGAACACACCCCAGGGTGCCTGCCCCGAGTGTCACGGCCTGGGCCGGGTGTATGAGGTCAACGAAGCGACCATGGTCCCGGACCCTTCGCTGACCATCCGCCAGCGCGCCGTGGCTTCCTGGCCCCTGGCCTGGCAGGGGCAGAACCTGCGGGACATCCTGGTGACCCTGGGCTACGACGTGGACATTCCCTGGCGCGAACTGCCGAAAAAGCAGCGCGACTGGATTCTCTTCACCGAGGAAACCCCCACGGTGCCGGTGTACGCCGGGCTGACGCCGGAGCAGACCCGTGAAGCCCTCAAGCGTCAACAGGAGCCCAGCTACATGGGCACCTTCAGTGGTGCCCGGCGCTACGTGTTGCACACCTTCACCCACACCATGAGCGCGCTGATGAAAAAGCGTGTGTCGCAATTCATGCGCGGCAGCCCGTGCCCGCTGTGCGCAGGCAAGCGCCTCAAGCGCGAGGCGCTGTCGGTGACCTTTGCCGGGCTGGATATTGGCGAACTGTCGCGCCTGCCGTTGCTGCAACTGGCCGAGGTGCTCAGGCCCGTGGCGGCGGCCGACTACCTGGAGCAGGCGGCGGCCGGTGATGAGGTGCTGAGCCAGGCGCAGACCCGGGCTGCGCGTCAGCAGCGCCATGCCCAGGGTGCCCCGGAGCACCGTGGCGCGCCGGATGTGCGGCATACCCCCAACCTGTCCCTGGAGAAGCGCCTGGCCGCGCAACGCATCGCCCAGGATCTGCTGGAACGGGTCAGTACCCTGACCGACCTGGGGCTGGGTTACCTGGCCCTGGAGCGCAGCACCCCGACCCTGTCGTCCGGCGAGTTGCAGCGCCTGCGCCTGGCCACGCAATTGGGGTCGCAGTTGTTCGGGGTGATCTATGTACTGGATGAGCCTTCGGCGGGCCTGCACCCGGCGGACGCGCAGGCCCTGTTCGAGGCCTTGCAACGACTCAAGGCCGCGGGCAACTCAGTGTTTGTGGTGGAGCACGATGTGCAGACCATGCGCCGCGCCGACTGGCTGGTGGACGTTGGCCCGGCGGCGGGGGAGCGCGGCGGCCAGGTGCTGTATAGCGGGCCGCCAGCGGGGTTGGTCTCCATCGAAGCCTCCCAGACCCGGGCCTATCTGTTTGCCGAACAGGCCCCGACCCGGCGTACTCCGCGCCAGCCCCGGGGCTGGCTGCGCCTGGAGGGCATCACCCGCAATAACCTCAAGGACCTGGACGCGGCGTTTCCCCTGGGCTGTTTCACCGCCGTGACCGGGGTTTCCGGTTCCGGTAAATCCAGCCTGGTGAGTCAGGCCCTGCTGGAACTGGTGGGGGCCCACCTGGGTAAGGTGGCCGGCGGCGAGGAGGCGCCGCAGCTGGACCTGGAAGACGACGAGCCGCAGAGCAGCGGCGGCCGGGTCAGTGCCGGCCTGGAGCAGATCAAGCGCCTGGTGCAGGTGGACCAGAAACCCATCGGCCGTACCCCGCGCTCCAATCTGGCGACCTACACCGGGTTGTTCGATCAGGTGCGCAAGTTGTTTGCCGCCACCCCCGCCGCCCGGGAGCGCGGCTTTGACGCCGGGCAGTTTTCCTTCAACGTGGCCAAGGGCCGTTGCTCGGCCTGCGAGGGCGAAGGCTTTGTCAGCGTCGAGTTGCTGTTCATGCCCAGCGTCTTCGCCCCGTGCCCGACTTGCCAGGGGGCCCGTTACCACCCCGAGACTCTGGCCGTGACCTGGCAGGGCCTGAACATCGCCCAGGTACTGCAACTGAGTGTCGAACAGGCCTTGCCGGTGTTCGCGCAACAGCCCGGCATCCGTCGCGCTTTGCAAGTGCTGCGCGACATCGGCCTGGACTACCTGCGCCTGGGCCAGCCGGCCACCGAGCTCTCCGGCGGCGAGGCCCAGCGCATCAAGCTGGCCACCGAGCTGCAACGCAATGCCCGGGGCGCCACCCTGTACGTGCTGGACGAACCCACCACCGGCCTGCACCCACGGGATGTGGACCGTCTGCTGGAACAGTTGGACAAACTGGTGGAGGCGGGCCACAGCGTGGTGGTGGTCGAGCATGACATGCGCCTGGTGGCCCAGGCCGACTGGGTCATGGACATCGGCCCGGGCGCGGGCGACCAGGGCGGCACTCTGGTGGCCTGCGGCACGCCGGCGCATGTGGCCACGCAGCGCAACAGCCGTACCGCGGCGTTCCTGGCCCAGGCCCTGGCCGGAAATTGATCCAGAACAGGTGCCCGTGACGAACGGTGACCGCTGGTCTGATTGGCGGTCGACAGACCCGGGGCGCCGAGCCCATTCTGATCACTGGCAGGGGCGTAATGAAGCCCTTGTTGCCATCAACCACGGAGGTGTTCCATGCCGGTGATCCACGACCTTTACCAGGACCTGAGCTGCAGCAAAGAGGACATTCAACAGCGTCGGGCCAGTGACCCCCACCTGAATGCGCTGTTCGACAAGTACACCAGCATCGACAACCAGGTGCTCAAGGCCGAAGCAGCCGCCGCCGCGGACGACGAACTGAAGAAACTCAAGGAAAAGCGCCTGCTGATCAAGGACGAAATCTCCGAGAAACTCACCGCCCGTTCCTGACCTCCCAAACTGTTGCGAGGGAGCTTGCTCCCCCAGGGCGGCTTGCCGCCCTAACTTCTGCAGCGCGGCTTGTCGCCTAAACTTCTAGCAGACTGGCTTGTCGTCCTGACTTCTCCCAGCGCGGCTCGTCCGCCCTGACCCCCGCAGTGGCTCCCCGCAACTCTAACCCTCAAGGCGCCAGCGCCTCCTTCAATGGCAGCCGCGCCATGTGGCTGGCACTCAAGGAGCCCAGGTACAAGTCATCTCCATACTCGCGCACCGCGGTGATCGGCGAGTAGTTGCCGCTGCTGCCGTCCTGCAGGTTGGCAATCACCCGGCCCTGGGTATCCAGACCCAGGACAAAGCCGCGCTTTTCCACCGGCTTGGGCAGCACGGTCATGGCCCGTACCAGCATCTTGCGCACCAGGGGATAGGCCGCGGTGCCATCGAGCAGGGCATTGCGCGGCGCATACAGGGCCACCCAGAAGCGCTCCCGGCCATTGAAACTGAGGTTGTCCGGCAGCCCCGGCAGGTTGTCGATGAACAGGTCATGGCTGCCGGCCTTGTCGCCCTTGAGCCAGTAACGACTGATGCGGTAGGCCCCGGTTTCATTGACCAGGACAAACGCCTCGTCCGGTCCCAGGGCAATGCCGTTGGCAAATTCCAGGCCTTCCAGCAACACCTCGGTGGTGCCGCTCTGGAAGTCGTAGCGCAACAGGCGGCCGTCGCCGCCATGCTCGATCACCGCCTCGCCGTCGTGGCCATAGCCCCAGCGGCTGCTGGCGTCGCTGAAGTAGGCATAGCGCCCGGCGGCGTCCACCGCCACGTCGTCGGTGAAACCGAAGTTCAGGCCATTGGCGGCGGTGCTCAGGGTCTGCAATTGGCCTTGCGGGTCCAGGCTCAGCAGGCCCTTGATGGCATCAGCGATGATCAGGCGTCCATCCGGATGCCGGGCCAGGCCCAGGGGCCGGCCGCCGGTGTTGACCAGCACCTTGAGGGCGCTGCCGTCGAGGCTGGTTTGGATCACCCGACCGTCATGCAGGCCGGTGATCAGTTGGTCCTTCTCCAGAAGCAGGGCCTCGGGCCCGTCGATGTCCCGAGCGCCCACGGGTTGCACCGCCTTGAGCTTGTGGTTCTCGGCATAGGTGCCCTGGCTCAGTGAGGGGGCGGGGGCCGGGGTCCAGGCCACCGGCTGGACCCGGGTCGGTGCCAGTAGCAGGAACGCCAGGATCGCGACCACCAGCAGCAGGAGGATGCGGGCGGGGGAGAAGCGTCGGGGGGCAATCTGATTCATGCAAGGACTCCTGTCAGGGTCGGCTTCAGGATGGGCTGCTGGCCGGGGCGGTGGTTGTCAGCGGGATGGCCTGTTGGGCCGTCTCGCACAATGCCAGCAATGACGCGGCGGATTCTCGCTCTATCCGCCGTTTGAATAACAGCTGATTGCCCAGGCGCATCAGCAGGTTGTCGAAGCGGTATTCCAGGGTCCGCACAAAGCGCGTGCGTTCGCCCGTCAGCGCTTGGCACTCATAGGTCACTTGCAGCTCCAGGCCATGATCGCCCCGGGCGGTGGCACGCCAGCGGTGCCCCGGCAGGTACTCCCGGACCTGCCAGCTCAGGTGGCCGCTGCGTCCGCCGGCATGGATGTCTTCCTCGAAAACCTGCCCGGCGAACAGGGGGCCATCGTCACCCAACACGTTGAGAGAGGATGGATGCCATTGTGGCCAGCAGCGTGGGCTGGCGGCGTAGGCCAGGGTGGCGGCGGCGCTGCGCGGGATCTCGATCTGATGCTGCATGCGGGTCATGGGCGTGGACTCGTCAGGAAAGGGAGCGGGGGCCGGTACTTCTTCCGGTTGCCAGTGCAAGGTGCCGAACAGCCAGTCCATCAGCGGCAGGACGATATTGAAATTGCGCGTCTGCATCAGCTCGCGGCGGTGATGCAGCTCATGCAGACGGCGCATTTGCCGCACCCAGGGCAGGCGCGCCAGGGGATGACTGGCGGGCAAGTGCTCACAGGCATGGAAAATTTCATAGGCCAGGTAGCCGACCAAGGTGCAACTGGCGAACAGCGCCGCGATGTTGCCGTTCCACAGGCGCAGCAGCGCCCACAGCGGCAGGGCGAACAGCAGGCTGTGGACCACGATCAGCCAGGCCGGAAACAGGATCACCCGCCAGTCTTTGCGCTCTTCATAGGTCATCAGTCCCGGGGTGAAGAAACTGTGGTGGTCGCCGGTATGCCGGGCATAGAACAGCCGGGCGAAAGGCTGCTTGTGATGCCCCAGCCAGCGATGCACCACGTAGATGCACAGGTTGAAGAACAGCAGCGACACCGGCACCGCCAGCCATTCCGTGGGCTGCACCCGCTCCAGGGTGCTGCACAGCACCGCAATGCACAGCGCGCCGTAGGCAAGCACGAAGCCGCCATGCAGCCAGGGGTTGTAGCGCGGACTGACCGCGGCTCGATACTGCTCGCGAAAGTGTTGGGTGGTGGTTCGCACAGCGCTGTTTCCCGTTGTTGTTCTTGTGGGCAGCAGCGTAGCCGTCGCCCCTTTATCCAGCCAATGGACAGTGGGATTGAGCGGTATTCATCAAGCTGAACCGGCGGTGAAAAGCGGTCCGGGAAAGGGGGGCGAGGCGGTAGCGGGGTGAATGAAAGATTGACGCCAGAATAGTGGCTATTTAGTATTTTGCCATCAAATTGATATCACTTTTGCTGATGTTCTGTTTCTTTTGACCCGCTTTTCTCTGCTGCGGATCGATGGACTACCAGTTCGATCTTGCCTCGCGAAATCAATTATCGCTCGCCGTGGGCCTTCGGGATGAAGGCCTTTGGGGTTTTTTGCTCCTGCATTGTTGAGAGACTGACATGGACGTTCGCCAACTCGCCTTTATGGCCCGCCAGCCTTCGGCTGCCCTGCAATCGCGTGACTCTTTCTGCGGCTTTTCCAAGCGCAGCCTGGCGTTCATTCTCGCCAACATGATGTTCTGGCAGCCGCTGGTGGTGATGGCCGACGGCATCGTGGTCAACGGTAGCGGCACCACACTGGGTCAGGCCGGCAATGGCGTGCCCATCGTCAACATTGCCGCCCCCAATGGCAGCGGTCTGTCCCATAACCAGTTCAGCGATTACAACGTCGGCCAGCAGGGGGTGATCCTCAACAACGCCACCAACCGCACCCAGTCCACCCAATTGGGGGGGATCATCCTCGGCAACCCCAACCTGGGTGGCCGCGCGGCCAATGTGATCCTCAACGAGGTCAATGGCGGCAGCCCCAGCCAGCTCAAGGGCTACACCGAAGTGGCTGGACAGTCGGCCCATGTCATCGTTGCCAACCCTTACGGGGTGAGCTGCAACGGCTGCGGCTTCATCAACACTCCGAAAGCCACCCTGACCACCGGCAAGCCGGTGATCGAGAACGGCCAGCTCCAGCGTTACCAGGTGGATCAAGGCAGCGTCGCCATTGAAGGCGCGGGGCTCAACGCGAGCAATATCGACCAGTTCGAAACCATCACCCGCAGCGCGAAAATCAACGCCGAGATCCAGGCCCAGCACCTGGCGGTGATCGCCGGGGCCAACGATGTCGACGCCAAGACCTTGAACGCCACGGCGCGGACCACCAACCCGGCGGATGCGCCGCAACTGGCGATCGACTCATCCGCCCTGGGCGGCATGTACGCCGGGGCCATCAAGCTGGTGGGCACCGAGGCCGGGGTCGGGGTCAAGCTCGACGGCAAGCTGATCGCCAGTGGCGGTGATATCCAACTGGATGCCAACGGCCAGTTGCGCATGGCCGACGCCACCGCCGAAAAGGGCGCGGTGGCGATCAAGGCCGGCAGCCTCGATGCCCAGGGCGCGGTCTACGCCGGCAGCGAGCTCAAGGTGCAGACTCGGGGCGACCTGAGCAGCCAGAAAACCCTCGCCGCCCGGGACCGCATCAGCCTCGACAGCGGTGGCCAGTTGAGCAACCAGGGCATCATCGAGGCCGGGGTCAATGCCGACAACAGCCGCAACCCCGACGCGGACATCACCCTCACCGCCCAGAATCTGGACAACCGCGGCAAGAGCATCGTCGCCAGCCGCGATCTGACGGTCACGACCAGGCAGACCCTGGACAATCGGGGCGGGACCTTGAGCGGGCAACGTCAGGTGACGCTCGGTGCCGGCACCCTGGACAACCAGAATCAGGGCCGGGTGCTCAGTAGCGATGCGTTGGTGCTGCAAGCCGGGCAACTGCTGAATCACAACGCCTTGGTCACCAGTGATGGCGAGCTCAAGGCCCATGTCGGCCACCTGGGCAATGACCATGGTGAGCTGAGCAGCCTGACCCAACTCACCCTGCAAGTGACCTCGCTGGACAACGTCGCCGGGCTGGTGATGGCGGGCGACACCCTGGACATCAGCGCCAGCGGGAAGATCAGCAACCAGGGCGGGGCCCTGGGGGCGGAGCAACTGCTGAAGGTGCGCGCGGGGGACCTGGACAACAGCAAGGCCGGCAATCTGCGCAGCGAGGGGCGCCTCAGTGCCGAGGTCGCCGGGCGTCTCGACAATCAGGACAAGGGACTGATCCAGGCCACCGGAGTCGTTGAGGTACAGGCCGGGCATCTGGATAACCGCAAGGGCAGGATTTCCGCCGGCGACACCTTGCAGGTCAGTGGCGAGACGGCGGACAACCGCGGCGGGGTGATGCGGGCGGACCAGGCCCTGAACCTGCTGAGCCGCGAGCTGGACAACCGGGACAAGGGCCGCCTGGAAAGCCAGGCCGCGGTAAGGGTAGAAGGTCGCCGGCTGGACAACAGCGGCGGCCTGCTCAGCGCCACCTCCGGCCTGGCGCTCAAGACCCGGGAAGTGCTCAACAACGGTGGCCGTATCGCCAGCAAGAGCGACCTGCAGGCCCAGGTCGACAGCCTGCGCCAGCAGGGCGGCGAACTGGTGGCCGAGGGCGACCTGCACCTCACAGGCCAGCACCTGGACAACCGCGACAAAGGCCTGGTGGCGTCCCTCAAGGCCCTGACCCTGGACGTCGCGGAAGTGGACAACCGTGGCGGTGCGCTGTCGGGGCGGGGCGAGCTGCAGATCAACGGCCAGGGGCTGAACAACAGCGACGGCGGCAAGGTCCTGGCCGATGATCGCCTGCTGCTCAAGGTGGCCCGGGTGATCAACCAGAACCAGGGGCTGCTGTTCAGCAAGCAGGGGCTGAATCTCAGCGGCAGTAGCCTGGACAACAGCGGCGGCCAGCTGGTGAGTCAGCAGCCTTTGCTGCTGACCCTGAGCGCAGCCCTGGACAACCAGCGAGGCCTGATCAGCGGCGAAGACCTGCTGA
This sequence comes from Pseudomonas sp. LPH60, assembly GCF_030718165.1. Taxonomy (NCBI): domain Bacteria; kingdom Pseudomonadati; phylum Pseudomonadota; class Gammaproteobacteria; order Pseudomonadales; family Pseudomonadaceae; genus Pseudomonas; species Pseudomonas sp. LPH60. The sequence goes on from NZ_JAVAJH010000010.1 coordinate 73,881, forward strand.
CCCTCAAGGTGGGCAGCCTGGACAACCGGGGCGGCCGCCTGACCGGCGCCCAGGCCCTGAGCATCGACAGCCGCGGGGCGCTGCTCAACCAGGCTGGCGCCATCGTCGCCGAGCAAGGCCTGGCCCTGGACAGCGCCAGCCTGAACAACAGCGGCAAGGGCGTGATCAGCGCCAAGGCCGACGCGCGCCTGAGCACCGGGGACTTCGACAACAGCCAGGGCGGCAGCTTCACCAGTGCCGGGCAGTTGCGCCTGACCACCGCACAACTGACGAACCACCAGGGTCGGATCGGCAGCGATCAGGCACTGAGCGCCAGTGTCAGCGGTCTGGATCAGCAGGGCGGCGAGCTGTTCAGCAACGCTGACCTGACCCTGGACCTCAATCACGGACAGTTGAACAACCAGGGCGGCAACCTGCACACCCCCGGGCAACTGCTGTTGCGCAACCTCGATCAGGTGGACAACCGCGGTGGCGAGATCTCCGGGGCCAAGGCCTTCAGCCTGAACGCGCGGCAACTGGACAACAGTGGCGGCAAGGTCCTGAGCAACCAGGCGCTGACCCTGCGCATCGAACAGGCCCTGGTCAACGTCAAGGGCCTGATGGCGGCAGCGGCGCTGGACAGTCGCAGCGCTCGACTGGACAACCGCGAGGGCGAGCTGCACAGCCGTGGCGACCTGCAGTTGCAGGTCACCGAGGCGGCCGACAACCAGGGCGGAGTGATCCTGGCCGACGCCCAACTGACTCTCAAGGCAGGCACCCTGGATAACCGCCAGGACGGCCTGCTGGGGGCGACCCGGCAGCTTGACCTGAACATCGGGCAACTGGACAACCGTGGCGGTGAGCTGTCCAGCCAGCAGATCGGCCTGGTCGGCGAGCGCCTGGACAACAGTGCTGCCGGGCGGGTACTGGCCAGCGGCGACCTGACGCTGACCGTGGCCCAGGTCATCAACCAGAGCCTGGGGCTGATTAGCGCGGACCAGGGCCTGAGCCTCAACGGCACGAGCCTGCACAACCAGGGCGGGGATCTGGTGGGGCGGCAGCGCCTGGACCTGGCGCTTGCCGGCGACCTCGACAACCATCAAGGTCGCATCAGCAGCGAAGGCGGCCTGGACATTCAGGTGCGCAACCTCGGCAATCGCCAGGGCAGTCTGTCCAGCGCGGGCGCCCTGCAGATCAGCGCCCGGGAGACCCTGGACAACCGCGGCGGCAAGCTGCTGAGCGACGCTGCGCTGACCCTGTCCAGCGCGCGCCTGGACAACCAGCAACAGGGCGTTATCAGCAGCAAGGCCAAGCTGGCACTGGACACTGGCGAACTGGACAACAGCCAGGGCGGCAACCTCAACAGCGGTGATGCACTGAACCTGACCGCGACCCAGGTCAACAACGACCAGGGCAGCATCGGCAGCGCCAAGGCCTTGCAGGCCTCGGTCAGTGGCCTGCAGCAGCAAGGCGGCAAGCTGTTCAGCAAGACCGCCCTGAGCCTAGACCTAAATCACGGCACGCTGAACAACCAGGGCGGCTTCATCAACGCCCCCGGTCCACTGGTGCTGAGCAACCTGGGCACGGTGAACAACCGCCAGGGTGAAATCTCCAGCGAGCAGGCCTTCGAGCTGGCGGCGCAAAGCCTGGACAACAGCGCCGGGCAACTGCTCAGCCATCAGGCGCTGACCCTGCGTATCGACGGCGCGCTGACCGCGCTCAAGGGCAAGATTGCCGCTGCCGCCCTGCAGATCGATGCCGGCAGCCTGGACAACAGCGGCTCGCTACTCAGCGACCACGACCTGGGCCTGAGGGTCGCCGGTGCGCTGCACAATCAAGGGCTGATCCAGTCCGCCGGGCACTTGCAACTCAGCGCCAAGGGCCTGGGCAATCAGGGCGGCAAGCTATTGGGTGGCACGGGATTGAGCATCGACCTGGGACCGCAGACCTCGGACCTGGACAACCGCCAGGGCCTGATCAACACCCAGGGCGTGCTGAGCATCGCCCACCTGCGGGACCTGCAGAACCGCGAAGGTGAAATCTCCAGCGCCCAGGGCTTCAACCTGGCCGGGCGCAACCTGGACAACAGCGCCGGCACGCTGATCAGCAACCAGCAGTTAGGGGTCGAGGCAGCGCAGCTGACCAACCAGCAGGGGCTGGTCTCCGGCTGGCAGGGGCTCAACCTCAGCGGTGGCAGCCTGGACAACCGCCAGCAGGGCACCCTGTCGAGCCTGCTGGGGGAGCTGGATATCGACCTCAGCGGTGCTTTGCTCAACAGTGCGCAAGGCGGGCTGGCCAGCCAGGGTCGGCTGACCCTCAAGGCCGCCAGCCTGGACAACAGCGACAAGGGCATCGTCACCAGCAAGGGCGAGCAGCAACTGATCCTCGGCAGTGGCGGTTTGAACAACGCCCGGGGCGGGCTGATTGAAAGCAGCGCCAGCCTCGACATCGGCGCCGGCGACCTGGACAACCAGGGCGGCCGTCTCAGCGCCGCGGGTGCCCTGAGCTTCACCGGCAACAGCCTGAACAACCAGGGTGGCAGCCTGCGCAGCGAAGGCGCGGTGACCCTCGACCTGCTGGGCGCCCTGGTCAATGCCCAGGGCCAGCTGGCCGCCAGTGGTCCGCTGCTGCTCAAGCGTTCGAGCCGGATCGACAACCAGGGCGGGCAACTGATCAGCCAGAACCTGATGACCCTGTTCAGCGCCAGCCTGGACAACAGCAATCGCGGCACCCTGGCCGCCAACGGTGCGCTGCAAGTCACCACCACTGGCCAATTGAGCAACCAGGGTGATGGCCTGATCTATAGCCGCGATGCCGGTTTGAGTCTCAATGCCGGCAGCCTGAACAATGCCCAGGGAGCGATCCAGAGCGCCAAGGCCCAGACCCTGGCCATGACCGGGGCCATCGACAACCAGGGCGGCAAGCTGATCGCCGAAGACGGCGACCTGCGTATCCAGGGTGCCAACCTGGACAGCCGCGGCGGGGTGCTGTCGAGCCTCAAGGGGCTGTTTGAGGCACGTGTCTTGGGGCAACTGAACAACCATGGCGGCCAGGTCGAGGCCCGGAGCCTGGACCTGCAGGCCCTGGCCGGGATCGATAACGGTGGCGGGCGCATGGCGGCCAAGGGCGGCGATCTGCTGCTCAACAGCGGTGGCGCGGGGGTGGATAACAGCAACGGCGGGCTGTACGCCAGCGGGCGGGTCAAGGCCAGTGGCCACTCGCTGAACAACAGTGTGGGGCAGATCAACGGCCAGCACATCGGCCTGGACTTCAAGGGGCCAGTGAACAACCGTGGCGGCCTGATTGAAAGCCGCGAGAGCCTGGCCCTGCGAGGCGCCAGCCTCGACAACCAGGGCGGCAAGCTGCGGGCCCTGGCGACCGGGGGCAAGACCGAACTGCAGATCGGTGGCCAGTTCGACAACCGCAACGGCCTGCTGGAAACCGCCAACACCGACCTGACCCTGGCGGCGTCGGACTTCCTCAATCAGGGCGGCAGCCTGCTGCACCTGGGAGAAGGCAACTTCGATATCGCCACCGGTAATGTGATCAATGCTGGCGGCAGCCTGATCACCCGTGGCGGCCTGACCCTCACTGCCGACAGCTGGACCAACAGCAGCGTGATCCAGGCCGGACGCTTGAACCTCAACGTCAACCAATTCGCCCAGACCGCCAGCGGCCAGCTGCTGGCCAGCCAGCACTTGCAGGCCCGGGGCGGCAACTGGAGCAACGACGGGTTGCTGGCCAGCGATGGCAGCCTGGACCTGCAGATCGGCGGCACCTATTCCGGCAATGGCCGGGTGTCCAGCCTGGGCGACATGACCTTCGCTGCTGCCCAGGTGAACCTGGGCAGTGCCGGCAGCATCGCCGGCGGCGCTGATACCCGGGTCAACATCGGCGGGCAACTGAACAACGCCGGGCGCCTGACTTCCAACGCCACACTCACGGTGAATGCCGGCGGTGTGCTCAACACCGGCACCCTGGGCGGCGCCCAGGACCTGAGCCTGACCACCCCAACCCTGGTCAACGACCATGGATTTGTCTTCAGCGGCCAGAACGCCAGCCTCAACGTCAACACCCTGACCAACAGCTATGGCGAGTTCTACAGCCTGGGCGGCCTGACCGTGGCCGGCATGGCGGCCGGCACCTCGGCCCAAAGCCTGAAGAACATCTCCGGCAACATCCAGAGCGGTGGCGATATCAATATTGCTGCCCTGGATCTGGTCAACGATCGTGAAAAATACGAGGCCAGCCAGCAGATTACCGATGGCCGCATGACCATCCGCTGCGCCCAGCACTGTGGCGGCGGCGCCAGTTGGGTCCGGGGGCCGGTGTTTATCTACCGGACAGTGGAAGGGGTGGTGAGCAGCGACTCGCCGCAGTCGACCCTGAATGCGGGAGGCAACCTGACGGTCAACAGCAGCAGTTTCCTCAACCGCTACAGCACCGTGTCGGCAGGCAATGACCTGACCATCACCAGCGGCGCTATCACCAACCAGGCCTCCTTGGTGGCGTCCGGTTCTTCCGGCTATGAAGTCGGTGCCGGGGTCAAGATCAAGCGCGGGCTGTTCTTCCAGCTGGCTCGTGACGTGCAAGCCTATGATCGGGCGCACCCCCAGGGCAGTGCCTTCAACCCGCAGGATTTCGCGGCCCTGGTGGCCAAGTTCAACCCGGGGATCTTCTATGGCATCGACCGGCCGGTAGAGACCTCGACCCTGAGTTCATCCTCCGCGCCGGCCATCATTCAGGCCGGTGGTAAGGCCCGGCTCACGGCGGCCAACGACATCAGCAGCATCAGCGTGATCAAGAGCGCCATTGCCGTGGGCGATCGCGCCCGGGACACCGGCGTGGGGGCGGCGAGCAAGCCGCTGATGGTGGTGCTCAACTCCCAGCTGCCGCCGGACCTGGCGCAGCAGCAGGTCAATCCCCTGAGCCTGCCGAACTTCAGCCTGCCTTCGGGGCAGAACGGGCTGTTTCGCTTGAGTGGCCAGGGGGGCACCGCGCAGCCTGCGGGCCCGGCGCACAGCTGGAACATGGGGGGCGCCAGCCTGGAACTGACCTCGCGCCAGGCCGGGCCGGAGCCGATCCGCCCTCGGGACCTGAGCAGTCAAGCGCTGCCGCAGGTGGCCCTGGGCGCCCGTGAGCTGAATCTGCAGGATCACCAGGCCACCGGCGTCGATGGCCGCACCGCAGCGGTCCAGGTCAGCGCGACGGCGGCGGACTCGCCGCTGGGCGTGCTGCCCGTGGGCGGCACCGGCAACCAGAGCGTCAGCCGGGTCCAGGGCCTGCCGGACAGCAGCGTGCGCAGCAATCCCCACAAATACCTGATCGAAACCAACCCGCTGCTCACCGACCTCAAGCAGTTCATGAGCTCCGATTATCTGCTGTCGAACCTCGGGTATGACCCGGACCAGAGTGCCAAGCGCCTGGGTGACGGCTTCTATGAGCAGCGGCTGATCCAGCAGGCGGTGACGGCGCGTACCGGCCAGCGGTTCCTCGATGGCCAGAACAGTGACGAGGGCATGTTCAAGTACCTGATGAACAACGCCATCGCCAGCAAGGATTCGCTCAACCTCGCGGTGGGCGTGACCCTGACCTCCCAGCAAGTGGCGGCCCTGACCCACGACATCGTCTGGCTCGAGGAGCAGGAGGTGAACGGCGAGAAGGTGCTGGTGCCGGTGCTGTACCTGGCCAACGCCAACAACCGCCTGGCGGCCAACGGCGCCCTGGTCCAGGGCCGGGACGTGACCCTGATTGCCGGTAAGGACCTGGTCAACTCCGGGACCTTGCGTGCCAGTGAGAACCTGAGTGCGACCACCGGCAACAACCTGGTCAATGGTGGCCTGATCGAGGCCGGCGAGCGCCTCAACCTGCTGGCCGGGGACAATCTGGTCAACCGCGCGGGCGGCATCATTGCCGGGCGCGATGTGACGGTCCGTGCCCTGGGCGGGGACGTGATCAACGAGCGCAGCATCAGCACATTCCAGAGCAACCCTGGGAGCACCACCCAGCGCCTGGACTACGCCAACAACGCGGCGCGGATCGAGGCCGGCAATAACCTGAGTGTGCAGGCGGGCCGCGATATCAATAACGTCGGCGGGGTGCTCAGCAGTGGTGCCGACATCGCCCTGGTGGCGGGGCGCGACGTCAACCTGACGTCGGCCCGGGAGCACGACAAAATCACCCGCGATCGTTACTTGAACGAAAGCGTCACTCAGCATGGTTCCAGCGTCAGTGCCGGGCGTGACATCGCAGTCAGCGCCGGACGCGACCTGACGGCAGTCGCCAGCCAGATCGAGGCCAAGCGGACCATCGCCATGGATGCCGTGGGGGACATGACCCTGGCCTCGGCCGCGGATGAGCAGCACAGCTACTCCAAGACCAAGAAGGTCACCCGCCAGGAAGATCATGAGCGTCAGGTCGGCACTTCTCTCACTGCCGGGGCCGATGTGGTCCTCAGTGCGGGCAAGGACCTGAGCCTGATCTCCAGTCGCATCAGCGCCGGCAACGAAGCCTACCTGGTGGCCGGTGACGACCTGGAACTGCTGGCCGCCCAGGACAGCGACTACTCGCTGTACGACATGAAGAAGAAGGGCAGTTGGGGGCGCAAGAAAGCGCGCCACGACGAGGTGACCCAGGTCACCCACGTTGGCAGCCAGATCAGCACTGGCGGCGACCTGACCCTCAAGAGCGGCGGCGACCAGAAGTACCAGGTGGCCAAGCTGGAAAGCGCCAAGGACCTGACCCTGGACAGTGGCGGCGCGATCACCTTCGAGGGGGTCAAGGACCTGCATGACGAGACCCATACCAAGAGCAAGAGCGATCTCTCCTGGTACTCGATGAAGGGCAAGGGTCGCACCGATGAAACCCTGCGCCAGAGCACCCTGGTGGCCCAGGGCAATCTGCTGATCAAGGCGGCCGATGGCATGCGCATCGATATCCGCCAGGTCGACCAGCAGACGGTCAGCCAGACCATCGATGCCATGGTTCAGGCCGATCCGGGCCTGGCGTGGATGAAGGACGCCCAGGCGCGAGGGGATATCGACTGGCGCCAGGTCAAGGAAATCCACGAAAGCTTCAAATACGACTCCTCGGGCCTCGGCGCGGGGGCCAAGCTGGTAGTCGCGATTCTGATGTCCCTGGCCATGGGCCCGGCGGGCCTTGGCCTGGCAGCGCCCCAGGCGGCGGTGGCCGGCAGCCTGGCCACCACCGGGGTCAGCAGCACCATCAGCAACAAGGGCAACCTGGGCTTGGCACTCAAGGAAACCTTCAGCGCCGACAGCCTGAAAAACGCCGCCATTGCCGGGTTCACCGCCGGTGCCTTCGAGTACGCCGATGCCAACTGGTTCGGCGGTGCGGACAGCGCCGGAGCGGGTACCGCAGTGCCGGGCACCGAGGGCAGCACGGCCTCGACCTTGCAGAATGCCAACCCGTCCAAGGACATCTTCCGCTGGAGCACGGCGGCCGACACTGTGACCCGCACCACGGGCCGGGCGCTGATCTCCAGCGGCATCTCCACGGCGATCGGGGGTGGCAGCTTTGGCGACAACTTTGGTGCGGCCTTGCTCGGCGAGGCGGGCAACGTGGCCATGGCGACGGGGTTCAACTGGGTCGGCGACAACGTCCGCTTCCCCAATGGCGGTCTCGAGAAGATCGTCGCCCACGCCCTGATGGGCGGTCTGCTGGCGGAAGCCACGGGCGGCGATTTCAAGACTGGCGCCGCGGCAGCCGGTTTGAACGAGGCCCTGATCAACCAACTGGCGAGCGTGGCCGACGGCAACAAGGACCTGCAGTTGGCGCTGTCACAATTGACCGGCCTGGTGGCAGCTGCGGCAGTGGGCAAGGACCTGGACAAAGGGGCGCAGATTGCCCAGATGGCCACGGCCTACAACTATCTGTTCCACGAGGAAATACTCGAGAAAGACCGCAAGCTGAGCGCCTGTACGACGAAAACCGAATGCGACGGCATTCGCGACTACTACCGCAATCTGGATGAGACCCGGAACAAGGAGTTTCCGCAGCTTTGCCAGCAGAACCCGACACTGTGCCAGGCGGTATTCGAGCGCCTCAGGTCCGAGGAAGGGACTAATCAGCAATGGATGAGCGACCTGCGCAAATCGGACCGGCCCGAGCTGTTTGCTCAGTTGACCGATCTGTATCTTGTCATGGGCAACAATCAGATCGCGCTCAATCGCTACATTGCCAACGCTCAGCGGGACAAGTATGGAACCCTGGGGGTGGTGGCTGCCGACTACATCCTCGAGGCCGCGGACCCCAGGTCAAAACTCTTCACCCCGGGCGGTGGCGCCAAGGGGCTGGCGGAAGGGATCAAGCGCGGTATCGTTGGCGGCGGGGCCGGCCAGAACGGCGGCATCAAGCATGTCTATGATTCGCTGCGCAAAGCGCCGGAGTACCCCGTGGGCTTCAAGGAGCGCGCCGGAGGAACCACCCGCAATGCGGTCAAGAACGTGGAGGCGCTGGCTGACTTGCGCAAGGTGGAGCCCGGCAAGTGGAGCAAGGTGTACAAGGATGGTTTCGATAACGCGGGTGCACGGGTCTCAGTGCACTATTTCCAGAGTGAAAGTGGCAAGGTCTTCAACGTGAAGACCAAGAACGGTTGGAGTAATACCCGGTGAAGGAAATATCGTTGATGGTTGAAGCTCTGGGCTCTGAACAGGCCACCCGGCTGGTGTGCACGCTGGCGATTGGCTTGTTGACGTCGTTGCGCACCGAGGCCATCTCCCTGGAGGAGGCCGAGTGGATCCTGTTCACGCCGCGTACCGCAAGCATTTTGCAGGACAAGGGGCTATCGCCCGAGCTCTGTAATCTGATCATTGAGGCATGCGAACTGGAGGATGTGCAGAGCCTGAGGCCGGATCGCCTGGAGGCCAATGTGCAACAACTGGCCGAGCGTTTTGCATCGATCCTGCAAAGCGATCCCGGTTATGCCCACAGAGCCAGTGAAAAGATCCGTCGGGAAGACTTGTATGTCATCCGTTAGTCCTCGACCTGCTGAACTTCGTGTTGCTGCTTGCTCATCTGATCAGCAATCCGCGCTTGCTCGGCGAAGTCAGGGGAGGGGTAGCTGTTGCTGATGCCCGTGTTGGCGCCGCTAGTGACGCTGTTGCGGATCTTCCTGGCCGCCGCCATGACCTGCTGGCTGACCGCGCGTTTGTTCCTGCCGCAGCAGGGTCCTGGTCCCGCCGTGGCCAAGTGATTCACGTGCCCCCGGTTGCCGTTACAGGCAGCCGGGGGGGGGGGCGCCACGAAGTATCCAGCACTCGGATCGCCGCTGGAGATTGTCCTGGGCTTGGCCAAGGTCCAGCGTCTCAACCTGATCTGGCATCGCCAGCAACAGCTGGCGTCGGGGGCAGTGGTTGCACGGAAATATCAGCGCGATTGCCCCTGCGGCGCAGGTATGAAGAGCACAGGCTCGGCCCCGAAAAAAAGCCACTGGTGCGGGCTTCTTAGTTGTTGCAGGCCCTTCGGGCCAAGGCTTTCGGGGGGCTTGAGGCCGAACGTCTTGATGGGCCTCCGGTTTGCAATCAAGAATCTTCTCGGTCACGCCCGAGAGCCGTCCTATCTCATTCACAAGTTAACGTTTGTAGGCTTTCCAGGCCTTGAGGAGCAAGGCAAACGTCAAACACGAGATAGGTATAAAACCCATGAAATTCATCAAGTCCGCACTGTCTGTCGCTGTGTGCTGTGTCGCTGCCCAGGCCATGGCGGCCGACGGCGAAATCAACTTCACCGGCTCGATCACTGCCAATACCTGTTCGGTGAGTGTCGGCGACCTCAACGGCGGTGCCGGCGTTAATGTTTCCCTGGGCAACGCGCCCGCCCTGTCGCTGAAAAAGGCCGGCGATACCGCTGGCGCCGGTTCCTTTGCCCTGAGCATGACGGCACCGAAGGACGACAAGGATTGTGTGCTGACCGGCAAGACCGCCACCGTGCGCTTTCTCAGCATGAACGGTGCCGCTGGCCCCAACGGTGAGTGGTTGGCCCTGGAGGGCGCAGGCGGCGCCGGGGTGGCCAAGAACGTCGCGGTGCAGATTCGCGACGCCAAGGGCGTGGACGTGCAACTGGGCCGGGCTTCCAGCGAGTACGCGGACCTGACCCAACCGATGCGTTTCACCGCCAACTACATCGCCACCGGTGAAGCCACGCCGGGCACCGCCAACGCCAAGGCGTCCTTTAGCGTCGACTACAAGTAAGCGCGTTCCGGCCGAGGCTCCTGCCTGTGACTTGGGGGCCTCGGCATGCCCTGTTCCCTGCCTCAGGTTCTGATCGATATGACTACTTTCCCTCGCTTTCGCGGCGCGCTGCTGTGTGCGTCCCTGGCGCTGCTCTGGCCCGTCTCCCAGGCCAGCGCCGGCATCATGCTCAATGGCACGCGGATCATCCTCAACGCCGATGAACGCAGTGCCTCGACCATCGTCTCCAACCTCACCAGCAGCGATTACGCGGTGCAGACCTGGGTCAATGACGCCGCGGACAGCAAGGGCTCGCTCAGCCCGTTCATCGCCATGCCGGCGCTGTTCAAGGTGCGCGCGGGCGAGGAGCAGGTGGTACGGATCATCAAGACGCCCGGGAAACTGCCGGAGGATCGGGAGTCGGTGTTCTATTTCAATGCCCAGGAAATTCCCCTGCTGGAGCAAAAGCAGGAGAACACCCTGAAAGTGGCGGTGCGCACCCGGGTCAAGCTGTTCTATCGGCCCGGCCACTTGCCGGGCAGCGCTCAGGACGCGCCCGGCCAGTTGACCTGGAAACTCCTGGCGCAACCGTCGGGAACGGTGTTGCAGGTGACCAACCCGAGTGCCTATCACATCACTTTCATCGCTATCCGGGTGATGGATGGCGACACCCCGATCGAGCTGCAGGACGTCGACATGGTGGCCCCCAAGTCCACCCAGGACTTCCCTCTCAAACGCCGGCTCAAGTCCGGCAGCGCCACGGTGGAATTCTCGATCATCAATGACTACGGGGGTTACAGCGATCCGTTGAAGTCCAGCGCGACGTTCTGAGCCGATGACGTGCCTACGGAATGAAACCAGCGCATTCATGCAGAGGGTCAAGTTCGGGATGTGTGTGTGTTTGAAAAACTGGGTCGGTTGTTTAGCCGGATCGCTATTGTTGGCCGCGCTCAAGAACAGCGCAGTAGTCGCCGCAGAGTTCGATAGCGGATTCGTGGCGGATTTTGGCGGCAGCGGTGCGCTGAAAAGCGATCTCGAAGCCATGCTCCATGAGCAGGACGTGGGCCCGGGCCGCTACCTGGTGGAGATCAGTCTCAACCGTGATTATTTTGCCCAGCGCGACCTCAGCTTTGTCCCCGGCGACAAGGGCCTCAAGGCCTGCCTGCCGCAGGCACTGCTGACGGAAATGGGAGTCAAGCTGCCTCCCTTGCAGGCCCCCGGCATCGATGAGCAATGCCTGGACTTGCCCGGGCTGGTGCAAGGCGCGAGCGTGAATTTCGACAGCCGCCAGCTCCGGCTGGACATCAGCGTGCCGCAGATAGCCATGAACCGCGATGCTCGGGGCTATGTGGCGTCCGAAGAGTGGGACAGCGGGGTCAATGCCGGCTTTCTCAACTATCAGTTCTCCGGATCCCAGAGCAGGAACCCGCAGCGCAACGCGGCCAACTATTACCTCTACCTCAATGGCGGTCTCAACCTCGGCGACTGGCGCCTGCGCTCCAGTTCGTCCTATCGCAAGGACGGCACCTGGGAGCGCGCCGCCAGCTATGTGCAACGCGACCTGCCGGGGACCCTGGGCAGCCTGACCCTGGGTGAAAGCGTGACCCCGGGGGACACCTTCCAGAGTGTGCCGTTTCGTGGCGTGCAACTGGCCAGCGACACGCAGATGCTGCCCGACTCGCTGCAGGGCTATGCGCCGGTGATCCATGGCGTGGCCCAGAGCCAGGCCCGGGTCGAGGTGCGTCAGCACGGCTATTCGCTGTACAGCACCTTCGTCTCCCCGGGGCCTTTCGAGATCCGCGACCTCAACGCCGCGTCCGGCAGTGGTGACCTGGAGGTGATCATCACCGAGGCCGATGGCAGCGAGCGGCGTTTCATCCAGCCTTACGCGACCTTGGGCAACCTGCTGCGCGACGGCACCTGGCGCTACAGCGTCAGCGCCGGCCAGTACCATGAGCCGGGCTCGCAGGTGGAGCAGCCGGCCTTCACCCAGGCATCCCTGGCCTATGGCATGCCGCGGGACTACACCCTGTCCCTGGGCGGGTTGCTGGGGGAGGGCTATCGCGCCTATCAAGTCGGCGTGGGCAAGGGCCTGGGCACCTTCGGCGCTTTGTCCCTGGACGTGACCCAGGCCATGACCGACACCCCGCTGGGGTCGCTCAGTGGACAGAGTTATGGCCTGCGCTACGGCAAGGCGTTCGCCACCGGCACCAACCTGCGCTTTGCCGGCTATCGCTATTCGACCCCCGGTTACCGGGACTTCAGCGAGGCCGTGAGCCAGAGCACCTGGGACGGCGATCACGATGCGGACGGCCGCTATCGGCGGGTCAGCCGGCGCAGTCGGCTGGAGGCCAACCTTTCCCAGGCCTTTGCCGACAGCACGTCGTTGTACCTGAACCTGTCACAGCAGGATTACTGGAACTCGTCCCGGCAGCAACGTCAGGTGCAGTTCGGGGTCAGTGGCCAGGTGCAGCGGGTCAACCTGTCGCTGTACGCCAGCAAGAGCCTGAGCGACAGCGATGACCAGGGCGTGCAGGTGGGCCTGACCCTGAGTTTCCCGCTGGGTCGGCACAACGCCAGCGTCAGCCTGGAGCGCAATGCCGACGGCAGCCACGATCAGCGCCTGGGCCTGAGCGGCCTGGCGGGGGACTACCACAACCTCAACTACAACCTGGACATGCTGCGCAGCGAGCATTCGGCCAACACCGGCTCGGCCTCCGTCGGCTATCGCGCGCCCTGGGCCAACCTCAATGCCGGCCTGAGCAGCAGCAGCGCCTACAAGACCGCCAACGTCGGCCTCTCCGGCTCGGTGCTGGCCCATGCCGGTGGTGTGCAACTGGGGCAGAGCCTGGGCGATACCATGGCCCTGGTGGAGGTCAAGGACACCCCCAATGTGGGGGTCAACAATGCGCCGGGCACCTTTACCGATGCCAAGGGCTACAGCCTGGTGCCCTATGTGCAGCCGTACCGGCGCAACCGCATCAGCCTGGACACCAGCAAGCTGGACGCCAACACCGACATCGACAGCGGCGTGAGCACCGTGACCCCGCGGCGCGGTGCGGTGGTGCTGGCGCGCTTCAAGACCCGGCACACCGAGAAGGTGCTGGCCAGCGTGACCCTGCCCGGGGGCGCGGTGGTGCCGTTCGGCGCGGCGGTGCTGGATGCCGCGGGGCATAAGGTCAATGCCGTGGGCCCCATGGGCCAGGTGTTGCTGGCGGTGGGCGAGAGTCGCGACTTCCGCCTGGTCTGGGGGACCGCCGCCAGTCAGCAATGTGCCGTCACCCTGGACCTGCAACAGACCCGGGAACAGGAAGGCTTCAAGCTGGCGAACCTGCGTTGCGCGCCCTTGGGCCACTAGCGCCCGGTCCCGGCGTCAGACCCGGCCCGCAAGCTTCGGCTTGCGGGCTTTTGTTTGGCTCTGCACCCGGGCTTGGTGCGCCCTGGCTCAATGTGGCTGGGCGGAAGTGGCCAGGGTGCTGTTGAGCTGTTCCATCAGGGTCCTGACCTCCTGGCACAGATGGGCCAGGGCGTCGACGGCGGCGTTGTCCGCCAGGGCTTGCTCCAGGGTTTCGCACAAGCGCAGCAGGGCGTCGGACTGCATCATCTGCGCCGAGCTTTTCAGCTTGTGGGCCTGGCTGGCCAGGGTCTTGAAGTCGAGGCGGGCCATGGCCTCCTCCAGGGCGTGAAGGTCCTGCTGATTGCAGACGATCAGGTGGCCCAGCAGGCTGCGGCGCTTGTCCTCCGGCAGGTTGAACAGCAACAGCGCCGAACTGCCGTCTTCCACTTCCTGCGGCGTCCTGCTCTCGCTGAACAGCGGCACGTAGCGGGCCAGCATCGACACGCTCAAGGGCTTGAGCAGGCAGGCATCCATGCCGGCGGCGAGGCCGGCCTGCATGTCCTCGCCCCGGGCGCTGGCGGTGGTGCCGATGATGGTGCAGGGGGGCATGCGCATCTGCTGTTCCAGGCGGCGGATCTCTTCGGTCAGGCCGATGCCGTCCAGCTCCGGCATGTTGCAGTCGGTAATGATCAGGTCGACCTCGTTGTCCTCCCAGATGAACAGCGCCTCAAGCCCGTCGTGGGCCAGGATCGGCAGGTGGCCGAGCAGTTCGATCTGCTCCTTGAGCAGGGTCAGGCTCGGCAGGTGGTCCTCGACGATGAGGATCTTGAGGCGCCGCTGGATGGGCGCCGCCGGTTCGCTCTTGGGCAGCGCCAGTGGGGTGTCGCTGTGGGGGGCTTCTTCGGCGCAGGCGGTCAGGGTCATGGTGGTGCCCTTGCCCGGGCTGCTGTCCACCAGCAGGTCGCCATCGATGATCCGGCTCAGCGACTGGCAGATACACAGGCCGATGCCGGCGCCACTGTTGCGGTTGACGGTGACCCGGGAGAAGGGCGTGAACAGGCTGGCCATGTCGGCCGGATCGATGCCCGGGCCGGTGTCCTGCACGCTGATGGAGAAGGCGAAGCGCTGTTCGCCCAGCGCCACGCCCTGGACCCGCAGGGTGATGTCGCCACTGTCGGTGAACTTGATCGCGTTGCTCATCAGATTGGAGAGGATCTGCTTGATCTTCAGCCGGTCCAGGCGCAATGGCAGGTCGGCGCAGGCATCGAAGTGGGTGATGATCGACAAGCCCTTGCGGGTCGCCAGGCTGTCGAAGATCCCGCGGATCGAGGTCACTATCTGCCGCAGGGTGCAGGTTTCCAGGTGCAGGCGGGTCTGCCCGGATTCGATGCTGGAGATATCCAGGATGCCCCCCAGCAGCTCCAGCAGGCTGACGGCCGCCTCGTGGGCCAATTGCAGCGATTCGAGGTTCTTGCCCTGGGGCGCCTTGCGGGTCAGTACCAGCTCCAGCATGCCGATGATGGCATTCATCGGGGTCCTGATTTCGTGGCTCATGGTGGCCAGGAAGGTCGACTTGGCGCTGTTGGCCCGGTCGGCGGCCTCCTTGGCCTGGCGCAGTTCTTCGAGGATGCGCAGGCGATCGCCGATATCCAGCCAGCCGCAGACCACGCCGAACACCTGCTGCTGATCGTCGCGCAGCGGCTGGATCCAGTGGTAGATATCCAGGCTCTGGCCGCCCAGGTGCAGGGTCTGGTCTCGGGCAATCGCGCTGCCCGATCGCACCACCTGCTCATAGTCGTGCTGCCATTGATTGACCACGGTGCGGCTGAGCAGCGCGTCGAGGACCTTGCTGTTGGTGCTGGAGGTGGCGCCGGGGACGAAGGTCTGGGCGTAGGGGGTGTTGAACAGCAACAGCTCGCCGTCACGGTCACGCACGTAGATCGGGTGGGGAATGCTGTCGACGATGTTCTGGATCAGGCTCAGGCGCTCCTGCAATTGCTTGCGCACGATGGATTTCTTGAAGATCAGCTTGCGCAGGTAAAGGATCCAGATGCAGGTGGCCAGAAGCAGGACGAAGGAGGCGCTGAGCACCTGATAGACCCGCAGGGTCACCTGTTCCCAGTACTTGTTGTCGGTGGCGGCGTTGGCCCGCCAGCGTCCGGAAATGGCCGCGGTCTCGCTCGGGGAAATGCGCAGCAGGGCCTTTTCGATGATGGAAATCAGCACCTTGTTCTGCGGCTGGCTGGCGAGGCCGATCCGTGCGTTGACGCCCTTGAGCAGGCCCGAGACTTTCAGCGCGTCCTCGTATTTGTAGGACAGGTAGTAGCGGGCCTGGTTGGTGGAGGTCAGGGTGAAGTCGCTGCCGCCGTCGCGTACCCGGTTCAGGGAGTCGGCGACGTTGTCGGTGGTGTGGATCTTCAGGTGCGGGTAGTTCTGGCGGATGTGTTCCAGCAGGGCGTCGGAGGTGGGCAGGGCGATGCTCTGCTCGGGACTGTCCTTGAGGTTGAACTCCTCGGGGCCGTTGTTTCGGGTGATCAGGGTATAGGGCGTGGTGATGACCGGGCGGGTAAACAGGTACTTGCGATCCCGCGAGTCGGTTTCCGACATGATTCCCAGGTCCACTTCGCCCTTGTCGAGCAGTTCCATGGCCTTGTGCACCGAGCGGGTGCGGACGATCTCGAAGCGCAGTCCGGAGTTCAGGCGCACCAGTTCCAGAATGTCGGACATGGTGCCGCCGAACTGGCCGCTGTTGTCGAACAGCGCGTAGGGCGCGAGGTCTTCGCTGACGGCGATCCGGAAGGGCCTCTTGCTCTGCAGCAGCTGCTTTTCCTCGTTGTTGAGCACGCTGACGAATTCGTCATCGCTGCACTTGAGGGTCACCACCCACCAGTTGACCATCCGGATGATCTGGCAGCGGCTGCGCGACTGCAGTTGCTGGTTGAGGATCGAGACCAGGCGCCGGTTCTGCCCGGTGTAGGCAAAGCCGATGTAGGCCTCCAGGCCGTTGACGCTGATGTTGGTCACCAGCTGATTGTTGAAGCTCTGGTTCAGCAGGTAGTTGGTGCTGACGGTGTCGCCCAGGTAGGCCTGGGCCTGCCCCTTGAGCACGGCGGCGATGGCGTCATAGGGCGACTGGTAGTTCTTGATGGTGGCGCTGCGGAAGATCTTGAAGGTGTTCTCGTCGATGAAGCCGTCGGGGGTGGAGGAAATCTGTGCCGCGGGATCGCGCAGGTCCACGTCAAGCAGGCTGCCGGTGGTGGAATACAGGGCGATCTGGGTATAGGCGTAGGGCGAGGAGATTTGTACGCCGTACTTTTCCGCCTCCGGTTGGGTGGCGGCATCCACCAGATCGATTTCTCCCGCTTGCAGTGCCTTGAAGGCGCTCATGCGGTCCGGATAGCTGCTGATCTCGAAGCGGATGTTGAGGACTTTCTGCAGCGCCAGCAGGTTTTCCGCAAGGATGCCCTCCAGCTGTTTTTTCTCGGTGAAGATGGTCAGCGGCGGGTAGTCGGGGTAGGTCACGCCGATTCTGACCGGCTTGTGCTGGCTGAGCCAGGCCCGGTCTTGCTCGGTGACCTGGGCGGAGAACTGCAGGGCTTGTCCCCGTGACGATAACTGGAAGGGGTCGGCACCCTGGACAACGGCGGGCAGCAGGACCGTGAACAGAGTCAGGAGTAGCGTCAGGTAGATGGGGTTCATAGGGCGCAGGTCAAAGCAGATTCATTTCTTTGGCTATGCCGGCCAGCTCTATGGTAGTGCGTACCCCCAACTTGCGAAGAATGTTGATCTTGTGTCCGCTGACCGTCTTGTTGCTCAAGTGCAGGCGTTCACCGATGGCCACATTACTCAGTCCCTGGACCAGTAGTTGCAAAACGATGATTTCCTTATTGGTGAGTCTCTGCGAAGCCGACTCGTTGTTCTGGCCGTGTTCCATGTAATGGGCCAGTACTTCCTTGGGGAAGTAAAGATAACCGTCATTGATGGTGTTGAGCCCCTTCACCAGTTCATCCATGTTGGCGCTCTTGTTGATGAAGCCCAGGGCTCCGGCTTGCATGCAGCGGGCCGCATAAGTGCTGGCCAATTGCGAGGTGAAGACCAGGGTCTTGATCTTGAGGTTTTCCGAGTGGATGCGTTGCAGCACCGACAGCCCGTCCAGGCTATCGAGGCCGATATCCAGCAGCAGGTACTCCGGGGCCAGGCTGCGGATCTTGGCGAGGGCGTCCAGGCCATCGGTTGATTCGGCAACGACCTGATAGCCATGTTGCTCCAGCGTGACTCTGATTGCCCCGCAGATAATCGGGTGATCATCCACGATCAGTACGGTTCTCGTCATGGTTTCCTCATTCTGATTCTTACTTGGAGAGTGTTTATAGCGGTATAGGATAAAACTCCGGTTTAACATCCGAATTATACCTGCGCACCCTCTTGGACGGTTCTAAAGAGCAGTGCGCTGACGGACTTTTAAGGATGTTCTTGGTTTTCTACAAGAAGCTTCTTGGGTTTTTTGGCGGGTGCTTTTGTTAGCCTGTTGACTCTTTTAGTTGTGCTGGAAAAGAGCATCAGAGGCAGTTAATGCACGGTCGATTATTGTTTTTGCTTTGTTGCATAAGTGGCGGCGCCTGGGCCGATTGCACCGGTGGTGATACTGAAAAGTATCTGGACTTCGACATGGGCACTCAGTATGTGCCCCGTGATGCGCCCATCGGTTCGGTGATCGGCACGGCCAATGCCAGTTTCACTTACAAGCACTCCAGCGAGATTGAATGTCGCCATGGCGATCTGTGGGAGACTCGACTCAATGCCTGGCCCAGAGTGACGGGCATCACCCTGCCACAGTTCACGGGGCTGGATTTGAGCAAGGCCACCATCCTCAAGACCAATGTGCCCGGCGTCGGCGTGGTGATCAGTGCCCCCGGTCGCAGCATGACGCACTGGATCAACGTCAGCGGGGCACATCCTTTGGTCCCGTTCAAACTGAGCAATACTCAGGTCTTGCGTATCGTTGATCCGGTGGAAACCCGCTTCACCCTGATCAAAGTCAGCAATGATATTCCCATGGGCAGCTCGCAGGTCAGTAACAGCCAATCGGCAGTGGCGTTCTGGTCTGGCAACCGCCGTTTCCACAGCGTGTTCCTGCTCGCCACTGTGGTGCGTTCGGAGTGCTCCTTGGCCGGCGGCGCCAACACCTACCTCGAAGTGCCCATGGGCGAGGTCATGCGTCGCCAGTTCAACGGCAAGGACAGCCACATGGACAGCAAGGATGTGGTCATTCCCCTGACCAACTGTACGGCGGGCACCTACCCGACGGATCAGGGCTGGAACTACTACCAGAACGCCAACGCCCACCTGCGCCTGGAGGGCGTCCAGGGCTCGGCGATCCTCGACGCCCATCGGGGCATTCTCGGCCTGACGTCGGACTCCACCGCCAAGGGCGTGGCGGTGCAGGTCCTGCGCAAGGATGGCGTCACCCCCTTGACCCTGGGGCAGGAGGTATCGATGGCCCGTCTCAGCGGCAGCCAAATGAACATCGAACTCAAGGCCCGCTACATCCAGACCTCCAATTCGGCGGCAGGCCCCGAGCCGGGCAAGGCCAATGCCCGGGCGGCCTTTACCCTGACCTACAAGTAACCGCAGCGACTGGTCACACCCGCCCCTGGGGGCGGTGGGGCCGGCAAGGGCATGAACTCGGAAAGCTCTTGCTCCGATTCAGGAAGCGTCCTGAGTTCAAGCGAAGCTGTTTTGGATAGGATGATTTTTTTCCGGAGCTGTCTTGATGTCGACGTTGAGCGTACTGCTGTTGTGTTCGAACGCTTTTCGGGTTCGACGCCTTTCTAGAATACTCACAGCCTCCGGGGTTGCCCGGGTTCAGGTGATCGGTCAGGAAAGCCAATGGGCGCAGTTCCCGCCCGAGCTGGATCAACTGGACCTGGTGATCTGCGATTCCCTGCAGTCGCTGACGGCCATCTACTACCTGCGCCGGCTCTGCGAGCACTATGGCTTTTTCTCGATGATCGAATGCGAGGCCCTGGATGCGCCCATCCGCTGGGGGCTGGCGAATTTCCGCGCACATTCGGGCAAGTACTGCGCCGGCAGCTACAGCGACCTGGACACCACGCAGATCAGCGGCTTGCTGCTCAAGGCCCTGACCGTCAAGCGCGCGGTGCACAAGCACACCCGCAGCAGCACCCTGGCCGCGCCGAAACGCCCTCCCGCCAGCAACGACTGGGTGGCGCAACGGGATGTGTTTCAGGCCCTGGCCGCGCAGCAGTTCATTCCCTACTTCCAGCCTCAGGTGTGCCTGCGCACCCGACGCATCACCGGTGTCGAGGTCCTGGCCCGCTGGCAGCATCCCGACAAGGGCGTGCTGGGGCCGCAATTCTTCCTCGACCTGTTCGACAGTCCGTCGCGGCATCGCCAGCTATTCGAGTGTCTGGTGCACCAGGGGCTGCAGGTGCAACGGCAATTGCAGGGCACGCCGGGCGGCGAGGCCCTGGTGTTTTCCTACAACATCGAGGCCAGTCAATTGACCGATCCCGAGTTTGCCGCCCGGGTGTTGCAGCAGATCGACGCCGCCGGGGTGCCCAAGACTCAGGTCACCCTGGAGATCACCGAGCGCCAGGCCCTGACCCTGGACATGCAGAGCATCGAGAACATCAGCGTTCTGCTCAACAGCGGGGTACGCCTGTCCCTCGACGACTTTGGCACCGGGCATTCGTCGATCATGCGTCTGGCGGACATTCCCTTCGGCCAGATCAAGCTCGACTCGGGCTTTGTCGCCAGTGCCCTGGGGCACAAGGAAACCCGGATCATCGAGGCCCTGGTGGGGCTGGCCCGTTCGCTCGACCTGGAGTTGGTGGCCGAGGGCATCGAAACCGAGAAGCAGCGCCGGCATCTGCAGCGCCTGGGAATCGATGCGGCTCAGGGTTATCTGTTCCACAGGCCGATGAAGGGGGCAGCGCTGGCCCGGCTGCTGGCCACGGACAGCCCGCCGCTGCGGCTGATCCGTCAGGGCTAGTGCCACTGCGGGCCGGCACCGCTCACAGCAGGTCCATCTCCTTGGCGATGGTGGCCAGTTCGATGGTGGTGCGCACCCCGAGTTTCTTCAGCACATTGATCTTGTGCCCGCTGATGGTCTTGTTGCTCAGGTTGAGCTTGCTGGCGATTTCCAGGTTGCTGTAGCCGCTGGCCAGCAATTGCAGGATCACCAGTTCCTTGTTGGTCAGGTTGTTCAGTGCGTCATTGGCGGCGTGGCCGATTCCCCGGTACATCTCCAGGACTTCCTTGGGGAAATACAGATAGCCGTCGGCCAGGGCATTCAGGCCCTTGACCAGTTCCTGCAGGCCGGCGCTCTTGCTGATGAAACCCATGGCCCCGGCCTGCATGCAGCGCACGCCGTAGGTGCTGGCGCGATTGGCGGTGAATACCAGGGTCTTGACCTCCAGTTGGTCCACTGCAATGCGTTGCAGGACCGAGAGCCCATCCAGGTTGTCCAGGGAAATGTCCAGCAGCATGTAGTCCGGACGCAGCTTGTGAATCTTGTCCAGTGCGTCGAAGCCGTCGGAGGACTCGCCGATGGGCTTGTAGCCGTTCTCTTCAAGCAGCTCGCTGACCGCGGCGCAGATGATGGGATGGTCGTCGACGATAAGCACGCGTCTTTTTTTCATGGGGTCCTCGGAAGAAACCCTGGTCAGAGCTGTTAGGGCTCGTTGCGTAAAATGGGTCACTCGGCAGTCACTGCTTTTATTGTGGAAGTCATAGGCCCGATGACTCTTTTGCATGGGGTCAACGATGTTTTGCAGGGTCGCGGAGACCGCGGCGTAACCCCAAGAGAGTGAAGGCTTGGTAAACAGCGCAAGCATGTTAGTTCAGAAAAACGGGCAAAAGATTCGCGCAAGAAGCGACTGGTAAATATCCAAGACGCTTCTTGCCAGGGCGCGCGCGCAGTCTGTGAGCGCTGTACTCAAGTGGGAAGTTTGCGCAGTGTCCTCAGCCGCTCGGGGCTGAGGCTGGCGGGGCGGCAGGTCCTGGGCGCCGTTCAGTAGCTATTACGGCGCCTTGAGCATCACATAGGCTTCACCGCCACGGCGATCGTGCATGAGGATGAAGGTCTGCCCGTCGAGGGTGATCTTGGTCGGCACGCTCTGTGCCAGCGGGGTGCTGGAGAACTTGCCGGCCATGCTCAGAAACTGCTGGGTCAGCGAGCTGTCGTTCTGGCTCGGGGTGGTGATCGCGCATTCCTTGCCGGCCTGGACCTGGACCCCCAGGGTCTGGTCCTCGTTCATGCCCATCTTGGCGAAGCCGGCATCGGTGAGCTCAAGAATGCCATGGGCCCGGGCGGCGGTTTCGGCACCGGCGAAGGACGGCGCGGATTTCAGGCAGATATCGCGAAAGGCCAGGATGCCGGCGGAGGTGATGGTGGGTTCCTGCCTGATTTCCCGGGTCACGCTGGAGCAGGCGCCGAGCAGCGCCAGAGCGGCGAGAAGTGAGGCTAGGGATGCGGTGCGGGGCAGAGTGTTCATGGAAAATCCTTGCAAACGGGCCGGCCAGGGCGCGGGGAATGGTGCTTGCCGAAGGAGGCGTCGGCGCTCTAGCAGGTTAGGCAGGGGCACCGTGCAGATCAATCTTTTGTGTGACATCCGCGGAGTCAGGAGCGATTGGCCAAGGGCTGGCGCAGTAATTGCGTGCCTGCTGGATCCGTTCAGCGAGGGGGCCTGTGGCCATGCAGTTACGAGCGTTGCGTTACTTCCACGAGGTGGCCCGGTGTGCCTCCCTGCGTCAGGCGGCCGAGCGCCTGTACGTGACGCCTACCGCCGTGAGCCGGCAGATCGAGCAGTTGGAGCACTTCTTTGGCACTGCGCTGATCGAGCGCGGCCCGCGGGGCATCCGCCTGACGGTGGAAGGCGAGTGCCTGGCCGAGCAGGTCAGTTCCACCTTGCGCGGCTTCGATCAGGTGCGCGACGTGATCGCCAGTCGCCAGAGCCAGGTAGCGGGTAACGTCAGCATCCATGTGTCGGAAAGTATCGTTTCCAGCGTGCTGGCGCCGGTGCTTGCGGCGTTCAACCGGGCCCATCCGAAAGTCACCTTCAACATCGTCATCGCCAGTGCCGGCGCCACCCTGGATGCCCTGTGCAGCGGCGAGGCCGACCTGGGGCTGGCCTTCTATCTGCCGGAGCGGGCCGAGGTGGACGTGACCGCCCATTGCCAGTTGTGGCACCGGGTGCTGGTCAGCGCCGAGCACCCGTTTGCCCAGTGCCCGAGCATTCGCCTGGCGGACCTGCAGGGCCAGCCCCTGGCGATTCCCGATTCCGCCTACGGCGTGCGCCAGGCCCTGGAAGGGGCGGCGAAGAAGCGCGGGGTGAGCATTCTGCCGGTGTTCACCACCAGTTCCCTGGAGGTGCAGAAAAGCCTGGCCCGCCAGCGCGCGGCGGTGCTGATCCTGCCCCAGGTGGATGCCGAGGCCCGGGACCTGGGGGATGGCCTGGTGGCGGTGCCGATCGACGACGAGTCCCTGGAGCGGATCCGCGTCGACCTGTGCGTGGTGCGCAACCGCCCCTTGTCGGTGGCCACCCTGAAATGCCAGGAAATGCTTGCCCGCGCAATGCAGCACTACGCCCTGGTCGATTGAGGTCCTGCATACATGACCCTGTAGCCGCTGCCGAGCCTGTGGCGAGGCTACGACAAGGTCCGCAGGACCTTGCCTGGCGATCTCTCGCCATCGCACCGCCCCATTTCTCAGAACAACTTGAACGGAAAGTTGCCCACCAGGCGGAACTCGTCATAGCTGCCGTCGATCTGCCCGCCGCTGGCGCGGTGGTTGTAGACGATGGTGCGCAGCACTGCATCCTTGAGCCGCCCGGATTGCACCACATACGCCAGCATCAGGCCGTTTTCGTCGTGCTTGGCGCCGTCCAGGCCGCGCACGTTGTAGCCGCGGTTGCGGCCGTTGCGATCACCGTCGTAGTGCGTGCCATCGATGTCCCAGCCCTTGGCGTGCCACAGGCTGGCGCTCAGCCCGGGCACGCCGTAGGCGGCAAAATCCAGGTCGTAGCGCAGCTGCCAGGACTTTTCATTGGGGCCGTTGTAGTCCGAGTACAGGGAGTTGGCCATGTAGTTGCCGGTGGACTCCCAGACATAGTCGAAGTACTCGTTGCCGAACACCTGCTGCCAGGCCAGGGTCAGGCTATGGGCCTGATGGCTGCCGGTGATGGCCAGGCTCAGGGCGTCGTTGTCGATGTAGCCCAGGCGCTGCTGGCCCTGGTCTTGGGTGTGGTAGTAGTTGAACGCGGTCTTCAGCGCCAGCTGGCTTTTGTCCCCGGCGCGGTGGGTCAGGCCCAGGTAGTACTGGTCCCACATGTTTTCGAAGCGCGAGGCGTAGAGGCTGCCTTCCAGGCCCAGGCCGGGTTTCACGGTGGCCCCCAGGTAGCTGATGCGCTCACCGCTGTAGGCGCGGTTGCCGAAGGTGGTGGTCAGGCGCTCGCTGCCGGTGCCGGTGCGCGGGATGGCCCGGTCGAAACTGCCGGCCTGCAGCGCCAGCCAGTCGGTTTCGTTGCTGTACAGGCCCACGCCCTGAAAGCTTGAGGGCAGGGCGCGGTTGTCCTTGAAACGCAGCACCGGGTTGTCGGTCATCAGGCGCCCGGCCTTGAGCTCGGTGTTGGACAGGCGCAAGCGCACATCGCCGATGCCCAGGCGACTCCAGGTGGGCAGGGCATCGCCGTCGCTGTCCACCAGCACCCGGTCGCCGCCATTGGCCACCCGGCCATGACCGCGCTCCAGGTTCACCGCGCTGAACAGCGCGGCATCCACGCCCAGGCCGATCAACCCCTGGGTGTAGCCCGAGCTGTACTTGAGCATGCCGGTCTGTACCCAGGTTTCCCTGACCCGGGTGCGCTCGATGCCGTCGGGCTTCTTGATGCTCAGGTAGGTGTCGCGCTGGGTGTGCTGGTTGGAATAGTAGTGGCGCAGGTTGAGGTCCAGGTGGCTGCCCTGGATGAACCCCGGCGCTTGGTCCTGCTGGCTCGGGCGCGGGTTGTCCTGGGCGATGACGGCGCTACTGGCCGCCAGTGCCAGGGTGAACAGTACAGGCTGTCGCATGGTGCTTCCCCACAAATCAAAGGCGTCGGTCCTCCGCCCGACCGCGGTCATGCGCGGCCGGCAGGGTAGAGAAAAACGCGGTGCCGTAAAAGGGTGTCGGGCCGTGAGGCGAATGCTCAGCGGGCGCGGGCTTCTGCGAGCCGTTGGCCGGGGTGGCTGCGCCCGGGTGTCTGTGGGCGGGTTTCCTTGGCGAACCAGGCCGCGGTCAGGCACACCAGGTTGGCCACCAACAGGTAGCCCACTGGCGACATCGGGTTGCCGGTGGTGCCGATCAGCCAGGTGATGATGATCTGCGCGGTGCCGCCGAAGGCCGCCACGCCAAAGGCGTAGACGATGGAGAAACCGGTGGAGCGCACCGCCTTGGGAAAGCTCTCCACCAGCAGCACGATCAGCGCCGCGCCGCTCATACCGTGCAGGCCGGAGAGCACCGCCAGGGTCAGCAGGAAAGTCGTCGGGCTGGGATGCTCGGTCATCAACTGCAACGCCGGGAACAGCACCAGCAACAGCACCACTCTTGGCGCCATGAGGATGGTGCGGCGGCCGAAACGATCGCAGAGCATGCCGCCGGCAATTGCGCACACCGCCATCGCCGCGCCGGCCACCAGGGTCGAGAGCATGGAGATGCTGGTGGGCAGCTTGAGCTCGGTGAGGGCGAAGGTGGTCATGTAGTTGATGAAGTACTGGGTGATGGTGCTGCCGGAGAGAATCAGCAACCCCAGCACCAGGGCCCGGCGGTGCTCGCCGAACACCTGGCGCACCAGGCTGCCGGTGCTGGCCTCTTCGCCCTGGCCGTGGAAGGTTTCCGCCAGGTTGCGGCGGATGTAGATGCCGATCGGCAGCACCAGCAGGCCGAACACGAAGGGTACGCGCCAGCCCCAGCTGTTGAGGTCCTCGGGGGACAGCACCTGGGTCAGGGTGTAGCCCACGGTGCCGGCGGCCATGGCGGCCACGCCCTGGGCCACCACCTGCCAGCAGGCGTAGGTGCCGCGCTTGTGCGGCGGCGCGGCTTCGAGGATGTAGGTGGTGGCGGGGCCGGCTTCGCCGCCCCAGGCCAGGCCCTGGATCAGCCGGGTGATTACCAGCAGGATCGGCGCGGCGATGCCGATGCTGTCGTAGCTGGGCAGGATGGCGATGCTGCCGGTGCCCACGGCCATCATCACCAGGGTCAGGAGCATCGCCGGCTTGCGTCCGACGCGGTCGGCGTAGGCGCCGATCAGCACCGCCCCCAGGGGCCGCACGATAAAGCCGACGCCGAAGGCGGTGACCGACAGCATCAGGCTGACGAAGGCACTGTCGGAGGGAAAGAAGGTGTGGCCAATCATCACCGCGAAGGTGGCGTAGACCCCGAAATCGAAGAACTCCACGGCGTTGCCGAGGATCACCGCGAACACGCTGCGCTTGCCCCCCGCCGCGTTGGGCGTTTCGGGCTCGGGTGTGGCGGATGGATTGGACGCTTGGCTGTGCATACTGGCCCCTCGAATTTTTATTCATAGGTTGCCCAGGCCCCGGGCGGCAAGGCCCGGAGCTGGGGTGAAGGTGGCAGTTTCGGTGTGTCAGTGAGACGGCGGATTCGGCCAGCTGTGGATTGCTCCGCGCCAGCTCTCATAGGTCTTGGCCACTTGCAGCAGCCATTGATCGGCAAAGCGCGGGGCGATCATCTGCAGGCCGATGGGCAGGCCATCGGCGGCGAAACCGCAGTTGATCGACAGCGCCGGTTGTTCGCCCATGTTCCAGGGCAGGGTGAAGACGATGTGCTCGAACGGTTGCTGCGGGTCGTTGCTCGGCGACGGCCACTGGGCGGGAAAACTGTTGACCTGGTTGGTCGGCGACAGCACCAGGTCGAACTCGCTGAACACCTGGGCGGCGCGTCGGCGCATCTCGAAGGTCTGGTTGAAGCCCTGCACCGCCTCGACCCCGGACAGCTCGGCCCCCGGCGCCGCCCAGTCGCGGATATAGGGCAGCACCTTGGCAAACTGCTCGGCGCCCAGGGCCGAGAGTTCCGCCCATTGCCGGGCGCGCCAGAAGCGGTCCAGGCCGTCCAGTTGCGCGCGGTCCATGATCGGCGCCAGGGTGCGGACCTGGGCGCCGTGGCTTTCGAACCATTTCGCGGCGCGCTCCACCGCCTCACAGACAAAACCTTCCGGTTGCAGCCCGGCGCCGGGCTCCAGCATCAGGCCGATCTTCAGGCCGTTGACCGACACCGGTTCATCGCTCCAGTCGCCGGTCAAGGGCGGCAGGCTGGTGGCGTCGCGGGCGTCGGGCTTGGCCAGGTAGCGCATCAGCAGCACCGTGTCCTCGACACTGCGGGTCATGGGCCCGGCGCAACGCCCGGTGTAGTACGGATCGATGGGAATCCGCCCCAGGGTCGGCTTGAACCCCACCAGAGCGCACCAGGCGGCCGGCAGGCGCACCGAGCCGCCGATGTCGGTGCCAATGTGCAGCGGCCCGTAACCGGCCGCGGCGGCCGCAGCGGCGCCGGAACTGGAGCCGCCGGTATTGCAGGCAGTGTTCCAGGGATTGCGAGTAATGCCGTGGAAGCTCGACAGCCCCGAGGACAACATGCCGAAATCCGGCACCGTGGTCTTGGCCAGGATGATCGCCCCGGCCTCACGCATCCGCGCGGCCGGTGGCGCATCCTGCAGGGCCGGCTTCAGGGCGGTGGCCGCGCTGCCCAGGGGAATCGGCGTGCCTTGGGTGGCGATCAGTTCCTTGATCGTCACTGGAATCCCGTCCAGCGGGCCGTTGGGGGCGCCCTTGTTCCAGCGCTCGGTGGCGGCCCGGGCCAGCAGGCGTACCTGCTCCGGATCGAAGGCATAGAGCGCCCGGATATGCGGCTCCCAGCGCCCGATATGGGCCAGCAGATGGTCGTAGTAGTCCAGGGGCGAGAGCTGGCGGCTGGCGAACTGCGCCAGCAACTGGGCGGTGGATAGATCGTGCAAATCAGTCATCGAACGCATCCTTGTGTCGGGCGTCAGTCGGGTTGCTGATGACCCGACTGTAGCGCTTGCACCTTAGCCCAACCATCACAAAGGACGCAGCGTGGTGTTGCGTTTTTGTGAGCACTGCGGCGGCGTATTGCTCGGCCTGATTGGAATGCGGCCTCACCCAATCGAGACGTTCTGTGGGAGCGGGCTTGCCAGCGAAGGGGGCCGAAAGGTCTACACGTGGCTCACGCTCCTCTTCGCCGGCAAGCCCGCTCCTACCGGTTCAGCGGGTCTGCGCTTGCAGCTGGCGGCCCAGCACATCCAGCACATCGCAGCCATCGCGCAGCGGGATGGCGCAGATCAGCGCGAGCTCTTGCAGCACCACCGCATCGCCGGGAATGTCGGGGCGGGTGGCGAAGTTTTCCAGCAGTTGAGTGACGGCGCGGATGCGATAGGCGGCTGCTTCGTACAGCACATCGGCAGGGGCCTGGGTATCGATCAGCAGGGAAGGAATGGTGCAGTCGTGGCCGGTGATCGGCATGTATCTGTTCATAAGTAACGCCTCGGTCGGTTGAGAGCGCCACTGGATCGTCGCCAAACGAAAGGTGGCAGCTGTACGCAGGTTGGCGAACCGGGACCGGGGAGCCGGCAGACCCGAAGGTCTCCCGCGTACAGCCGCCATATAGGCAGCGTTACGGATGCGAAAAGCCCTGCAAACAAGCACAGGGCTCTCGCACACGGTCATCGGGTCGCCAAACCCGTTCGTCATCAGGACGACCCGGGACTATAGGCATGCACTCCAGAACGGGACAAGGCACTGGCAGGACAGGACTTTCTGAGTTTGCTGTAGGACTCAGGAGCGCGAGTGTGGATCAAGCGTGCCGCAGGTTCAATGGCGGGGCTCAGTCGAAGCCGACGCTTGCGCTGTGGCGGGTTTCGCGTTCGTGCAGCTGGTCGATATTGGTTTCGTAGGTGCACTGGCCGCTGCAGTGGTGCTCGTAGCTGATGGCCGGCTTGAACTGCAACTTGAGCTTCGGCGTGTCGCTCTCCGGTGCCGGGGCCTGGGCGGTGGCCGGCAACGGAGGCTGCGGGTAGCTCAGGTCAAGGCCGGCGGCCTGGGCCGAACAGGCTGCCATCAGTAACAGGCTGGGGAAAAACGCTTTGCAACTGAACATCATCGAATCCGCATGGCCATAAAAGGGTTGCCGATTATAACGAGCCAGGGGCGGAAAATTTAACCGCACAGGCTCTGGAACGGACTTTGCGCGGGGTTTTCGTCGCCGTGGACGTTTGCACCGTGAAACATTTGTCACGGGGCAGGGGGACCGCTCGCTCCTACACTGCAACTCATCTTCGTGGCCAAGGACACCTCCCATGCCGGCAAAGTCTGCCCCCCGCCTTCTCGACACCCTTGAAGGCCAGCGCCTGCAAGGCAGCGAGGCCGAGCACTGGCGCCAGTGGGGCCCGTACCTGAGTGAGCGGCAGTGGGGCACGGTGCGCGAGGACTACAGCGCTGATGGCGATGCCTGGAGCTACTTCCCCCATGAGCATGCCCGCAGCCGTGCCTACCGTTGGGGCGAGGACGGGCTGGCGGGGTTTTCCGACAAGGCCCAGCACTGGTGCCTGGGGCTGGCGTTGTGGAACGAGCACGACAGCATTCTCAAGGAGCGTCTGTTCGGCCTGGACAATGCCGAGGGCAACCACGGCGAGGACGTCAAGGAGCTGTACTTCTACCTCGACGGCGTGCCCAGCCATGCCTATATGCGCATGCTCTACAAGTACCCCCAGGCGGCCTTTCCCTATTCCGACCTGGTGGCGGAAAACGCCCGGCGCGGCCTGAATGATGCCGAGTACGAGATCCTCGATACCGGGGTGTTCGAGGACAACCGTTACTTTGATGTGACGGTGGAGTACGCCAAGCACAGGGCCGATGACATTTTCATGCACGTCACCGTGCACAACCGTTTCCACCAGCCGGCGCGGCTGCGGGTGCTGCCTCAGGTCTGGGCGCGCAACACCTGGAGTTGGGGTGGCGACGAGCCGCGACCGAGCCTGCGCCTGGAGGGCGACAGGGTGCTGGCGCGGCACGGGCAACTGCCCGAGCGGCAGATCACCGCCTGGGGCGCCGAGCCTTGCCAGTGGCTGTTCTGCAACAACGACAGCAACTTCCCCAAGCTGGACGGGCTGGCGACGCCGGGGCCGTTCAAGGACGGCATCAACGACTATCTGGTGGACGGGCAAGCCAGTGCGGTGGCCTTCGATGGCGGCACCCGGGTGGCGGCGCATTTCGTCCTGGAGCTGGCGGGCGGCGAGAGCAAGCGGCTGTTCCTGCGCTTTGCCCCGGCCGGCAGCGAACCGGTCAGCGCCCGCCACCTGTTCGAGCAGCGGCGGCGCGAGGCCGATGAGTTCTACGCGGCGCTGCAGCAGGGCATTGAAAGCGCGGACGCGCGCAATGTGCAGCGTCAGGCCCTGGCCGGGTTGCTGTGGTCCAAGCAACTGTATGACTTCGACGTCAACCGGTGGCTGGACGGCGATCCCGGGCAGCCGGCGCCCCCCAGCGAGCGCAAGCACTTGCGCAATACTCATTGGCGCCATCTGTCCAACTGCGACATCGTTTCCATGCCCGATACCTGGGAATACCCCTGGTATGC
Source organism: Pseudomonas sp. LPH60 (assembly GCF_030718165.1). NCBI lineage: Bacteria > Pseudomonadati > Pseudomonadota > Gammaproteobacteria > Pseudomonadales > Pseudomonadaceae > Pseudomonas > Pseudomonas sp. LPH60. The sequence continues at coordinate 104,053 of NZ_JAVAJH010000010.1, forward strand.
CTCCTGGGACCTGGGCTTCCAGGCGGTGGCCTTCGCCCTGATCGACCCCGGCTTTGCCAAGCAGCAACTGCTGTTGCTGGTCAAGGATCGGTTCATGCACCCCAACGGCCAGCTGCCGGCCTACGAGTGGCGCTTCGATGATGCCAACCCGCCGGTGCACGCCTGGGCCTGCTGGCGGGTCTATCAGCAGGAAAAGACCCTGACCGGCGTGGGCGACCTGGACTTTCTCGAACGCATCTTCCACAAGCTGCTGCTGAATTTTTCCTGGTGGGTCAACCGCAAGGACGCCGAGGGCCGCAACCTGTTCCAGGGCGGCTTTCTCGGCCTGGACAATATCGCCCTGTTCGATCGTTCCGCGCCGTTGCCTGATGGCTTCACCCTGGATCAGGCCGACGGTACGGCCTGGGTCGCGGCCTACGCCCTGGACCTGATGCGCATCGCCCTGGAGCTGGCCAAGCGCAATGGCGTGTACGTGGACATTGCGGTGAAGTTCTTCGAGCACTTCCTTTATATCGCCGGGGCCATCAACCGCGTGGATCAAAGCGCCGAGGGGCTGTGGGACGAACAGGACCAGTTTTTCTACGACGTGCTGCACCGTCCCGAGGGGCAGAACGAACCCCTGCGCCTGCGCTCCATCGTTGGCTTGATGCCGCTGTTCGCGGTGCAGGTGCTGGAGCAGCACGAGCACCAGAACCTACCGGGGCTGGCCCAGCGCCTGCTGGGCTTCTTGCATCACCGGCCGGACCTGGCGAGCCTGGTGTCGCGCTGGTACGAACCGGGCAAGGGCAACCGCATGCTCCTGGCGCTGTTGCGCGGCGAGCGCACCAAGGACCTGCTCAAGCGCATGCTCGATGAACGCGAGTTCCTCTCGGACTTCGGCATCCGCTCCCTGTCCAAGGCCTTCGAGCAGCCGTTCGCCATGCAGGTGGATGGCAAGCAACTGTGCGCCCGCTATGTGCCGGCGGAGTCCGATTCACGGCTGTACGGCGGCAACTCCAACTGGCGCGGGCCGCTGTGGATGCCGATCAACTACCTGCTGATCGAATCCCTGCGTGAGTTTCATCGCTACTACGACGTCAACTTTTCGGTGGAGTACCCGCGGGGTTCGGGGTATCTGGCGTCCCTGGAGGAAGTGGCCGACGGCTTGAGCCAGCGCCTGACGCGATTGTTTCTGCTGGACGAGGAAGGGCGCAGGCCGTCCATGAGCGGCTATCCGCAGTTGCAGGTAGAGGCCGAGGACCGCGAGCTGGTGCTGTTCCATGAATATTTTCATGGTGAAACCGGGCGTGGGCTGGGGGCGTCCCATCAGACGGGGTGGACGGCGCTGGTGGCGCTGCTGTTACAGCCACGAGGCTGAAGGCGTCGCCCGGCGAGCCGGGCGACGGTTGCGCAAGGGGAGGCTTTGGATCAACCCACCAGGGCGATGTCCTGGGGCTTGGCCCAGGCTTCGATCAGCCGTTCTGGCGTGCAGCAGGTCTTGCGCTTGTAGACGAAGTTGCTGCACTTCTCGGCGAAGCCCTTGCGGTTTTGCACCATGTCCATGTGCATCTCTTCCAGCTCGGCGTTGCGGCAGTGCTGCATCAACTGTGGGTCGGCGTCCAGCTTGCGCTGGCGCAGGTGCTGGTAGCGCGGGTCGGTGAGTACGCCATTGGCCCGTTGCAGCAGCCACAGGCCGAACTCGTCCGGGCAGCGTGGGCCGATCTCCTGGACCATGCCCATCTGCAGGGCCTGGAGGGCGCTGATGGGCAGGCAGGCTTCGGTCAGTTGCTTGGCCATGGCCTGGCCGACGGCGCGGGGCAGGCTGTAGGTCCAGTACTCGGAGCCGTACAGGCCCATGCTCTTGTAGTGCGGGTTGTAGACGGTGTCGGCGCGGGCCAGGACCACGTCCGCGGCCAGGGCCAGCATCAGGCCGCCGGCGCCGGCATTGCCGGTCAGGCCGCTGACCACCAGTTGGCGGGCGCTGAGCAGTTCCAGGCAGACGTCGTCGATGGCCTGGATGTTGGCCCAGGCTTCCAGGCCCGGCACTTCGGCGGCCTGGATCACATTCAGGTGCACGCCGTTGCTGAAGGCGCCGCGGCCGCCGCGTACCAGCAGCACCTGGGTGTCTCGGGCCTTGGCCCAGCGCAGGGCGCTGACCAGACGCTGGCATTGCTCAGTGCTCATGGCGCCGTTGTAGAACTCGAAGGTCAGCTCACCGACTCGGCCGGACTCGCGGTAGCGGATCGGCTGGTAGGACTCGGTGCTGAACGGGCTGCTGGAGACCGACCAGTCCAGCACCGGTACATCGGCCAGGCGTTCGCCGAGTACGTGTCGGGCCGGGCGCTTGAAGGTTTCCTCGCCGGGCTGGGGCTTGAGGCGCAGGGCGCCGATCCACAGGCTGTGGTCGCCGCAGGCCACCAGTACCGCATCGTCATGCACCGCCAGCAGTTGCCCGGGCATGCCGGTGCGCGAGTCCAGGTGAGCGTCGTACACGTAGTACTGACCGCCGGCGAGGCTGGCGAGGACGCCGGGCTGGCCGTCAGCGGCGTCGATGCTGCGCTTGATGAACTGCGCGCTGTCGTGCCAGCTGAAGGTGCGGTCGCACTGCTTCATGTTCGGTTGCAGGCGGCCAAGCACTGCGGGGTTGTCGTAGTCCAGAGGGACGGGGGTAAAGCCGTTGCGGAATTTTTCCACCACATCGCGGATGCAATGGATGGCGGCGTCGCTGACCAGGCCGTTGTACAGCTCGGATTTGCGCAGGCCGGCGGGCAGGTTGAATTCGTGGGTCGACCAGATTGGCCCGGCGTCCATTTCTTCCACCGCCTGCAACGCGGTGACACCCCAGCGCTTGAGCTCCTTGCTGATGGCCCAGTCCAGGGCGCTGGCACCACGGTCGCCGACGATGCCTGGGTGAATGATCACCACCGGACGCTTGGCGTTGCTCCACAGCTGCTGCGGTACCCGGTCCTTGAGGAACGGGCAGATCACCAGGTCGGCCTCGGCCTCTTCGATCTGCCGGCAGACCTCTTCTTCACCGGTGAACAGCACCACGCTGGGGCGGTGCCCGGCCTGGCGCAGGTCAAGCCAGGCGCGTTGGGTCAGGCCGTTGAAGGCGGTGGACAGCAGGATGATCTTCAGTGATCGCATAAGCAGACTCTTCCGTGAGTGATAGCGGTGTGGCAAAGGGCTCCGGCTGTGCCGTCCCTGGCCGCAATGGAGGCGCAAGAGTAGAGGGGGGGGGCGAGGCACAAACTGACCGAGATCAATCAAGCGTGCGGCCGGAAGACTGAGCTGCCCAGTGGTATTGATCCAGGGCAAAGCGGCGGGCTAGAGGCGTTGCGTGGTGCAGAAACGACAAATCCCGCCACGGGGGCGGGATTTGTCTACAGCCGGACCTTGCGGGGTCTTAGGCTGGGAACAGCTCGCTCAGCTTCATGGCCAGCATCATGTCGCCTTCGGCGCGCAGTTTGCCGCCCATGAAGGCTTGCATGCCGTCGGTTTCGCCGCTGACGATGCCGTCCAGGGTTTCGCCGTCCATCACCAGGGTGACTTGGGCGTCTGGGTTTTCGCCTTCCTTGAGTTCACAGGTGCTGTCCTTGACGACCAGCGAGAAGTGCTTGGAATCATCGATGCGGAAACCGAAAACCAGGTCCAGGCCGGCAGCGGCAGCTGGGTTGAACTTGGCTTGCATGGCTTGTACGGCGTCAGCTACGGAGGTCATGGTTCGATCCTTTTATGGGTGGTTACAGCAAGGGTCACAGTAAGCCGGGCTCAACGGAAAGTGATGAGCTCCGGAGCCTTCAACAGTTGCAGATGGGCATGACCGTTGAAGGAAGCCAAAGACACCTCGCGCCCGCGGAACTTCAGCTGGTTGAGCGAGGTGTTGACGATTTGCCAATTCAGTTCGAACGCCTGCTGGGCAGGTATCCGGGTGATCAGGTGGAGCAGGGCGGTGATGGTGCCGCCGGAGGTGAATACGGCAATCTTGTGCTGGTTGTCCGCGGCTTCGAGAATCCGCTGCAGGCCGCCCTGGACCCGCTCGACGAAGCCCAGCCAGCTTTCCAGCCCGGGAGGATCGTAGGTGCCGGCCAGCCAGCGCTGGATGATCAGGGCGAAGATGCGTTGGAACTCGGCGCGGTTCTGCGCGGCGTTGCGCAGGATGTTCAGGGCTTCGGGTTCCTGGGGCAACAGGTCGGGGAGCAGGGCGCGGATGATGGCATCGGCGTCGAACTCGTTGAAGGCTGAATCGATTTCCAATGGCGGGTGGTCAAACCCGGCGGCATTCATCTGTTCCATCGCGGCCTGCGCGGTGTGCTGCTGGCGCCGCAGATCGCCGGACAGGCAGCGATCAAAGCTGATGCCCAGCGCCGCCAGATGCTCACCGAGCACGGCAGCCTGGCGCACGCCGGTGGCAGACAGCACGTCGTAGTCGTCTGCACCGAAAGAGGCTTGGCCATGTCGAATCAAATAGATGCTGCCCACGTCCGTGTCGTCCCGGTACGTTGAAAGTTTTGCGAGGTTATGAGGATGCCAGTGAGCTGTCAATGAAAAAACATACGCTTGTTTGAAATGCTTGTTGGAGCCTCGTAACACGAGGTTTCGCGACTGGTGGCCGACCGGTCGCGCCGGTATGCTTGAGCCCATTGCGCTGCTGGTTGGCAGCGGTTCATGTTTGAGGAGTCCCTGTGGAGTTTTTCGCCGAATACGCCAGTTTTCTGGCCAAGACCGTGACCCTGATGGTCGCCATCCTGGTGGTGCTGATCACTGCCGCTGCGCTGCGCAGCAAGGGCCGCCGCAAAGGCACCGGGCAGTTGCAGGTCAGCAAGCTGAATGATTTCTACAAGGACCTGCGCGAGCGCCTGGAGCAGAGCCTGCTGGACAAGGATCAGCTCAAGGCCTTGCGCAAGGCCCAGGGCAAGACCGAGAAGAAACAGAAGAAACAACCGGCCGAGGCCAAGCCCCGGGTGTTCGTGCTGGACTTCAATGGCGATATCAAGGCTTCGGCGACCGAAGGCCTGCGCCATGAGATCACCGCCTTGCTGAGCCTGGCCACGCCCAAGGATGAAGTGGTGCTGCGTCTGGAAAGCGGTGGCGGCATGGTGCACAGCTATGGCCTGGCTTCCTCTCAACTGGCGCGTATTCGCCAGGCCGGGGTGCCTTTGACCGTGTGCATCGACAAGGTGGCGGCCAGCGGCGGCTACATGATGGCCTGCATCGGCGAGAAGATCATCAGCGCGCCGTTCGCCATCCTCGGTTCCATCGGCGTGGTGGCCCAGTTGCCCAACGTCAACCGCCTGCTGAAAAAGCACGACATCGATTTTGAAGTGCTCACCGCCGGCGAGTACAAGCGCACCCTGACGGTGTTTGGCGAAAACACCGAGAAGGGCCGGGAGAAGTTCCAGGAAGACCTGGATGTGACCCATCAGTTGTTCAAGAACTTCGTGTCTCGCTATCGCCCGCAATTGGCCATTGATGAAGTGGCCACCGGTGAAGTCTGGTTGGGCGTGGCGGCGCAGGAGAAGCTGCTGGTGGACGAGCTGAAAACCAGCGATGAGTACCTGGCGGACAAAGCCAAGAATGCCGAGGTGTTCCACCTGCACTATGCCGAGCGCAAGAGCTTGCAGGAGCGTGTAGGGCTGGCGGCCAGCGGTTCCATCGACCGCGTGCTGCTGACCTGGTGGAGCCGCCTGACCCAGCAGCGTTTCTGGTAAGCCACCACTTGCAGAAGCCGGCAAGCCGGCTTTTGCGCCAGGGTCGGAAGCAGGTACAAAAAAGCCCTGGACCGGGAAACCGGTTCAGGGCTTTTTGTTGGCGCCAGGGCTTAGCGGCGACGGAACAGCGGCAGCGGTTCGTCGGTAGCGGCCTGGTAGGTCACCGAGAAGTCCTTGAGGCTTTCAAGGGCTTCGTAGGGGTCCTTGTCGGCCCGCAGGGCGTAGGCGTCGAAGCCGCAGCGGTGCAGGTAGAACAGCTGGTCGCGCAACACGTCGCCAATCGCTCGCAGTTCGCCTTTGTAGCCATAACGGTCACGCAGCAGGCGGGCGTTGGAGTAGTTGCGGCCATCGGTAAAGGCCGGGAAGTTCAGGGCAATGACCTGGAAATGCTCGACGTCGTCACCGATCTCCTCGGCTTCTTCGTCCGCATCCAGCCACACGCCCAGGCCGCCATCGCGAGCCTTGAGGGCATGGGCGTGATCGCGCCACAAGGCCAGCGGAACGATCAGGTCGTCGCAGTTGGAGATGCCGTCGAGGGTCGCGTCCTTGGGCAGCAAGTGCCAGGTTTCGTCGATGACCTCGTTGTTCTTAATGATTCGCTGCATAGACGCGCTCCTTGAAGAGGTCGATGCCAATACGTTGATAGGTGTCGATGAAGCGTTCGTCTTCGGTACGTTGTTCCACGTACACGTCGATCAGCTTCGAGATCACGTCGGGCATGTCGTCCTGGGCAAAGGACGGGCCGAGGATCTTGCCCAGGCTCGCGTCGCGGCTGGCGCTGCCCCCCAGGGACACCTGGTAGAACTCCTCGCCTTTCTTGTCCACCCCGAGGATGCCGATGTGGCCCACGTGGTGGTGACCACAGGCGTTCATGCAGCCGGAGATGTTCAGGTCCAGCTCGCCGATGTCGAACAGGTAGTCCAGGTCGTCGAAGCGGCGCTGGATGGATTCGGCGATCGGGATCGACTTGGCGTTGGCCAGGGAGCAGAAGTCGCCGCCCGGGCAGCAGATGATGTCGGTCAAAAGGCCGATGTTCGGCGTGGCGAAGCCGTTTTCACGCAGTTCGCCCCACAGGGTGAACAGTTGGCTTTGCTCGACGTCCGCGAGAATCACGTTTTGCTCGTGGGAGGTGCGCAGTTGGCCGAAGCTGTAACGGTCGGCCAGATCGGCGATGGCGTCGAACTGCTTGTCGGTCACGTCCCCCGGCGCTACGCCGGTAGGTTTGAGCGACAGGGTCACGGCAACGTAGCCCGGCTTCTTGTGGGCCAGGGTGTTGCGCGCACGCCAGCGGGCAAAGCCCGGGTGCTCCTTGTCCAGGGCCGCCAGTTCGGCGTCCTGGTTGCTCAGGGCCTTGTAGTCGGGGTCGACGAAGTGTTTAGCCACCCGATGCACTTCGGCTTCGGTGAGGGTGGTCTGGCCGCCCCGCAGGTGGACCATTTCCGCCTCGACCTTCTCGGCGAACACTTCCGGCGTCAGGGCCTTGACCAGGATCTTGATCCGCGCCTTGTACTTGTTGTCGCGACGGCCGTAGCGGTTGTAGACCCGCAGGATGGCGTCGAGGTAGCTCAACAGGTCCTGCCAGGGCAGGAACTCGTTGATGAAGGCGCCGACCACCGGGGTACGGCCCAGACCGCCACCGACCAGCACACGGAAACCCAGCTCGCCGGCAGCGTTGTACACCGGCTCCAGGCCAATGTCGTGGACCTCGATGGCTGCGCGGTCGGAAGTCGAGCCGTTGATGGCGATCTTGAACTTGCGCGGCAGATAGGCGAATTCGGGGTGGAAGGTGGTCCATTGACGGACGATCTCGCACCAGGGGCGCGGGTCGATCAACTCGTCGGCGGCGACACCGGCAAACTGGTCGGTGGTGACGTTACGCAGGCAGTTGCCGCTGGTCTGGATGGCGTGCATCTGCACGGTGGCCAGTTCGGCCAGGATGTCCGGCACGTCTTCCAGGGCTGGCCAGTTGAACTGCACGTTTTGCCGGGTGCTGATGTGCGCATAGCCCTTGTCGTAGTCACGGGCGATCTTGGCCATCATCCGCGCCTGGCGCGAGGTCAATTGGCCGTAAGGCACGGCTACCCGCAGCATTGGGGCAAAACGTTGGATATAAAGGCCATTCTGCAGGCGCAGGGGACGGAATTCCTCTTCGCTCAGCTCGCCTGCCAGATAGCGTCGGGTCTGATCACGGAACTGCTTGACGCGGTCCTCGATGATCCGCTGATCGTACTCGTCGTATACGTACATATAGGTCCAGTTCTCAGGCTACAGGTGGCGCCAAAGCGCACTTGGCAAATACTGCGGTGAACGGCTTCGGTACGTTGCTTCGACCGGGGCTTGTCGCCGGTTTCACCTCGTCCTGCCTTCGTTCTCGCTCAACCCCACCCATGTAAGCAAATCTGCGCGCACGGCCGCGCACTCCGGTCGGAGCCGCCGAACGATACCAGTTTGTGGTTATGCGCAAAAGTGATGTTTGAGTATATGCAAAGAACCAAAACGACTAACGGTAGGGGTATATGAGTATCCACATTTGAGGTGGGGACAATCCTGGTCTTAACTGTGGTCGTGTCTTTGAGCAGTCACCGACAAAATCTACTAGAGGCGATGCTATGAGCCATCCAACCAAAACAAGGAAAAGTGACAGTAGCGTTGATGCTTGGGCCATTCTCTTTCTGATCATACTGGTCGTGGGTACGGCCGTGTTTTGGGTCAGCCACCAGTAGTCGAGCGTAAAAGAAGAGCCCGAATTGTCGGACAATCAGGACAATTTGCCGCCGTTGGCCAGCAATTTGCCAGTTATACTGCCTGGGATAATCCAGGGGCTCTTTTCACAATGTTCAAGGTTCTGTGCAAGTGGGTGATATGTCTGAGTTTGCCGTTCTGGGCGGTGGCTCAAGCAACGTCGGTGGTGTTTCTCAACCCCGGTAATTCAACGGAAACCTTCTGGGTCAGTTATTCGCGGTTCATGCAGGCAGCCGCCCGGGATCTGGGCATGGACCTGCAAATTCTCTATGGCGAACGCAATCCGCAGAATTCTCTCGATCAGGCTCGGGAGCTGTTTCAGCGAGCGCAAAAGCCCGATTACCTGATATTGGTCAACGAACAGTATGTCGCTCCGCAGATCCTGCGCATGTCGCAGGGGTCCGGGGTCAAGCTGTTTATCGTCAACAGCCCACTGACCGAGGATCAGCGGGCGTTGATCCGCCAAAGTCGCAGCAGTTACTCCGATTGGATCGGCAGCATGATGAGCAACGATGAAGAGGCCGGTTATCGGATGCTCAAGGAGTTGTTGCGCCAGCATGGCCCTTTGCCTGCCGGGCAAACAATCGATTTGCTGGCCTTTTCCGGGGTGAAAGTCACGCCGGCCGCGCAGTTGCGCGAGCAAGGGCTGCACCGGGCGCTGGCGGAAAATCCTCAGGTGCGTCTGCGCCAGCTCGTGTATGGCGAATGGAACCGGCAGCGGGCGCACGAACAAGCACAACAGCTGTTGCAGCGCTATCCACAGACGCAACTGATCTGGTCGGCTAACGACGAAATGGCTCTGGGGGCCATGCAGGCTGCCCGGGAATTGGGTCGCAAGCCGGGGCGCGATCTGCTGTTCAGTGGACTCAACAGTTCGCCCGAAGCCTTGCAGGCATTGATCGACGGGGAGTTGTCGGTGCTGATGGCCGGACATTTCACCAGCGGCGGCTGGGCCCTGGTGGCCCTGCATGATGATGCGCTGGGGTTCGATGCCCGACGTCTGGGAGGGCCGGACTGGCATTTGTCGCTGTTCCAGTCATTGACCCGTGACCAGGCCCGGCAACTAATGCGCCTGGGCGATCAGGTCGGTGCCCGGGTCGATTTTCGCGGGCTGTCCGCCCAAGAAGCCGGACAGCTACCGCTATCCCTTCAGTTTGCAGCTGTTGCTGCGCTGACGCCGTTTCAGACTCCCGCCAGGTGCATCGCCAGGTTGGCGATGCCCAGCAGCACCAGCACGAACAGGGTGGTAAAGAGAATGCCCAGCACGATGAAGTGACTGGGTTTGCCGTGACTGAAGTCCCGGGCGCGATTTTTCCCGCTTTGTACGCCGAAGGCGGCCGCCAGCACGCTTTGCAGCATCTGCAGGAAGGTTGGGGGCTGATTGTCGCTGCTTGGATCGTCCATAAATCCCTCGACACGGTTGGGTGTCAACAGAGCATAGACAATGTCGCCTGTGATGGCGGGCTGGTGTAGGAGCCGGCAGGCCGGCTCCTACAGAGTCTGGGTCAGTTGTCGTAGCCCAGGTTCGGCGCCAGCCAACGTTCGCTCACGGCCAGGTCCTGGCCCTTGCGCTCGGTGTAGCTCTGCACCTGGTCCTTGTCGACCTTGCCCACGGCGAAGTACTGCGCCTGCGGGTGGGCGAAGTACCAGCCGCTGACCGCCGCCGCCGGGAACATGGCGAAGTGCTCGGTGAGGAACACGCCACTGCGCCCGGCGCGGCCTTCGCTGGCCTCGGGGTCGAGCAGGGCGAACAGGGTGCTCTTCTCGGTGTGGTCCGGGCAGGCCGGGTAGCCCGGGGCAGGGCGGATGCCGCTGTACTGCTCCTTGATCAGCGCCTCGTTGTCCAGCTGCTCATCCTGGGCATAGCCCCAGTAGTCCTTGCGCACCTGCTGGTGCAGCCACTCGGCGCAGGCTTCGGCCAGGCGATCGGCCAGGGCCTTGACCATGATCGAGTTGTAGTCGTCGCCGGCATCCTGATAGGCCTTGGCCACTTCCTCGGCGCCGATCCCGGCGGTGGTGATGAAGCCGCCGACATAGTCAGTGATGCCGCTGTCTTTGGGCGCGACGAAGTCCGCCAGGGAGAAGTTCGGCTTGCCGTCGGTCTTGATGATCTGCTGGCGCAGGTGGTGCAGGCGGGCCAGTGGCTGGCCGTCGTCGCCGTAGACTTCCAGGTCGTCGTCCTGCACCTGGTTGGCCGGCCAGAAGCCGAATACCGCCCGGGCGCTGATCAGTTTTTCATTGATCAGCTTGTCGAGCATCTCCCGGGCGTCCTTATACAGGGCGGTGGCGGCTTCACCGACCACTTCGTCTTCAAGGATGCGCGGGTACTTGCCGGCCAGGTCCCAGGAGATGAAGAACGGCGTCCAGTCGATGTACTCGGCCAGCACTTTGAGGTCGATGTTGTCCAGCACCCGGGCGCCGGTGAAGGTTGGCTTGACTGGCTGGTAGTTGGCCCAGTCGAACTGTGGCTTCTTGGCGATGGCTGCGGCGTAGCTCAGGCGCTCGGTACGGGCGCTGCGGTTGGCGGTGCGCTCGCGCACCTCCACGTACTCCTCCCGGGTCTTCTCGACGAAGCCGGCCTTGAGCTCCTTGGACAGCAGCTGGGTGGCCACGCCCACGGCGCGGGAGGCGTCGGTGACGTAGACCACCGCGTCATTGCTGTACTTGGGCTCGATCTTCACCGCGGTGTGGGCCTTGGAGGTGGTGGCGCCACCAATCATCAGCGGCAGGTGGAAATCCTGGCGCTGCATCTCGCGGGCGACGTGGACCATCTCGTCCAGGGACGGAGTGATCAGCCCGGACAGGCCGATGATGTCGCACTTCTGCTCCTTGGCCACCTGGAGGATCTTCTCCGCCGGCACCATCACCCCGAGGTCGACAATGTCGTAGCCGTTGCAGCCCAGGACCACGCCGACGATGTTCTTGCCGATGTCGTGCACGTCGCCCTTGACCGTGGCCATGAGGATCTTGCCCTTGGCCTCCGGCTTGTCGCCTTTCTCCAGTTCGATGAACGGAATCAGGTGGGCTACTGCCTGTTTCATCACCCGGGCGGATTTCACCACCTGGGGCAGGAACATCTTGCCCGCGCCAAACAGGTCGCCGACCACGTTCATGCCGGACATCAGCGGGCCTTCGATGACCTCGATCGGGCGGCTGAAACTCAGGCGCGACTCTTCGGTGTCTTCGACGATATGGCTGGTGATGCCCTTGACCAGGGCGTGCTCCAGGCGCTTGTTGACGTCCCAGCTGCGCCATTCCTCGGTTTCCGCTTCCTTGACGCTGCCATCGCCCTTGAACTGGTCGGCGATGGCCAGCAGCGCGTCGGTGCTGTTTGGCGTGCGGTTGAGCACCACGTCTTCCACGGCGTCACGCAGCTGCTGCGGGATCTGGTCGTAGATCTCCAGCTGGCCGGCGTTGACGATGCCCATGGTCAGGCCATTGCGGATCGCATACAGCAGGAACACCGAGTGGATCGCCTCACGCACCGGGTTGTTGCCGCGGAACGAGAACGACACGTTGGACACGCCGCCGGAGCTCAGGGCATAGGGCAGTTCGTCGCGGATGTAGGCGCAGGCGTTGATGAAGTCCACCGCGTAGTTGTTGTGTTCCTCGATGCCGGTGGCCACGGCGAAAATGTTCGGGTCGAAGATGATGTCTTCCGGCGGGAAGCCCACTTCATTGACCAGAATGTCGTAGGAGCGCTTGCAGATTTCCTTCTTGCGCGCCTCGGTGTCGGCCTGGCCGACCTCGTCGAAGGCCATTACCACAACGGCAGCGCCGTAGCGCTTGCACAACTTGGCGTGGTGAATGAACTGCTCGACGCCTTCTTTCATGCTGATGGAGTTGACGATGCCCTTGCCCTGGATGCACTTGAGGCCGGCTTCGATCACTTCCCACTTCGAGGAGTCGATCATAATCGGCACGCGGGAGATGTCCGGCTCGCCGGCGATCAGATTGAGGAAGGTGACCATGGCCTTCTTCGAGTCCAGCATCCCTTCGTCCATGTTGATGTCGATCACCTGGGCGCCAGCTTCCACCTGCTGCAGGGCGACTTCCAGGGCCTCGGTGTAGTTGTCCTCGCGGATCAGCCGGGCGAACTTGGCCGAACCGGTGATGTTGGTGCGCTCACCAACGTTCACGAACAGCGAGTTGCGATCGATGGTGAAGGGCTCCAGGCCCGACAGGCGGCAAGCCTTGGGAATGTCCGGGATCTGTCGCGGGGCATAACCGGCCACGGCTTTGGCGATGGCGGCAATGTGCCCCGGGGTGGTGCCGCAGCAGCCGCCGACGATATTCAGGAAGCCGCTCTGGGCGAACTCCTCGATGACCTTGGCGGTTTGCTCCGGCAGTTCGTCGTATTCGCCGAATTCGTTGGGCAGGCCGGCGTTGGGGTGCGCCGAAACGTGGGTGCTGGCCTTGTTCGACAGCTCTTCCAGGTAGGGGCGCAGTTCGCTGGCGCCCAGGGCGCAGTTCAGGCCCACCGAGATCGGCTTGGCGTGGGCCACGGAGTTCCAGAAGGCCTCGGTGGTCTGGCCCGACAGGGTACGGCCGGAGGCATCGGTGATGGTCCCGGAAATCATGATCGGCAGCTCGACGCCCAACTCTTCGAACACGCCCTGTACGGCGAAGATTGCCGCCTTGGCGTTCAAAGTGTCGAAGATGGTCTCGATCAGGATCAGGTCGGCGCCGCCTTCGATCAGGCCCTTGGTGGACTCGGTGTAGTTCTCCACCAGTTCATCGAAGGTGACGTTGCGGTAGCCGGGGTTGTTGACGTCGGGCGACAGCGAGCAGGTACGGCTGGTCGGGCCCAGGACACCGGCGACGAAACGCGGCTTGTCCGGGTTCTCCTGGGTCTTGGCGTCGGCCACCTTGCGGGCCAGGCGTGCGCCCTCTACGTTTAATTCGTAGGCCAGTTCTTCCATGCCGTAATCGGCCATGGAAATGCGCGTGGCGTTGAAGGTGTTGGTTTCCAGGATGTCGGCGCCGGCATCCAGATAGGCTTTTTCGATGCCACCGATCACGTCCGGACGGGTGATCACCAGCAGGTCGTTGTTGCCCTTGACGTCGCTGGGCCAGTCGGCGAAACGCTTGCCACGGTAGTCCTGTTCTTCGAGCTTGTAGCTCTGGATCATGGTGCCCATGCCGCCATCGAGAATCAGAATGCGCTCTTTGAGGGCTTGCTGGAGAGCGTGGAGGCGAGCACTGCGATCAGACATGAGAACTACCTGGTAGGGCCATAACGAAGGGCGTGGATCATAGCAAACCTGCATGGATTTGCGGCATTTACGGGTTTTGCATGAATATCGCTCATGTTGGTGGCCGGGCGACATCGGTAGAATCGCGGCGTTTTTTTTACTTTCGGGACCAGGGACATGCCGTACCGTTTTGTCGTTGCCAGCGCTTTGCTGCTGCTCAGTTCATTGTGCATGGCCCAAGGTCCCGCACCGGCCATTTCCTACACCCGCGACATCCAGCCGATCTTCACCGAGAAGTGCGTGGCCTGTCATGCCTGCTACGACTCCGCCTGTCAGCTCAACCTGGGCAGTGGCGAAGGGGCCGGTCGCGGTGCCTCGAAGATTCCGGTGTACGACGGTGAGCGCAGCAAGGCCCAGGCGCCTACGCGGCTGTTCTATGACGCCAGCGGCAAGGCGGCCTGGCAGCGCCAGGGCTTCTATTCGGTGCTCGACGCCCAGGGCAGCCAGGCAGCGCTGATGGCGCGCATGCTCGAACTCGGCCACCGCACCCCCTTGCAACCCAATGCCAAGCTGCCCAGCGAGATCGTGCTGGGCTTGAGCCGGGAGAACATGTGCCCGCAGCCGGGGGAGTTCGACGCCTATGCCGGTGCTCATCCCAAGGAGGGCATGCCCCTGGCGGTCACCGGCCTCACTGACCAGCAGTACCAGACCCTGCAACGCTGGCTGGCCTCCGGCGCGCCGATCGACGAACAGGGCCTGGCCCCCAGTGCCCGGGAAAGCCTGCAAGTGGCCCAGTGGGAGAACCTGCTCAACGCCCCCGGCGCGCGGGAAAGCCTGGTGGCGCGCTGGCTCTACGAGCACTGGTTCCTGGCCCATGTCTATTTCGAAGGCGGCGAGCCGGGGCACTTCTTCCAGTGGGTGCGCTCGCGGACCCCCAGCGGCCAGCCCATCGACCTGATCAACACCCGGCGCCCCAACGACGACCCGGGCACCCAGGTGTATTACCGCCTGTGGCCGGTGCAAGGGGTGATCGTGCACAAGACCCACATCACCTACCCGCTGAGCGCGGCGAAGATGGCCCGGGTCAAGACCCTGTTCTACAGCGGCGACTGGCAGGTCAGCGCCTTGCCGGGCTACGGGCCGGGGCGCCGGGCCAATCCGTTCGAGACCTTCGAGGCGATTCCGGCCAAGGCCCGCTACCAGTTCATGCTGGATAACGCCGAATACTTCGTGCGCACCTTCATTCGTGGCCCGGTGTGCCGCGGGCAGATCGCCACCGATGTGATCCGCGATAACTTCTGGGCGCTGTTCCAGGCCCCGGAACACGACCTGTACATCACCGATCCTACCTATCGTGGCCAAGCCACACCGCTGTTGGCCATGCCTGGGCAGAACGACGATGTCGGCAGCGTGCTCAGCCTGTGGCTGTCCTATCGCGACAAGCGCAACGAGTACGAAGCCCTGCGCCGCGACTTCTATGCCGACTCTCCGGCCCCCAGCTGGTCGACCCTGTGGGCCGGCAACGACAACGCGCTGCTGAGCATCTTCCGCCACTTCGACAGTGCTTCGGTGAGCAAGGGCCTGATCGGCGAGGTGCCGCAGACGATGTGGCTGTTCGATTACCCGCTGCTGGAGCGCACCTATTATCAGTTGGCGGTGAATTTCGACGTGTTCGGCAACGTCTCCCACCAGGCCCAGACCCGGTTGTACTTCGACCTGATCCGCAACGGCGCCGAGCAGAACTTCCTGCGCCTGATGCCCGCTGGCACCCGTGAGGATTTCCTTGACGATTGGTACCAGAACAGCGGCAAGTTCAAGATGTGGCTGGACTACGAGTCCATCGACGACGACAAGCGCAGCGCCCTGAAACTGGACCCCAAGGACCCGAAGAAAGACTTCGCCCATCAGTTGCTGGCCCGCTATGGCGAGCTCAACGCCAAGCCGGACCCGATCAATCGCTGTGACAGTGCCTATTGCTCGCGGCCCAATATCGACCCGGCGTTGCAGGATGCCGATCAGGCCCTGAGCCGCCTGGCGTCGCGTCCGGCGGCGGGACTCAAGGTCATCGAGCAGTTGCCGGAAGCCACCTTGCTGCGGGTCCAGGCCCCGAGCGGCAAGCGCGAGTTCTACAGCATGCTGCGCAATCGCGCCCACAGTAACGTGGCCTTCATGCTGGGCGAGTCGCTACGCTACCAGCCGGGTCTGGACACCCTGACCATTTTTCCGGGCATTCTCAGCAGTTATCCGAACTTCATGTTCAACGTTCCGAGCGAGCAGGTGCCGGCATTTGTCCAGGCCATGCAAGCGGCCAGGGACGCCGCCGGCTTCGAGAAGATCGTCGATCGCTGGGGGATTCGCCGCAGTCATCCGCAGTTCTGGCAGTACTTCCACGATCAGACCCGTTATCTGCAGGAAGTCGACCCGGTCGAGGCCGGAGTCATGGACATGAACCGTTACGAAAACCTCTGATACAGGGCCGCTATCTGTCCTCGGGACGCCCGCTGGCGGGCCCCGGGGAAGCCCTATACCAAGGTCTATCCCGACAAAAATACTAGGACTTTGTCAGCGGCGTCGATTGGCGTAAACTGCGCCCACGTCTGCGAGGAACCACCATGAGCGCCATAACCATTACCGACGCCGCCCACGATTATCTGGCTGATCTGCTATCCAAGCAGAACACCCCGGGGATTGGCATCCGCATCTTCATTACCCAGCCAGGAACTCAGTACGCCGAGACCTGCATCGCCTATTGCAAGCCGGGCGAAGAGAAACCCGAAGACAAGGCCCTTGGCCTGAAGAGCTTCACCGCCTACATCGACGCCTTCAGCGAAGGCTTTCTCGATGACGCGGTGGTCGACTACGCCACCGACCGCATGGGCGGCCAGCTGACCATCAAGGCGCCCAACGCCAAGGTGCCGATGGTCAATGCCGACAGTCCGGTCAACGAACGCATCAACTACTACCTGCAAACCGAGATCAACCCGGGGCTGGCCAGCCACGGCGGTCAGGTCAGCCTGATCGACGTCGTTGACGACGGCATCGCCGTGCTGCAATTCGGTGGCGGTTGCCAGGGTTGCGGCCAGGCCGACGTGACCTTGAAGGAAGGCATCGAGCGCACCCTGCTCGAGCGCATCCCCGAGCTCAAGGGCGTACGTGATGTCACCGACCACACGCAGAAAGAAAACGCCTACTACTAAGGCGTTCGCTGCGAACAAAAAAACGGCGCCCCGTGAGCGCCGTTTTTTTATGCCCGCAAACCAACGCCTCCCGAAATAAGCCTCCGTAGGAGCCGGCTTGCCGGCGAAAGGGCCCTAGAGCCTTGCGCCAATGCCGAGATTGCCTTCGCTGGCGAGCCAGTTCCTGCAAAGAGGGTCAGGGGCGATAGAGGTGCGCGTGCCCGGCGCGGTACAGCGATGATTCGCTGAACGCGTCCGTGGCCAGCACCCGGCCGACCAGGATCAGCGCCGTGCGCCGGAAGCCCTTGGCCGCAACCTTCTCGGCAATGTCCGCCAGGGTGCCCAGGACCCAGTCCTGGTCCGGCCAGGTGGCTCGGTGTACCACGGCAATCGGGCAGTCGGCGCCGTAGTGCGGCAGCAGCTCGGTGACTATCTTCTCCAGGTGGTTGACCCCCAGGTGAATCGCCATGGTGGCGCCGTGGGCCGCGAGGCTGGCGAATTCTTCACCGGCCGGCATGGCGGTCTTGTCCGCATAGCGGGTCAGGATCACGCTTTGGGACACATCCGGCAGGGTCAATTCGGCTCCCAGCAGGGCGGCACAGGCGGCGGTGGCGGTGACGCCAGGGATGATCTCGAAGGGAATACCCAGCTCCCGCAGGCAGCGGATCTGCTCGCCAATGGCGCCATACAGGCTCGGATCGCCGGAATGTACCCGGGCTACATCCTGGCCCTGGTCGTGCGCGTGCTTGATCGCCTCGATGATCTGTTCCAGATGCAGCTCGGCGCTGTTGATCACTCGTATCGCGCTGTGGCCTTCGAGGACGGCCTCGGGCACCAGCGAGCCGGCGTAGATGATCACCGGGCAGCGATGGATCAGGCGCTGGCCCTTGACCGTGATCAGTTCCGGATCGCCGGGACCGGCACCGATGAAATAGACAGTCATGGCTGTGTCCTGTGCAAAAAAAGGCGGGAGCAGAGCGGCAGATGAAGAACGCTCATGTTCGAAGAAGGGAATTGTCGGCGATTCTACCGGGCAGTGGCCAATGCCAGGGTGGCCTGGGCGCATTTTTGCCTGGGAACCAGCAGTTCGGCCGGGCCACCGGACAGCTGTTCGGCCATGGCCAGGGCGGCGCTTTCGGCAACGCCATAGCAGCCGCTGTGTTCAAAGGCGATCTGTGAACGATGGCTCAGGCGCGGGGCATAAGGCGCCAGTTGACTGCTGCTGAAGCAGGTCAGTGGCAGGGCCAGTTGATCCGCCAGTTGCAGCAGGCCGGGTTCGTTACGCTTCAAGTCGATACTGGCCAGGGCCAGCAATTGCCCGCTCTCCAGGCCGTGGGCTTGCAGCACCTGCTCAAGCAGGGCGCGCAGCGTGGTCACCGGGCAGCCTTTCTGGCAGCCCAGGCCGACCACCAGGGCTGGCGCCGCGCGCCTTTCGATCATGCCGGGTACAGGTCCGTGTTCTTGCGCCGGAACAGCCAGGCGCTGATCAGCCCGAGGGCCAGCCAGAACGCCGCATTGGTCAACTGCGAGGCGATCTTGAACTGCGCTTCCAGTTCTTCCGGGGCCAGCATCGAATGCACTTCCGGTTGTGGTGCGCCGATCACGTGAGGCACGGCGATGATGGCGGCGCCCAGCAGTTTCAGCAGCCAGTTGCCTGCGAACACGATCAGGGCAAGGCCCACGGCGGTGGAAGCGGCAGCGCCGATCCACCAGACCTGGCGCTGCACCAGATCGGCGGCAGCGGTGCCCGGCAACTCCGGCGGCAGGCCCAGGGTCGGCGCCAGGCAGAAGGTCGCATAACCGGCCAGGCCCCAGAGCAGGCCCTGGGAAGTGCGGCTGGGCGCCCGCAGGGTATAGAGCCCGGCCAGCATCAGGGCGAAGCCGACCGCCACCACCAGATTGCCGCCGGTGGTGGACAGGGTGCGCTGCCAGCCGTCTTCCGGTTCCCAGGCCTCGGCATCATGGCTGTGACCGGCCATGGCGCCTTCGGCGTGTTCGTGGACTTCGGCCGCCGGGGCCTGTTCATAGGTTTCCGCCTGCAGAATCAGCGGGGCCACCCAGAAGCTCTGCAGCAGGGTCAGCAGCAAGGCCGCCAGCAACCCGCTGAAGCCTGCGGTTTGTGCAATACGCTTGATCATGTCGGCAGGTCTCAGTGGCAAGGGAAAGCAGCGCTGTGACGAGTGTCGTGGGCGGCGTTGTGCACCGCTTCGATATGGGAGAAACCGGCGAAGTACACTAGGCAGGCGCCCAGCAGCGAAGCGCCGATGGCGGCCACCAGGCGCTGGCTCAGGGTGGAGGTGCTGCTGGCGGAATGGCTGGTGCTGCTGATGATCGACATGGCGCTTCCCTTTGGAGTGTCGGCGGGGGAGGAGCGCAGGAAAACCCCGCGTGAGGAGCACGCAGGGTTTGCAACAGCGCCCGCCCACCGCGGGTTTGTTATGTGTGTGTTGCGGGCCGGTCTCCGGGCTCGCGAGGGGCAGGGGGCGACTCATGTCGTACCGTGCCGAAAAGTGTCGCCTTCCCATGCCTTGGCACAGTGGATCTGACACTTCGCTCGCTTACCGTTGCGGGGGCAGCACCGGACTGGTCACGACTTTTTAGTAAAGCACGTGATTCACCGGTTTCCCGTTTCACCCTGTGAAGGGCACCCGTAACAAGGCGCGTAGCAAATCATGGGCGGGGTAACGTCGTCAATTGCGGATGCCGGTGTATTGCCGATTGACCGTCCCCCGCGCTCTGCGTAGCCTTGCGCCTTCGAGGTTCTTCGGCCAGCGGTCGAAGCTAAGAAGGGAACGCGGTCGATGCCGCGGCTGCCCCCGCAACTGTGAAGGGTTTCATTTCTGCAAGGCCACTGCATTGGCGTTCGTAACGCCTGCGGGAAGGCGCGGAAACCGCCAGTCCAATGACTGGCAAGCCCCCAGCCAGGAGACCTGCCTCGATCCCAGATTCTCACTACAACCGGGCGGGGTGATCCGGTGGCGAAATCTCCGCGCGCCTCTGCGCTGCGGCTCTCGTCCCGTATGCCCGCCACCTTTGCCAAGGGGCATCCGATGAAAACACTGGCCAAACTTCCCGTCACCATCGTCACCGGCTTCCTTGGCTCGGGTAAGACCACCTTGCTGCGGCACATGCTGGACAACGCCCAGGGCCGGCGCATCGCGGTGATCGTCAACGAGTTCGGCGAGCTGGGCATCGATGGCGAGATCCTCAAGCAATGCTCCATCGGCTGCACCGAGGAAGAGGCCAGCGGCCGGGTCTACGAGCTGGCCAACGGCTGCCTGTGCTGCACCGTGCAGGAAGAGTTCTTCCCAGTGATGCGCGAACTGGTGGCGCGCCGTGGCGACCTGGACCACATCCTCATCGAAACCTCCGGCCTGGCCCTGCCCAAGCCCCTGGTCCAGGCCTTCCAGTGGCCGGAAATCCGCAGCGCCTGCACCGTCGACGCGGTGATCACCGTGGTCGACAGCCCGGCCGTGGCCGCCGGCACCTTCGCCGCGTTCCCCGAGCAAGTGGACGCCCAGCGCAAGCTCGACCCCAACCTGGACCACGAATCGCCGCTGCACGAGCTGTTCGCCGACCAACTGTCCAGCGCTGACCTGGTGATCCTCAACAAGACCGACCTGATCGACCCCGCAGACCTGGCCAAGGTGCGCCTGGAAGTGGCCGAAGAACTGCCGCCGGCGGTGAAAGTCATCGAAGCCAGCAGCGGCCGCCTGCCCCTGGACGTGCTGCTGGGCCTGGGCGCCGGTTCCGAGGAGCATATCGACGGCCGCCACAGTCACCACGATCACCACCACGACGGCGATGACGACCACGACGACCACGATCACGACGCCTTCGATTCCATCTCCATCGAACTGCCCCAGGCCGACGAAAGCCTGCTGCTGGACGCCCTGACCCAGCTGGTGGTCAAGCACGGCATCCTGCGGGTCAAGGGCTTTGCCGCGATCCCCAACAAGCCGATGCGTTTGCTGATCCAGGGCGTGGGCACGCGCTTCGACAAGCACTTCGACCGTAAGTGGGGCGCTGACGAAGCCCGCACCACGCGCCTGGTACTGATCGGCCAGGAACTGGACGCCGCCCAACTCGAAGCGCAACTGCGCGCCGCCCTCAGCGTGTAAGCCATGCACCTGCTCAGGACCCAGCCCGGCGGTTTCGTGTCGGATGACAACATTGCCGACCTTGGACAAACCCCCGCCGAGCTGGTGATTCTGTGCAGCGGCGACTCCAGCCTGGCGCTGCTGGCGGATGCCGCCGAGCAGTTGCCCGAGGATTACCCCAGCTTTCGCCTGGCCAACCCGATGCAGGTGCAGAACCACGCTTCGGTGGATCTGTATGTGGACCAGGTGCTGCGCCACGCCAAGGTGATCCTGATTTCCCTGCACGGCGGCATCGGCTACTGGCGCTACGGCGTCGAGCGGCTGGTGGAGCTGTCCCAGCGCGGGGTGCAACTGATCCTGGTGCCGGGGGACGACCGCCCGGACCCGGAGCTCAGCGACCTGAGCACCGTGGGCCCCGTCGAGCGCGACCGCCTGTGGCAGTTCCTGCGCCAGGGCGGGCGGGACAACGCGCTGAATTTCTACCGCTGCCTGGCCAGCGGGCTGCTGGGGCGCGACTACCCCTGGAGCGAACCGCAGACCCTGCCACGCACGGCGATCTACCACCCGCACAAGAGCCAGGCCGCCCTCAGCGACTGGCAGGCCGATTGGCAGCCTGGTCAAGCGGTGGCGGCGCTGCTGTTCTACCGCTCCCACCTGCAGGCAGCCAACACCGGCTTTATCGACCTGTTCTGCCAGCGTTTGCTGGCGGCGGGCCTCAACCCCTTGCCGATCGCGGTGGCCAGCCTCAAGGAGCCCGGCTGCCTGAGCCAGGTGGAAGACTGGCTGGATGAAACCGCGGCCGGGGTGATCCTCAACACCACCGGCTTTGCCCAGTCCAGCCCCGAGGCGCCGCACCTGCGGCCGTTCCGCCGCAATATCCCGGTGATCCAGGCCATCTGCGCCCAGGACAACGAACCAGGCTGGCGCGACAGCGAGCAGGGCCTGGGCCCGCGGGACCTGGCCATGCACATCGCCTTGCCGGAACTGGACGGGCGCATCATCAGCCGGCCCATCAGCTTCAAGGACCTGGCCTGGCGCAGCGAGCGCAGCCAGTCGGACGTGGTGTGCTACCGCGGCCAGCCCGAGCGCATGGACTTTGTCGCCGAGCTGGCCCGGCGCTGGGTCGAACTGGGGCGCCTGGACAACGGCCACAAGCGCATCGCCCTGGTGCTGGCCAACTACCCGACCCGCGACGGGCGCATCGGCAACGGCGTCGGCCTGGACACTCCGGCGGCGGCGCTGAACATCCTCAAGGCCCTGCACGCCGAAGGCTACCCGCTGCCGGCCGAGTTGCCCGCCAGCGGCAGCGAGCTGATCCGCCAGTTGCTCGGCGGGGTCAGCAACGACCTGGACAGCCTCGACCAGCGCCCGTGTCAGCAAAGCCTGGCCCTGGACGACTACGCGCTGATGTTCCAGGCCCTGCCCGCCGCCAACCGCGAGGCGGTGCTGCAGCGCTGGGGCGCACCGCAGCAAGACCCGATGTTCCGCAACGGGCGGATGATGATCGCCGGCCTGCGTTTTGGCCTGACCTTCGTCGGCATCCAGCCGGCCCGGGGTTATCAGGTGGACCCCAGCGCGGTCTACCACGACCCGGACCTGGTGCCGCCCCATGGCTACCTGGCGTTCTACTTCTGGCTGCGCCAGACCTACGGCGCCCATGCGCTGATCCACGTCGGCAAGCACGGCAACCTGGAATGGCTGCCGGGCAAGGGTGTCGGCCTGTCGGAGAACTGCTGGCCGGACGCGCTGCTGGGGCCGCTGCCGAACATCTACCCGTTCATCGTCAACGACCCGGGGGAGGGCGCCCAGGCCAAGCGCCGCACCCAGGCGGTGATCATCGACCACCTGATGCCGCCCCTGACCCGTGCCGAAACCTACGGCCCGCTGCGTAACCTGGAACTGCTGGCGGACGAGTACTACGAAGCCCAACTGCTGGACCCACGTCGCGCCCGCGAGCTGCAACGGGACATCCTGCAACTGGTGCGCGAGACCCACATCGACCGCGAGTTGCAACTGGGCGAACAGCTGGACAGCGACGCCGACGCGGCGATCTGGCTGCCGCGCCTGGACACTTACCTGTGCGACCTCAAGGAATCGCAGATCCGCGATGGCCTTCACGTGTTCGGCGAATCCCCCGACGGCCGACTGCGCATCGACACCCTGCTGGCCCTGCTGCGCATTCCCCGGGGCGATGGCAAGGGCGCCCATGCCAGTCTGCTGCGGGCCTTGGCCAAGGCCTTCGACCTGGGCTTCGATCCGCTGGACTGCGCCCTGGCCGAACCCTGGACCGGGCGCCGCCCGCAGCCGTTGCGACAGCTCAGCGATGCCTTGTGGCGCACGGCGGGCGATGTGCGCGAACGCCTGGAACTGTACGCCGCAGCATTGATCGAAGCCGCGCTCCAGGGCCCGGTGGCGCAGTTGGCTGAGCCGGGCTGGGAGCCGGTGCGGGTCATCATCGACGCCTTGCGCGAAGTGGTCGCGCCGCGCCTGGATGCATGCGGCCCGGCGGAAATGCGTGGCCTGCTGGACGCCTTGAACGGCCGTTTCGTCCCCGCCGGACCCAGCGGCGCGCCCAGCCGCGGGCGTCTGGACGTGCTGCCCACCGGGCGCAACTTCTATTCGGTGGACGTGCGCAACCTGCCCACCACCACCGCCTGGCGCATCGGTTTCCAGTCGGCGAACCTGATTCTCGAACGCCACCTGCAGGACCACGGCGATCACCTGCTGCACCTGGGCCTGTCGGTGTGGGGCACCGCCACCATGCGCACCGGCGGCGACGACATCGCCCAGGCCATGGCTCTGATGGGCGTGCGCCCGGTGTGGGCCACCGGCAGCCAGCGGGTGGACGATTTCGAGATCCTGCCCCTGAGCCTGCTGGACCGGCCGCGGGTCGACGTGACCCTGCGGGTGTCCGGGTTCTTCCGCGATGCCTTCGCCAACCTGATCCGCCTGTTCGACGCAGCGGTACAGGCGGTGGCGGCCCTCGACGAGCCTGAGGACATGAACCCGCTGGCGGCCAGGGTCCGCGCCGAGCGCGAGGCCTTGATCGCCTCCGGCCTGGAGCAGGACGCGGCCGCGCGTCAGGCTGGCTGGCGGATCTTCGGCGCCAAGCCCGGAGCCTATGGCGCCGGGGTCCAGGGCGCCATCGACGGTCGCCTGTGGCAGAGCCGCGAGGACCTGGCCGAGGTCTACCTGAACTGGGGCGGCTATGCCTATGGCGGCCAGGATGAAGGCACCGCCGCCCGCGAGCAGTTCGCCACCCGCCTGAGCCAGGTGCAGGCGGTGCTGCAGAACCAGGACAACCGCGAGCACGACCTGCTGGATTCCAACGACTATTACCAGTTCCAGGGCGGCATGCTGGCGGCGGTGGAAAGCCTCAGCGGGGCCAAGGCCGCCAGCTACCACGGCGACCACAGCCAGCCGGACCTGCCGAAGATCCGCACCCTCAAGGAAGAACTGAACCGGGTGATCCGCTCCCGGGCGGCCAATCCGAAGTGGATCGAAGGGGTCAAGCGCCATGGCTACAAGGGCGCCTTTGAAATGGCCGCGACCCTGGACAACCTGTTCGCCTTCGACGCCACCACCGAGCTGATCGACGATCACCAGTACGCCTTGCTGGCAGACGCCTACCTGCTGGACGACTCGACCCGCGAGTTCGTCCGCCAGCATAATCCCCACGCCCTGCGCGACATGACCGAGCGCCTGCTGGAAGCCCAGCAGCGCGGCCTGTGGCAAGACCCCGGCGATTATCGTGAAGCCCTGGAGCACCTGTTACTGGATATTGAAGAAGACAGCTGAGCCTGTAGCCGCTGCCGCAGGCTGCGAACGCCGACGACGTCGACGTCACGTGCTACCACCCCGAACCTCCTCGCGACGGCTCTGTGGTGCCGATCGCAACCTGTAGCAGTGGCCACCCCCTGATGTTTGCACAACCCTTGAGCGAGACCCCGACATGAGCGACACCCCCCATTTCCCGCTGTCCGCCGTGGTCGGCGCCGAACGCCTGAAACTGGCCCTGTGCCTGACCGCCATCGACCCGAAGATCGGCGGTGTGCTGATCGAAGGCCCGCGGGGCATGGCCAAGTCGACCCTGGCGCGGGGCCTGGCCGATCTCTTGGCCAGCGGCCAGTTCGTCACCTTGCCCCTGGGCGCCACCGAAGAGCGCCTGGTGGGCACCCTGGATTTGGACGCCGCCCTGGGCGAAGGCCGGGCGCAGTTCTCTCCGGGGGTTCTGGCCAAGGCCGACGGTGGTGTGCTCTATGTCGATGAAGTCAACCTGCTGCCTGATCACCTGGTGGACCTGCTGCTGGACGTGGCCGCCAGCGGCACCAACCTGATCGAGCGCGACGGTATTTCCCATCGCCATTCGGCGAAGTTCGTACTGATTGGCACCATGAACCCGGAAGAGGGCGAACTGCGTCCGCAACTGCTGGACCGCTTCGGCCTCAACGTCGCCTTGAGCGGCCAGCCCGCGCCGCAGGAGCGCGGGCAGATCATCCGCCGGCGCCTGGATTTCGACAGCGATCCCCAGGGCTTCTGCGGCCAATGGGCCGAGGCGCAAACGGCGTTGCGTGAGCGTTGCCAGCAGGCCCGAGCGCTGCTGCCGGCCATCGCCCTCGATGACCTGTCCCTGGAGCTGATCACCGAGCGTTGCTTCGCTGCAGGCGTCGACGGCCTGCGCGCCGACCTGGTGTGGTTGCGAGCCGCCCGGGCCCACGCCGCCTGGCGCGGTGCCAGTGCCATCGCCGAGCAAGACATCGACGCGGTCGCCGAGTTTGCCTTGCGCCACCGCCGCCGAGAGACTGCGCCCAGTGCGCCGCAATCGGAGCCCAGCCCCCAGCCGCCGGCGTCAGCCAATGCCAACCCCAGTGAAGGCCAGGGCCAATGGGGCGAAATGCCGGCCCAGGCGTTGCCCACCGGCGCCCGGCGTGACGTGCCCAGCTGGCCAAAAAAGCCCTAGGCATTCGTCCCCGCACTGATCGGGGGGCGGATGCCAAGCCCCGGGCGGGGCACCTGGATCATGGCCGGCAAGGCAAAGGCCGCGAGGCCCGCGCCGGTTCCATCAACTGGCCCGGCACCTTGCTCAAGGGCCGGCCGCGCTTGCGCCAAGACCTGCTGTTTCGCCTGCGCAGCCGCGCGCCCCATGAACTGTGGCTGGTGATCGTCGACGCCTCGGCCTCGACCCGCCGCCACAGCGCCCTGAGCGACGCCAAGGGCCTGCTGGCACAACTGTTCGACGACGCCTACCGCCAGCGCGCGCGCCTGGCCCTGCTTACCGCCAGTGGCCGCGCACCGAGCTGGCAGGTCCAGGGCCTGAAAGCCTCCCAGGACCTGCGGCACTGGCTCGACGGCCTCGGTGCTGCTGGCGGCACGCCCTTGCCACAAGCCCTGAGCGAAGCGGCCCAGTGGCTGGAACAGCGCCAGCGGCGCCTGCCGGCGGAACAGCAGCGCGTACTGCTGATCACCGATGGCCGCTTGAAAACCCTGCCGCTGTTGCAGCCCCTGAACTGCCCGACCTTATTGCTCGACATCGAACGCGGCCCGATCCGCCTGGGCCGCGCCCGCGAACTGGCCACACGCCTCAACGCCACCTACCAACACATCGACCTGTAGCCGCTGCCGCAGGCTGCGAACGGCCCGCAGGGCCGCACAGTTCCAGAGGGCGCCGGGGCTTGACGGTTGATCGCCAGGCAAGGCCCTGCGGGCCTTTTCGCAGCCTCGCCGTGGCTCGGCAGCGGCTACAGCCAGTGTCAATCCGGGCTGGTGTAGCCGCTGCCGCAGGCTGCGAACGGCCCGCAGGGCCGCAAAAAACCTGAGAGCGCTAGAGACTCGTCAGTCGATCGCCAGGCAAGGTCCTGCGGACCTTTACGCAGCCTCGCCGAGGCTTGGCAGCGGCTACACTGCCTGCGCCAACACAGGAGTGAAGCGATGCGGGTACTGGTGCGTAACGATAAGGACGATTTCCGGGTCAAGGCCTATGCCGGGACCAATGGGGTGTTGCTGGCCATGGATCTGGATGCGTCACGGCGCAAGGGGCTGCTGGGCTTCGCCATCGAGAAGCAGGTCGGCAGCAAGCCCTGGCTGTTTCTGTTCAATAGCCTGACCTTCCCCGGCAAGACCCATACCTTCCCCCAATACAACGCCACCCCCAGCGATCAGGCGCCGCTGCAGAAGTTTCGCTGGGCCGACTACGCGGTCCGCCCCGGCACCACCCTCAACTATCGGGTGCATCTGGCCTACGGCAGCCCCGATGCGCCGCAACTGGGGGAGGCCCTGGAACTGAGCATCACCGCCGACAACGGCCAGCCGCCGGGGCAGCAGGTGATCTTCAACCGTGCCGTGGCCGCCAGCCAGGCCTTCTCGCGCAAGTTTCCGCAACTGGATGCGTTGCTCAGCAACAACAAGAAACTGCCCATCGAATCCTGGCCCGACGCCCCGCGGCAATGGCTGGAAAACGGTCTGCTGGAGGCGCTTCTGGGGTTTATCCAGCGCGCCACGGATGCCAGCTGGAGCCTGGACGTCGCCATCTACGAGTACCAGTTGCAGGCCGTCGTTGACGCGGTCAACGCCGCCTTCGACCGTGGCGTGCACGTGCGGGTGCTGTACCACGCCGGCCCCGGGGACGACGACACCACGCAGAACCAGGCCAGCCTGCAGCACCTGCCCGAGCACAGCAAACGCGGGCGGGTGACCCACGGGATCTTCCATGACAAGTTCATCGTCCTCAGCCGCCTCGACGCCGCCGGCCAGCGTCAGCCCGAAGCGGTGCTCTGTGGCAGCACCAACTTCACCGCCAACGGGGTCTACCGCCAGGCCAATGTGCTGCACAGCCTCGATCACCCGGACATTGCCGGGCGCTATCTACAGGTGTTCGAGCAGATCTGGCAGGCGCCGACGGACGTGGGCGCCACGCGCAAATGGTTGACCCAGGACAATCCCATGCAGCCGGATGCACCGCTGTTCGCCGGTTTTTCTCCGCGCAGGGGGCAGGGCGATCTCAGTGAGTTCGTCGACATCATCAACGGCGCCCGCCGCGACCTGCTGTTCGTCACCGCCTTCGCCTTGCCCGACAGGATTCTCGACGCCTTGCTCGGCCAGCCCCACGACGATGTGCTGCGTTATGGCCTGCAAAACACGGCTAGTCGCATCACCGGCTTCCACGCCGATCGCACCGCCGAGTTTGCCGCCACCGCCTTGCTCAACAAGGGCCTGGAAGGCTGGCTCAAGGAGGGTCTGAAGGGCCAGAGGGGCAACCTGCTGGTGCACACCAAGGCGCTGGTGACCGACTTCACCAGCGAGGCTCCGGTGATCATCAGCGGCAGCCACAACCTCAGCGTCGGCGCCAGCCAGAGCAATGACGAGAACTACCTGATCATCCGTGGCGACACCGATCTGGCGGATCGCTACGGCCTGGAACTGCTGCGCTTCTATGAGCATTACCGGTTTCGCTACTTCGCCAGGCAGTTGGCCCTCAAGCAGGTCCGGCCCCTGGCGGTGGACGACCGCTGGAGCGATGACTATTACCTGGAAGGCGACCTGCGCCAGCTGTCGCGCCTGCGTTTTTCCGGGCGCTGAACCGAGCCGCCGAACGGCCTGCCATCGGTCCGCTTTTACCGGGGCCGGGCAGGCAGATTGATATCACCTGATCTAGCGTTGCCAGCGGAGCGAGCGCTCCCTCCGCAACGGAGCCTTTTCAGGGAGATAAATCATGGTTTATATACGGCGTGATGTAGGGAAATTGAGCGGCGATTGGGACCCGACCCTGTTGTGGTATGCCAGGGCGGTTGGCGTCCTGCTCCAGCGTCCGATCACCGATCGCACCAGTTGGCGATTCCTCGCGGCGATTCACGGATTCTCCGAGTCGTGGTGGCGGATGGACGGCTACCTCAAGGCCGGTGAGGCACTGCCCAACGAAGCGGAACAGCTGCTGTACTGGGACCAGTGCCAGCATGGCAACTGGTTCTTCCTGCCCTGGCACCGCGGTTACCTGGCGTCCTTCGAACAGATCGTCCGCGATGTGGTCGTCCAGCTGGGTGGTCCCAAGGATTGGGCGCTGCCTTACTGGAATTACAACGAGGGGCAGCAGTCCCTGCAGCTGCCCGCGTGCTTTGCCGCCAAGACCCTGCCAAACAATGAGGGGCCCAACCCGCTGTATGTTGAAAAGCGCTTTGGCCTTTTGGGAGACGGCAACGTCGTGCTCGATGGCAGCCTGATCGGTCTCGGCTGTCTGGACGACCCGAGGTACGAGGGCGGCAGCGAAGGCAGCCCGCCCGGCTTTGGCGGTACCCCGAAAACCCTGCTTAGAAGCGGTGTCACAGGCGGCCTGGAGTCGTGCCCGCACAACGTCGTGCATACCGAAGTCGGTGGCCGCGATCAGGTGCGAACCGCTCCCGACGGTTCTCGGTATACGGTTCGTGGCCTGATGAGCTATCCCAATACCGCCGCGCTGGACCCGATCTTCTGGCTGCACCATGCCAATATCGACCGCTTGTGGCAGGTCTGGCTGGACAGCCCCGAGGAGCACAGCAACCCCGACAAGTCCAACTGGTACAACGGCCCCGACAAACTGAGCCGGCCCTTTATCGTGCCCCAGGTCGATGGCGAACCATGGAAATTCAAGGTGGCGGAGGTGCTCGATACCCTGGCGCCCAGGCTCAACTATCGATACGACACCACGGCTCCCGCCAAGAGCCAGGGCAACCGTCTGCACCAGCGCTTGCAGCGCCTGGGTCTGGCAACCGATCAATTGCAGAACTTCAGCGCCAGCGGAGCATTGATGGCCAAGGAACCGGAAACAGAAGTGATAGGGGCCAATCGTGCGCCGCTGGAAATCGTCGGGCACTCGGTGCAGACCTCAGTGCAACTGGACAAGCAGGGCGCGCAACAGGTGTTCAGCAGCCTGAAGTCGAACCTGTTCGCGGCTAGCTTCACGCCGCCGGACCGGGTATTTCTCAACCTGGAGAATATTCGCGGCAACAGTGATGCGGTGTTGCTGGAGGTTTATGTCAACCTGCCGGCCGATGCCGATCCGGCTCAGCATCCGGAGCTGCGGGCCGGGGTCTTGTCGTTGTTCGGCGTGAGCGATGCCAGTCGTACCGACCACGAGCACGGCGGGCACGGCATCACCGAGGTGTTCGAGATCACCGATATCATCGATGCCCTGCACCTGGGGGGTATCACCTCGGCGGATCAGTTGAATATCCGTCTGGTGTCCAGGGCGGCGGTGCCTGCCGAGGACCAGATCACGGTCGCGCGGGTCAGCCTTACCCGGCTGGGCGGTTGAGGGGCGTGCTACGTGGCCTGCGACCCTTGGGCCAGAACCCGCGGCCCTGGTTGCTGCTGATCAGCCTGGTGGGGTGGGGGTGGTTGCTGGGGTCGACGGCGATGCTGTCGATTCCGGCGTTCTGCGGCAGCCTGCCGTTGTCGGGTTATGCCTTGGGCTGGCGGGGCATCGAGCAGGCGTTGCTGTTCAATCCACCGCAGCGATTGTTGCAGGGCTGGTGGCTGATGCTGCTTGCCATGCTGCCACTGCTGTTGGTGCAGCCCTTGCTCTATGTCTGGCACCGTAGCTTGCGGCGCAAGCGTTGGCAGGGCGTTGCCCTGTTCGTGCTGGGCTTCGGCGCGGTCTGGAGCCTGGCAGGCGTGGTGCTGATGGGGCTGGTGGTGGCGGTCCGGGTGTGGTTCGGCCTGAGTGCGTGGCAGGGTTTTTTCGCCGTGTTGCTGTTGTGCCTGGTCTGGCAGGCCTCGCCGTTCAAGCAACATTGCCTGAACCAGTGCCACCGGCAGCCGCGGATCTGTGCCTTTGGCCTGGGCTATCTGAGGGACTGCCTGGGTTTTGGCCTGTCCGCCGGGGCTTGGTGCGTAGGTTCCTGCTGGCCGCTGATGCTGTTGCCGGTGCTGCTGGAACAGGGGCATGTGGCGCTGATGCTGCTGGGCATGCTGTGGATGCTCTACGAACGCCTGTTGCGGCCTCGGGGCTTGCGCTGGTACTGGCCCTGGCCTCGTCATCCGCGGGGTTTGTCCTAGTCGTTGTCTGAGGTTGCCCAGGGGCAGGATCGCCCGCAGTTGCGATCCCGCCCCCTGGTAGCCTTTGCCTCAGGCCTACAACCGCGGCGCCGGGCTTACCGTGGCATTGCGCCAGGCGGTTTGCAGTTGCTCCTCAAGCAACGCCGGGACCTGTTTGCCGGGCTGGTTTTCCAGGCTCAGCTTCAGGCCGTTGAGGGAGCGGCCGCTGAGGCGGTTGCCCGCCAGATCCTCACGAAACACCTGTTCCGCCTCGGCATAGCGTTTCTGCGCCAGCAAGGCATACCCCAGGGACTCGCGCAGGGTGTAGTACCAGTCCGGCGGCTCGTTGTAGGCCAGGGCGTCTTGCACCTCCACAGCCTTGCGCCAGGCGGTAATCTGCTGCTGGCCGGCATCGCCGGTCAGGGCCTGCAGGTCAGCGTTGAGGCCCTCTTTGGCGTTGTTGAATACCTGGTTGCCCAGGTTTTTGAGGGCTGCCAGGTCCAGTGGGCCGGCGGCACGGGTCAGGGCGCGGTCGAGCAGGGTCAGGTTGGCGATGCGCAGCAGCTGCAGCGCGGAATTGTTGCCATATTGCAGGGCGTCCTTGCCGGTCAGGGGCTGGGGCGAGGCGGCGACCGCCTGCCAGAAACCCTTGAGGGCATCGCGGGCCTGGTCCTGGTTGAGGTTCTGGGCGCTCAGTTGCCGGTACGCCAGGGCATAGGCCTTCATCAGCTGGGTGTAGGGCTTGGTCAAGTCCTGCCAGGGCTTGTCCGTTCCCTGGTTGGCCTCGCGGCAGGTCTGGTTGAGGGTGGCCAGGCCGGCGTCGATCTTCGGCTCGATCCGTGCCAGGGCGTCCCAGTCCTCGAAGCGCACGGCGAAGTAGTAGGGCACCGCGTAGAAGTAGTCGCTCTTGGTCTTGAGCTCTTCGGGGTACTGCTGGCAAAGGAAGGGCACGGCCGCGTAGCGGGTGGTGTTCTCCACCAGTTCCTCGGCCATGTTCATGGATTCGTTCTGCCGGCCTTCTATGGACAGGGTCCAGGTCAGGAAGTGGATGTTGTGCCCCAGGTAGTGCAAGGCATAGGGGCTTTGCGGCTGGACCTGATGGGTGTAGGCGCGGTCCACCGAGACGGCGGTGTAGTTGGCCACGCTGGCCAGGTTGTTGTTGCCGGTGCGCTGGTAGATGTGCGAGGCCATGTGCACCAGATGGCCGATGGCCGGGTTCTGGTCGCGGAAGCGATTGGCCATGGGCAGGCCGCTGTCGGGGAAGGGTGATTCCTCGATGGCGTGGATGTAGAAGTGATTGGCCCCGGTGTGCTGCTGGTCCTGGACCAGCACCCGGTTGAGCACTTGCAGGGCCTCGTAGGCGGCGTCAGTCGGCTTGACCTGATTGGATACGGCCTCGGTGCCGTTCCACCATTTCCACGGGTCGCGGCTGAGCAGGGCGTCGGCGTACAGGGTCGCGGCATCGAGGTCGTCAAAGTAGTCTTCCGACAGTTTTTTCATGGCGTCGGCGTAGCGCTTGTTGCCCTCATCGCCGAGGCTGACCTGGCCGTCCTTTTCGCTATACAGGCTCAGCAGCGCCTTGGCGTAGTCCACCTCGCGCTGCAGCTGACGCTGGCTGAAGGCGGCTTGTGCGGCGCTGTCCTTGAGCCGGGCGCTGGCGTGCTCCAGGGCGATCTGAACCGAGCGGTAGGCCAACTGGTTGCAACCGGTGGTGGCGACACTGTTGATGTTGGAGTTGGCCGACAGCGCGATGCCCCAATAGGGCATGGCCGAGCCTTCGTCGATGCGGCTGGCCTGGTAGAAGGCGCGGATCGCTGCCGAGAAATTGAAGCCGTATTGCAGGGCCATGCCCTGGCTGTAGAAGGCCTGGACCTGCTCCGGCTGCTTGAGGCTGACCAGGGGGTAACGGGTGCCACCCAGGCCCGAGAGCAGTTGGTCGCCCTCGGTGTCCTGGGGGCTGACGCACTTGTGCAGCACTTGCAGGTAGGGCGTGTCCGGCGGCACCGGGGTGAAGCCGCCACTGTGTTCATCGCTGCCGTGGTTCATGGTGTGGGCCAGGGCGCTGGCGCTGGCCAGCAGCAGGCCGGCGGCCAGGGTCGAGCGCAGGAAGGGGACGTCCATGCTGTGTTGCTCCTTGCAGGAATCGCTGGGTTGGGGCCGGCTTACCGAGGTGTGGGCGGGCAAGCCGGCTCCTGCAGCGCGAGGGTTCAGTCGTTGTCGTTGTCGTGGCTGTGACGGGCGACGAACGACGGGCCGTCCGGCTTGGCCAGGCGCTTGATCTGCGGTGCCAGGTCCTGCCGGGGAATCACCACCTGGATCAGCGCCGGGCGGTCCTTGATCTGCAGCAGTTGCGGCAGCAACTGTTCCAGCCCGGCCCGGGTCGAGACCTTGAAACCCTCGGCGCCAAACCCCTTGGCCAGGGCCAGGTAGTCCCAGGTCGGCAGGGTGTCGAACGGGGCGAACTGGCCGCCGGGTTCGAAGGCGTCGATATCGACGAAAGCCTGTTCGATGGCGTAGACCTCGTTGCTCATGACGAACACCAGGGCGTTGATCCGGTTGCGTGCCAGGGTCGACAGCGACTGGCAGATCATCATGAAGCCGCCATCGCCGGCCACCACGATCGGTCGCCGACCGCTGCCCATGGCCACCCCCAGGGCGCAGCCGGTTTCGTGGCCCAGGGAACCCCAGATGGCATCGGCGACAAAGCTGTCCCGAGGCAGGCCGTTGATGTTGCTGGCGGCATACAGGGCCGAGCTTTCACCGAGGATCAGGCTGCTGCCCGGCCACAGGTTCTGTTGCCGGGCAAAACCGTCGAGGATCTCCAGGAACAGGTCATAACCCAGTGCATCGTCGGGTGCGCCCTGTTGCAGTTGCGGCGGGCGCGCGGGTTCCGGAGCGGGGTTGCGCAGGGGGTAGTCGCTGTCCAGGCCCAGGGCCCCCAGCAGCCGTTGCACGTACTCCGGCAGCGGTACGTGGGGGTAGTACTGCAGGCCGGTGCGGGCCAGTTGGCTGTTGACCAGGATGATCCGGCTGAAGTCCTGGTTCAGCAGTTGCAGGTAGTCGTCGGTGAAGATCACCCCCAGGGCGAGGATGCAGTCCACGTCCTGCATGAAGGCCTGGGTCCACAGGCGCGAAGCGGTGCCGGCGTAGGTGCCGATGAACTGCGGGTGACTTTCGTCGACCACGGTCTTGGCTTCCAGGCTGGTGGTGAAGGGCAGGCCGCTGGCCTCGATCAGGCGCATTACCTGCTCCTGCAGGCCGTAGCGGGCCACCTCGATGCCGAGCATGATCAGCGGCGAGCGGGCGCTGCCCAGGCGCAGCAGGCTGGCCTCGATGGCGGCGCGGATCGAGTCCTCGTCGCAGCGGGCGGGCAGCGGTTGCAGTTCGCCCTGAGGGCGTGGGCAAGGTTCGCCCCAGACGTTCTGCCAGGCTTCCAGGTAGATCGGCCGGCGCTCGCTGATGGCCTTGACCAGCGCCTCGTCGATCAGCGCCGGGGCGCGCAGGCTGTCGTCAAGAATCAGGCTGGCCACGGTCACCGGCTCGAAGACCTTGCGGCCCACGTCCAGATCCCCGGTGGAGTGGTGGAACAGCACGTCCTGGGACCAGATCAGGTCGCGGTTCTGCGCCGACGGGCTGGCGCTGATCAGCACCAGCGGATTGCGTTCGACATAGGCGCCGGCAATGGCATTCAGGGCACTGAAGGTGCCGACGCTGTATTGCAGCGATACCGCGCCGATCCCGGTGTAACGGGCATAGCCGTCGGCCGCGTAGGCGGCGGCCATCTCGTTGACTTCGCCCACCGCGTCGATGCCGTCGAAGTCGTCCAAGGCCGACATGAAGTGCGAGACGTAGTCCCCCGGCACCTGGAACACCTTGGTCAGGCC
Source organism: Pseudomonas sp. LPH60 (assembly GCF_030718165.1). NCBI lineage: Bacteria > Pseudomonadati > Pseudomonadota > Gammaproteobacteria > Pseudomonadales > Pseudomonadaceae > Pseudomonas > Pseudomonas sp. LPH60. The sequence continues at coordinate 138,845 of NZ_JAVAJH010000010.1, forward strand.
CAGTTGCTGCAGGCGGGTCAGCAGGTAGTCGGCGACGCTGAAGGGGTCATTGCTGGCCATGGGCGATCCCCTCGTAGGCGAACTGGGTGACGCCGTCCAGGGTCTTGGCGCAGTTCTGGCAGGGCAGCGGCTGGTCGCCGGGCAGGGTGCAGCCGTCCGGGGTCGGCACTGGCAGCAGGGCATAGTCCTTGGGCAGCCAGTTGGGGCGCTTGAGGCCAAAGAAATCCTGCAGGGTCGACTCGGCCACGGTCAGCGCGCCTTCCACCCAGCCCTGGCCCATGGAGTAGGCCTCGCCGACGATATGGATCTGCTGGTCGGCCACCGGCTTGCGCATGCGGCACAGGATCTGGTCGATCCGGTAGTTGGCCTTCCATTCGTGCCAGCCGCCGCCATAGGGATCGGCATCCCAGGCATGGTAGACCGCCGAGTACGGGCGTGGCAGCTCCACCTGGTCATGCAGTTGAGTGACTTGCATCTGCGCCACCCGGACCATTTCGTCGCTGACCTGAAACTCGCTTTTGGGCACCACTGCTGCGGCTTGCAACTGCCCGGCGAGGCTGGCCGGTACATGGCCGACAAAGGGCGCACCGCCTTCGAGGCCTTTCCAGAAGGGCACGGTGCCGATGTCGTTGTAGGAGGCCATCAACAGCGAGTTGAGATTCGGCTGGCCGCCGGGCTGTTCGCACTCGGTACCCATGTAGTAGACCTGGCGCACCGGCAGGTCGGTGACCGAGCGCCCGGCCACCAGCCCGAGGCTGCGCCACCAGGGCTGTTCGTAGGCCAGAAACAGCTTGAACGCCGACTGCATCAGCACCGAGCCGAGGTTCTCCTTGAGCCAGGGATCGTCGAACAGCGGCGCATCGATCAGCTCCAGGGCACGACGGGGCATGGCCAGGATGATCTGCTTCGCCTTGACCACCTGGCTGCCGTCGATGTCCCGGGTGCTGCCCTGTTCGGTGACGGTGCTCTGGAAATGCAGGCGATAGGGGAAGTCGCGGTCCTTGGCGTAGCTGATCTGCACCAGGCGCTGGTTCATCTGCACCCGTTGCGCACCGGGCAAGATTCCCGGCAGCTTGCGGAACTTGGCCTCCAGGGTCAGGGGCAGGCTCTGGAAACCCTTGGTCAGGGTGAGGAACTCGGTGTCGTCGCTGTATTCGGTGGCGGGCAACTGGGTGACCGCGCTGGCGTTGGCGACGTTGGCGTCGTAGCCGCCGGCGTCCTTCATGAACTGGTAGCCCTCATTGCTCATGACCCGGTACAGCAGGTCCCAGAAGCCGTAGCGCCAGATTTCCTTGCCGAACACCTTGACCTGCATCTGCTGGCACAGGCTGAGCTGGTCGAAGCCCGGGTAGACGTAGTTCATCACCTTGACTTGCAGGTCCTCGGGGCCGAAGCCGCGCTCGGACCAGGCCAGGTCGTAGGGGATCTTGTGTGGCGCTTCCTTGAAGTCGCGATAACGAAAGCGCTTGCCCCGCAGGTAGAACAGGTTGTTCAGCGAGCCCACCGGGGGCGGCGCGCCCATGGGGAATTTCTGGCTTGGCAAGCGCAATTGCTTGACCAGGCTGTCCACCAGCACATGGCCGGTGGGGCCGGGGATATAGCGCATGCCGCCGACTTCCGCGACCACGTTGGGCAGCCCCGGCAGGTTGATGCTGAACAGCCGGCCGCCGATCCGGTCGCCGTATTCGAACAGGCCGATACGCAGTTTTTCACCTTGTTCATGCTGCAGGCGCCAGGCGCTGTAGGTGCCGGACACACCCCCACCGACCACCGCGACATCGAGTTCGAGTTCTTGAGGTTTCATGCTGAAGTCCTTTTCGCTGGGAGGCGGACAGGGAGGTCCGTCGCGACCAGTATTGTCCAGTTTTGGCGAAATGCCAGTTTGCCATTAGTGCATGTTTCGGCCCGTGTGTACGGGGCTTTTACGATGATTGTCGGACAATATGCGGGCCTGCTGGCGGGGCGCTCTGGGAGGGGCTTGAAGCGTCGCAGCAGCGTTGGACAGGGCGGCGCCAACTGCGTAGTTTTCACACACTGCGCACAAGGACTCCGCCATGTCTCCGGACCTGACTTCCATCGAGCTGTTTCTCAAGGCCCTGACCCTGGGCAACCTGTCCCGGGCCGCCGAGCAGTCGCACCTGTCGCTGTCGGCCGCCAGCCGGCGTCTGTCGCTGCTGGAGCAACACTTCAAGGTGGCGCTGCTGACCCGCACCTCCACCGGGGTGCAGCCCACGGCGGCGGGGCAGGCGCTGGCCGAACATGCCCGCAGCCTCCTGCGGGCGGTGGATGTGATGCACGCTGACCTGGCCGACTTTGCCAAGGGCGCCACCGGCCGGGTCAGCCTGTACGCCAACAGCTCGGCGATGAGCCAGGAACTGCCCCGGCAATTGACCCAGTGGAGCGAGCTGCACCCGGGGATTCGCGTGGACATCCGCGAAGAGCGCAGTCGCGAGATTCTTCTGGCGGTGCGCGACGGCATCGCGGATGTGGGCATCGTCACTACCTTGCCCCAGGCCCGGGACCTGTACTTCAAGCCCTATTGCCGTGACCGTCTGTGCCTGATCGTGCCCCAGGCTCATCCGTTCAAGATGAGCCATGCGCGCTTCCAGGACTTGCTGGGCTACGACTTCGTCGGCCTGGAAGACAACGCCGCCATCACCCCGTTGATCACCGAGGCTGCGGCTGCGGTGAGCATGCCCTTGCGCCTGCGGGTGCAGGTGCGCAGCTTCGAGGCGGTGTGCCGGCTGATCGCCGCCGGGCAGGGCGTGGGGGTGCTGCCCCAGGGCGCGGTGCAGATCTTTCGCAAGGAGATGGCCTTGCGTTTTATCGAAATCGACGATGCCTGGGCCGATCGTCAGATGTTCCTCTGCCGACGCCGGGAGCAACCGTCCCTGGCCAGCCGCGAGCTGTTCGACTACCTGGCTGACTGCGATCGCAGCGCGGCGCCGCCGCCCTAGTCGCGGCCCCCTGGCTGCCTGGCGCCGCGAGCCTTCGAATTTTGCGAAGGCGGTTTCCACAATGAGCAATTCCCCTGGGCGCTTCCCCATGCCCAGAATGGGCTCGCCCGTACGCTTGACCTGCCTCGATAACAACAACACGTCAGACCAGGAGAGACGGCTTGTCCAGGATCAATCCCGCTGTAAAACCTCCCCATCGCATCGCGGTGATCGCCGGTGACGGCATCGGCCGCGAAGTGGTTCCCGAAGGCCTGCGCGTGCTGGAAGCCGTCAGCCGGCGTTTCGGCATCGATCTTCAGTTCGATCATTTCAATTGGTGCAGCGAGCACTACCAGGCCCACGGCAGCATGATGCCCGAGGACTGGGCCGAGCAGATCGGCGACCACGAGGCGATCTTCTTCGGCGCCGTCGGCGCGCCGGATATCGTCCCTGACCATATTGCAGTCTGGGATTCGCTGCTGAAGATCCGCCGCCAGTTTGATCAATACGTGAATATCCGTCCGGTGCGGCTGATGCCCGGGGTGCCGTGCCCGTTGGCCGGGCGGGTGCCGGGGGATATTGATTTCATCGTGGTGCGGGAAAACACCGAAGGCGAATACTCCAGCGTCGGCGGGCGCATGTGGGAGGGCACCCCGCGGGAGATTGCCTTGCAGGAGTCGGTGTTCTCCCGTCACGGCGTGGACCGGGTGGTGAAGTACGCCTTCGAGCTGGCCAGCCGCCGGCCCCGGCGCAACCTGGTGGCGGCCACCAAGTCCAATGGCATCGCCATCACCATGCCGTTCTGGGACGAGCGGGTGGAGGCGCTGGCCAAGGCCTACCCCGAGGTCGACACGCGCAAGTTCCACATCGACATCCTCTGCGCGCATTTCGTCCAGCACCCGGACTGGTTCGATGTGGTGGTGGCTTCCAATCTGTTCGGCGACATCCTCTCCGACCTGGGCCCGGCCTGCACCGGCACCATCGGCATCGCGCCCTCGGCCAACCTCAACCCGGAGCGTCTGTACCCTTCGCTGTTCGAGCCGGTGCATGGCTCGGCGCCGGATATCGCCGGGCTGGGGGTGGCCAACCCGATTGGTCAGATCTGGTCGGCGGCGCTGATGATCGAGCACCTGGGGCAGGGGGATGAGCTTTACCAGCGAGCCGCGGCGGCGATTGTCCAGAGCATCGAGACGGTGCTCGCCGAAGGCCCGCGCACCCGGGAAATGGGTGGCAACGCCAGCACCGTGGAAGTCGGGCGGGCGATTGCCGAGTGTCTGGCTGGCAACAGGAGCTGATGAAAATGAGCCTCGAACACTACATCGACAACCAATGGCAAGCCTCGTCCTGGGCCGAGGACATTCCGGTACTCGACCCCAGCACCGGCATCGCCTACGCGCGTATCGCCCGCGGCACCGCCGAGGACATCGACCTGGCGGTGCAGGCCGCGCAACGGGCCCTGGGTGACAACTTCGACGGGCCCTGGGGCAGCCTTTGCGCCCTGGAGCGTGGGCGCCTGCTGGCGCGCCTGGGCCAGGTGGTGCTGGAGCACCACGAAGAGCTGGCGCAGATCGAGGCCCGGGACACCGGCAAGGCGCTGAAGGTGGCCCGGGCCGACGCCACGGCCCTGGCGCGCTACTTTGAGTACTACGCCGGGGCCGCCGACAAGCTGCACGGCGACACCTTGCCCTACCAGGCCGGCTACACCGTGCTCACGGTGCGCGAGCCCCATGGCGTCACCGGGCACATCATTCCCTGGAACTACCCGATGCAGATCTTCGGCCGCAGTGTCGGTGCCGCCCTGGCGGCGGGCAACGCCTGTGTGGTCAAGCCCGCCGAGGACGCCAGCCTGTCGCTGCTGCGGCTGGCGGAACTGGCGGCCCAGGTGGGGTTTCCGGCGGGCACGATCAACGTGGTCAGCGGCTATGGCCACGAAGCCGGCGCGGCGTTGTGCGCTCATCCCGGCATTGCGCATATCTCCTTTACCGGTTCCACCGGCACCGGCGCCCGGGTGGCCAAGGCGGCGGCCGAACGGCATTGCCCGGTGACCCTGGAGCTGGGGGGCAAGTCGCCGCAGATCGTGTTTGCCGACGCCGATGTGGAGCAGGCGCTGCCGGTGCTGATCAACGCCATCGTGCAGAACTGCGGGCAGACCTGTTCCGCCGGCAGCCGCCTGCTGGTGCAGCGCAGCCTCTATGAACCGCTGCTGGAACGCCTGGCCCAGTGCTTTGGCCAACTGCGCGCCGGGCCCTCGGAGCTGGACTTGGACATGGGCCCGCTGATCAATCAGAAGCAGCTGCGCCAGGTCCAGGCGTTTGTCCGCGAAGCCGAGGCCGCCGGCATCCCGGTGGCGGCGCGCGGGCAGGTGGTGGCCGAGGCCGGCAGCGGCGGCTACTTCCACGAGGCGGTGCTGTTTCGCGATGTGCCGCCAGACAGCCGCCTGGCCCGGGAGGAGGTGTTCGGCCCGGTGCTGGCGGTGATGCCCTTCGAGGACGAGGCCGAAGCCATTCGCCTGGCCAACGACAGCGCCTTCGGCCTGGTGGCCGGGGTCTGGACCCGGGACGGTGCGCGACAGTTGCGCATGGCCCACAAGCTGCGCTGCGGCCAGGTGTTCATCAACAACTACGGCGCCGGTGGCGGTGTCGAACTGCCCTTCGGCGGGGTCAAGGCCAGTGGGTATGGCCGGGAGAAGGGCTTCGAGGCACTGCTGGGTTTCACCACCTTGAAGACCATCGCCATTCGCCACGACTGACGGCCGCCACGACGGCGGCCCATAACAACAAAAACAGGAGTCACTTCCATGCGTCTAGCCAACAAGACTGCCATCGTCACCGGCGCCGGTTCCGGCTTTGGTGAGGGGATCGCCAAGACCTTCGCCCAGCAGGGCGCCCGGGTCATCGTCGCCGACATGAACGCCACGGGCGGCCAGCGGGTGGTGGACGAGATCCGCGCCGCCGGCGGCCAGGCCCACTTCATCGAGGTCAACGTGGCCCAGGACGCCAGCGTTGGCGCCTTGCTGCGCAACACCCTGGAGCACTACGGCGGCCTGGACATCGTGGTCAACAACGCCGGCACCACCCACCGCAACCGGCCGATGCTGGAAGTCGACGAGGCCGAGTTCGACCGGGTGTTTGCGGTCAACGTGAAAAGCATCTATCTGAGCGCCAAGCACTTCGTGCCGCATTTTCGCGGCCAGGGCGGCGGGGGGTTCATCAACATTGCCTCCACCGCGGCGATCCGGCCGCGCCCGGGGCTGGTCTGGTACAACGGCAGCAAGGGCGCGGTGGTAGTGATGAGCAAGACCATGGCCGCCGAGCTCGGGCCGGACAACATCCGTGTCAACTGCGTCAACCCGGTGGTCGGCGCCACGGCCCTGCTCAGTGAGTTCATGGGCGTGCCGGACACCCCGGAAAACCGCCAGAAATTCATGGCCACCATTCCCCTGGGGCGCTTCTCCACCCCCCAGGACGTGGCCAACGCCTGCCTGTACCTGGCCTCCGACGAAGCGGCGTTCATCACTGGCACCTGCCTGGAAGTGGATGGTGGACGTTGCGTCTGATGATCTGTAAAACCCTCCAGGCCCGCGGGTAATCCGTGCTTTGTGTAGCCGCTGCCGCAGGCTGCGAACGGCCCGCAGGGCCGCACAGTTCCAGCGGGCGCCTGGGGTTGACGGTTGATCGCCAGGCAAGGCCCTGCGGGCCTTTTCGCAGCCTCGCCGTGGCTCGGCAGCGGCTACAGCCAGTGTCAATCCGGGTTGGTGTAGCCGCTGCCGCAGGCTGCGAACGGCCCGCAGGGCCGCACAGTTCCAGAGGGCGCCTGGGCTTGACGGTTGATCGCCAGGCAAGGCCCTGCGGGCCTTTTCGCAGCCTCGCCGTGGTTCGGCAACGGCTACAGCCAGTGTCAATCTGGGCTGGTGTAGCCGCTGCCGCAGGCTGCGAACGGCCCGCAGGGCCGCACAGTTCCAGCGGGCGCCGGGGCTTGACGGTTGATCGCCAGGCAAGACCCTGCGGGCCTTTTCGCAGCCTCGCCGTGGCTCGGCAGCGGCTACAGCCAGTGTCAATCCGGACTGGTGTAGCCGCTGCCGCAGGCTGCGAACGGCCCGCAGGGCCGCACAGTTCCAGAGGGCGCCTGGGGTGACGGTTGATCTCCCAAGGCAAGGCCCCGCGGGCATTTTCGCCCGCTTCAACCCAATCTATGGAGTGCATTCGACATGTGTGGGATCGATAACGACAAGCACCACCCCAATACCAAACAGTTGCTTGAAGGTCTGCCAAAGAACTGGGGCAAATGGGGGCCGGACGACGAGGTTGGCGCCCTCAACTACCTGCAACAGGCCGAGGTGCTGCGCGGTGTCGCCGCGGTGCGCCAGGGCAAGACCTTCACCCTGCAGGTGCAGATCGGCCACCCCGGCGGCGACCCGATGTGGCCGGCGCGCAACCCCTCGATGCGCTTCAACACCCTGGACCGCAGCCACTATCAGGCCGGCAAGCAGCCGTCGATGACCGGCGGTGCCGAGTACTGCGACGACGTGATCTTCATGCAACTGCAGGGCTCGACCCAGTACGACGCCTTGGGCCACGCCTGGTACGACAACCAGTTGTGGAACGGCTACGACGCCAGCAGCACCGTCGGCGGCATGGCCAAGGCCAGCGTGCTGCCGATTGCCGAGCGCGGCGTGGTGGGCCGCGCAGTGCTGATCGACATGGCCCGGCACCGCGGCAAGAAGTACCTGGGCCGCGGCGAGACCTTCAATCACCTGGATCTGCTGGCCGCCGCCAAGGCCCAGGGCGTGGCCATCGAGAAGCGCGACATCCTGATCATCCGCACCGGCTCCATGGGCGCCTTCTACGAGTACGGCAAGACCGAGTTCTTCAAGGACCTGGTGGAGCCCGGGCTGACCTACAGCCGCGAACTGGTGGACTGGTTCAACCAGATGGAGATCCCCAACCTGGTCACCGACACCATCGCCAACGAAGTGATCACCGACCCGGTGTCCGGGGTGCAGATCCCGCTGCACTGCGCGCTGATGCGCAACCTGGGGATCGCCTTCACCGAGATCGTGCTGCTCGAAGACCTGGCCGAGGATTGCGCCGCCGACGGCCAGTGGACCTTCCTCTACACCGCTGCGCCGTTGAAGATCGTCGGCGGCAGCGGGGCACCGGTGAACCCCATCGTCATCAAGTAGGCGGCGCTTGCTGGTGGAGAGGCGGGCGCAGGGTTTATCCTGCGCCCCCTCACCAAGACCGATAGGGATCATCGACCGATCATGCATGACGATTCGCACTCGCCGGACTGCAGCTGCTGCCTGGATCACGCCAATGCCCATCAGGGCGTACTCGATACCCTGGAGTTGATGGCCGACCACCCCGAGGCCAGCGAGGACGACATCGTCCAACTGCTGCAGGCGCGTGGCTACTCGGCCATCGCCGCGGAAAAACTCAACGCCTTCGTGCCATCGGCCCTGGCCTGGATCGTGCTCAAGCGCCTGGGGGTGAAACACCTGCCCAACCACTTCATCGCCCTGGATGAGGAGGGTGAGGAGGTCCGGGTTCCGGTGGCCGACCAGCACTACTTCACCGCCGCGCTGACCCTGGCCTACAACACCTTCGAAAACGGCTGGAGCGAGGTGCTGCCGCGCAAGACCTACGAAATGGTGGCTGGCCGCAGCGCCGAAATGGCCATGGCCAACGAGGCGCTGTATGCCGGGGAGTCCCTGCAGGGGTCCACCCTGGAGCCCGTGCAACTGCTGCGTCTGGATGCCAGGGCGGCGCTTGAGTAAGCGCGCGGACACTGGCGGGCTGCAGGTCATGGGGTTACCCTGCGGCTGTTTTTTTTGAGACCGATATGGACCTTCGCCTCCCGTGACCGATACCTGCCCGCCCAACGGCGCGCATTGCGCCGAATACCCCGACCACCAGACCGCCCACCAGGCCGTGGTTGAAGCCCTGCAAGTGATGGGCGCCCACCCCAAGGCCAGCGAAGACGAGATCGTGCAGATGCTCCAGGCCCGTGGCTACTCGGCCATCGTCGCCGAGAAGCTCAACGCCTTCGTGCCCTCGGCCCTGAGCTGGCCGCTGCTCAAGCGCCTGGGGGTGGAGACCTTCGTCGGTCACTTCGTCGCCTACGACGACAATGACCAGGAGGTGCAGATCCCGGTTTCCAGCCAGCACTATTTCACCGCCGCGCTGATGCTGGCCTACAACACACTCGAAGCCGGCTGGAGCGAGGAGTTGCCCCACGGCACCTTTGTCAGCGTGACGCAACACAGCGCCGAGATGAACGCGGCGAACAAGGTGCTGAACCAGGGCGGCAGCCTGGAGGGCGGGACGATCGGGCCCTTGAAGTTGCTGCGGCTGAGCGCCAGCGAGGTGCTGGGGCAAGCCCCTAGCTGATGTAGATGATCTTCGACACCAGCTCGGCGCTGTTCTTGGCCTGCAGCTTCTTCATCAGGCGGGCGCGGTGTACCTCCACCGTGCGGTGGGAAATCGCCAGTTTGCGCGCCACTTCCTTGCAGGTCAGGCCGTTGACGATGTGCAGCGATATCTCGCGCTCGCGTGGGGTCAGGCGCACGGTTGGCGCCAGTTGCCGGTCCAGGCGTTCGAAGTGCCAGATCATCAGCCCGAACGGATCGTCCGGGGTCAGGGAAAAGCCGTGGGCCCGGGCCCAGAACACCTCGCCATTGCGGTGCTGCATGAAGCGTTCGTCGCTATAGGACGCGCCCTGGCCGTTGCGCAGCCAGTGTTCGCTGCGTTCGCCAATGCTCTGGTAATCGGCCTGGGAGGGGTACAGCAACAGGGTCAGGTGATCCAGCAGCTGTTCGCGCTCATAGCCGAACAGGCGCAGGAAGGCCTGGTTGCAATCGAGCATGCGCCGATGCCCGGTGATCAACTGCGGTGCGGGGGAAACCTGGAAGGCCAGGCGCTCTAGGTCCTGGAGCTGCTGGGCATATACGGTCATGGGGCATCCTGCCTCGTGGAAGTCGGTGCGCCGCTCTGGCGAGCGGGGTACTACTTACTGCTGTACGTAGTTGCCCCAACTAGCGTCTGATTTCGGCGCTCGCCATTGTAGGGAATGCCCGCTTCAAGCACAGAAGAAAATCACCATGACCCATGCTTCCGTATCCATTGTTGCTGCTGCCCACACGTCTTTCGGCCGTCTGCAGGGCTCGACCCTCGAGGACCTGATTGTCCAGGTCACTCGTGAAGCCCTGGCGGATGCCGCGATTGACGCCGCCGAGATCGACGCCCTGTTCCTCGGACACTTCAACTCAGGCCTGGTGCCGGACGGTTTTCCGGCCTCGCTGATGCTGCAGGCCGATCCGCAATTGCGCTTCAAACCGGCCACCCGCTGCGAGAACGCCTGCGCCTCGGGCTCGGCGGCGATTCAGGCCGGGGTCAACGCGATCCGCAGCGGCGCCGCTGAACTGGTGCTGGTGGTGGGGGCGGAAAAGATGACCGGCAACTCCACCGCCGAGGTCACCCAAGCCCTGGCCGGAGCCGGTTACCAGAATGATCCGCAGGAGGCCGGCCTGAGCTTTGCGCAGCTGTTTGCCCGGGTCGCGCAGCAGTACACCGAGCGCTACCACAGCCCGCTGGCCTCGATGGCGGCGATTGCGGTGAAGAACCACAGCAATGCCATGGCCAACCCGCTGGCGCAGATGCATCGGCCGATGGACTTCGAGCATTGCAACAATGTGTCCCAGAGCAATCCGCTGATTGCGCCGTCGCTGCGCCTCACCGACTGCTCGCTGATCAGCGACGGCGCGGCGGCCATTGTCCTGGCGTCACCGCAGCGCGCCCGCTCGTTCCGGCGCGAGGTGGCGATCCGCTCCCTGAGCCAGGTCAATGACCTGCTGCCGATGGCCAGTCGCGACATCCTCGCCTTCGACGGCCCTCAGCGGGCCATCCACGGCGCCTTGCGCGAGGCCGGGGTGAGCCTGGGGGACATGAACTTCGCCGAGGTCCACGACTGCTTCACCATCGCCGAGCTGTTGATCTACGAGGCCATGGGCCTGGCGCCCAAGGGCGAAGGCCATCGGGCGCTGGACGAGGGCATCGTGCGCCAGGGCGGTCGTTTGCCGGTCAACCTGTCCGGTGGGCTCAAGGCCAAGGGCCACCCGGTGGGCGCCACCGGGGTCTCGATGCATGCCCTGGGCTTTCGCCAATTGATCGGCGAGCCCATTGGCCTGGGCGTGCCCCGTGCCGAGTTCGGCTTGCTGTTCAACATGGGCGGGATGGCGGTAGCCAACTACGCCTCGGTCCTGCAAGCGGTCAGGACCTGAGCATGAACATCGCTCATTGGCTGCTGGATGCGGCTCAACGCTGGCCCCAGCGTCCAGCGCTGTTCGCGGGCTGTCGCCAGGTGGCCGACTATCAGGACTTCGCAACCCGGGTCCGGGCTCGGGCCCTGCACCTGCGTCAAGGTCACGGCATCGCCCCGGGGGAGCGGGTGGCGTTGCTGATGAAGAACAGTTGCGACTACCTGGAACTGCTCTATGCCATCTGGTGGAGCGGGGCGGTGGCGGTGCCGGTCAACAGCAAGCTGCATCCGCGGGAGGCGGCCTGGATTGTCGGCAACGCCGGGGCTCGGGCGATCTATACCGACAGCGGGCGGACTTTCGAGCTTAAGGACTTGCCGGACAACTGCCGCGAGTTGCCCGGTTACGCCAGCCCCGCGCCGGCGCCAGCCCCGGGCCACGAGCTGCTGGAGCCCTGTCCGCGCAGGGACGATGATCTGGCCTGGCTGTTCTACACCTCGGGCACCACCGGCCGTTCCAAGGGGGTGATGCTGTCCCATGGCAACCTGATGGCCATGTCGCTGTGCTACCCGCTGGATGTGGACCCGGTGCAGGCCACTGATGCGGTGGTCTATGCCGCGCCGATGTCGCACGGGGCCGGGCTCTACAACTTCATTCACGTGCGCTGCGGGGCCCGGCATGTGGTGCCGGAGTCACGGGGGTTCGACGCGCAGGAGCTGTTCGGGTTGGCGCAGGAACTGGGGCAGGTCAGCCTGTTTGCCGCCCCGACCATGGTCAAGCGCATGGTCGAGCAGGCCCGGCAGCAAGGCTATGACGGCGCGGGGATCAAGACCCTTGTCTACGGTGGGGCCCCCATGTACCTGGCGGACCTGGGCCAGGCCCTGGAGACCTTCGGCCCACGGTTGGTGCAGATCTACGGCCAGGGCGAGTGCCCGATGACCATCAGCGCCCTGTCCCGGGAGCTGATCGCCGACCGCGAGCATCCCGACTGGCCCGCAATCGCGGCCTCGGTGGGGCGGCCGCAGTCCTGTGTGGAGGTGCGGATAGTCGATGCCGATGGACAGCGCCTGGGCCCCGGCGAACCCGGGGAAATCGCTGTGCGCGGGGCCCCGGTGATGCACGGCTACTGGGACAACCCGTCAGCCACTCAGGCGGCCCTGGTGGACGGCTGGTTGCTCACCGGCGATATCGGCTTTCTCGACAGTCGCGGGATGCTGACCCTCACGGACCGCTCCAAGGATGTGATCATTTCCGGCGGCAGCAATATCTACCCACGGGAAGTGGAAGAGGTGCTGATGCAGCATCCCGGGGTGTTCGAGGTCTGCGTGGTGGGGCAGGCGGATGCCGAGTGGGGCGAATCGGTGGTGGCTTTCGTGGTGCTGCGCTGCCCTGGCGGCCTCGATGCTCAGGCACTCAACCAATGGTTCGTGACCCGCATGGCCTCGTTCAAGAAGCCCAGGAAATACCTGTTTTGCCGCGAGCTGCCCAAGAACAGCTACGGCAAGATTCTCAAGACCCGCTTGCGCCAGTGGTTGCAGGACCCCTCAGGGTCCATCGCCGACCTCTGAAAGATTTTTCCATGGACAGCAATACGACAGGAGTCTCCCAACATGGACATGACCTCTTGCAATCCCCAGCGCCAGCGGCGCCGGGCCTTTATCGGCGCGACCTCGGGCCACTTGATCGAGTGGTACGACTACGGCGTCTACGGGTTCCTGGCGCTGTACATCGGCAAGGCGTTCTTCGTCTCCGATGACCCCACCAGCAGCCTCTTGGCGAGCTTTGCGGCTTTTGCCCTGAGCTTTTTCATCCGTCCCCTGGGCGGGCTGTTCTTCGGCCCCCTGGCGGACAAGATCGGTCGGCGCAAGACCCTGATCACCGTACTGATGCTGATGGCCGGTTCCACCTGCCTGCTGGGCCTGCTGCCGACCTACGCCAGCATCGGCATCGCCGCGCCGATCCTCCTGGTGCTGATCCGCTGCGTGCAGGGGTTTTCCGCCGGAGGCGAGATCGGCACCATCACCAGCTTCATTTCCGAATACGCCGGGCCCGGGCGCCGGGGTTTTGCCACCTGCTGGCTGATGGTCACCGCGGTGCTGGGCCTGTTGCTGGGCGGCGCCGTGGCCAATGGCATGACCTGGGCCCTGGGGGCCGAGTTGATGCAGGACTGGGGCTGGCGAATTCCGTTCCTGATCGCCGGACCCCTGGGGTTCATCTCGCTGTACATCCGCCTGAAGCTCGAAGACAGCCCGGAGTTCCTGGCCCTGGTACACGCCGGAGAGACCTCCAAGGCACCGCTGCGGGAGGTCTGGCAGTGGAAGCGCTCGATTGCCCTGGTGTTCTTCATCATCACCCTGCACAGCTCGATCTTTTACCTGGTGCTGACCTTCGCCTCGACCTACATGTCCAACACCCTCAAGTTCGACAGCGGCACTACCTTGCTTTACGTGTTCGTCGCCAGCCTCTCGGCGGCCCTGGTCATGCCCCTGGGCGGCGCCTTCACCGACCGCTACGGACGCAAGCCGTTCCTGATGGTGATCGGCACCCTGGCCACCCTGGCCATGTACTGGTTCTTCAAGACCGCGCCCAACGCCACCCCGGCCACGCTGTTCTGGCCGCTGATGGCGGTGGCGATCCTGTTCGGACTCTACGCCTCCTCGACCTACGCCCTGATGAGCGAACTGCTGCCGACCCGCATCCGCTCCACCGGGATTGCCGTGGCCTACAACATTCCCGTGGCAGTGTTCGGTGGCAGTGCACCGTTGATCTCCACCTGGCTGATCAAGCTCACCGGCGACATCACCTCGCCCTGGTATTTCTACGTGGCCACCGGGGTGGTGTCGTTGATTGCCCTGGTGGTGCTGCGCAAGGAGGACTTTGTCGCCTGCGCTCCCGGCTCGCACACCCCAGGCAGCCTGGCACCCCCGTTGCTGGTCAACCCGGCGCCCTGAGCCAGCAGGCCGGCTGCGGCCTGGGGGTTCAGCAGGTGGGGGGCAGCTGGTGCGGGATTCAGGAGCCCTGGGGTTTCCAGCATGCCGCCGGTGGCGCGGCACCGGCACAGGCGCGGTTTTGGCCATACAGCGGTTTTGCCGGCTTGCGGGTTACCGCGCTGTTGCGGGTCCTGATGCAGGTGCGGGTATAGCGGTGCATCTGGTTCAGCGCCAGGTTGCGCAGCCCCTTGGGGCAGATCAACAGGGCCTCGCCGAAAGAGAAGAGTTGAAAGCCCTGAACTTCCAGGCGCTGCTCCGAGGTCAGGCGGGTGTTCCACATCAGTGGGTCCAGGTCATGCAGTTCGAGGTCATCGTGCAGCACGAATCGTTCGACTCCGTCCTGACGCACATCCAGGCTGCCGGCCGCCTTGTAGGTGATCTGGCTCATGGCCCCGGGCAGCACCAGAAGAAAGGCTGCGGCCAGGAGCAGGGTGCACATCAGGGCATAGAAGACCCGTTTGTAGGGACTACCGGCCTTGCAGTAGAAGAACACGATGGGCAGCAAGGAGAAGAGCAGCCCCAGGAAGTTCAACAAGGCCGGTAAGTGTGGCGAGTCATTGGACACTTCGTTGCTGTAGGCATTGATGATCAGCAGGCTGGTGAAGATCCCCGAGATCACCGTGCCCAGCAGGCAGAGTGTCAGGGTCACGAACAGGCCACCCCAGGTGCCCCTGCCCGCAACGGGGTGTTTCTCCAGACTGCTGTGGATCACGCGTTTGAACGCGGGGCGTGACATCACCAGCCCTGTCACCAGTACCACCACCGCCACCAGTATCAGCGACGCCAGTGCCTCACCCAGATGCACGTAGTAGCTGAGCACGATCAGAGTCAGGAAGCCTGCCAGGACCGGCAAGGTCAGCCATACCACCACATCGCTCATGTGTTCTGGAGTGTTGCGAAACACATCGTTTGCCAGCCCGAACAGCAGGGTGGTGACCGTAAGCAGCAGCAAGTAGATCAGCATGAGAAACAGCACCATGACCAGCCAGACCACCAGCGCCGATCTGGCATCGATGGAGGCCATGAACAGGTCGGTGCGGCCGATGGCCCGGGTGTACATGTACAGGCTGAACAGCCCCAGCGCGGCGGCGCTCAGGCCGATGACGGTGCCGATCTGGCTCCAGTAGTTGAGGACGCGTTTGAGGTTTTTCCTGAACACCTCTTCAAAGGTGGGTCCTGCGACTTGCATGTGGGCACTCCCTGGCAACGGCGATGGCGGCGGGAGTAGAACAAGACGAGGGGGCTCTGTCGATGCTTTTGCACGCAGGACCGGGCTCCGACGGTGCCGCTCCCGGGTCCAGTCTTTCAGGCTCGCGCCTCAGCGGTATTGCGCCGCCGCTTGCAGCGGTGTCCGCCCCTTGCGCCCGGCTGTCAGGCGATAGGCAATGGCCAGCCAGACGAACCACGCCGGCATCACGCACAGGGCCATGCGGGTATCCGGGCGCAGGGCCAGCAAGGCCAGGACGAACAGCAGGAACGCCAGGGCGAACCAGGCCATGGGCACGCCGCCGGGCATCTTGTACTGGGAACCGGCGTGCAGTTCAGGGTGCTTTTTGCGGTAGGCGATGTAGGACGCGAGGATGGTCGACCAGGTGAAGATCACCAGGATCGCCGACACCGTCGACACCAGGGTGAAGGCGGTCATCACCTCCGGAACCACGTACAGCAACAGCACCCCCAGCAGCATCAGCAGGCTGGTGAAGGCCAGGCTGATCACCGGAACGCTATGCCCTGACAGGCGTTTGAACAAGCGTGGTGCGTTGCCCTGGTCCGCCAGGCCGAAGAGCATGCGACTGGCGGAGAACACGCCGCTGTTGGCCGAGGAAGCCGCGGAGGTCAGCACCACGAAATTGACGATGCCCGCCGCAGCCGGAAAGCCGGCGATCAGGAACAACTCCACGAACGGGCTCTTGCTCGGCGACACCTGCTGCCAGGAGGTCACGGCGATGATGCATGCCAGGGCCAGCACATAGAACAGGATGATGCGCAGCGGAATCGCGTTGATGGCCCGGGGCAGGGTCCGGCGCGGGTCGCGGGTCTCCGCCGCTGCGGTGCCGATCAGCTCGGTGCCGGCAAAGGAGAAGATCGCCATCTGGAAACCGGCGAAGAAGCCCAGCAGGCCGTTGGGAAAGGCGGCCTGGCGTTCCAGCAGGTGGTTCAGGGAGGCGCTCACCCCGGACGGCGAGACAAAGGCGGTGGCGATCAGCACCAGGCTCACCGCGATCAGGGTGACCACGGCGATGATCTTGATGATGGCGAACCAGAACTCCACCTCGCCGAACAGTTTCACCGTCAGCACGTTGAGGGCGAACAGGGTCAGCATCATGGCGATGGCGGGAACCCAGGCCGGCACATCGGGGAACCAGTACTGGAAGAAGCCGCCCACCACCACGGCATCGCCCACCACCGCGACACTCCAGCTCAGCCAGTAGGACCAGCCGAGGAAGAACGCCGCCTGGGGCCCCAGGTAGGCACCGGCGAAATCGGCAAAGCTCTTGAAGTTCAGGTTCGACAGCAGCAGCTCGCCCATGGCGCGCATCACCAGGTACACGAACAGGCCGATGATCATGTAGATCAGGATGATCGAGGTGCCGGACATGGCGATGATCTTGCCCGAGCCCATGAACAGCCCGGTGCCGATGGCGCCGCCCATGGCCATGAGCTGGATATGACGGTTATGCAGGGTGCGTTGCAGCGTCGGGTGCTCGGAGGCCCCGAAGGTATCTGGATTCATCACAAAACCTCTTGATTTTATAGTTGTCGAGTTTTGGCAGTGGAAGGTCGTTGGGGGCTGCGGTCTGTAATTGTTGTGGTGCAGCCGGGTCAGGTATTGCCCGTGAACAGGGGCACGAGGCCGGTTCCCTGTTCATGGGCCACAGGAGCGCTCTTTCAGCCGGCGGTGATCCGTCGTGGTGCCGTCGCCAGGGAGGCGGGGCGCTGTTGCAGCAACTGGTACAGGTCCTTGATATTGGCCGGAGTGGGCACCAGCTGAATCTGCTCGCCGATGCCGTGCTGGCGTGCCAGGTCATGCAGGTAGCGCAGGGACGCGAAGTCTTCCAGGGCGAAACCCACCGAGTCGAACACCGTGACCTGGGCCTCATGCTCGCGGCCCGGCGCCAGGCCCTGGGCAATGCGGAAGTACTCGGTGACCGGGAACTGCGCCGGCATCTGCTGGATATCGCCCTCGATGCGGGTCTGGGGTTCGAACTCGACGATCACCCGGGCGTTGCGCAGGATGTCCGCGTGCAGCTCGGTCTTGCCCGGGCAATCGCCGCCCACGGCGTTGAGGTGCATGCCTGGCTCGATCAGTTCGGGGGTGAGGATGGTGGCGTAGGCCTTGTCCGCGGTGACCGTGGTCACGATGTCCGCGCCCTTGACCGCATCGGCCACCGAGTCGGCGATGCGCACCTTGAGCCCTGGCCAGGCCTGCAGGTTGTGCTTGAGCTTGTGGGACGCTTCAACGTCGATGTCGAAGATCCGCAGCTCGCTGATGCCGAGCATTTCATGGAAGGCGATGGCCTGGAATTCACTCTGGGCGCCGTTGCCGATGAGTGCCATGCGGCGGGCGTCCTTGCGGGCCAGGGATTGCGCCACCAGCGCTGAAGTGGCGGCGGTACGCACCGCGGTGGTCAGGGTCAGTTCGCTGAGCAGCACCGGGTAGCCGCTGTCGACCTGGGCCAGCACGCCGAAAGCCATCACCGTCAGCAGGTGCCGGGCGGGATTGCCGGGGTGGCCATTGACGTACTTGAACGCGTACTGCTGGCCATCGTCGGCGGGCATCAGCTCGATGACGCCAGTGGCGGAGTGATTGGCGGTGCGCGGGGATTTCTCGAAGGCTTGCCAGCGCTGGTAGTCGGCCTGGATGTAGCCGGCCATTTCCCGGATCGCCCGGCCTATGCCCAGGCGCGAATACAGGTCCGCTGCGTGATCCACATCGATGAACAAGGTCATGTCTTTTCCCTCTCGGTCAGAACGTTGAAAACTGCTGGGCAGTGCGACGCTGGTGCATTAGCGGTTGGCATGGCCGTGGAGCACATTGACCGCGTTGATGCCGATCTCATCCACCATGTAGCCGCCCTCCATGACGAACAACGTGGGTACGCCCACGCCGGCGATGACCTGGCCCATGCCGAGGAAATCCTCGCTTTCCAGAAGGAAGTGGCTGATGGGATCGTCCTTGAAGGTGTCGACGCCCAGGGACACCACCAGCAGCTCCGGGGAGAACTCGCGAAGCCGGGCGCAGGCCTGGATCAGTGCTTCCCGGTAACGCTGCCAGGTGGTGCCTCGGGGCAGGGGGAAATTCAGGTTGCAGCCTTCGCCGGCGCCGGCCCCGCGCTCCGCGGCGAACCCCGAGTAGTAGGGGTAGGAGACCGCCGGATCGCCGTGCAGCGAGACGAACAGGACGTCATCACGCTCGTAGAAAATGTTCTGGGTGCCGTTGCCGTGGTGGAAGTCCACGTCCAGCACCGCTACGCGTTTCGCGCCCCGGGTCACGGCGTGTTGCGCGGCAATGGCGGCGTTGTTCAGGTAGCAGTAGCCCCCCATGTATTCCCGTGCCGCGTGATGGCCCGGCGGACGGCACAGGGCAAAGGCACTGTCCTGGCCTTCGTCGATCAGCGCCAGGCCGGTGAGGGCAATATCGGCGCTGGTGCGAACGGCATTCCAGGTGGTGGCGGTGATGGGCGAGCCGGCATCCATGGCGAAGAAGCCCAGCTTGCCGTCGATGAACTCCGGCACCTGCTGGTTGGCCAGGTCGCGTACCGGCCACACCAGGGGCAGGGCGTCGTGGCTGCGGCCGGTGGCGCGCCATTCGCTCCAGGCGCTTTCCAGGAAGGTCACGTAGCGTTCGCTGTGGGCGGCGACGTAGCAGGAGCGGTCGAAACGGCGGGGGACGATGATGTCGCCAAGCCCCACGTGCCTGACCCGGTCGCGGACCGTATCGGCCCGGCTGGGTTGCTCGAAGGAGGGCTTGAGCACCCCATCCTTCAACTCGGTGCCGTGGTGCAGGCGGTGGGATTCGCTGAAGACGGTAAGCATGCTGAACGCATCCATTGTTGTTGTCCGGTGCAAATAGTTTGTTCCGGCATGGCTGCGACTTCTTTGCTTTTTGTTCTGATGGAATTAGAGTTTTGGGTAATATTTTTCCATTGAGTGGCTACTTGTGAAAAAAATGACTCGAAGGGTGTCCCTGGACGAAACCGACCTGGCGATCCTCGCCCTGTTGCAGCAGGACGCGAGCATTTCCAACGCCGAACTCAGCGAGCGCCTGTCCCTGAGCCTCACCCCCTGCTGGCGCCGGCGCAAACGCATGGAAGAGGAGGGGGTGATCAAGGACTACCAGGCCAACCTCGATCGGCGCCTGCTGGGGCTGGACATCATGGCCTTCGTGCATGTGCGTTTTGCCACCCACTCCGACCAGACTCCGGATGACTTCGAGGCGGTGATCATGCGGTTGCCCGAGGTCCAGGCCTGCCACAAGATCACCGGTGACGCCGACTACCTGTTGCAGGTGCTGGCCCAGGACCTGGACAGCTACAGCGATTTTGTCGAGCAGGTGCTCAGGCGCCAGCCGGGCATCGCCTCGATCCAGTCGAGCCTGGCGCTGCGGGAGATCAAGGCCACCAGTCGCCTGGCAATTGCCCCGGCACCGGCCCGTTGAGTCGAACCCCGGTTACTGGAATTCTCCGCTGAGTCAGGTGGCCGTCTTCTAGGCGACTTCACGGCTGTCGGGCTTTGTGCGCCGCCTGCAAGGTCCGGCGCACGCCTTCGGCATAGGGCGTCTTGGCGATGGGCCCGATCAAGCCTGGCAGGGCCGGGGAAACCTTGAAACGGCCGCTTTCGAAATCCTCGAAAGAGAACAGCGAGGCGTTCAGGCCAGCGGCCAGCACTGCCTCGTACTCGTCCAGGTAGTGCTCGTCCCGGCGTTTGGGGTCGAACGGGTCGCTGCGATACAGCAGGTGCATGGCAGGTTCCATCAAGTGAAAGTGGGGCTGGGTCGAGGGACGCGGTGAGGATGGCGTTCGAACGGTGGATGATAACGGCATTTTTGCAGGCTTTGTTCCTGGGCCAGCAGCGCCTCACATCCCTGCACGTTTATTCACAGAAAATCACTGACTGCAGACAGATTCCAACGTTTGCCATGAGGATACTGGTGCGCCTTCCGAGGAGCCTCCCAAGGAGCCTGAAGGATCGACGTGACCAGAGGAAAACCCCCATGCGTTCCATGCTTGCAACCTTGCTGATCAGCACCTTGGGCGCGATGCCCCTGGCCCATGCCACCGAGCCTCTGGCGTTTCACGAGGTGTTCGACGACATCAAGCCTGACCAGCCCGGTTGCGCCGCCGGGGTGATGCGCGGCGCCAAAACGATCTGGAGCGCAGGGTACGGCGCTGCCGACCTGGCCACGGGCCGGGCGATCCAGGCCGATACCCTGTTCAACCTGGCCTCGGTGTCCAAGCAGTTCACCGGTTTTGCCATCCTTGAGCTCGAAGCCCAAGGTCGCCTGGATCTGAATGACTCGATCCGGCGCTTTGTGCCGGAGCTGCCGGCCTATGCCGAGGGCATCCAGATCCGTCATCTGCTGCACCACACCTCGGGCCTGCAGGACTACATGCTGCTGGCGGAGTTGGCGGGGATTCCCCTGACCCAGCGCTTCACCCAGCAACAGGCCCTGGATCTGCTGTTCAAGCAGAACGCCCTGATGTTTCCCCCCGGCAGCGAATTCAGCTACAGCAACAGCGGTTATGTACTGCTGTCGAGCATCGCCGAGCGAGCCGCCGGCATGCCCCTCAAGGACTACAGTCGAGCCCATCTGTTCGAGCCCCTGGGCATGAGTCGCTCGAGCATTGTCGATCAGTACCCGGTGCAGTTGCCGAACCTGGCCCAGGGCTATGAACAGGGCGAGCCGTCCAAGGGCCCCGAAGCCGTGGACGCCCGCTGGGAACAGACCGGCGACGGTCAGGTGCACAGCACTGTGGCAGACCTGATGCTGTGGTTGCGCAACCTGTCCACGGGGCGGGTCGGGGGCACGGCGCTGGTGGAGAAGATGCGCCAGACCGAGCCCTTCAACGACGGTGACCCGGGCTATTACGGCATGGGCCTGGCCAACCGCAGTTATCGGGGCCTGCAAGAGGTGTCCCACAGCGGCAGTTGGGCCGGTTTCAGCACCGATGTGGCCTGGTACCCGAAGCTGGATGTGGCCACTGTGGTCCTGTGCAACAGCACGGAAGGGGAGGCGTCGGAGCGCGGGCATCGCTTGCTGGATGTCCTGCTGGGCCCGTCCTGGTTGCCCCGGGACACGGGCATTCCGGCGCCGCCGCCGAGCATCAAGGCGGTGCCCAAGGCGTTCTTGAATACCTTGGTGGCCGGCACCTACCTGGATGATCTCGGTCATCAGTTCCAGCTGCAACGCACCGGCAAGGGGTTTGTCCTGGACACCTTTCATGAGGTCCTGCCGTTGCTCCGCCAGAGCGATCAACTGATGGTGGCGGACAACGACGGCATCCCGATCTATCTCGCGGCGGCACCGGGGGCACGGATCGTCGGCAACAACCCGGCCTCGACCTACGTCCTGGCCCCGGCTTGGAAACCCGAGGATATTCGTCGTTATGTCGGCCTCTACGCGCTGCAAACCAGCCCCGGACAGCTCAAGGTCTACCCCCGGCAAGGCAAGCTCTACGTACGTATCGGCCAGCACAGCTATCCTTTGCAGCCGCTGACGACGGAGCGCTTTCGCGCCGGTGAACTGGGGGTGATCAGCTTTGCCGAGGAGGGTGCCGTGTTGACCAGCAGCGTGGCGCGCAATCTGCGCTTCAGGAAGGTGACGGGGCAATAGCCTCGGGCCGCATGTTGGTAACGGACAGTCGGGGCCTTCTTGCAGCCTTTTGAGGCGAGTATTTTAGACCTGGAAGCCCCACCACCTGCCCGGCACCTCGGACCAGGACCTTTGGGGGACTACCAGTGGTCAACCAGTTGCTTGACCTGCGACGCATCGTGGCACCGCAGCAGCGCTTGGCGAAAGCGTGGATTGGAAAACAGCCGGGCAGTGTCCGCCAGCAGTTCCAGGTGTTGCTGATCGGCGGGGGCGGGCACCAGCAGCACGAGGATATCGCTCACCGGCTGCTGGTCGGGGGCGGCAAAGGCCATGGCGGTCTGCGGCCGCAGGTACAGCGCATGGATGCTGTCGAGCTCGGCGAGCCGCGCATGGGGCACGGCCACACCGTCGCCGATGGCGGTACTGGCGGCCAGTTCCCGGCGCCACAGACTGGCCGTGACCCAATCGCCGGGCAGTTGCCGGGTCTCTTGAAGATGCTGGCCAACCTGATCGAACAGGCGCTGTTTGTTCGAGATATTGACGTCGAGGAGGATGTCCTCGACCTGCAGATAGCGGGCAAGCTTGCTCATGGGCTTCTCCGGTCGTTTCAGACTTGGCTCAAGGAGAATTGAAGCGCATTTGCCTGGCTGGGTCAGTGGCGGCCGGGCAGTCTTTACGAACTCTTTAGGTGGGGGCTGGCGGGTGGCAAGGGAGTGACCGAGGAGGGTGGAGTTCTTGTGGTGGATCTGTTCAAAGACGATGGCGCCGTTGGTGTAGATGGGCGCGGCTTTGCGCGGTTGTTCGCTGCTCCATAGGTACTCTTCGCCGATGATGGGTTTTCGCTGTGGGCGTAGTGTGTGCCGCGTTTGTTGCTGCGGTTGAAGTTGAACTTGCGCGTGCGACGGCCGAAGGCGTCGTAGTTGTAGCGCCAGTGTTCGTTGTTGGGGGTGTAGAGGTCGGCGAGGCGATTGTCGCTGTTCCAGCGGTATTGCCAGCGCTGGGGGCGGAAGCCGTGGCGGTCGACGATTTTTTCGGCCAGGCGGCCGCAGGCGTCGTAGCGGTAGCGGTTGGCCCCGGACTTGACCACGCGCCCGCCTTTTTGCTCGGCCTTGACGCCCATGCCCTTTGCGCTGTGGATCTGCCCTTCGCTGAGCAGATTCAGGGCGTTGTCGTAGAGCCATTGCTGCGGCTGGCCCTGGCCCAGGTGGGCGGCGATCAGTTGCTGGTTGGCGTTGTAGCGGTATTGGCTCTGGCCCCAGCGGTTGTCGTCGATCTGGATCGGGTTGAAGGTTTTGTCGTAGCGGTAGTGGCGTTCGACAAAGGAGGTCGCTGCTGCGCCGGCCTTTTGCTCGGTCAGCAGGCTGAGGCTGTTGTAGGTTGAAGTCGGTGATGGCGCTGCGCTGGGCCTTGCACATGTTTGAATCGATAGTTATAAAATTATTTATATGGTGTAAAAAATAATAATACAAAAATTAATTCTTGTTTTTAATAATCTCCGTCTTTGATGCAGATTTTATAGCTGCAAGTTGAAGTCATATTTTTATCTCTCAGGTAAATTGATTTACTTGCCCAGCTCTGTCAGGTTGATGGGGGTATGTTAGAGGGAGTGGTTGTATAGCGTTTTAAGGGGAAATAGATGTGTTAATTTTATTTCATGAAAACTTTAGGGTAAGGTCGTGCTAGTGGGCTTTCTCTTCTATATTGTCTAGTGGAGATAGAGTCATGCTCTCCATAATTTCGTTATGTTTGCAGATTGATTTGCATAAATTTTTAGGGGGTAGAACTCTGCTGTTTTTCTGTGCAAGACTGTTTTGCTATTTGTTTTTTGTATTTAATAAAGTCGTATTTTTTTGGTTTAATAGGGCGGGCTTCGATTATTCATTGTGTATCTTAAAGGTGTTAATTGGTTTTTCTTTGCTTGCGTTGACATTATTGATGTCGCTAGGGTGAGTTGGTTTCGAATAATGTTATCTCGGTGCACCTTTAGGAATGTTATGTATGATCTCGTAATCAACGGTTTTTAATTCACTGAGACTTAATTTTCCATGGTATCTCTATTGTTTTTCCTAGCTTTTCTTTAAATAATCTTGAAATGTGTAGGAATATTTTCTCCCACTCATTCACGTAGTTTGTTTTTTTTGTTTTTACCTTGAAGCTAGGTACTGGCTTATCTCCTTTGCCTTTGCTGATTTCATTGCCTTCTGTATATGAGAGATCGATTAGGGTTTCATCAATTATATAGTGTAAGTAAATGTCGCGACCTTGCTCGCAGAACCAGATATAATCTTTTCCAAGCCATCCTGACTTTGCTCTTTGAATCGATTCAATAATATCTTCGAAGCTGACTGTCAAGTCAGGGTATATGTCAAGGCGTATTTTGTGGTTGCTGTCTAGCTCTAAAGTAATCTCGCCATCAATGTATTGCCTTAATTCTTCCAGGTGGTATTGGAATGGGGTTAATTCTTCATCGATAAATTCATCAGCTTCGCCTGGTATTTTTTTGTTTTTTATTTCTAAAGTAATATTCATGATTTAATCGCCAAGTACGTAAGGGTAGGCGGTAGTAGGGCCTTTTCTTTCGCTTATTATAACTCTGACTATATTTGTTGTTTTTGTTGTTCCGTCTGGGTAGTAAACGTTCGATTGTTTTGATACGTGTACGTCATGAACTCCGGGTGTTGTTGGGGCTTTTTCAAATGCTTCTTCAATCATCCGGTTGTCAATAAAATGCCCCTGCGGCTTTGGATCTTTAGGGTTTTTGGCTCGGTCCATTAACTCCTGGGCTTTTCTTTGCGAGCCATGTTCACTTCTAGCATGTCCATATCTCTTCGAGCTTTTGCCTGCGCCGTGATCTGGCTTATCAATACAATCTCCAGCCAAACCCAGCGGGTCAACCCAACTATTAGGGTTATGCACATACCCCTGCGGCCGAACCCCACCCGCAAGCCCGATCGGATCTGGACTCAAGTACTGCGCCGTCTCCGGATCGTAGTACCGGTGCCGATTGTAGTGCAGCCCACTCTCTTCGTCGTAGTACTGGCCCGGGAATCGAATCGGGCAGGTGGTCTTGTTGATCGGCACCACATTGCTGCTGGCGAATTCGTCATTCGCGGCTTGCCATAGCCGTGCCTGGCCCCAGACGCTGGGGCTGTTGTTCCAGCCCAGTTGGCCGCTTTCGTCCAGTAGCTCTCTGGGCGTGCCGAGGTGGTCGGTGACGATGTACCAGAGTTTTTCGCCTTGCTGTTGCGCCAGCGGGGTGATGCCGCCCGGGGCGTAGCTCCAGCGGGTGGCGTGTTCGAAGGCGACGGTGCCGTCGGCGTAGATGGGCGCTGCTTCGAGCAGTTGTTCGCCGCTCCACAGGTATTCCTCGCCGATGATGTGTTGTTCGCTGTGGGCGTAGTGTGTGCCGCGTTTGTTGCTGCGGCTAAAGTTGAACTTGCGCGTGCGGCGACCAAAGGCGTCGTACTCGTATCGCCAGTGTTCGTTGTTGGGGGTGTAGAGGTCGGTGAGGCGATTGTCGCTGTTCCAGCGGTATTGCCAGCGCTGGGGGCGGAAGCCGTGGCGGTCGACGATTTTTTCGGCCAGGCGGCCGCAGGCGTCGTAGCGGTAGCGGTTGGCCCCGGACTTGACCACGCGCCCGCCTTTTTGCTCGGCCTGGACGCCCATGCCTTTTGCGCTGTGGATCTGCCCTTCGCTGAGCAGGTTGAGGGCGTTGTCATAGAGCCATTGCTGCGGCTGGCCCCGACCCAGGTGGGCGGCTATCAGTTGCTGGTTGGCGTTGTAGCGGTACTGGCTCTGGCCCCAGCGGTTGTCGTCGATCTGGATCGGGTTGAAGGCTTTGTCGTAGCGGTAGTGGCGTTCGACAAAGGAGTTTGCGGCCGCGCCGGCCTTTTGCTCGGTCAGCAGGCTGAGGCTGTTGTAGTGCTGGTGCAGGTTGAAGCCGGCGCTGCTGCTGCGCTGTATGTCGCGGCCCAGGGCGTCGCGGCTGATCTGCAGCGGTGCATGGCCGGCGATCAGCAGTTGCGCCAGGCCGCCATTGCGGTCGTGCTGCCACTGCACCTGGGGCAGGGCAGCGAAGGCTTCCTGGGCGTTGGCCTGTTCGGCGATGGCACCGGCTTGCTGGCCGATGGGCAGGCCGCTGGCGGGGTCGTACTGGTGTTCGATCAGGCGGCCATTGATGCGTTCGCTGAGCAGGCGGCCCACGGCGTCGCGTTGGTATTCGATACGGGCGCCCGGGCTGTTGACGCCGATCAGGTGTCCGACGTCGTTGTAGTTGAACTCGGTCTGTTCGCTCAGTTCGCCGTTGGCCCGGTAGTGAGCGATGCTCAGCAGGCGCGCACTGGCGATGTCGTAGTGGTAGGCCACGCGGGCGCCGTCGGCGCAGTGTTTTTCGCTGAGCCAACCGACGGCGTTGTAGCAATAGCGGGTGAGGGTGCCGGCGAAGTCGCGTTCGGCGATCAAGCGCCCGGCCTTGTCGTAGGCGTATTGATACACGTCGCCGACGCCATTGGTCAGGCGGGTCAAGCGGGTGAGTCTGTCGTAGTCCAGGGTCAGGCTTTGCCCGCCGGGGTAGGTGAGCTTCTCCAGCAGGTCGAAGGCGCCGTAGGCGTAGCGGGTGCGATGGCCTTCGCCGTCGATGAAGCGGGCCAGTCGGTGTTCGCTGTCGTAAGCCCAGTGTTGTTCGGTGCCATCAGCCAGGGTCACGGCGCTGAGGGAGCCACGGGGATGGGCGTGCTGGCTGTGGTAGGCATAACGGGTGATATGCCCCAATGCGTCTTGCTGTTGGAGAGGGCGGCCCAGGGTGTCCAGCTGTACGCAGCTGATCTGGCCGTCCGGTTGCTGGATTTCGCTCAGGCGCTGTTTGCGGTCGTAGCGGTAAAGGGTCTGGGTGCCCTCCGGCCAGGTCTGGCTCAGCAACTCGCCATGGGCCCCGTGTTGGTAAGTGGTGGTACGCCCGTCGGGGTCTTTGACGCTGCTGAGGTTGCCCTGGGCGTCGTACGCCATTTGCCAGGTGACACCGTCGGCGGCGACGTAGCGCGTCAGCAGGCCTTGGGCGTTGTAGTCAAAGGTGCGCCGGGTGCCGTCCGGGTTGATTTGGGTCAGCAGCTCGCCGAAGTCGCTGTAGCGGTAGGTGGTGGTGCGACCCAGAGGGTCGGTGGTGGCGACCTTGTTGGTGTATTCGTCCCACTCGGTGAGCCATTCATGGCCCAGCGCATCGATTTTGCGCACCACCAGGAAGTCGCTGTTGTAGTAGTGCCGGCTGCATCCGCCTTCAGCGTCGTGGTAGTCCGTGCAGCGGTTGGCCTCGTGGTACTCGAAGCGATCGGTGTAGTGCCCGCTGTCGGCATGGGTGCGAATGACTCGCCCTTTGGCGTCGTAGGCAATGTGGAAATGGGTTTTGTCGGTGTCGTGCCACTGGGTCATGTGCCCGGCGTTGTTGTAGGCGTGATAAAGGGTGCCGAATTGATGGCTGGCGCAGTCAGTCAGCATGTTGTGTTGCGCATAGCGGCAACTGAGCAAGCGGCGCGGGTGTTGTTCGCCGTCGTGCAGGGTGATGCCTGTCAGCAGGCCTGTGCTGCTGAGCTCGATGTGCAACTGATAGCCGTCGCTGTGCTCGATACGCTGCAACCGCTGCTGTGGATCGTAGATAAAGCGGATGCGGTTGCCGTTGCCGTCTTCGATAGCGGTCAGGGGGCGAGTGTGGTTCGGGCTGTGGGCAAAGCTCAGGGTCTGCTGGGTCGCGCGGTCATACAGGCGCAAGGTGCCGGAACGTTGGCCGCTGAGCAGGTAGCGACCGTTGCGCCGGTTGTGGGCCTGGACTTCGTCGTCCGGCGCCTCGTAGTCCAGGGTGCTGCCATCGACGGTGTGATAGGTAATGCGCAGGCGATCGAGCACCAGGTGCTGGGACCAGTCGTCGGCCCATTTAAACCCCAGTAACCCATGAAAACTGGCCCGCGAGCGATACAGGCGCGAGAGTTTCAGTGGGATGCTGCCGGGGATCTCCAGCACCGGCCAGGTTTGCAGGTAGTCACCGGTGGCGACATCCACCGGTTCGCCTTCCAGGCTGCATTTGCTGGTTTCGCAGTTCTTGCCGCTGTCGGAGGTTCTTCCGGTTTTTACCTCTTCTGCGCTGCCGTGCGCGGCGCCCTGGGGGCGGACATGAACGCCGTCGCCGCCGTGGGCCACGGTTTCTGTGCGGTTGGCGTTCTTCAGTGCCTTGGCCGCCTTGGCCGCCTCTGCCGCTTTGCCTGCCTTGAACAGCGTCCAGGGCAAGGTCAGGATCTCCACGCCCGCCCGGGTCACAGCCTCGATGTGATTGCCCTTGGACCAGGCATCGGTGACCGGTTTGACCAAGGCAGAACCCACGGCTTTGGCACCGTTGCTGATGCTTGTTCCGACAGTCCCAGGGGTGATATTGCCCAGGCGCATGTTCTCCGCGAGGATCTGCGCATCCAAGGCACGGCCGCGCAGACCATCGGCGGTGTAGTTGCTCTGCAGGTTCTTGGCTTGCAGCTTGGCCCCGGTGTAGGCCAGTTCACCCAAGCCCATGACGGTGTCTTTGGCAAACCCGGTCACGCCACGGGTGACTTGCGCATCGGCGTCCGCCACCGCCGGAAAGTAATGGGCAATCAGCGGACCCATGGGCGTCGAGCCCAGCACCGCCCCTTGCTTGATGCTGGCGATGCCTTCATCGGCGCTTTTGTTCCAGCCGTCAAAATCGATGTACTTATCCAGCCCATCGATGTCGAGCTGCTTCAGGGCTTCGCGCTCGGCCTCCAGTGCTTGCAGGCGTTCGCTGGTGCGTTCTCCGGGAGGGGCCAGGTCACTCGTCTCGCTGGCAACCGCAGTGGCCGACTGGGCCGTCGTCACTATCTTGCCCAGGGTGCCGCCTACACCGGCGGCGTTGCAGTTGATCAGGCAGGCGCTGTCATGCCGGGCCAGCGGCAGGCCATTGACCTTGACGTTGCCGTGGCCCTCCAGCAGCTTGACGTTGCCCGCGCCCAGCGAGGTACCGGCCACCACGTGGGCGCCGGCATCGGCCTGGACCTGATTGAAGAGATCCCCCAGCCGATAGACCTTGGTGCCACGGGCCTTGACGTCGCTGGAAGCCAGCACCGGTTTGTCCAATGTCGCGAACGAGTCGAAAGCCACCACCACCGGTCCGACCCAGCAGAAGTCCGGCACACTGCACACGGCTTGCCATTCACTGCTGTCATGGGCGACGTGGCGCTTGCTGCCCCCTTTGGCGGTGGCGGCCGCGTCCCTATCCACCGGCGCCGACTCGGCGGCTACCGCTTGAGTGGCGGCGGCTTTTTGCGCGTCCAGCTCAGCTTTCAGCTGCTGCAACTCACTGAGCCTGCGCTCATCCATCAAGCGTTGTTCCGCTGCCGCATCATCGGCGCTGTCGGAGATTGTCAATCTGTCCGTCATGTTCAAGCCTTCCCTGGCAACGCGGCGGTGCCTACCAGCGCCATGGTTATCTGGCTGATACCCGCCGTCACGGGCAGGCGCCAGAGCAGCACGGCCTGGCGCTGGTCCAGGTCAAGGCGCAGGGTGTCGAGCACCGGCACGCTGACGAAGGGCTCAGCGTCCGTGCTTTCACACACCACCAGTGGTG
Organism: Pseudomonas sp. LPH60; assembly: GCF_030718165.1. Classification (NCBI taxonomy): domain Bacteria; kingdom Pseudomonadati; phylum Pseudomonadota; class Gammaproteobacteria; order Pseudomonadales; family Pseudomonadaceae; genus Pseudomonas; species Pseudomonas sp. LPH60. The sequence continues at coordinate 168,456 of NZ_JAVAJH010000010.1, forward strand.
CAACTCCGGGCAACCGCATGAGGTAGTCGCCTTCGCTCAGGCAGCCCTTGAGCCGCACGCTCTCATCACCGGTCAGATAGGGCACGGCCACCTGATCGGCCGGGGCGCTCTGGTAAAAGCGTGGGTCGAAGTCGTCCGGCAGCAGTGGATAGCGTTCAGCGAGCCATTGCGCGTCCAGCGTGCCTTGCAAGTCCACGCGCGGCTGCCACCAGCGCGCCAGCGCGGTCAGGCCCACGGGCTGCAAACGCTGCGAGGGGGCTTTGTAGGGATGTGCTGGGTCTTCAATCTGAGGGGCTGGCAGGCTGTCCAACTGCGCGATCTGTGCTTCGATGTGTTGGCGCACCGAAGCCTCCAGGGTGTTCAATTCAGCCGCGCTCGGCAGCCAGCCACAACCGGCGGTGTTGCTGGGGTAGCTGACGCTGGGAATCGGCGTCTGCCCGGGTGACGGCTCGGGGTCGTAGAAGCAGCCGCCAAACGCCAGGCGGTAATCCAGCGTGACCTTTTCCACTTTATCGGGGGCACCGAGCGTCCAGCCCATCAGCCCTTTGTGCACGGTGCGCGGACCATGGACCTGCAAGCTCTTGCGCACCGCTCCGACCTGCACCTCGACCGGCCAGTTCGTGCGCCACTGCCCCTCAGCGCTGTGCACGCTGCCTTGCAGCAGCACATCGGTGCCGGGCTTGCCCAACAGCAGATCGCCTTCTTCGGCGATCACCGCTTGCAAGGGAAAAGTGGCTATCGGTCCATCGAAGCGATCGCCGAGGACAATCGCGCTCTGATCTGCACTCAAGGGCATGGCCAAGCCCTGCGCAAAATCAAAGGTGCCGCGAATCACCAGGATGTCCGTGGGCACGCCCGCCGGGGTAGTTTTTTCATACAGCAGGTGTGGCAGCCCGGTGTGGTTCTCGATGTGGATGACGCCCATCACCAGCTACCGTCGATCAAGAGCGGCATGGCATCGGTCACATCCAGACCTTTGAGCTGGGTGGTTTCGGCGTCCACCGGCAGGTTCGGCGCCGGTTGTGCGGTGCCGCTGTTGAGGTGCACGTCTGCGGGGGCATCGGCATTGACCGTGTTGCCTGCCACCAGATGAATGTCCGGTCCGTCGAGGTAGATCCCGGCATCGGTGATCACCACTTTCGAGCGTCCGACCTGCAAGGTGATGCTTTCACCGTCCAGCTTGATGCTCGATCCTGGTCCGCTGGCCTCCGGCGCAGGCTCCTCACCCGCAGGCGGTGCGGCACTTTGCACGCTGCCATCGCCGACCTTGAGGCTGTAGGACGTGCCCACCACCGTGCTCTGGCTACGGCCCACCTGGGTGCTCTGGTTGATCCCCACCAGGGTGTTCATGTGCAGGCCGACGTTCTGGCTGTAGACCGTGCCGATGTTCATCATCTTGGCCAGCCCGACGTTTTGCAGAGAGGCCAGGTTGATGGTCTCGGTCTTGAAGCAGTCGACATTGATCGACCAGTTGCGCTTGATGCGATTACGTTCGTGGCGGTCGATGGTCTTGGTGCGATCACGTCCGACCCAGTGGGTTTCGTCGTGTTCGACTTCGATGTTCTGATCCCTCTCCGCGTGGACGTAGATCTCTTCGGCGCCCTTTTTGTCCTCGATGCGCAACTCGTTGGAGCCATTGCCGCCCAGGCTGCTGCGGGTCTTGAACACGCTGCGGGTCTTGTTCGCCGGCAACGGATAAGGCAAGGGCGTGTGCTGGTTCGGTACGCAGCCGGTCACCAGGGGCTGTTCGGGATCACCGCCGATAAAGCTCACCAGCACTTCCATGCCGATCCGCGGGATGATCACGTGGCCAAAGCCTTCACCGGCCCAACTGGTGGCCACCCGCACCCAGCAGCTGGAGAACTCGTTGCGCTCGCCTTCGCGGTCCCAATGAAACTGAATCTTTATCCGTGAGAATTCGTCACACCAGATTTCCTCACCGGCAGGACCGGTCACCAGCGCGGTCTGGCTGCTCAGGCGGGGCTTGGGGGCGGGCTCTTGCGGCCGAAAGAAGGTGTCCCAGGGGATGGCGCTGAAGCGGTTGCGGTAACCCTGGGTGAAGCCACCGTGGCGGTCGTCGCTGGTGACCGACTCTTCCAGCACCTGCGGTTGTCGACCCTCATGCTCAACGCTGACCAGCAGCCACATCTGGTTGTATTCACCGCGCGGGTGCTCGCTGAGGGTGACCAGATGGCCGCAGCGAAAGCTCGACAGATCACTCTGCCCCTTGGCCAACTGGTAGTCGGTGCGATGGCCTTCAAGGGCGATCTGGCTCAGTTGCTGGCCCACGGCGCCGGTGCTGTAGCGGCCGGGGTAGCGATAGTCTTCCAGCACCGGAGTGGCGTCGGATTTGGCTGCGCTGTGCAAGGTGCTAGGTACCGGGTCGAGTGCGGCACCGCTGGAGGCGCTGCGCGGGTCGGGCTTTTTCAGGTTGTAGTCGCGGCGCACCACCTGGCTGGTGCGGGTGCTGAAACGCACCGAGAAATGGCTGACCACCGGGTCTTCGGCGGCCAGGCCACTGCCTTGCTGATAGCGCGCGGTGGCGAGGATCGGGTAGTCGGTCTGGTTGTCGGAAAATACCAGCAGGTGCTGGTCGAGGCTGTGTTCGTGGTGCCAGTGAATGCCGTCTTCGAAGCACAGGCGTTGCACAAACTGGAAATCCGTCTCCCCGTATTGCACGCAATACACCCTGGGTACTGAAGGCTTGGGAGCAATGTTGAAGCGGTATTGGTCGGCGAGGATGCCGTGTTCCTTGAGCACCTTGGCAATGATCTGCGGCACCGTCAGGTTCTGGTAGACCCTTTGGTTGTGGCGGTGCTGCAACTGATAAAGGTGAGGACGCAGGATCAGGTGATAGCGGGTCATGCGCTTGCCGCTGTCGCCGATTTCGATGTCGTCGATCAGGCCGTGGATGCCTTCACCCTTGAGGCCGAACTGCAGGAACGCCGGTTGGTTGAGCAGGCTTTCCAGATCGACGTTGGGGTTGTCCGAAACCAGCTCGATATGGATCGCATACAGCTCGCTGATGGCTTCGCGACCCTTGAAGGCCAGTACCTTGAAATCGTGGCGAACGGCAGGGATGGACAGCACGAAATGCGCAGTATCGGCCGGCGCGAACATAGGCTCATCCTTAAGCGTGAGAGAGGCCAGACCCGCGCCGTACCTGGCCCGGGTGCAAAGTGGCGCTCAACCTAGCAAAGGGTGCGCAAAAACTAATATGGGATGAGTCTGGAAAGTCGCTTGAAATTTCCGGACCTGACTTTGCTGTCCGCAACCAGGAGCCAGGGATGGCTGAGCCACTCAGGTCATGACCCGGCTCAAGCTCACGGGTGGCTTGATTCGAAGAACGGACACCCGATGACGAGTCCGCTGAACTCCGTCAGCCCAGACGTGCCGGGCGGCACGAGGCAAGCTCGGCAGAGCATTGGCCCAGCAGCAACTCCTGGCTGACCAGGCGGCCGACGGTGGGCGCCAGGGTCACCCCGGCATGCATCACCGCCAGGTACAGGCCCAGGTACTGCTGGCTCGGGCCAATGATCGGCAACTGATCACAGGGCATTGGGCGTAGACCTACCTCAACGCTGCGCAGGGCTATCTTCTCGGCGCCGCGGAACAGTCGGCGGATCGTGGCCATGGCTTGCTGCGCTATGGCCTCGGGCCCTTGAGGACCGCTGTCGTCGATGTAGTCTTCCGCCGCCAGCAGGCTGCCGTCCGCCGCTTCGCGAATCTCCAGCAGGCTGTTGGAAACCAGGGTCTTGACCAGGCCGCGCGGGGCATCGAAGCGGATCAGGATCGACGGCGAGGCCTGCACCGGCAGCAGGATTCCCAGGGGCGCCAACAGGGCAGGGGTGGCGCAGCCCGTTGCCAGGACGATGTGCTCGGCTAGGTAAGGCCCGGCCGCAGTGGTGATGCCGAGCACGCGCCGGCCCTCCACCAGCAACCCCTGTACCGGCGTCTGGGTCAGCACCCGGGCGCCGTGGGCCCGGGCCCCTTCGAGCAGCGCCTGGGTGGTGGCTACCGGGTCGAGGCTGCCTTCGCCGGGGGCGTACCGGGCTCGTTGCGGTAGTTCCTGCAGATTGGGTTCAAGCGCCCCGATCCGGTCACGGTCGATCCAATGGGCGGACGACATCGGCCCCTGGGTATCGGTGTCTGTCGAGTTCGGGCCGGTTTCGGCATAAGTCAGTGCTCCGGTCCATTGAATCTGTAACTGGGGCAACTCCTGCTGCAGGCGTCGATAGTCCGCCAGCGCCAGGGAGCGCAGCGGCCGAGCGGCTGCCGGGAACTCGCCGTGGGGGTTGATCCAGGCAAAGGAATGGCGGGTGACCCCGGAGCCGGGACTGGCTTGCTCGACCACCGTGACCTGCGCGCCCTGTCTGGCCAGGTGGTAGGCGATGGATGCACCGACAATGCCGGCACCGACCACAATCACGTTTGTAGGCTTCACACTGACCTCGTCTGCTGAAGGCCGTACCTTAGCCGGCCATTTGTTGTTCAAGCCATGTGTTTATTGTTCTGAAATTGCAAGCAGCGGGCCGCTGCCCATCTGGGCGGCGGCCCAGAGAGCCGATCGGCATCCCCATGCCTCATTGGGTTTTCAGCACCAGGCCTTGGGCCTGGGGCAGGGGGTTGCGCATCAACCGGCCCACCACCAGGGCCCCAAGCAGGGCGAGAATGCCTGCCACCGTCAGTACCAGCCCGAAGCCGCCGACAAAGGCTTGCTGGGCCAGGGGTTCAATCAGGGCGCGGGTGCTTTCCGGCAGGCTCGCCAAGGCACCCTGCATATCCCCGGCCACCACCCGCGACGCGATGTCCGGCGCCTGGACCAGCCAAGGCCCGGGCACCTGGCTGAGGCTGCCTTGCAGTTGTTGCAGGGTATGGCTGGCCAACAGCGCACCGAACACGCCGATGGCCAGCATGATGGCGCTGAAGCGCATGGTGGTGCTCATGCCCGAGGCCATGCCGGTGCGTTCCCGGGGCACGCAGGCCATGATGTTTTTCTGCGTGTCGCCGTTGAGCAGGCCGGCCCCGGCACCAGTCACGGCAATCGCCGCCGCGAAGCTCAGGTAGCCCCCGGCATGCACCGCCCAGGCACTGAGCAGGTTGCCGCAGCCCACCAGGGTCAGCCCGGCGGCCATCAGGGCGGCAGGGCTGTAGCGCCCGGCGAGACGGGCACCGATGCGTGGGCAGATCAGCATGGTCAGGGCAAAGGGCAGCATGCCCAGGCCTGAGGCAATGGCGGAGAAGCCCAGACCGTTCTGCAGGTAGAAGGGCAGCAGGGTCATCATCACCTGGGCGCAGCCGGCGTAGGCGAACATGCCCAGCAGGGCGCCGATGAACCGCGGATGGCGAAACAGTTGCAGGTCGACCATGGGCCGGCGTTGCAGGCGCTCGATCAGCACGAACAGCCCCAGCAGCGCCACTCCGGCCAACAGGCGGGTGGAGGTGGCTGGGTGGCTCCAGCCGATGCGGTTGGCTTCGATCAGGCCCCAGATCAGGCACAGCAGGCTGGCGCTGAAGGCCAGGCTGCCCCAGGGGTCCAGGCGCGCCGCTTGGGTATCCCGGGATTCCGGCACGTTGCGCAGCACGCTCCACAGCAGCAGGGCGCCTACCGGCAGGTTGAAGTAGAAGATCCAGCGCCAGCCGAAGTACTCGGTGATCAAGCCGCCGACCGTGGGCGCGGCGGTCATGGCCATGCCCATGCAGGCTCCCCAGAAAGCCCAGGCCTTGGCCCGTTCCGCTTCGTCATGGAAGGTATGGCCGATGGAGGCCAGGGCCGAGGTTAGAAGCAGCGCCGCGCCCACGCCCTTGAGGGCCCGAGCGAGGTCCAGCAGCAGGGCGTTGGGGGCGGCGCCGCAGCCCAGGGAGGCGAGGATGAACAGGCCCAGGCCGCAGAGCAGGGTCCTCTTGCGTCCGAAGCGGTCCGCCAGGCTGCCCGCCGGCAGCAGCAGGGCGGCGAAGGCCAGCATGTAGGCACTGACCACCCATTCGATATCGGCGAAGTTGGCCCCCAGGTCGCGGGCGATGCTCGGCAGGGCCACGGCGACGATGTTGGTGTCCAGGACGATCAGCGAGCAGACCCCGGAAGCAGTCAGCAGGGTCAGGCGGGGATTGATCAGGCGGCTCATGACGCTGTCCGCCGACTGAGGATGGACAGTGCTTTCAGTTCGATGCTCGCCACCACCGGTACCCCGTCATCGAGGATGACCACTGCACAGGAGCAGCCTCTGGCCTGGGTGGTTTGCTGGCCGGCCTTGAGTGGGATTGGGGGGCTGTTCAAAGGCAGGATTGCTTTGTGGGCAACGTTGGCTTGGATCTCTGCGGCCACGGCGCTCTGCAGGCAGCAGCAGGCGATCATTGCCAGAATCAGGGGTTTGACGCGCATGGCAAAGGCTCTCTACTGTGAAGGTCCGCTCAGCTTATCCCGGCCTTTGTGGGTCTTTGTTAGCTGCTGGCGGTCAGTTCGTTACCTTTGAGCTAATGCCCTTTATGGAAATTCGTCACTTTCGCTACTTCCTGGCGGTGGCCCGGCAGCGCAATTTTACCCGCGCGGCCGAGCAACTGGGGATTGCCCCGCCGACCTTGAGCCGACAGATCCAGGACATGGAGAAGACCCTCGGTACGCGGCTGTTTTTGCGACAGCAGCGCGAGGTCAGTCTGACCGAGGCCGGTGCCACTTTGCTCCTGGAGGCCGAAGCCACGGTGCGCCAGTTCGAGTTCGCCCAGCGCAACGCCCAGCGTGCCGGGCGCGGAGAGATCGGCCATATCGAGCTGGGCTATGTGGCCTCGGCGGTGTATTCCGGGTTGTTGCAGAAGCAGGTGCAGAGCTTCAGCCGCGACTGCCCGGACGTCAGCCTGAATGTGCGCGAGTGTCCGATGGCAACCCTGCCGGCGCGGATTGCCGACGGACGTCTGGACGTCGGCTACATTCGTTCGCCCATGACCCTGCCCGACGGCGTGGAGGCCATTCGCCTGGACGCCGAGGGGTTTGTCCTGGCGCTGTCCGCCGAGTCCTGGCTGTGCCGGCTGCCGCAGATCGCCTCCGAGCACCTGCTCAATGAAACCTTCATCCTTCCTGAGCAGATCAGCGGCACCTTGCAAGTGGCGGCCCAGGGGGCCTATGCCCCCAAGCTCGGTGCCCAGCCCGGCGGCCTGGTGGCGGTGCTGGCCCTGGTTTCCCTGGGGCAGGGCGTGGCGGTGGTGCCCGAATCGGTGGTGGGGCATTTGAGCCTGCCCCATGTGGTGTACCGGCCGATCGGCGGCAGTTCGGCGTCGTCCTGGCTGTCGCTGATTTACCGGCGTTTCGAGCAGGCGCCGGCGGTAGTGCGCTACATCGACCAGGTCAAGCGCGAGTACCGGCGTTCGGCCTGATACGGCATGTTCAGCACTGCGCCCGGCGAGCATAATCCGCCGGGCTATTTCTCTTCCTTCAGGAGCTGCGTCCTTGATGATCGACCACCTTGACCACCTGGTACTGACTACCATCGATCCTCTGGCCGCCGAGGACTTTTACGTTCGGGTGCTAGGTATGCAACTGCAAACCTTTGCCGGCGGGCGCAAGGCCTTCAAGTACGGCCAGCAGAAGATCAACCTGCATGTACGTGGCCAGGAGTTCGAACCCAAGGCCCACCTGCCGGTACCGGGAGCGCTGGACCTGTGCTTTATCGCCAGCGTGCCCCTGGAGCAGGTGATTGCCCATCTGCGCCGAGTCAACTGGCCGATCATCGAAGGCCCGGTGGCGCGCACCGGAGCCACGGGGCCGATCCGCTCGGTGTACCTGCGGGACCCGGACTTGAACCTCATCGAGATTGCCGAGCGGGTGTAGGCGGTTTGAGGGGGTGTCCCGGCTAAACTTTTGTAATGATTTCCCGCTGGGGAAAAGTGCCGCTGCCCCTGTAACCTCCAAGTCCGTTTTTTCACTCAGGACTTGCATGAACACGCTCTCGGAGCCCCCCAGTCGGCGCTCTTTCTTCGCTTTGCCCCATGACTTCTCGCGCCATCCGGCCCCATTGAGACGCAGACGCTCAGGCAGTCATTCTCCCGGCCGTACATCCCCGGCCTTTGCCACTTCCCGTACTGACCAGCCCGTCACCCAGGTTGCACCTGTCCTGCACCTTGGTGCTTCGTCGCGCCTGGCCGTTTGAATTTTCTGGAGAACTTGAGTCGTCGTTATGGAATGGATCGCAGACCCCACGGCCTGGCTTGGCCTTTTGACCCTGATTGTCCTGGAGCTGGTGCTGGGCATCGACAACCTGGTGTTTATCGCCATCCTCGCGGACAAGCTGCCGCCGGAGCAGCGTGACCGCGCCCGCTTGATCGGCCTGTCCCTGGCACTGCTGATGCGTCTGGGCCTGCTGGCCAGCATTTCCTGGATGGTGACCCTGACCCAGCCGCTGTTCGAGGTGTTCGACAAGAGCTTTTCCGGCCGCGATCTGATCATGCTGTTCGGTGGTGTGTTCCTGTTGTTCAAGGCCACCATGGAGTTGCATGAACGCTTGGAGGGGCATGTCAGCCAGCGGGCCGGCAGTGCAACCTACGCCTTGTTCTGGCCGATCGTGGCGCAGATTGTGGTGCTCGATGCGGTGTTCTCCCTGGACGCGGTGATTACCGCCGTGGGCATGGTGGAGCATCTGTCGGTGATGATGATCGCGGTGGTGGTTTCCATTGGTGTGATGATCGTCGCCAGCAAGCCGCTGACCCGTTTCGTCAACGAACACCCGACAGTGATCATGCTGTGCCTGGGCTTTTTGATGATGATCGGCTTCAGCCTGACCGCCGAAGGCCTGGGCTTCCATATTCCCAAGGGCTACCTGTACGCGGCCATCGGCTTCTCGATTCTGATCGAGGTGTTCAACCAGATCGCCCGGGCCCGCCGCAAGAAGTCCATGCAGGGCCTGCGCCCAATGCGTGAGCGCACGGCCTATGCGGTGATGCGCCTGCTGGGTGGCCGCAAGCTGGCAGCGGAAGAAGTGGGTGAGGAAATTGCCGATTTGCTGGAAGACGGTGATGCGCCGAGCAGCGAGCTGTTCGACCGCCGCGAACGGGTGATGATCAGCGGCGTACTGCAGTTGGCGGAACGGCCGATCCGTACGCTGATGACGGTGCGCGCCGAGGTCGACTCCATCGACCTCACGGACAGCCCGGAGAGCATCCGGACCAAGTTGATGCACTCGTCTTATTCGCGCCTGCCGCTGATTCGCGACGGTGCGGTGGATGAGCCGCTGGGCTTCGTGCACAAGAAGGAATTGCTCAAGGAATACCTGGCCGGCAACGAGCCGAACCTTGAGCACCTGGCGCGCAAGACCATCAACCTGCTGGACAGTTTTTCGATCCTCAACGCCCTGGAACAGATGCGCAAGGCGTCGACCCACATCGCCTTCGTGATCAACGAGTTTGGCGACTTCATGGGCATCCTGACCATGACCGACATTCTCGAATCCATTGCCGGCGAGCTGCCGGATGCCAGCGAGGTCGAAGGGCCGGATGTGGTGGAAGATGAGGGTAGGTTCCTGGTCAATGGCGCCCTGAACCTGCCCCAGGTGCGCCAGCGTACCGGCTTTGGCGCCGAGCCTACCGAGGACTACCAGACCCTGGCCGGGCTGGTGATGAGCCTGCTGGACCGTCTGCCGGTCAAGGGCGACCGCCTGGAATGGGAGGGTTGGAATATTCAGGTGATGGCGGTGGAAGAGCGCCGCGTGACCCAGGTCCAGCTGTCTCGGCAGGTGCCTGCCTGACGGGAGAAGTCCTGGAGTTGGCGCTGCAAGGTGCTATGCCGTTGCGCGGCGTGAGCGCAGAGGTTCAGGCCCAGGTTCATGCCCTGTCACGCAGGGCTTTTGCCTCCAGCCAGGTGTATAGGTGGCGAGCGATGCGTTCACTGGCATGGCCGTCGCCATAGGGGCTGTGTACTCGGCTCATGCGGGCATAGAGCTCGGCATCGTCCAGCAGTTCGCTGGCATGGTGCACGATGCGTTCGCGGTCGGTGCCCACCAGCAACGCGGTACCGCCCTCCAGCACCGCCGGCCTTTCGGTGACGTCCCGCAGTACCAGTAGCGGCTTGCCGATGGCCGGTGCTTCTTCCTGGATGCCGCCGGAGTCGCTGAGGATGAGGTGCGAGCGCCCCATCAGCCAGACGAAATGCTGATAGTCCTGAGGCGCTATCAGGTAGATGTTGGGCGTGTCCGAGAGCACGCCATGGACCGCGCTCTGCACCTGTGGATTGAGGTGCACGGGGTACACGAACTGCACGTCCGGGTAGCGCCGGGCCAAGGTCGCCACGGCTTCGCAGATATTGCGCAAACCGTCGCCGAAGTTCTCCCGGCGATGGCCGGTTATCAGCACCATGCGCCGCTGGTGTTCCAGCACCGCCAGGGGCGAATCGGCGGCGGGGCGCCACTGGGTCTGTTGCTGGTGATGCCGCATCCACAGCAGCGCATCGACCACCGTGTTGCCGGTGACCTCGATGGTGTCGGCGAGCACGTTTTCCCGCAGCAGGTTGGTCCGGGCCTCGGCGGTCGGAGCGAAGTGCAGGTCGGCGATAATCCCGGTCAGGCGCCGGTTGGCTTCCTCGGGCCAGGGCGCCCTGAGGTTGCCGGTACGCAGCCCGGCTTCGACATGGCCGATGGGCAACTGGCGGTGGAAAGCGGCGAGGGCGGCGATAAAGCTGGTGGTGGTATCGCCATGCACCAGGACGATGTCCGGTTGCAGGCGTTCGAAGGCGGTATCCAGATGGATCAGCAGTTGCTGCGAGAGGCCGTTGAGGGACTGGCCCTGGGTCATCACTTCCAGGTCTTTGTCGACTTGCAGCTCGAAGGAGTCCAGTACCTGTTTGAGCATGTCCCGGTGCTGACCGGTGGAGCAAATGTGCAGTTGCAGACCTGGCCAGTGTTTTAGCACCCTGGCCAGTGGCGCCATCTTGATTGCTTCTGGGCGTGTACCGAAAACCATCACGACTTTAAAAGGCATGTTCCCCTCCTTGGGTGCGATGCGATCGGAACGAAGGTTGAATCAAAGCAGCGGGAACTGCGCTTGTCCAGCCAGGGCGTGTGGGACACATGCCTGGAGTTGGTGCTGGCGGCCAATGGCTCCAGGCGTTGAGTCGCATCAATGTGGCACAGGTTTTTGTACACGTCTGTTGCTGTCTGTATGCTCTCGGTCCGGCGAATGAAGTGATCTGCTCCGGGGCATCGGAGCGGATGCAATCCACCCTGTCTTGCCGCTCCCTATCATGCGGAGGCGGTCCGCTGGATAAAATCAATCAATGTCTGGGCCGACTGTCAGGGTGCTGTTGCCGCGCAAGATCGATGGCTTGGTCGAAAGCCTGGTGCGCGCCTGCTTGGCCGAGGTTGCAGATCACCCCTGGGCGGGTAGGGGGGCGTTTTTTGTTGAAGGCAGTCCCATGCTCTGCGCGCTGGGGGCCGATTATCCAGAGGAGCTGGCGGAATATGCCGGGCTGGCCGGGGAGCTTGGATGGCTCCCTGAAGGCATCCTGAGCCTGGCGGCCATGGATAAAGATCAGTTGGATCACCAACGACTAGGACAGGCGGCGCTGGCGTTGGTCCGTCGTCTGGATGGCGTGGTGGCCTTCTGCGCCAGTATCCATACCTATACTCGGGATGCCGAATTTCTGGCGGGGCTGGCGATCATCGAGCATGAGGGTGAGAGCATTTTCAGCGCCGCGGACTTTGCGGCTTGGTTGGGCCACCGGGATTTTCGACTGGTGAAATAGTCCACGGCCCCACTGCCACTTCGCCACCACCCGTCCTGGGCGCTGGCTTGACAGCGAAGGCGGCCGTGAGATCGCTTTCGCCGGCAAGCCGGCTCCTGCAAGGGAGAGGTCAGATCTTCTGCTGGTGCTCGGCGGCATGCATGCCGAGGTAGGCGCGAAGGTTGTCGTCGTTGATGCCCAGGGTGCCGAGAATCTGTGCCATGAAACTCACTGGAGCGCTGCCTGGGGCGGTGATCACGCACTGGTCCGCGACGGCATGGGGCACATCCTGGTAGTGCGCGGCGCCGGCATAACCCACTGCCAGCAGGTTGGCCGCCGAATTGGAGGTGTGCTTCACCGCGTCCAGCACCCCGGCCCGAGCCAATTCGCGGGTGCCGTCGCAAATGCCGGCGATCACAAGGTGGCGTGCCTGGGCGGCGCGCAGCAGGTCGCCGATGTCCGGCGCCTTGTCGCTTTGCCAGACGCTCCCGCCGCAAACCATCAGCAGATCCACTTCATCCAGACGAATGTCTTCCAGCGCCAGGTCCGGGGTTACCCGCAGGCCGCCCATGGAGGTCACGATAGCGCCCTTGGGGGAAGCGTAACGGCAGTCGAAGCCATAGTAGCCACGGCCGGTGGCGTTGATCAGGGCGGTTTCCCAGTCGGCGAAGTTGTCGCAGATGATAGTGATGGCGCGGGTCATGGAGCTTCCTTGCTTGGGGCGATGAGCGGGTGGGGAGCGCCAGGGTAACCCGTTTTTGCCGGATGCCTGGAGAAGCTTTTACAGCTCTGGCGACAATCGCCGGCAATTGTCGTTGGCCTTCAACCAGCGAGCTGCCTTAGGCTCTGTACGAAAAGTTTTGAGACAAAGGTCAGGCAAGGCGAAAACGGTCGAGGAAGCGGAGTTTACGGGGTGTAAATGAGCATTCCGAGACCGTTTTCAACGCAGCGTCACCGAGTATCAAGGCTTTTCGTACAAAGCCTAGGATCCAGCACCTTGATTTCATTGAGCGCAGTGCAGGGCGGTTCGTCAGTGAACCCATCAAAGGAACTGAACATGTACAACTTTCTGAACGGAACCCCGGCTCAGTGCGGGTTGTTGACCGGCCTTCTTCTGGCGCTGTCCGGTTGCCAATCGGACTTGCCGGGCACCCCGCTGTCCAAGGACGAGCAGCAACGACAGCTGGAGACGCAGTTCTATGCCAACGCGGTGCAGCAGGTGCTGTACCGCGAAAGCCTCAGGGCCAATGCCGAACAACTGATGGGCAGCGTGGAGCTGGTCATGCAGTTCGATCGGCAGAATCAGGTCATCGGTTGTGCGGCGCAGAGCAGCCCCTTGCCTGAAGCGCGGGCCTATCCCTACAACCCGAAACTGGGCGAGATGCTCGAGGGCGTCTGCTGGAACACCGTGTTCCCTCTGGCGCCCGCCGCCGCCTTTGAGCCTGATGGCGTGCTGGAGGTCAAAGGGACGTTGATGTTCCCTCGCTTGACCCTGGAAGGCGAGCAATTGAAGGAGTTTGCCTTCGATACCGCTCAATACGCCAAAGGCCATTTCTTCTGGACGCACACCCTGGCCCAGTTGCCGGTGGACAGCGTCGGAGTGGCCAGTTTTGAGGTCAAGGCCGATCCCCGGGGCCGGGTGCAGGAATGCTGGGTGAACCTGCGGGCGGTGCGCTACCGACCCGAGTCATTCAAGCCCGACAATCAATTGCGCAATCGCGTCACCCAACTGTGTGAGCAGTTGGACCTGCGGCAGATGCCGGGTTTTGCGGCCGAGCAGGGTCAGGCGCGGCCGATCCATGCCAGCGTGTTTTACACGCCGTGGAAAGGCGGGCCGAACAAGGCCGCGCAGCGTGTGCAGGCAAGCGGCGCTGAACCTTGAGTCTGGCTGGTGCGCATTGGTGATGCAGATTTTACTAAAGCTTCGGCTATTGGTTCGTTCAGTGATTGAGCCGACCCTTTCCGGGGCGCGGGGCGTGGCCCTTGCGCCCGGTCATTGATCAATGAGTTCCCTATTCATGTCATTAGCATTCTTGCGCACCTCGACCCTGGCCTTGCTGACTCCGGCCGTGCTGACCCTGGGCGCCTGCCAGAGCAAGACTCCGGAGCAGAGCGCCGCCCAGGCCCTGGAAACCCAGAAAAGCCTGGAATTCTCTGTCGCCATCAGCGAAGTGCTGAGGCGCAACATCATGGCCGCCAACCTTCAGGGCCTGAGCGGCGCGGTGGAGTTGCGGATCAAGCTCAATCGGCAGAACGAAGTGCTCGACTGCACGGTACGCCCCGGCAGCGGTGATGTTTCCCAGGTCCTGGCCACCCCAACCCTGCTGCACCTGGCCCGACAGGTGTGCTGGAACACCCTGTTTCCTGCCGCCGCGCCTGAGGCCTTTGGCGATGGGAACGTCATCAAGGCGATTGCCAACCTGGAGTTTCCGCACCCCAGCCAATTGCCCAAGCGTGAGCGTCAGGCGTATCGGCTGAGTTCCAGCCTCTATCAGCAAAGCCGGTTCTTCTGGGAGCAGGCCGTCGTCGGGTCGGGCATCGACAGCATCGGCGTGGCCAGTTTCCACTACAGCGCCAATGCCCAGGGGCAGGTCCGGGAATGTCTGGTAAACCTGGAGCACAGCGCGTTCCGGCCGGAAGCGTTCAAGGCCGACGCCACCCTGCGCCAACGCTTGACCCAGCGCTGCCAGCAGCTGGATCTGCGGCAGATGCCGGGCTTTGTCAGTCAGCCCGACGGCCTGAGCCGCGGTGAGGTGCTGGTGGAATACATGCCGTGGCGCGGCGGCCCGGCACCGCACTGACGCCACGCCGTCCGGCAGGCACCTCCCCAGGTGCCTGGGCAAAGAATTTCCCCCGGGCTATTTACATCCACGCCGTCATTCCCCATTATCCGCGCCGTCTAAGTTTCGCTGCTGACCAGACAATTCCAGCCACCAAAAGGGTGGTTGTTTTGTTGCGTCCAAGAAAAGCAGTTGAAAATGACCAAGACTCCTCTGAAAAGAATTCAGCACAAGCTCGCCCGTTCCGGGGTGGCCATCGAACGCCTGAATTCCAATTCCCTCTCCATCTCTTCGATCAATGACGCCGGGCTCAAGGTGGATCTGTTGCTGCCCGAAAGCTTTGCCATCGAAGAAAAAGCCGTCCTGCAACTGATGGATTTCGCCAAGGTGGCTCACCCCCATGGCGGCGAAGTGAAGTGCGCCTGCGCCACGCCGGACTTCCACACCGGCAGCCCGATCCCGGTGGGCAGCGTGATTGTCACCAGTCACGACATGGTGGTGCCGCAGGCCATCGGCACCGACATCAATTGCGGCATGCGCCTGCACAAGCTGGGGCTGAACTACGAGCAGTTCATGGCGCAGAAAGCCAAGTGGACCGCCCTGGTACGCGGCGATCTGCTGGAGGGCACGCGCAACATTCCCACCAGTCCAATGGCCATGACCGCGCTGTTTCAGGCCGGGCTCGGGGATTTCTGGGCCCAGGTGCAGCAGCAGGACCCGATCGGGTTGTTTGCCGGGGCGGACTTCGCCCAGCTGCAACGTGAGCTGTCGGGTTTGCATGAGTCGTCGTTCGCTCGCGGCAGCGCCGACTACGCGCCAGAAGCCTTGCAGGATCGCTCGCGCAAAATCCTCCGCGACCCGGGCCTGGGTTCCCTGGGCGGCGGCAACCACTTTGTCGAGATCCAGGTGGTCACCGAACTGGTGGATCGTCAGGCCTGCTTTGCTCAGGGCCTGTCGGTGGGGCAGGTGGTGATGATGATCCACACCGGCTCGCGCGACGTGGGCTTCTATGTCGGGCGGCGCTGGATGGACAAGGCCAAGGCCCTGTGGCCGGCGGGGATCAAGCACCCTGATTCGAAGATCTTCGCCCTGTTTGGCGAGATGGCCGACGAGTACCTGCTGGCCATGCACAGCGCTGCCCACTACGCCGACGCCAACCGCGCGTTGATCGCCGAGATGGTGCGCCAGCGCACCCGGCAAGTGTTTGGTGCGGGCATCGAAGCGCCGCTGATTGTCGATGTGCCGCACAACATCGTGCTGCGCGAAGAGGGCGGCAATGTGCATCGCAAAGGCGCGACACCGGCCTATGCCGGGCAGCCGCTGCTGATTCCGGGGAGCATGGGGCATGACTCCTACCTGCTCACCGGGCTGGGCAATGAGCGCTGGCTGCGTTCGGCCAGCCACGGCGCCGGGCGCTCGATGTCGCGCAGCGAGATCGTGTTCAAGGCCAAGAAGGACAAGGCGTTCCTCGGCTTGCAGGGCGTGGAGTGCATCACCACCAAGGAGGAGCGGATGATCGAAGAGGCGCCAGGGGCCTACAAGGAAATCGGCCAGGTGATCCAGTCCCAGGTGGAAGAGGGCACGGTGTCGGTGATGGCGCGGTTTTCGCCGATTCTGACCTTCAAGGCGTAAGCGCGCTGGGCGGGTGCGGGCGGGGATGGTTTTCGGGTTTGCCGTGCAACGGTGCGGCCGATACATTGTCGCCCCTCCCGGCCTGTTCGCTCCGAGCGGTGCCGTTGCAGTTGTCTGCGGTCGCAAAAGCCCAGGATGCGGTAGCCGCTGGGGTGTTTGCCTGTTTGTGATCAACCTTCGGTGCTTAAGCATGAATCAAGATGAAAACCTGAAGCACGATGCGCTAGCGCCATTGACCGCTGCCAGCGAGTTTGTCGTCGACAAGCAGCCCCTTGCCGAACTGCTTGCCGTGCTTGCCCAGTGTGGCGAGGTGGTGTCCTGCTTCTTCAAGCCTGATCCCGCCATCAAGGTGTTGGGTGAGAGGCCGCGACTGGCCGAGTTTCTCGAGCGTTTCAGCGGCCTCGCCAGCTCGACGGCCATCGGGCAGATCGAGCCTGAATTCGGGCCCTGTTCCATGCTCAATCGATACGAGTTCGAGGGCTCGTTACTGGCGGCGCTGCTGCGGGGCGGGTGTCATTCGTCCAGCCGTGGAGGGTCCGTGGCCAATGCCCGCCAGGTGGTGTTCGAAGCGCTGGATGCTGTGTTTCCGGCGCCGTTTTCCGAGCTGGTGGTGTATCGGTTCGATAGTCCTGATTGGTGTGAGTTGACCAGGGGGGCGGCTATTTCTTCTGCCTATGTCGCCTGCCAGGGGGCGCGGAATCTGTGGTGGGTGTTGTGTGTTGCTGATGTTGACTGAGGCTTTTGGGCTTTAGGTTGGCTGTGTGGGAGGTGTACACCCACATGGGTAACGGAAAAGTTCAGGCACATGGGTGACACCAAGGGTGCGGCTCGCTGGAGCTGGCTTGCCAGCGAAGGCTGCCTGGAGGGCGCCGGTGGGTTTGGCGTAGTAGGTGCTTGTTGCTGCGGTAACCCCTAGTCCTATGCTATGGCCACAACCTTTGTGGCGAGGGAGCTTGCTCCCGCTCGAGCGCGCAGCGGTCGTAATCCCTAATATCGCGGATTTTGGGGTATATCCGTTGCTGCTGTAGGTTTCGTCCTTACGGTGAGGGGCGCGTACATATCCGTTGCTGCGGGTGCCGCTGCTGACGGTTTCGCTTTTACAGCGAGGGACTGTGTACATATCCATTGCCGCGGTTGCGGCCACTGGCGGTTTCGCCCTTACGGCGAGTCCCTTTTTACAGTCGCCTAAAAAGGAACCAAAAACGCTTGCCCCTCCACTCGGTGCCTCGCCTAGGCTCGGCATGCCCTCTCTCCGGCATTGATCCGTGGGCCGCCGCCACCGGCCGTCCCTGGCCGGATGGCGGCTAACCCGGCGTCCTGCCGGGTTACCCACGGCTCACTGCCTGCGTTCGGCCATCGTGGTTAACGGGGCCCCCAGGATCAAAAGCCAAAGCAAAGCAGAGCGAGAGCCTTGGCTGTGCATTGGGTTAGGGCTCCGGTAGTTGCAGCGCTTGTTGTTCCGCCATTTGCAACACGTCGCAGTCGTCCTGCAACAGCAGGGTCGCCACGCTGGAGAAGCGCTTCAGGTCGAGGTGATCGGCATTGCGGCTGGTCATGTCGGTAACGCTGTCCAGCATGTCCCGGGCGGCGCGGATGCGCAGGCCGGCGTAAGTCAGCAGGTCGAGCAGCGGCGCTTGTGGGTTGATGAAGGCGACGGGGTGGTCGGTTGTGGATGAGGTAAATGCTTGGTAGTCCATTGGGTAACACTCCATAACTTCGGGAGTTACCACCGTTCGCGGCCAAGCGAAGGAGGGTGGCAACTGTACGCGGGTTGGCCGACCGGGCCCGAAGCATCCCGGCACACCCGAAGGTGTCCCACGCACAGTCGCCATAACACGAATGTGCAGGCGCAAAAAAAGCGCTTGCCTTTCGGATGGTGAGCGCCTGTGCGCTACGGGAATGCTGACGGCCAAGTCAGATCGCTGAATTTGCAGCGACGGGCGAAACTATAAGGATAAGTAAGAGGCTAGGCGAGGTGCATAGGCCTGTTCGCAGAAGTTGCCGCAATACTCTGCAAGACGCTCCGCTTTTTACGACATACCGACGCTGTCTTAGTAGCGAGGGCAGGCTGTAGAAATGCAAGTGGCAATTTGCTACTTTCAATGCCAGCCTATGATCGTCAGCGGTTCGGTTTGGTGGAAATGGCCGAGTATTTAGTGATTAGGGCTGTGATCTTTCTAGAAAGCATTTCAGATAATGTAAGGAAGGAAAAATGACAGATAGACGGCCGTTAAATCCTAACGTAACTGTTCCCAAACCAGGCGGTGGTCAACAGCCTAGATCTAGAAATGAAGATGGGAAAATTCGCGAAAAGCGTAGTGACGCAGGGAAACCAAGGAGAAAGTGATTTTAATTAAGGCCAAGCGAGACGCTGATTTTTAGCGTCTCGCTTGGATTTACATTTACTTTTTTGGGGTAGGCTCTTAGCTATTTCTTTAGAGTTGATAGTTGTATTTACTGTGCAGCTCCCAAAATTCTAATTACTCCTTCGAATACAGGTCTCAATGGTTCAAATATTTCAGGATTTTCATCTGCTATATCAATAATCCACTCTGCAAATCGAATTTTTGAGTCTTCATGTGTTGTCAGTATATTGAAGTGTTTCAAATCCTCTCTCGGGGTTATGTAAGGTTGGATTCGGTGAAAATGCTCCGCTGAAATTATTTCAGCATGTGGTGATTTTGTGATTTCTAGAGCGCCAGCTTTGAGTGCAGTATTTCTTACCTCGGGAGTAAAAAAGTTCTCAAGGCTTCCCGGCCAAATATTTTTAGGCAAACCTAGTGTCGTCATAAAGCGCTCGAAGTCAGCGTTAAAGGGTAATCGACACCAATAAACTCTGTTTGAATTGTGTTGTATCCATTCGCCTGATCTATTAAGGCGGGAGTTGCTATAGAGTGCGCGGCCTTCCGTGTCATTATCAACCAAGGCAAATATCTTTCGTTCTGGAGCTAATCCCGATAGCACTTTTCCATCACGGGAGAGACTCTCCATTTTTGTTGTGCCTCCAGCCGATTCAAAACGGAATGGCATATCAATGTTCATGATGATTTCCCAAGCTTTAGAAAAAATCATCACGTCGGAGGCGCCCTCGACGAAAATTATTGATTGATTATGATCGTCAATTCTACGGGTTAGTTCTTTACTGTTTTTTTCTTGTTCTAAAATTTTCTTATGCGCCTCTTTTAAGTAGGCACTAATTACTGGTAGGTGTGGTGTTTCCCCCATTAATTCACTAGGAAGATGTCCGGTAGTGTCGTCTATCTTGGTAATGGATGAGTTAACTCGATCTTGGATGGTGTTAGAGCGACTAACGAAATACTTAGACGTGTCTTCGTGATCAAGTGAGAAAAAGGCTGGACTATGACTGGTTAAGAAGATCTGCTTGTTGGGTTGTTGGCCGAAAGCTCGGAATCTGCCGGCTTCTTCAATGGCATTAGCTAGCTCTAAAGAGTTCTCTGGTTCCTCAAAAGCCCATATATGGAAATCCTCATTGCTGTGTTCAGCTAGGAAGGAAAGAATGGGGGCGATATGCCTGACTTGAACACCATCGCCACGTTGTAGGGTTAAGCTGTAGGAGTCTCCGGCTTCTGAGGTGGTTTCAAAGTCAAGTGATCTAAATAGATCGGTCAGATCCTTTGGTGTGGTTACAACACTGGTTATGTTCAAATCTTTAAGAAGTTGCTGACTGAGATCTTGCGTTCTATCTTGTAGAGCAGTTGTGAAGTTTGTTAGTGATCCAGAGAATTCAATATTTTGGGATATTACTTTGTAGATTTCGGCTTGAAGGCTTTCAAAGATTTTCCTGTCTTTAATGGCAGGGATGTAATAGAGTCGTATTTTGTTTAAGAATCGAGATAAATAGTGGCGCTTTGGTTCTGCAATCGATGTTGTGATTTGAGAGTCTGATCCTAAGGAGATGCTCCACTGTTTTTTGACCCAGAACCGATCTCCTAAGGAGCCTCTCCAAGTTGCTGGGGTATTAAACCAGATCTTTACATATACAAATTTTCTGATGTCGCCATCTCCGCCAGCTTCTGCTCTGCGTGAGTGGTTAAAGTCTTGGAAGAAATTAAATTCTTGGTCTGGACTGGTTTTGTTGTTAAAGAACAAATTAAGGGCGCGTAGTATGTTGCTCTTTCCAGAGTCATTCCTGCCAAAAACTACGTTGATATCAGTGCAGTTGCTAAGGCTGTCTTTATAAATTGATCTAAAGTATGCGATCTCTACTTGATCTATTAGGCGCATTTCAATTCCATGTTTGCGGTAGTAGTTTTGATATGAAGAATGCAGGAGGGTTTTTGCTTTCTAAGCTGATGGCATAGTGCCTTCTTTTGGCTCGAAAGGCTAGCTGTTGGCGGTATGGCTCTAGCTGGTTTCTATCTCTCTTACTTGGGTTAGATTGTCCCATTCTGTTGTCATTTCATCACTTCCAGTGGCACACTTCATGGGAATTTTTCCGCTATTGCAGCAGTAATTCCGTTGTAGCGGAATTTAGCCTTAATGCTAAATCGTTGATTTTTGTTGTGGGTGCTACCACAGGCTGTGGACGGCAGGCTGGTTAGCGTGTTTGAGCGCGGTTTTTGATTTGGGAAACGAGAGGTCCCCATACCTATGAGCATTGTTTTTGACAGCCAAACTCCAACCTTCAACCAGGAGAATCGCTCATGAGCATCACCCGTTACGGCACCGGCAGCACCGCAGGCGGTGGCCAGCCGCGTCCTTTCGCTCGCGCCGTCGAAGCCGATGGCTGGCTGCATGTGTCCGGCCAGGTGCCGGCGCTGGATGGCGAGATCATTCACGGTGGGATCGTCGAGCAGACGCATCAGACCATGCGCAATCTAGTGGCCATTCTCGAAGAGGCCGGGTACGGCCTGGAGGATGTGGTGCGGGTTGGCGTGTGGCTGGAAGATCCGCGGGATTTCTGGAGTTTCAACAAGGTGTTCGGCGAGTACTTCAAGCCCGAACACGCGCCGGCCCGGGCCTGTGTGCAGGCCAGCATGATGGTGGACTGCAAGGTCGAGATCGATTGTGTGGCCTACAAGAAGAAGCCTTGAGTGCGCTTCTGTAGCCGCTGTCGAGCCTGGGCGAGGCTGCGATCGACCGCAACGCGGGCGCAGGGTGATGAGATCGCTGCGGCCCCGGCGACGGCGTGTCGCTCAGGGCGTTCGCAGCCTGCGGCAGCGGCTACAGGGATTGTGTTTTGCATAGGGGTGGGTAGATGACTGAAGACAGCATCAAGCGCCGGGCCAAGGGCCTGGATCGGGCCTTCGATATTCTCGATTTCCTCAAGGAGATCGGCCAGCCGCTGCGGCCCAACGATATCGCCAAGGGCATTGGCAGTCCCAAGTCCACGGTCTATGAGTTGGTGGCGTCCTTGCTGGAGCGGCGGGTGCTGGAGCCGGTAGGCAAGGACGGTCATGTGTACCTGGGCCGCCAGCTGTATTTTCTCGGGCAGGCTCATTTGCGCCATTTCGATCTGAGCCGCGAGGCTGATCAGGCGTTGCAGGAAATTGTCAGCCAGACCCGGGAAACCGCGCAGATGTGCCTGCTCAACGGGCGCAAATACACCGTGGCGCTGATGAAGGAGGGCGAGCGGAATTTCCGCATCACCTCGGACATTGGCGAGAACGCGCCGATCCCCTGGACCGCCTCCGGGCGGTTGCTGCTGGGGCATATGAGCGATGAGCAGATCGTCGAGATGATCGATGACCAGGACTTCATGCTGCCTAATGGTGAGCGGCTGCCGCTGGAGACCTTCCTCAAGGAAATCCGTCAGGCCACCGAGGAGGGGTTCTTTTCCTTCGACAGCGTCGCCGACACCTTCACCCATTGTTTTGCCGCGCCGGTGCGCGATGAGCGCGGGGTGTGCATCTGCACCCTGTGCATCGTCGCGCCGAGGGCCGATGCGCAGAGCCATTACCAGGAATACCGCCGGGTGCTGATCGACAGCGCCAACCGCCTGGCCCGGCGTATCAACGATTGATGACAGTGTCGCGGCTGTGCGCAGCCGCCTTGATAAGGAGTGCCAACATGTCTTCCGCTTTGAATCTGCCCCTGGTGGAAAAGGGCGCTGCTGCTATCGGCGCGAGTCTGCTGAGCGACGTCAGCCTGCCGGCCCTGGTGCTGCACCGCGAGGCGCTGGAACACAACATTCGCTGGATGCAGAAGTTTGTCAGTGACAGCGGCGCCGAGCTGGCGCCCCACGGCAAGACCAGCATGATGCCCGCGCTGTTTCAGCGGCAGTTGGACGCCGGCGCCTGGGGCATCACCCTGGCCACGGCAGTACAGACTCGCGCCGCCTACGCCCATGGCGCGCGCCGGGTGTTGATGGCCAACCAACTGGTGGGGGCGCCGAACATGGCGCTGATCGCCGAGCTGTTGGCGGATGCCGATTTCGATTTCTATTGCATGGTGGATCACCCGGACAACGTGGCCGATCTGGGGGCGTTTTTCGCCCAGCGCGGCGTCACCCTCAAGGTGATGATCGAGTACGGCGTGGTGGGCGGTCGTTGCGGTTGCCGCAGCGAGCAGGAAGTACTGGCCCTGGCCAAGGCGATCCAGGCGCAGCCAGCTTTGGCGTTGTGCGGTATCGAAGGTTACGAAGGGGTGATCCACGGCGACCAGGCCATCAGTGGCATTCGGCAGTTTGCCGATTCCCTGGTGCGTCTGGCGGTGGATCTGCACAACGATGGTTTGTTTGTCATCGAGCGGCCGATCATCACGGCTTCGGGTTCGGCCTGGTACGACCTGATCGCCGAGTCCTTCGAGACCCACAACGCCAAGGGGCGTTTCCTCAGCGTGCTGCGTCCGGGCAGTTATGTCGCCCATGACCACGGTATCTACAAAGAGGCTCAGTGCTGTGTGTTGGATCGACGCAGTGATCTGCACGAAGGCCTGCGTCCGGCGATGGAAGTCTGGGCCCATGTGCAGTCGCTGCCGGAGCCGGGCTTTGCGGTGGTGGCCCTGGGCAAGCGCGATGTCGCCTATGACGCTGGCTTGCCGGTGCCGCTGCGACGTTACCGCGCTGGAGCCGAGGCCGGTGCCAGTGATGATGTGGGGGCGTGCAAGGTGACGGCGGTGATGGATCAGCACGCGTTTCTCACCGTGGCGCCGGGAGTGGAGCTGCGTATTGGCGACATCATTTCCTTTGGTACATCGCACCCGTGCCTGACCTTCGACAAGTGGCGCACCGGTTTGCTGGTGGATGAGCGCCTGCAGGTGATCGAGAGTCTGGAAACCTGCTTCTGAACGTAGTAGCCGGCTCGCCGACGAACAGACCCTGGGTTAGGGCGCAACTCTGAGGACGCTTTCGTTGGCAAGCCAGGTTCTACTAGCTGGTGTGTGCTTTGAGGGGAGGTCAAGAACATGAACGGGAAGCAGCGCATTGCCGCCATTGGCGAATGCATGATCGAGCTGCAACAGCGTCACGACGGCAGTCTGCTACAGAGCTTTGGTGGCGATACCTTGAACACTGCGGTGTATCTGTGCCGGGAGCTCGGACAGCAGGCGCAGGTGGATTACGTGACCGCCCTGGGCTACGACAGCTTCAGCGATGCCATGTGCCAGAGCTGGGCGCAGGAGGGTATCGGCCTGGGAAAGGTTCAGCGCCTGCCCGGGCGTTTGCCGGGGTTGTATTGCATTCAGACCGATGCCCGGGGGGAGCGGCGTTTTCTGTATTGGCGCAATGAGGCGGCGGTACGGGACTGCTTCAACACCGCGGCGGCGGGGCCGATCCTGGCGGACTTGTGCGATTACGATGTGTTGTATTTCAGCGGCATCACCCTGGCGGTGCTCGGGGAGGTGGGACGCAAAAAGCTGATTGACCTGCTGGTGGAAGCGCGCATCCGTCGGGCGCAGATCGTGTTTGACAACAACTATCGGCCAAGGCTCTGGGCCTCGGTGGAGCAGGCGCGAGTGGCCTATCTGCAGGTACTGGAGCATGTGGATCTGGCGCTGTTGACCCTGGAGGACGAGCAGGCGCTGTTTGGCCATGACTATGCCCATGGCGTGTTTGCGGCCTACCCGAACATTGCCGAGGTGGTGGTCAAGCGCGGGGCGGATTCGTGCCTGGTGCGTTGCGGCGGCGAGAGTCATGAGATACCGGCGCTGCCAGTGGCGCAGGTGGTGGACACCACGGCGGCGGGAGACTCCTTCAGCGCGGCTTATCTGGCCTGTCGTTTGCGCGGCGGCAGCCCGGTGCAGGCCGCAGAGGCCGGGCATCGATTGGCGAGTCGGGTGATTCAGCATCCCGGGGCGTTGCTTCCCCGGGAGCCCGCGTTGTAGGAGCCGGCTGGCCGACGAACAGGCCTTTGCCGGTTGCGGGCGCTTGGGCTGGCACGCCGGCTCCCACAGAACGGGGCTTGAGTGGTCAGTCGCGGAAGAACACCTGCACCAGGTGATAGCCGAATTTGCTCTTGATCGGGCCGTGCACGGTGCGCAGGGGCTTCTTGAAAATCACCTGATCAATGGCGCCGACCATCTGCCCCGGACGCACTTCCCCCAGGTCGCCGCCGCGCTTGCCCGACGGGCAGGTGGAGTATTTCTTGGCCAGCACGTCGAAGGCTTCGCCCTTGGCGATGCGCTGCTTGAGCTGCTCGGCTTCTTCGGCGGTTTTCACCAGGATGTGGCGGGCTTGGGCTTTCATGATGGCGTGACCTTGTAGCGGGAAATCGGCGGCCGCGGATTATGCCTGAATTCAGGACTCGCGGCCGATCATCTGGCGAATCTTCTGCGCCAGTTCTTCGATGGAAAAAGGCTTGGCCATCAGGTCCATGCCCGGTTCCAGAAAGCCCTGGCGCTCGGCGGCCTTTTCCGCGTAGCCGGTCATGAACAGTACCTTGAGCCCCGGGCGCTGTTGGCGGGCGATCTCCGCCAATTGTCGGCCGTTCATGCCCGGCAGGCCGACGTCGGTCACCAGCAGATCGACGCGCAGTGGCGAGTCCAGCAATGGCAGGGCGCTGCGTGCATCCTCGGCCTCGATGGCGCGGTAGCCCAGTTCGCTGAGGACGTTGAGCACCAGCATGCGCACCGCCGGGTCGTCCTCCACCACCATCACGCTTTCCCCGGCCATGGCCTGGGGCGCCGCGCTGCTGCCCGTGGGTTGCAGCGGTTCCAGGGGCGCGTTGTGCAGGCGCGGCAGGTACAGGCGCACACAGGTGCCCTGGCCTGGCTCGCTGCTGATGGTCACGTGTCCGCCGGACTGCTGGGCAAAACCATAGATCATCGACAGCCCGAGGCCCGTGCCCTGGCCGATGGGCTTGGTGGTGAAGAAGGGGTCGAAGGCCTTGGACAGAATCCGTGGGCTCATGCCGGCGCCGTTGTCGCTGACCCCCAGCATCACGTAGTCGCCGGCCTTGACCGGCTCCAGGGTGCTGATGTCGCTGCCGTCGAGGTAACTGTTGGCGGTCTCGATCAGCAGTCGGCCGCCGTCGGGCATGGCGTCGCGGGCGTTGATCACCAGATTGAGCAAGGCGTTTTCCAGCTGGCTGGCATCGGTGTTTACCGGCCACACCTCGTCCGCCAGTTGCATCTGCAGCTGGATGTGTTCGCCCTTGGTGTGGTTGAACAGCTCCTGCAGCGAGCGCACCAGCTGGTTCGGGTCCAGGGGCTGGCGGTCCAGGGACTGGCGTCGGGAGAAGGCCAGCAGGCGGTGGGTCAGGGACGCGGCACGTTTGGCCGAGGACATGGCGGCTTCGGTAAAACGACCGATCTCATCGCTGCGGCCGTTGTCGATGTAGCGCTGCATCAGGTCCAGGCTGCCGATGATGCCGGTGAGCATGTTGTTGAAGTCGTGAGCGATGCCGCCTGTGAGCTGGCCCACGGCCTCCATCTTCTGCGCGTGGCGCAGGGCGTCCTCGGCGCGCTCGCGCTCGAACATTTCGTTCTGCAGGCGCTGGTTGACGGCGGCCAGCGCCTCGGTGCGGCGGTTGACCCGTTCTTCCAGGGTTTCGTTGAGGTTGCGCAGAGCCTCCTCGGTCTGTCTGCGCTCGGTTTCATCGATGACGAAAATGTAGAAACCGTTGATGGCACCGTCGGCGCCATGGCGGGGCAGGTACTTCATCAGGGCATGGCGCGGGCGGCCGTCGCGGTGGGGCGAGTTGGCTTCGAAGCTGCAAGGCTTGCCCGCCAATGCGGCGGCAATGTTCTCGGCGCGGGTGGCGTAGATCTCGTCGCCCACCACTTCGCGGATGGTCTTGCCGTACAGCTCCTGCGGGGTCAGGCCGTACCAGTCCAGGTAAGCGCTGTTGTTCAGGCGAAAGCGCTCTTCGCGGTCGACGTAACCGATCAGCACTGGCATGGCGTTAATGATCAGTTGCAGTTCGGTCTGGCTCTGGCGCAGTGCTTGCTCCATCTGTTTGCGCTCGGTCAGGTCCAGGGCGGCGCCGAGAAAGCGCGTCGGCCGGCTGTGGTGATCCTTGTAGCAGCGACCCCGGGCGAACACCCAGCGCACCTGGCCGTCGGCCAGTTGCAGGCGGTATTCCTCGGCGTATTCGCTGCCCTGGGTGATGCAGTGCTTGATGCTCCGGGCCACCATGGCCCGGTCTTCCGGGTGCACGCCTTTGAGGTACTCACTGATGGGCAATTGTCGGGATAGCTGCGGGTTGACGCTGTGCAGCTGGGCAAAATGGGTATCGGCGATAAAGCGATCTTCGCCAATGTCCCAATCCCAGGTGCCCACCGCATCGGTGGCCGCCAGGGCCAGTTGCAGGCGCTCCTCGGTCTCGTGCTGGGCCCGCAGGCTGTCGTCGGAGCGCTGCTGCAGTTCGAGGGCGATGCGCCGGCGCTCGTTGGTCTCGATGGCGGTCACCAGGATTCCGGCAACGTCGCCGCGTTCATCGCGGATCGGGCTGTAGGTCAGGTCCAGCCACAGGTCGTGTGCAGTACCGTCGCTGCGTTGCAGGCTGAAGCGCTGCTCGCTGAAGCTGCGCACCTGGCCGTTGAGCACCGCGCGGTAGACCGGGTCGGTGAAGTCCATCAGCTCTGGCCAGATCAGGTGCGCCGGCTGGCCGAAGGCCTGGGGGTGCTTGTTGCCTGCCAGCAGGGCGAAGCCGTCGTTGTAGATCTGGGTCAGCTCGGAGCCCCACAGCAGCAACATCGGCATCGGCGAATGGATCACGATGTCCACGGCGGTGCGCAGGCTCTGGGGCCAGTGGCCGGATTCACCGAGGGCCGTGGCGGACCAGTCCAGACGGGCTATCAGGTGGGCGGCTTGGCTGCCGGAGTGGGGGGCATTCATGTCGGGTGTGTCCTGGGCGCAGCGGTGTTACGCGGCAAGGTCATGGCTCGCGTACTGGAAAAG
Source organism: Pseudomonas sp. LPH60 (assembly GCF_030718165.1). NCBI lineage: Bacteria > Pseudomonadati > Pseudomonadota > Gammaproteobacteria > Pseudomonadales > Pseudomonadaceae > Pseudomonas > Pseudomonas sp. LPH60. The sequence goes on from NZ_JAVAJH010000010.1 coordinate 195,868, forward strand.
TCGCATGGACATGCCGTGCATATTCAAACGGATGGAGTGTAGGTGTTTCTGGCGGGGTTATTTTCACCTGCTTTTGCGGCAGATGACCAGTCTAGAGGGGCTGAACGGTCCCTGTAGCCGCTGCCGCAGGCTGCGAACGCTCTGGGCGGCACTGCGTCGCAGGAAGCGCTGCTCTTGAGATCGCTGAAGGTCCTGCGGCCCTTTGCGCAGCCTCGCGGGCTCGGCAGCGGCTACAGGTCCTGCGTCGCGAAGGGCTGCGCCGACGGTGGTTGGCCGTCGTCAGTGGCGCAATTCCTCGCGGTCGCGGAACTGCTCCAGGGCTTCGGGGTTGGCCAGGGCGTCGGTATTCTTCACCGGCAGGCCATGCACCACATTGCGCACCGCCAACTCCACGATCTTGCCGCTGATGGTCCGGGGAATGTCGGTCACTGCGAGGATCTTCGCCGGCACATGGCGCGGCGTGGTGTTGCTGCGGATCACCTGGCGAATCCGCTCCTGCAACGGCTCATCGAGCACCACGCCATCCTGCAGGCGTACGAACAGCACCACCCGTACGTCATGCTCCCAGCTCTGGCCGATGGCCAGGCTTTCCAGCACCTGTTCCAGCTTCTCCACCTGGCGGTAGATTTCCGCGGTGCCAATCCGCACTCCACCCGGGTTGAGCACCGCATCCGAGCGTCCGTGAATCAGCCAGCCGCCATGGGGCAGCTGTTCGGCGTAGTCGCCCTGGGCCCAGACCCCGGGAAACAGGCTGAAATACGAGGCCTTGAGCTTGCTCTGGTCCGGGTCGTGCCACAGGCCTACGGGAATACTCGGAAAGTGCCGGGTGCACACCAGTTCGCCTTTTTCGCCGGTCACCGGCTGGCCCTGGTCGTTCCACACTTCGATGGCCATGCCCAGGCTCTTGCCCTGCATCTCGCCACGGCGCACCGGCTGGATCGGGTTGCCGGCGACGAAGCAGGCGACGATGTCGGTGCCGCCGGACATCGAGGCCAGGCACAGGTCGTGTTTGATCTCGCGGTACACGTAGTCGTAGCTCTGTGGCGACAGCGGCGAGCCGGTGCAGAGCAGGGTCTTGAGGCTGTCCAGGCGGTGGCTGAGGCGCGGTCGGCTGCCGGCCTTTTCCAGGGCGGCCAGGTACTTGGGGCTGGTGCCGAAGACGCTGATGCCTTCGCTATCGATCAGGTCGATCAGGCGCTCGTTGGTGGGATGGAAGGGCGATCCGTCGTAGAGCACCAGGCTGGCGCCGGTGGCCAGGGCCGAGACCAGCCAGTTCCACATCATCCAGCCGCAGGTGGTGTAGTAGAACAGCCGCTCGCCGGGCCCCAGGTCGGTGTGCAGGCCGTGTTCCTTGAGGTGCTGCAGCAGCACCCCGCCGGTGCCGTGGACGATGCACTTGGGCACCCCGGTGGTGCCGCTGGAATAGAGGATGTACAGCGGATGGGCGAAGGGCACCGGGACGAATTCGGGCTCGCCGCCTGACTGATAGAAATCGTTCCAGAGGCTGATCCGGGCCTGGGTACGGTAGTCCTCGACCCGGGCTTGCTGACGGGCGTAGGGCACGATGAGCAACTGCTCCAGGGACGGCAGGCGCTCAAGGATCTCGTTGACCTTGGCGGTCTGGTCGATGTCCTTGCCGGCGTAGCGATAGCCGGCGCAGGTGATCAGCACCTTGGGTTCGATCTGGCCAAAACGGTCGATCACCCCCTGGGTGCCGAAATCCGGCGAACAGCTGGACCACACCGCGCCGAGGCTGGTGCTGGCCAGCATGCCCACCAGGGTCTGCCAGGTGTTGGGCAGGCAGGCGGCAACTCGGTCGCCGAGGCCGACCCCGGCAGCCCGCAGGCTGCGCTGCAGGCCGGCGACCTGGGCCGCCAGTTCGACGTAGGTCAGTGGTTCGCGCTGGCCGTTCTCGTTGATCGCCACCACCGCCACGGTGTCGTCCCGGCGCTTGAGCAGGTGCTCGGCGAAGTTCAGCGTGGCCCCTGGAAACCATTGGGCGCTGGGCATTTGCGGGCCTTCGCGCAGCACGGATTCAGCGGGCTGGTGAAAGCTGACCTCGAAGAAGTCGACGATGGCCTGCCAGAAGCTTTCTCGCTGGTCGATGCTCCACTGGTGCAGGGCGGGAAAGTCGGCGAGGTTGAGGTCGTGACGGTAATTGACCAGGCGCCGGAAGGCTTCCATGCGGGTCTTGCTGATGCGCTCGGCGCTGGGTTGCCAGAGTATTTCGGACATGGGATGCCTCTTGTTTTTCTTGCTTTGCACGCAAACCGATTCTAATGCCGGATGCTCTGTAGCCGCTGCCGCTGCCGCTGCCGCTGCCGCTGCCGCTGCCGCTGCCGCTGCCGCTGGCTGCGATCGGCTCTGCAGGAGACGTGCTCTTGAGGGCCTAGGAAGGCGCGACGCGCCTTATCGCAGCCTATGGCAGCGGCTACAGGGCGCGGGGTTATTGCGCCAGCCAGCCGCCGTCGATGTTCCAGGCCGCACCGCGCACTTGGGCGCCGGCTTCGCTGCACAAAAATAGCACCAGCTCGCCCAGTTGCGACGGGGTGACGAACTCCAGGGACGGCTGCTTTTCCGCCAGCAGATCATGCTGGGCCTGTTGCGGGTCAGCCCCGGCCGCCACCCGGTCGTCGATCTGCTTCTGCACCAGCGGGGTCAGCACCCAGCCGGGGCAGATGGCATTGCAGGTGACGTTGCTGGTGGCGGTTTCCAGGCCCACCACCTTGGTCAGGCCGATCACCCCGTGTTTGGCCGCGACATAGGCGGCCTTGCCTACCGAACCCACCTGACCGTGCACCGAGGCAATGTTGACGATCCGTCCCCAGCCCTTGGCACGCATCCCCGGCAGCCCCAGGCGGGTGCTGTGGAACACTGAGGACAGGTTGATGGCGATGATCGAATCCCAGCGCTCCACGGGGAATTCCTCCACCGCCGCCACGTGCTGGATGCCGGCGTTGTTGACCAGGATGTCGACGCCGCCAAACTCCCGTTCGGCGTAGGCGAACAGCTCGGCGATCTGTGCCGGGTCGCTGACGTCCGCCGGGTGATGGCCGACCTGGCCGCCGAATTGTGCGACCTCGGCGATGGCCTTCGAGGCATCGCCGAAGCCGTTGAGAATCAGCTTGGCCCCGGCCTTGGCCAGGACCCGGGCGATGCCCAGGCCAATGCCGCTGGTGGAACCGGTGACCAGGGCGGTCTTGCCAGAAAGAGTGGTCATGAATACCTCACACGATGCCGGTGGCGTAGAAAGTGGCGATGACGACGAAGACCGCCAGGGTCTTGATCAGGGTGATGCAGAAAATGTCCTTGTAGGCTTCGCGGTGGGTCAGGCCGGTGACCGCCAGCAAGGTGATCACCGCGCCGTTGTGGGGCAGGGTGTCCATGCCGCCGCTGGCCATGGAGGCCACCCGGTGCAGCACTTCCAGGGGAATGTTGGCGGCATGGGCGGCGCTGATGAAGCTTTCGGACATGGCCGCCAGGGCGATGCTCATGCCCCCCGAAGCCGAGCCGGTGATGCCCGCTAGCAGGGTCACAGTAATGGCTTCGTTGACCAGTGGGTTGGGAATGTTTTTCAGCCAGTCCGCCAGCACCAGAAAGCCCGGCAGGGAGGCGATTACCGCACCGAAACCATATTCCGAGGCGGTGTTCATGGCGGCCAGCAAGGCGCCGCTGACCGCGCTTTTGCTGCCTTCGGCGAGCTTGCTGCGAATCGCCGAGTAGCCGCACACCAGCACCATCAGGATGCCCACCAGCAAGGCCGCCTGCACCGCCCAGATGGCGGTGAGCTTGGCGATTTCGCTGGTCACCGGGGCGGCCATGCCCGGCAGGCTGAGGCTGTGGGTCTTGCCGTACCACTGGGGAATCCAGTGGGTGAACAGCAGGTTCATGATGCCCACCAGCAGCAGCGGCGACAGCGCCAGCCAGGGGTTGGGCAGCTTCAGGTCCTCGGCGGTTTCCGGCTCGTTGCGCAGCTCGGTGCCGTAGCCTTCACCGGCCTTCTGCGCCTTGTTGCGCTGGCGCTGCAGGAACAGCATGCCGGCGCAGAACACGAAAATGGTGCCGATCACGCCCAGCCAGGGCGCGGCCCAGGCGGTGGTGTTGAAGAAGGTGCTGGGGATGATGTTCTGGATCTGCGGGGTGCCGGGTAGCGCATCCATGGTGAAGGAGAATGCACCCAGAGCGATGGTGGCCGGGATCAGGCGCTTGGGGATATTGCTCTGGCGGAACATCTCGGCGGCGAACGGGTAGACCGCGAACACCACCACGAACAGCGAAACCCCGCCGTAGGTCAGCAGGGCGCAGACCAAAACGATCACCAGTATCGCTTGGCGGGTGCCCAGCAGGCGGATCGCGGCGGCGACGATGGAGCGCGAGAAGCCCGACAGCTCGATCAGCTTGCCGAACACCGCGCCCAGCAGGAACACCGGGAAATACAACTTGATGAAGCCGACCATCTTCTCCATGAACACCCCGGTAAAGGCGGGCGCCACGGCGGACGGATCGGTGAGCAGCACTGCGCCGAGGGCGGCAATGGGGGCAAAGAGGATGACGCTGTAGCCACGGTAGGCCGCCAGCATCAGCAGCGCCAGGGCTGCCAAGGCAATGATCACACTCATGGTGTGTCTCTCCAGGATTGTTATTGTTGTCGGGTGTTGCGTGTGGAGAGCGTTGTAGCGAGAACTGTGCCAGTTAGTTAACTTGTTGAAATATAAGAACTTTTTAAATATATCGAAGGTGATTTATCCAGATATTCTCTGATTGGAGACAGTGAGGCGAGGGAGCTTGCTCCCGCTTTAGTGTGCAGCACTCCTCATGCCGGCCACCGGGTTGTGTCAGAAAGACCGCAATCACTGGGTTTGGCGCCGCTGCGCGGCCCAGCGGGAGCAAGCTCCCGCGCCACACAAGCGGTTGTCTCTGAATTGGGATTTTTGTCTCGTTATTGAGACTCTGCAATCCCCAGGGCCGCCATCTTCTTGTACAGCGTCGAGCGACCCAGCCTCAGGCGCCGGGCCGCTTCGTCCACCTTGCCGGCGCATTGCGCCAGGGTGGCGCTGATCAGTTGCCGCTCGAACCGTTCCCGGGCCGCGGCGAAGGTTTCCTGGCTCGGCGACTCGGCGGGCAGCGGGGCCGCATGGCGTTGCGCCGGGCTGAAGCTGCCGATTGCCGCGCGAATGTCCGCGGCAGTGAGTATCAGGTCGTCGCTGAGCAGCGCCGCGCGCTCCAGCACGTTGCGCAGTTCGCGGATGTTCCCCGGCCAGGCATGTTGCGCCAGCAGGGCCAGGGCTTCGCGATCCAGTTCATGCTGGCTGCGCAGTTCTTCGAGAATCCCTTCGCTCAGGGCCGGCAGGTCGTCCAGGCGTTCGCGCAGGGCCGGCACCTGGATCGGCAGCACGTTGAGCCGGTAGTACAGGTCGGCGCGGAACTCGCCGCGCTTGATCGCCGCTTCCAGGTCGGTGGAGGTGGCGGCGATCACCCGCACATCGCTGTGGATCACTTCATTGGAGCCCACTGGTTCGAACTCTTTTTCCTGCAGCACTCGCAGCAACTTGCTTTGCAGGGGCAGGGGCATGTCGCCGATTTCATCGAGGAACAGGGTGCCGCCCTGGGCGATCTGCAACTTGCCGGCGCGGCCCTTGCGGTCGGCGCCGGTGAAGGCGCCGGGGGCGGTGCCGAAGAACTCCGCCTCCAGCAGCGCCTCGGGAATCGCCGCGCTGTTGATGCTGACAAAGGGCTTGTGGGCCCGGGGCGAAGCAGCATGGATGGCCTGGGCCAGCAGCTCCTTGCCGGTGCCGGTTTCGCCTTGCAGCAGTACTGGGGATTCGGCGCTGGCGCTGCGTCGGGCCCGGCGTTTGACTTCCAGGCTGGCGGCGCTGGTGCCGATGAAATGGGCGAAGTTGTACTTGGTCTGCCGGGCCCGCAACAGAGAGCGGGTGGAGGCCAATTCTTCCTGCATGCTCAGGTAGCGCTTGAGCATCGGCGACAGGCTGCGCAGTTCGTCGAACAGGGCAAAGCCGATGGCGCCGATCACCGTGCCGGCGGCGTCGTGGATCGGCAGGCGCATCACCACCAGCGGTTCCTTGGGGGTGTCCTGCATGTCCAGCAGGATCGGGCGGCCGGTGCGTACCACCTCCCGCAGCAGGCTGCCGGGGATCACGCTTTCGCAGGGCTTGCCGATGGCGAAAGCCGCCGATTCCAGGCCGAAGCGCCGAGCGTAGCGCTCGTTCATCCAGACGATATTGGCGTCGCGGTCGACGATCACCGTGCCTTCGCTGGACTGCTCGATGATCTCGAACAGCGAACGGATCGCCAGTTGGCGCACACGCTGGTAATCCTTGAGGCTTTCGCTGTCGTTCATGGCGGCATCCTGAAAGTGGGCGCGGCGATTATGCCGCAGTCTGCCCCGGTTGTTGCGCTGTAGCCGCTGCTGAGCCTGCGAGGCTGCGCAAAGGGCCGCAGGACCTTCGGCGGCCTTGAGGGCAGCGTCTGCTGTGCAGCCGTTCGCAGCCTGCGGCAGCGGCTACAGGATGCAGCATCTGTAGCCGCTGTCGAGCCTTGGCGAGGCTGCGAAAAAAGGACGTCGGCGGCGGGTCAGCCGGGGTGGGCGGCGGCCAGCAGTTCCTGGGTGTAGGGGTGTTGCGGGTTGGCGAATACTTCATGGCTGGCACCGCGCTCCACCACCTGGCCGTCCTTGATCACGATCATGTCGTGGGCCAGGGCCCGCACCACCGCCAAATCATGGCTGATGAACAGGTAGGTCAGGCCGTACTTTTCCTGCAACTGGCGCAGCAGGGCCACCACCTGTTTCTGCACGGTGCGGTCCAGGGCCGAGGTCGGTTCGTCCAGCAGGATCAGCGCCGGTTTGAGCACCAGGGCTCGGGCGATGGCGATGCGCTGGCGTTGGCCGCCGGAGAACTCGTGGGGGTAGCGGTGGCGGCTGTTGGGATCGAGGCCGACTTCCTCCAGGGCGCGGATCACCTGTTCGTCGCATTGGCGGGCGTCGTATTGGCTGTGCACTTCCAGGCCTTCGCTGATGATCTGCGCCACCGACATGCGCGGGCTGAGGCTGCCGAAGGGGTCCTGGAACACCACCTGCATCTGCTTGCGCCAGGGCCGCAGTTGCTTCTGGTCGAGGCCGTCCAGGGCCTGGCCCTGGAAGCGGATGCTGCCTTGGGAATCCAGCAGCCGCAGGATCGCCTGGCCCAGGGTGGACTTGCCCGAGCCGGACTCGCCGACGATGCCCAGGGTCTTGCCTTGCTCCACGCTGAGGCTGATGTCGTCCACTGCCCGCAGGTATTCCTTGCGCCGGAAGAGGCCGCCGCCTATCTGGAAGTCAACGCTGAGATTGTTCACCTCCAGCACGGTTTCGCGGCTGTCGCGGCACAACGGTCGCCCCTCGGGCTCGGCGTGCAGCAGTTCGCAGCTGTAGGGATGTTGCGGGGCGTTGAACAGGGTGTCGCAGGCGGCTTGTTCGACGATTTCCCCGGCCTTCATCACGCACACCCGCTGGGCGATGCGCCGCACCAGGTTGAGGTCGTGGCTGATCAGCAGCAGGGACATGCCCAGGCGCTGTTGCAGGGATTTGAGCAGCAGCAGGATCTTGCGCTGCACGGTCACGTCCAGGGCGGTGGTGGGTTCGTCGGCAATCAGCAGCTCCGGCTCGCAGGCCAGGGCCATGGCGATCATCACCCGCTGGCGCTGGCCGCCGGAAAGCTGGTGCGGGTAGGCCTTGAGTCGCTCCTTGGGTTTCTGGATGCCCACCAGTTCCAGCAGTTCGAGAATCCGCGCCTGGGCCTCCTTGCCCCCCAATCCCCGGTGCAGGAGCAGGGTTTCGCCGATCTGCTTCTCTACGCTGTGCAGCGGGTTGAGGGAGGTCATGGGCTCTTGGAAGATCATGGCGATGCGGTTGCCCCGCAGTTTTTGCAGGGTTGCCGGATCGCAGCCCATCAGCTCCTGGCCGCGGTAACGCACGCTGCCGGAGCTGCTACAGCCGGTCTGCGGCAGCAGTTGCAGGATCGAGTGGGCGGTCACCGACTTGCCCGAGCCGGACTCGCCCACCAGGGCCAGGCATTCGCCGGGACGGATGTCCAGGCTCAGGTCGCGGACCACGGTCTGTTCGCCGAAGGTGACCTTGAGCTGGCGGATTTCGATAAGGTTGTCAGGCATTTCTACAGTCCGCTTCAAGATCGTGGATCAAAGGCATCGCGCAACGCTTCGCCGATAAACACCAGCAGCGAAAGGATCAGCGCCAGGGTGAAAAACGCCGTCAGCCCCAGCCATGGCGCCTGCAGGTTCTGCTTGCCCTGGCCGATCAACTCGCCCAGGGAAGCGCTGCCGGCGGGCATGCCGAAGCCGAGGAAGTCCAGGGCGGTGAGGGTCGAGATGGCGCCGGTGAGGATGAACGGCAGGTAGCTCAGGGTGGCGTTCATGGCATTGGGCAGGATGTGCCGCAGGATCACCTTGCGGTCGCTCAGGCCCAGGGCCCGAGCGGCCTTGACGTACTCCAGGTTGCGCCCACGGAGGAACTCGGCGCGTACCACGTCCACCAGGGCCAGCCAGGAGAACAGCGCCATGATTCCCAGCAGCCACCAGAAGTTCGGCTCGACGAAGCCCGAGAGGATGATCAGCAGGTAGAGCACCGGCAGCCCGGACCAGACTTCCAGCAGGCGCTGGCCCAAGAGGTCGACCCAGCCGCCGTAATAGCCTTGCAGGGCGCCGGCGGCGATGCCGATCAGGGCGCTGATGGCGGTCAGCGCCAGGGCGAACAGGATCGACACCCGGGCGCCGTAGATCACCCGCGCGGCCACATCCCGGGCCTGGTCGTCGGTGCCCAGCCAGTTGACCTTGCTCGGCGGGCTGGGGGCCGGCTGGGTCAGGTCGTAGTTGGGCGTGTCTTCGCTGAAGGGGATCGGCGGGAACAGCAGCCAGCCACCGTCCTTGCGGATCAGTTGCTGCACGTAGTCGCTGCGATAGTCGGCCTGGAACGGCAGCTGGCCGCCGAATTCCTGCTCGGTGTAGCGCTTGAACACCGGGAAGTACAGCGAGCCCTGGTAACTGACCACCAGGGGTTTGTCGTTGGCGATCAGCTCGCCGCCCAGGGTCAGGATGAACAGGCCGATGAACAGCCACAGCGACCACCAGCCGCGGCGGTTTCTCTTGAAGCGGTCCAAGCGTCGGCGGGCGACGGGAGAAAGCTTGAGCATCAGGCATTCCTCGCGGCGAAGTCGATACGCGGGTCGACCAGGGTGTAGCACAGGTCGCCGATGAGTTTTATCAGGAGGCCAAACAGGGTGAAGATGAACAGCGAACCGAACACCACCGGATAATCTCGCGACACCGCCGCTTCGTAGCTCATGCGCCCCAGGCCGTCGAGGGAGAAGATCACCTCGATCAGCAAGGAACCGGCGAAAAACACGCTGATAAAGGCCTGGGGAATCCCCGAGACCACCAGCAGCATGGCGTTGCGGAACACGTGGCCATAGAGCACGCGGCGCTCGCTCAGGCCCTTGGCCCGGGCGGTGACCACGTACTGGCGGGTGATCTCGTTGAGGAAGGAGTTCTTGGTGAGGATGGTCAGGGTGGCGAAGCCACCGATCACCAGGGAGCTGACCGGCAATACCAGGTGCCAGAAGTAGTCGGCGATCTTGCCCAGGGTGCTCAGTTGCTCGAAGTTGTCCGAGACCAGGCCGCGCACCGGGAACCAGTTCAGCGAAGTGCCGCCGGCGAACAGCACGATCAGGAACATGGCGAACAGAAAGGCCGGCATGGCGTAGCCGATGATGATCGCGGTGCTGCTCCAGATGTCGAAATGGCTGCCGTGGTGCACCGCTTTGCGAATCCCCAGGGGGATCGACACCAGGTAGGTGATCAGGGTCGCCCAGAGACCGAGGGAAATGGTCACCGGCATTTTCTCCAGGATCAGGTCGGTGACCGTGGCGCCGCGGAAGAAGCTCTTGCCGAAGTCCAGTTGGGCGTAGTTCTTGAGCATCAGCCACAGGCGTTCATGGGCCGGCTTGTCGAAGCCGTACTGTTTTTCGATGTCCTGGATCAGCTTGGGATCGAGCCCGCGGCTGGCCCGGGAGCCGCTGCTGCTCATGGCATCGGCGGAGCCGCCGACGCTGCCGCCACCACCAATGCCTTGCAGGCGGGCGATGGCTTGTTCCACCGGGCCGCCTGGGGCCGCCTGGACGATGACGAAGTTGACCAGGAGGATGATCAGCAGGGTCGGAATGATCAGCAGCAGGCGCCGCAGAATGTAGGCCAGCATCAGTGGAGTCCTCCGGGTTTGCCACGGCGGATCAGCTCGGCGGCCATCTGTTCATTGGTCAGCGCGGTGCTGCTGACTTCCCACCAGCTTTCGATGGCTTCGTCGTTGCTCGCCGGCACCTTGGGCCTGCCGAAGCGGTTCCACCACACCGTGGAGGTGCCTGGCGGGTAGTAGTTGGCGATCCAGTAGTAGTTCCACTGCAGCACCCGGTCCAGGGCGTGGGCGTAGCGCAGCATCTCCGGCTGGCTGGTGGCCTTCACCAGGCCGTTGAGCAGGCGGTCCACTGCCGGGTTCTTGAGCACCATGTAGTTGTTGGAACCCGGATCGTTGGCCGCCGCCGAACCGAAGTAGTTGTACAGCTCCATGCCCGGCGAGGTGGTCACCGGGTAGCCGGTGACGATCATGTCGTAATCCCGGGCCATGAGGCGGTTGACGTACTGCGAGGAGTCGATGCGACGGATGTTCAGGCTGATGCCGATCTGCGCCAGGTTGCGCTTGTAGGGCAGCAGCAGGCGCTCGATGGAACCTTGGGTGATGAGGAAGGTGAAACTCAGGGGCTCGCCTTCGGCGTTGACCAGTTTGTCGCCTTCGGCTTTCCAGCCGGCCTGTTCCAGCAGGGCCAGGGCTTGCAGTTGCTTGTCGCGGATCACGCCGCTGCCGTCGGTTTTTGGCGCTTGGAAAACCTGGGTGAAGACTTCGTCGGGGATCTGTCCGCGCAGGGGTTCGAGGATCTTCAGCTCCTCGGCGTCCGGCAGGCTGCGGGCGGCCAGGGGCGTGTTGGAGAAGAAGCTCTGCTGGCGGATGTAGAGGTTGCGCATCATCTGCCGGTTGCTCCATTCAAAGTCCCAGAGCAGGGCCAGGGCCTGACGCACCCGGCGGTCCTGGAACACCGGCCGGTCGAGGTTGAACACGTAGCCCTGGGCCGGTTGCGGCGCCGACTGGGCCAGGTGAGCCTTTTGCAGGCGACCGTCGTTCAGGGCTGGGCTGTCGTAGCCGATGGAATAGCCGGTGGCGGAGAACTCTCGGTTGTAGTCGTAGGCGCCGCCACGCAGCACCTGGCGGGCGACATCGATGTCGCCGAAGTACTCGACGCTGAAATGGTCGAAGTTGTACAAGCCGCGGCTCACCGGCAGGTCCTTGCCCCACCATTCGGGGTTGCGGGCGAAGGTGATGCTGTTGCCCGAATCCACTTTGGCCACGCGATAGGGGCCACTGCCCAGGGGGGCTTCGTAACCGCCGCCACCCGCGAAGTCGCGACTCTTCCACCAGTGTTCGGGGAACACCGGCAGGGTCGCGATATCCAGGGGCAGGGTGCGGTTTTCATTGCTTTTGAAGTCGAAGCGCACCACGCGTGGCGATTCCACGGTGACGCCTTTGACGTCCTCGAACTGGGTGCGGTAGCGCATGCTGCCCTGGGTCATCAGCAGGTCATAGCTGTAGCGCACGTCCTCGGCGGTGATCGCGGTGCCGTCGGCAAAGCGCGCCTTGGGGTTGAGGTAGAAGCGCAGCCACAGGCCGTCTTCCGCGCGTTCCATCTTTTCGGCCACTAGGCCGTAGACGGTGTAGGGCTCATCCAGGGAGCGCAGGGCCAGGGGCGAATAGACCAGGCCGTCGAGCTGGGAAACGCCAATACCTTTGTCTATATAAGGCAACACGTGGTCGAAGCGCCCGATCTCGATGGCCGAGCGGCGCAGGGTTCCGCCCTTGGGGGCCTGGGGGTTGACGTAGTCGAAGTGGCTGAAGCCCTGGGGATACTTGGCCGGTTCGCCGTAGACGGTCATGGCGTGTTGCGGTGCCGCCTGGGCACCCGCGGCGCCCAGTAGCAGGACGGTGAAAAGCACAGTGGAGGAAAGCAGTCGCATTGTCAGCCTTAGGAGCCGGGTGATCGATGACCACGATTTGTACGCTAGCGGCGCGTGACTGGCCAGCCGCTTTCACAAACACAACGGCCCACCAGGAGGCGGGCCGTTGAGCAGACGCAGTCGCGAGGGGATCAGTCCTGGCGGCTGGTGACTTCCAGCAGGTGGTAACCGAACTGGGTTTTCACCGGACCTTGCACGACGTTGACCGGGGCGCTGAACACCACGGTGTCGAATTCCTTGACCATCTGGCCCGGGCCGAAGGAGCCCAGGTTGCCGCCGTCACGGCTGGACGGGCAGGTGGAGTTCTTTTTCGCGACTTCGGCGAAGTCGGCGCCGGCTTCGATCTCGGCTTTGAGTTCGTTGCACTTGGCTTCGCTGGCAACCAGGATGTGACGGGCAGTGGCTTTGGCCATGGATGTTGCTCCTTTCAAGAAAGTTGAGAGCCTACCGGATTCAGGTGGCTATTTCTTCTCAAAGTTCCTTCAAGGCGTTGCCGTCTGGCGCCTTCGCGGGCAGCCACGCTCTTGCGGGCGCGGCGGGTATTACAGAAGCCGGCTTGCTGGCGAAGAAGTCGCTGCTCTTGGGGACGTCTTCGCTGGCAAGCCAGTGCCTGTAGCAGGGGCGGTCAGGCGGGGACGGCAGCGACCTTGTGTGCGTGCTGCAGTTGCTGCGCGGCATTGCGCAGCAATTGCTCGGTCGCGCTCCAGCCCAGGCAGCCGTCGGTCACGGAGACGCCGTAGCGCAGCTGGCCGCTCAGGGGCTGGCAGCCTTCGAACAGGTGGCTTTCCAGCATCACCCCCATCAGCGAAGTGTCGCCCTGCAGGCGTTGCTCCAGTACGTCGTTGAATACCGCCGGTTGGCGCAGTGGGTCCTTGCCGCTGTTGGCGTGGCTGCAGTCCACCATGATCCGCGCCGGTATCTTCAGCTTGTGCAGGTCGCGCTGGACCTGAGCCACGCTCTGGCGGTCGTAGTTCGGGCCGCTGTGGCCGCCGCGCAATACCAGATGAGTGTCGGGGTTGCCCGGAGTCTGGATGATCGCCGGATGGCCCTGGCTGTCGACGCCGAAATGGCGGTGGGGGTGGGCAGCCGAACGCATGGCATCACAGGCGATGGCGACGCCGCCGTCGGTGCCGTTCTTGAAGCCTACGGGCATCTCCAGGCCGCTGGCCATCTCGCGGTGGATCTGCGATTCGGTGGTGCGGGCGCCAATGGCGACCCAGCTCAACAGGTCGTCGAAGTAGCCGGCGGCCATAGGCTGCAGCAATTCGGTGGCAATCGGCAGGCCCAGGCGCAGCATTTCGCGCATCAGATCCCGGGACAGGGTCAGGCCGCCGGCCATGTCGTCGCTGCCATCCAGGTCCGGGTCGTAGGCCAGACCTTTCCACCCCACGGTGGTGCGGGGTTTCTCGACGTAGGCGCGCATCACCAGGAGCATCTGGTCGCTCACCTCTTCGGCCAGGCGGGCCAGGCTGGCGGCGTATTCCAGGGCTGATTGCGGGTCATGGATGGAGCAGGGGCCGACTACCACCAGCAGGCGGTGGTCTTGTCCTTCGAGAATGGCGCGTACCGCCTGGCGGTGGGCGGCAACTTGCTGGCTCAGGGCCAGAGACAGCGGCAATTGCTGCTTGAGCTCCAGAGAGCTGGGCAGGCGCTGGGTCAGGGTTTCGTTGGCGCTGACGTGGGCGGACAGGGGCAGAGCGGATACGGACGAGTTCATGTTCGGTCTTCCTGGGCGGGCGGCGGGTGATGTCCCGCGCGCGGCCCTACTGGGGTGTTCGACAATTGGCCGTACTGGCCACAAGTGTGCAATTGCCACCGGTAGGTGACCGATCGGAGGCGGCAGGCTGTCCCGAGCGGAGGCTGCTAAATCGCCAGGTGGAGAACATGTCGTAGCGGTAATAGGTGGCGTAGTTCATGGGGAAAATCCTCGGTAAGTTCGGTATGTCGCTGAAAGTCGTGGTTGAAAACGTCGAGCCTGAAAAAACAAAACCCCCGGTCGGGAGGCCGGCCGGGGGTTGAGAATTCTCTGGTAGGCGACCCGTTAAAGTGGGCGCCGGTTGGGTATCAGGCGCGCCAGTGGCTAAACCAATACCCAAAATAAAAGCTCGCCGGAGCACTGGTGCCGTTGACCCGAGCAGCCGCAACCGAACGCAGTGCGCTGGCGGTGTGGCGATGCAGGGAAAGGGTCTGGGACAACATGAGTTTCTCCGTGAAGTGGGGCGAGCTTACTCGAGGCCGGGGCCGCGATTCAATCAGTAATTTCTATGAGAGCTGATGCAATGAGCCATGGATTAAGCCGTGAAAGGATTTATGCCACACTCGCCGCTGCCTCTCGTTGTCTCGCCAAGGAATGTCCATGACCATGCTGACCCTCGCTGCCGCCCAATCGGTGTCCATTGCTGGAGACTTGTCGGCGAATCTGGCCCGACATCAGCATTTGATGGGGTTGGCAGCGCAGCAGGGGGTGCAGTTGCTGGTGTTTCCTGAACTGTCCCTGACTGGCTATGAGCCGCAGTTGGTCGCTGAACTGGCGCTGCCGCCCGACTCCCCGCGACTGCAGCCACTGCGCAATCTGGCCCGCGAGTTGAAGCTGACGACGGTAGTGGGCATGCCGATTCGCTTGTCCGTCGATGGCCCGGTGCTGATTGGCGCACTGGTGCTGGGGGCGGACGGCTCGCTGGCGGTTTATAGCAAGCAGCATCTGCACCCTGGAGAGGAGCGATTTTTTGCTCCGGGTAGCGGTGGCGCGCCGTTGCAGTTGGGGAATGAGGTCCTGGCCTTGGCGGTATGCGCGGATTTCTGTCATGCCAGCCATGTGCAGGCTGCGGTGGACGCTGGCGCCGGCATCTACGCCGCCGGGGTGTTGATCAGTGAAGGCGGGTATGCCGTCGACAGTGCTCTGTTGCAAGGATATGCCCGGGACCACGGGATACTGGTGCTGATGGCCAACCATGGCGGACCCAGCGGCGGCTGGTCCTGTGCCGGGCGCAGCGCAATCTGGAGCGCCCAGGGACAATTGCTGGGTGCTGTGGAAGGCGTCGGCGAAGCGCTGCTGATCGCCCGGCGCGATGGGGGGCAATGGCGGGTCGAAGCGCGGGCGGTTGCGGGTTGATGAGCGCCTTTCAATTGCGTCCGGCGGCTGAGGCGGATTTGGCCTTCGCCCGGGATCTGACTCGTTCCACGATGCTGCGCTATTACATTCGCAATGATCTGTTGTGGCTTGACGAGGCGTTTGATGTGGCGTGGAGCGGTCGCGAGAATCTTTTGATTTGCTCGGGGGCCGAGGTATTGGGGTTTGTCAGCTTGAGCAGGGACCTGCGCGCCGTCTACATCCGTGAGTTGCACGTGCTGGAGGCGTGGCGGGGGCAGGGAGCCGGAGCCTGGACGCTGTTGCAGGTGATGGAAAAGGCCCGCTCGGAGCGGCGGGGCTTGTTGCGTCTGACTGTGTTCAAGGGCAACCCGGCACAGCGTCTATACGAGCGGGTAGGGTTGAAGGTGGTGGGTGAGGAGGAGTGCTTTTTGCGGATGGAATGCTCATGCGCCTAAGATTCTCTGGAAGGCTCCTGCGGCAATTGAGCGCAACCTTGTGGGTTCAATCCCGTTTGCTGTTCTTGCGGCCTGCCAGAGGTGGAAAGGTATGTGCGGGATCGAGCATCTGCCAGTGGGAAAAGTGTTGAACCGATTTACCTTGAAGCTCGCGCCTGGCTTGGCTTGTGCGGCAATGCGAATACCGGGCATAGTTCAAAACCGTTCAAATTGCTGGAGGGTACTGTTCAAGGACGATCAGAGGGCAATCTTTCGTCTGACCAGGACCCTGGCGAGTTGTCGTAGATCCAGATTCTGCGCAAAAGCCCCTGATCGCCGAGCCCTGAAGCCAGAGCGTTTTCTTGCTTCAGGTCGGCGGCGTCTCTTATCGCTTGCCGATGTTTTTTATATAGCGCTTGTGATTAGGTTTGTACGTCGCTTTTTGCTAAGGTATCCGGCAACCTATAAAGACCAAATCGCGAGGTGTCTGCTTGATTAGGGTGCTAGTAGTCGATGACCATGATCTCGTTCGTACGGGCATTACACGAATGTTGGCTGACATCGATGGCCTGCAAGTAGTCGGGCAGGCGGAGTCAGGGGAAGAATCCCTGCTCAAGGCTCGGGAGTTGAAGCCCGATGTGGTCCTGATGGACGTAAAGATGCCCGGGATCGGCGGCCTTGAGGCCACGCGCAAATTGCTGCGCAGTCATCCGGATATCAAGGTCGTGGCGGTGACTGTCTGCGAGGAAGATCCGTTTCCGACGCGGTTGCTGCAGGCCGGTGCGGCGGGCTACCTGACCAAGGGCGCGGGCCTCAATGAAATGGTCCAGGCCATTCGCCTGGTTTTTGCCGGTCAGCGTTACATCAGCCCGCAGATTGCTCAGCAACTGGTGTTCAAATCGTTCCAGCCTTCCAGTGATTCCCCGTTCGATGCCTTGTCGGAGCGGGAAATTCAGATTGCGCTGATGATTGTCGGTTGCCAGAAGGTGCAGATCATCTCCGACAAGCTGTGTCTGTCGCCGAAAACCGTGAACACCTACCGCTATCGTATTTTCGAGAAGCTGTCGATCAGTAGTGATGTCGAGTTGACGCTGCTGGCGGTTCGTCATGGCATGGTTGATGCCAGCCTCTGAAATGACTGACCTGTTTGATCCCAGTGCTTTTCTTTCTACCTGCAGTGGCCGTCCCGGCGTGTATCGCATGTTCGACAGCGATGCACGCCTGCTTTACGTGGGCAAAGCCAAGAATCTGAAAAACCGGCTGTCCAGCTATTTCCGCAAGACCGGCCAGGCACCGAAGACCGCAGCCCTGGTGGCGCGTATCGCGCAGATCGAAACCACCATTACCGCCAACGAGACCGAAGCGCTGCTGCTGGAGCAGACGCTGATCAAGGAGTGGCGGCCGCCCTACAACATTCTCTTGCGCGACGATAAGTCCTATCCCTATGTGTTTCTTTCGGATGGCGATTTTCCGCGTTTCAGCATTCATCGCGGGGCGAAGAAGCACAAGGGCAAATATTTCGGGCCATACCCCAGTGCCGGCGCCATTCGTGAAAGCCTCAGCCTGTTGCAGAAGACCTTCATGGTCCGCCAGTGCGAGGACAGCTATTACAAAAACCGCACGCGGCCCTGCCTGCAGTACCAGATCAAGCGCTGCAAGGCGCCTTGCGTCGGCCTGGTGGAGCCTGAGATCTATGCCGAAGACGTGCGCCACTCGGTCATGTTCCTGGAGGGGCGTAGCAACGCCTTGACCGACGAACTTTCCAGTGCCATGGAGGCGGCCGCCGGCACTCTGGATTTTGAAAAGGCCGCCGAGTTGCGGGACCAGATTTCCCTGCTGCGCCGAGTCCAGGACCAGCAAAGCATGGAAGGTGGCACCGGTGATGTGGATGTGGTCGCGGCCTTCGTTAACCCGGGTGGCGCCTGCGTGCACCTGATCAGCGTGCGTGGCGGTCGGGTGCTGGGTAGCAAGAACTTCTTTCCCCAGGTGGGCATCGAGGAAGATGTAGCGCAAGTCATGTCGGCCTTTCTGGGTCAGTATTTTGTCAGCAGTCCTGAGCGCGATCTGCCTGCGGAATTGATCGTCAACGTGGTGCACGAAGACTTCCCGACGCTGGTCGCCGCCATTTACGAACTGCGGGGTCGCGAGCTGACCATCAGTCACCGGGTCCGTGGCACCCGTGCCCGCTGGCAGCAACTGGCGGTGACCAATGCCGAACAGGCTCTGAGTGCACGCTTGGCCAACCGCCAGCACGTAGCCGCGCGCTTTGAAGCCCTGGCTGAAGTTCTGAACCTGGACGAGCCACCGCAGCGCCTGGAGTGCTACGACATCAGCCACTCCAGCGGCGAGGCCACAGTGGCCTCCTGCGTGGTGTTCGGTCCGGAAGGGCCGCTGAAATCCGATTACCGCCGTTACAACATTGAGGGCGTCACCGCCGGAGACGACTATGCGGCCATGCATCAGGCTCTTACCCGGCGCTTCAGCAAGCTCAAGGAAGGCGAAGGCAAGCTGCCGGATATCCTTCTGGTGGATGGCGGCAAGGGGCAGTTGTCCATGGCTCGCGACGTGCTCAATGAACTGGCGGTACCGGACCTGATCCTCCTCGGCGTAGCCAAGGGGGCGACCCGCAAGGCGGGTTTCGAGACCTTGTACCTGAATGACGCCGCCCACGAGTTCACCCTCAAAGGCGACTCACCGGCGTTACACCTGATTCAGCAAATCCGCGATGAGGCTCACCGCTTCGCGATCACCGGTCACCGTGCCCGACGTGGAAAAACCCGGCGTACCTCGACCCTGGAAGGGGTGGCGGGCGTTGGCCCGAAGCGTCGGCGGGACCTTCTTAAACATTTTGGTGGATTGCAAGAACTGTCTCGTGCCAGCATCGACGAGATAGCCAAAGCACCGGGAATCAGTAAAAAGCTCGCAGAGTTGATTTATGCAAACCTGCACAGCGAGTAGAATGCCCAATCACCTCGTAGCCAGTTGTGCCGATGAATATCCCTAATCTGATCACCGTTCTACGCGTCCTGCTCATCCCGATTTTCATATTGCTGTTCTATTTGCCCTATAGCTGGAGCTACATGGCAGCCAGTTCAGTCTTTGCCTTCGCGGCTGCCACTGACTGGTTGGATGGCTACCTGGCACGACGCCTGCAGCAGAGCACGCCGTTTGGCGCGTTCCTCGACCCTGTAGCTGACAAGCTGATGGTGGCGGTGGCCCTGGTGCTGCTGGTGCAAGAGCACGGCAACCTGTGGCTGACCTTGCCGGCAGCTGTGATCATCGGTCGCGAGATTGTTGTTTCGGCACTGCGCGAATGGATGGCCGAACTTGGCGCCCGGGCCCAGGTGGCAGTGTCCAATATGGGCAAATGGAAAACAGCAGCGCAGATGCTGGCGCTGGTGATCCTCCTGGCCAACCCTTCGGACTTCAGCTTCTGGGTCTTGGTGGGCTATGCCTTGCTGCTGGTAGCGGCGGGGCTAACCTTGTGGTCGATGCTGCAGTATCTGCGGGCCGCCTGGCCGCATCTGAAAATCGACAACGAGAAAAAATAAGTATTTTTGAATCAAGGGCTTGACGCGCATTCGGATTTCTATAGAATGCGCAACACCAAGACGATGCGGGAATAGCTCAGTTGGTAGAGCACGACCTTGCCAAGGTCGGGGTCGCGAGTTCGAGTCTCGTTTCCCGCTCCAAATATAGCGTTGTAGAATTCAGTCGATTTCTACTGCGATCGAAAAAAGGACCTCCGGGTCCTTTTTTCGTTTCTGTGCTTTTCGCTCAAATCCAGCATCATCCAGTGCGTTTAAGTCCAGAATTGAGTACGTTTCAAACGCTCAAGTCTGGTCAAGTGCTGAACCGGTTTGTTGTCGGCGTATGTCGATGTAGGTTATCCCCGCCCATCAACTCAATCGGACCTTGCGTGGAAAATAGTCCCCCCCCGCCGGATCGTCTTACCGAAGGTGCTGTAGTTCAGTCCTCTTTCCTAAACGTGATACCCCCTGAAAACACAGATTCTGCTCAATCCGATTCTGCGATAGCGTTCTCCTCATGCTTTGTAGTACCCGCGACGCCTCGAGTCCTCCGACATCGGTCATTTCCTACGGTGTGCCGATCTGGTCGGTATGTAAGTTGTAGCTTTGGCTGGAAAGGCCGAGGGCGTTTTCGATGCGCGGCTGATCAGATTGCCTCATGGCCAAGTTTCTCGCTGGCATAGCGGGTCATGCATTTACCGCAGTCGCCGATTTCGATAATCGTCGATCAGGCCGTGGATGCCTTCACCATCCAGGCCGAACTGCAAGGAAGCCGGTTGGTTGAGTAGGCTTTTCAGCTCGACATTAGGCTCTGTCCGAAAAGTTTTGAGACGAAGGTCAGGCAAGGCGAAAACGTTCGAGGAACGGCCGGGGTCGCGTCCGACTTCACGGGGTGTAAATGAGCATTCCGATCGGACTCGCGCGCGAGACCGTTTTTCAACGCAGCATCACCGAGTATCAAGGGTTTTCGTACAAAGCCTAGGGGTGTCCGAAATCAGCTCGATACGGATCGCATACAGCTCGCAGATGGCTTCGCAACCCTTGAAGGCCAGCCCCTTGAAGTCGTGGCGAACGGCAGGGATGGACAGCACAAAATGTGCAGTGTCGACTGAAGCGAACATAGACTCATCCTTAAGCTTTAACCCGCACCTTGCCTGGCTCTGATGCAAGATGGCGCTCAAACTGGTAAAGCGTGCGCAAACGTTAATATGAGACCGGTCTGTAAAGTCAGTTGAAACTTCTGAGTCTAAAAGCTGCCCTCAATTAAGAACGGTGATGTTTAGGCCTAGGGCTCCGCTCACCATTCAAACGCCATGACCAAACAACACATCAGGACCATCGAGGTTAAGCAATAACTGGCCCGTATCCGGTGCTACAACAACGCAAAGCCAGCGCTCTCATAATGAATCGCCGAGCAGTTTCCATTTTTTTGGAAGCTGTTGTACCGCTATTTCAGGGAGTTACACCTTGAGCCGAGTGTTCCTCTTGTTGGACGCGACCTTGAAAGGAGGTTGTGTTTTAGTTTCTAAGTAAGTTTCTTATGTTGTTGATAAAAATGAGCTAATTATATTTATCTCACGGTGCGCCGTTAGCTGAACAAGGTTATCTCGCCCCGTTTTTACTTTCTGATACAGCATGGTTAATGGAGGTATATATCTGTGGCTATGCATCGCGACGGCACTGCATGAGCGAAAAGGTCGGTAACAAAGGTCCTGGCGCGGAGTGCGCTTGTCGGAAAAATTGAAACGGTAAGGGAATTATTCTCGTAAGTTTAGGATTTTTCTTAAATTAATACTTATGGGTTAGGGGGTATATTTTTAAAGCGCTAGCCATTTGTTCTGCGGCAAAGCTTTAAACAGGTCATGGATGAACTACTCAAATAAACTGTCTGCTCATTATCTTGAGATCGCCAAAGTCTCTATTTCCAAAGAGAGTTTTGCGGGCGCGGATGTTCGCTTTTCGAGTGAATACGAAGCCCTTGAAAACGAGTTGGCCAAAGCCCAGTCCATGCATGAAAGCGGTCAGATCGACTGGCTGAAAGTTCTTGAAAACAGTGAAAACCTGCTACGTGTGCAGTCCAAGGATCTGCGAGTGGCCGCCTGGCTCACTTGGGCGCTGTATCAGCGCGAGTCCTTCGCAGGATTGCTGGCGGGTTCCGGCCTCTTGCAGTACCTGTGTGAACAGCATTGGGTCGAGGTTCACCCCAATAAACTGCGTACCCGTGGTGCCGCCATCAGTTGGCTGGTGCCTCGACTGGAGCAGGCGTTAAGCGAAAACATCGCGATCAAGGAACAGTTACCGCTGTTTCGTCGACTGGTGCTGAATCTGGAAAAGCTTGATGCGGTACTGACCCAGCATCTTGGCGATGACGCTCCTTTGTTGCTGCCCATCTGTCGGCGGCTGTCGAGCATGATCCAGCGTGCCGTCGAGCATCAGCCAGAGCCCGGCGCCGTTGGCACGGTGGTAGCACAGGTCAAGCAGGCAGCGACCCAGCTCTTCTCATCGGCCTCGTCGATCGATAACGAAAAGGATGCTCAGAGGGTCCTGCGTGCGCTGCAGGAGCATGCCCGACCTCTGTGCGCCTGGTGGCTCAAGCAGAAGGCTACCGACGTGCGCTCCCTGCGCCTGAACCGCACCATGCTGTGGTTGCCCATCGATACTGTCCCGGAGCGTAACGCTGAACAGGTCACGGCATTGCGAGGGCTGCCAGGGGACAAACTCAAGGCTTACCAGGAACGCTTTGCCGGTGGCCAGTTCGCTGATTTGTTGCTGGAACTCGAAGCCAGCCTGTCCAGGGCACCCTTTTGGTTCGACGGGCAGCGCATGGTCTGGGAGTGCTTGCAAGCGTTGAACGCCGACCAGGCCATGCGTGAAGTCGAATTTCACTTTGCGCTCTTGCTGCAGCGTCTGCCGGGAGTGGTTGAGTTGCGCTTTCACGACGGCACCCCCTTCGCCGATCCGGCCACTCGAAGCTGGATCAGCGCCCATGTCATGCCTCACCTATCCGCCACCAGCGCACCGCGTCAGGTCGACGCCAGCTCCAGCCAGCCGATTTGGGAGGAGGCCCTGGAAGAGGTCTTGCCGATCCTGCGCAAGGATGGCCTCAAGGCGGCGGTGCAAGTACTCAAGCCAGGCCTGCAGAGTGCGCGTGGCGGTCGCGTGAGGTTCTTCTGGCATTTCAGCCTGGCGCGGCTGTGTTTCATCGCCAAGAAGTACGAGCTGGCCAAGACCCAGCTGGAAACCCTTGATCAAGAATTGCAGAACTCAGGCTTGCACGCCTGGGAGCCGGATCTTGCGTTGGAAGTGCTGCACCTCCTGCATAGCTGCTGTGAGTTGTTGCCGCAGAACCACGCAGTGCGAGAACGCAAGGAAGAGATTTATCGCAGGCTGTGCCATCTCGACCTCGAGGTGGTACTCGAATAGGCCCACGGGCCGACAATCGCAAGGAAAGGACCATGGCCAAAGAAGGCTCTGTAGCCCCTAAGGAACGCATCAACGTCACCTTCAAACCCGCGACCGGCGGAGCTCAGGAGGAGATTGAGCTACCGCTGAAACTGCTGGCGATCGGCGATTACACCCAGCGTCCGGATGAACGCAAGGTGGAAGATCGCAAGCCGATCAGTATCGACAAAATGACTTTCGACGAAGTCTTGGCCAAGCAGGATCTGAGTCTGACGCTCAGCGTGCCTAACCGTCTTCAGGAGGACAGTGACGCTGATGAGCTGGCGGTCAGTCTGCGGGTCAGCTCGATGAAGGACTTCAACCCGGCCAGCTTGGTAGAGCAGGTGCCCGAGTTGAAAAAGCTGATGGAGCTGCGCGATGCCTTGGTGGCACTCAAGGGGCCTCTGGGTAATGCCCCTGCGTTTCGCAAAGCCATCGAAGGCGTTCTCGCCGACGACGAATCCCGCGTTCGCGTGCTCGGTGAGCTGGGCCTGAACGCCGCCGCCCCAGACGCCTGACCCATCAGACAAGGAAGCCACAACACATGACTACCCGTGCCGCGCAACACCAAAGCAACGAGAGCAGCGAGTACAGCATTCTCGACGGCATCATCGCCGAAACCCGTCTGACTCCGAACGACGAAGCCTACGATATCGCCAAGCGCGGAGTGTCAGCCTTCATCGAGGAGCTGCTCAAACCGCAGAACAGCGGCGAGCCGGTCAAGAAGGCCATGGTCGATCGCATGATCGCCGAGATCGATGCCAAGCTCAGCCAGCAGATGGATGAGATTCTCCACCACGAAGATTTTCAGTCGCTGGAGTCTGCCTGGCGGGGGCTGCAGTTACTGGTGGAGCGCACCAATTTCCGTGAAAACATCAAGATAGAAATCCTCAACGTCTCCAAGCAGGACCTGCTGGACGACTTCGAAGATTCGCCGGAAGTGATGCAGGCCGGCCTTTACAAACACATCTACACCGCGGAGTACGGCCAGTTTGGTGGCCAGCCAGTCGGCGCGATCATCGCCAACTACTTCATGTCGCCCAGTTCTCCCGACGTGAAGTTGATGCAGTACGTCTCCAGCGTTGCCTGCATGTCACATGCGCCGTTCATTGCCGCCGCAGGCCCGAACTTCTTTGGCCTGGAAAGCTTCACCGGCCTGCCGGACCTGAAGGATCTGAAGGATCATTTCGAAGGCCCGCAATTTGCCAAGTGGCAGAGCTTCCGGCAGTCGGAGGACTCTCGCTACATCGCCCTGACCTTGCCGCGGTTCCTGCTGCGCAATCCCTATGATCCGGAAGAAAACCCGGTCAAGTCCTTCGTCTACAAGGAAACCGTTGCCAACAACCACGAGCACTACCTGTGGGGCAATACCGCATATGCGTTCGGCACCAAGTTGACCGACAGCTTCGCCAAGTTCCGCTGGTGCCCGAACATCATCGGTCCGCAGAGCGGTGGCGCGGTGGAAGACTTGCCGCTGCACCATTTCGAAAGCATGGGTGAAATCGAAACCAAGATCCCGACTGAAGTGCTGGTTTCAGATCGTCGTGAGTACGAACTGGCGGAGGAGGGCTTCATCTCCCTGACCATGCGCAAGGGCAGTGACAACGCCGCGTTCTTCTCTGCCAACTCGGTACAGAAGCCGAAGTTCTTTGGCATCAGCGCTGAAGGCAAGACCGCGGAGCTGAACTACAAGCTTGGCACCCAACTGCCCTACATGATGATCGTCAACCGCCTGGCTCACTACCTGAAGGTGCTGCAGCGTGAACAGCTCGGCTCATGGAAGGAGCGTACCGATCTTGAGCTGGAGCTCAATAAATGGATCCGTCAGTACGTGGCTGACCAGGAAAACCCCAGTGCCGAAGTCCGTGGCCGTCGTCCGCTGCGCGCTGCGCAGATCATCGTCAGCGATGTGGAGGGCGAGCCGGGCTGGTATCGCGTGAGCCTGAACGTGCGCCCGCACTTCAAGTACATGGGGGCCGACTTCACGCTTTCTCTGGTTGGCAAACTGGATAAAGAGTAACCGGGAGCCAGGTCATGAGCGGATACGGCAGCCTGTTTGAACGCCTGAGCGCAGAGGCCGACCAGCGTGCCGGCTGGAGCCGCGAGGTAGGCGCGATGGCATCGGTGGCTGCCCATCTGGGCAAGATGCTCAGCACCCGTGCGGGGAGCGTGCAAACGCTTTCCGACTACGGGTTGCCCGATCTCAACGACATGCGCTTGAGCTTGCACGATGCCCTGAGCCAGGCCCGTTTGGCCATCGAACACTTCATCGAAGCCTACGAGCCGCGGCTCAGTCAGGTGCGTGTCGTTTCTCTGCCGCGTGATCATGACCCGCTCAAGCTGGCGTTCAGCATTGAAGGCTTGCTTGAGGTGGAAGGGATCAAGCGTCAGGTCAGTTTTTCCGCGTGCCTGGATGGCAGCGGGCAAGTCAAGGTCAGTTAAGGAGACGACGATGACAGCACACCACGCAGTCTGCGCCAGCCGGGTTGTTGGCTACCCAGGCCACGACCTTTGTTGGCTATCCGGTACGCGTCGCGAACACGGCAGGGATCTTTGGAGAGTGGGGTAACGCGGCGCGGCTATTGGCAACGCGTTCCACCGCAGTGATCCATGACTCTTACTACCAGGCACTGAGCCCATGTCCTTTAACCACTACTACCAAAGTGAGCTGACCGCGCTGCGCCAGCTGGGCCGTCGTTTCGCCGAGCGCAGTCCGGCCTTGGCACCTTTTCTGGGGGAGGCCGGACGAGACCCGGATGTAGAGCGCCTGCTCGAAGGGTTTGCGTTTCTGACGGGACGTCTGCGCCAGAAGCTCGACGACGAACTGCCCGAGCTGAGCCACTCGCTGATGCACCTGCTGTGGCCGAACTACATGCGGCCATTGCCAGCGTTCAGCATCTTGCAGTTCGACCCCCTGCAGCAGTCCGGACCCGCCCAGCACATACCGCGAGATACGCCGGTAGAGAGCAAGCCCATTGATGATGTCTGCTGCCGATTTCGCACCTGCTATCCGACCGATGTGCTGCCTCTGGACCTGACGGCATTGAGTTACTCGGTCAAGGGTGACGGTGCACTGTTGAGCCTGCGTCTGGAAATGAGTTGCGACGGTCATATTGGTGAGCTGAACCTGGAGCGTCTGCGCTTGCACCTGGCCGGTGAGCGCTACATCAGTCAGATGCTTTACCTCAGCCTGCTGCGCAACCTTGAGGGCATCGAGCTGGTGCCGTTGGGGGTGGACGGCGAGCCGCTGGCCGGAGTCAACGGCGTTGGGATGTCCTTCAAGATACCGGGCAATCGTGTACAGCCTGTGGGCTTTGCTGAAGAAGAGGCCTTGATCCCGTACCCGCTGAATACCTTCCGCGGGTATCGCTATTTGCAGGAGTATTTTGCGCTCCAGGATAAGTTCCTGTTTGTCGATCTCAGTGGTCTGGATCTGCTGCAGAGGTTGGCGCAAGACATCCTTCAGCGCATGCACGGTTTGGAGTTGCGCTTCGATATTCGCAACAGTGGGGTGCAACGTCTGCGTCCGACACTGGACAACGTGAAGCTCTACTGCACGCCTATCGTCAACCTGTTCAAGCACGATGCCTTGCCGATTCGTCTCGACGGCAAGCAGGACGAGTACCTGTTGCTACCGGCCAAGTACGAACTGGAACATTGCGGCGTGTTTTCCATTGAAAGCGTCACCGGCTGGAAGCCGGGAGGCCTGGGTTATCAGGCGTATGTACCCTTCGAGTCGTTCGAGCATGATCCGAGTTTCGACGTGCCCCACAGCCGTCCGCACTACAGCATTCGCCAGCGCTCATCGTTGCTGCACGACGGCCTCGATACCTACCTGAGCTTCGGCATCCGTCACACCGAGGCTCAGGAAACCCTGTCGATCGAGCTGATGTGCACCAACCAGAACCTGCCGCGTCGGCTCAAGCTCGGCGACATCAACCAGTTGTGCGAGGAAACCCCGGAGTTTCTCAGCTTCCGCAACATCACACCGGTCACGTCGAGCTACGCGCCGCCACTGAACCGCGATTTTCTGTGGAAGCTCATCAGCAACATGTCGCTCAACTATCTGTCGCTGGCCAACGTCGATGCGTTGAAGGTGATCCTCGAAACCTACGATTTGCCACGCTACTACGACCAGCACCTGGAGAAGGTCAGCAAGCGTTTGCTGGGCGGGCTCAAGTCGATACGTCACGAGCACGTCGACCGCCTGCACCGAGGTTTGCCGCTGCGTGGATTACGCACCGAGCTGAGTATCGATCCCCAAGGCTATATCGGTGAAGGCGACCTGTTCGTTTTCGCATCGGTTCTTAACGAGTTTTTTGCTCTTTACGCCAGTCTCAATTCCTACCATGAGCTGCGGGTAAAAAGTACACAGGGAGAGGTGTACAAATGGGCGCCACGCATGGGGCTGCAGCCCCTGCTTTAAGCAGGCTGAGCACGGTAATACGAGAGTATTCGCTGTTTCAGGCCGTACTGTTGGTCGTCGATCGCTTGCGTGATGCCCATCCGTACCTGAGTGAAGAGGAACTCTACGATCAGCTGGAGTTCCAGGCCAATCCGAGCCTGGGTTTCCCTGGCAGCGATGTTGATCGCGTGGAGTTTTTTCAAGAGCGCGGCCAGATGCGTGCACGTTTGCGTTTCAACCTGATCGGGTTGTTCGGCGCGGGCTCGCCCTTGCCGGCCTTCTATGGCGAGCAGGCCCTGGGCGATGGCGAGGAGGGCAACCCGACACGCAACTTCCTCGATCTGTTCCATCACCGCCTGCAACGCCTGATGCTGCCGATCTGGAGTAAATACCGCTATCGCGCCAGCTTCAAGAGTGGTGCCCTGGACCCGTTTTCAGCGCATTTGTTTGCCTTGATCGGCCTGGGTGGCGAAGAGATCCGCAAGGCCAAGGAACTGAACTGGAAACGCTTGCTGCCATACCTGGGATTGCTCAGCTTGCGCGCCCATTCGGCGGCGCTGATCGAGGCGGTGCTGCGCTACTACTTCAAGCACGCAGACCTGGTGATCGAGCAGTGCATCGAGCGCCGGGTAGAGATTCTCGACGAGCAGCGCAATTGCCTGGGGCAGGCCAACAGCCTGCTCGCCGAGGACCTGGTACTGGGCGAGCGGGTGCGCGACCGCAGCGGCAAGTTCCGCATTCATATCAGCCAGCTCGACTGGCAACGCTTCCACGAGTTCCTGCCGATCGGATTCGGTTACCAGCCCTTGTGCGCGCTGGTGCGGTTCACCCTGCGCGATCCACTGGACTACGACATTCGCCTGGTGCTGCGCCAGGAGGAAATCCGCGAACTGTGCATCGGTGAACAGAACACCTGTCGTCTGGGGTGGACCAGTTGGCTCGGTCATGAAAAGGCCGACGGCGTGGTGACCCTGGGCAGCAAAATTCATTAAGGACAGATGACCCATGATCAACCTAGACCTGCAACAACTTATCCAGGCACTGGACGCTGAAACCCGCCGCGACCTGGAGCGTTCCGCTGAGCGCTGCGTCGCCCGTGGCGGCAACAAGGTGCTGGTCGAAGACCTGCTGCTGGGTTTGCTGGAGCGTCCCCAGGGTCTGCTTGCCCGGGCGTTGCAGGACGCGCAAGTCGAGGCCGGCGAGTTGATTGAGGCACTGCAATCGCAAGTCGGCGATAGCGGCTCGCGCAGCCCGGTGTTCGCTCCGGAACTGGTGCAGTGGCTGCAGGACGCATTACTGGTGGCCAATCTTGAACTGGGTCAAAGCCAGGTCGAGCAGGCGGCCTTGATTCTGGCCTTGCTGCGCAACCCGATGCGTTATGCCGGCAGTCGCTACCAGCCGTTGCTGGCGAAGCTGGACATCGAACGCCTGAAGGATTTTGCTCTGTCACAACAGCAACGAATCTCCGGCGGCGGGCCGGCGGCAGCGGGGGAGTCGCTGTTGCAGCGTTTCACTCATAACCTCACCCAACAGGCGCGAGACGGCCAACTCGACCCGGTGCTGTGCCGCGACGATGCGATCCGGCAGATGGTCGACATCCTCGCCCGTCGCCGCAAGAACAACCCGATTGTGGTCGGTGAGGCCGGTGTCGGTAAAACCGCGGTCGTTGAAGGTCTGGCCTCGCGCATCGCCGCCGGAGAAGTACCGCCCGTGCTCAAGGACATTGAGCTGCTCTCGCTGGACATGGGGCTGCTGCAAGCGGGCGCCAGCGTCAAAGGTGAATTCGAACGGCGCCTCAAAGGGGTGATTGATGAGGTCAAAGCCTCGCCCAAACCGATCATCCTGTTCATCGATGAGGCTCATACCCTGATCGGCGCGGGCGGCAATGCCGGAGGCTCCGATGCGGCCAACCTGCTCAAGCCGGCCCTGGCCCGCGGTGAGCTGCGTACCATTGCGGCCACCACCTGGAGCGAATACAAAAAATACTTCGAGAAAGATCCGGCCCTGGCCCGGCGTTTCCAACCCGTGCAATTGCACGAACCCACCGTTGCCGAGGCGGTGACCATTCTGCGAGGCCTGGCCCAGGTCTATGAGAAGAGCCACGGTATCTACCTGCGTGATGACGCCGTGGTGGCCGCCGCCGAGCTCTCGGCCCGCTACCTCGCCGGGCGCCAATTGCCGGACAAGGCTGTCGATGTCCTCGACACCGCCTGTGCCCGGGTTCGCATCAGCCTTGCAGCGGCGCCTGAGCGTCTGGAGCGTCTGCGTGGCGAGTGTGCTGAGGGACGGCGTCAGTGCCAGGCTCTGCGGCGCGACGCCGAAGCCGGACTGAAGATCGACCACGAGGTCCTGGACAGCCTGGAAGCGCGGCTGGCCGATGCCGCGGAGCAACAGCAGGCCCTGGAAACACTCTGGCATGAGCAACGCACATTGGCCGAGCGCCTGCTGCAGTTACGTGTGCAATTGGCCAGGGCCCGCGACGCCAGCCCTCTGCGCTCGACACAGGACAGCGAAGGCTCGCCGGATGCTGGCCGGGAGACTGATGGGCAAGCCGGGCCTGGCGTGGTGGAGCTGGAGTCGGCACTCAACGACACCCATCGCGCCCTGAGCGATGCGCAAACCCGTGAGCGGCTGGTGAGCTTCGAGGTGTGTCCACGCCTGGTGGCTGAAGTCATCAGCGCCTGGACCGGCGTACCGCTGGCGCAGCTGGCCCGTGAGCACAACGCCAAGGTGGCGAGTTTCGCCACTGACCTGAGTGCCCGTATTCGCGGTCAGGACCAGGCGGTACAGGTTCTGGATCGTTCGATGCGTGCCGTGGCCGCAGGCCTGAATAAACCAGACGCACCAGTCGGCGTATTTCTCCTGGTGGGCCCCAGCGGTGTGGGCAAGACCGAAACCGCCCTGGCCCTGGCAGACCTGCTGTATGGCGGTGAGCGTTTCATCACCACCATCAACATGTCCGAGTTCCAGGAGAAACACACCGTTTCACGTTTGATTGGCGCTCCGCCGGGTTATGTCGGCTATGGCGAAGGCGGCATGCTCACCGAAGCGGTGCGGCAAAAACCCTACTCCGTGGTGCTGCTCGATGAAGTCGAGAAAGCCGATCCGGATGTGCTCAACCTGTTCTATCAGATCTTCGACAAGGGCGTGGCCAACGATGGCGAAGGGCGCGAGATCGATTTTCGCAACACGCTGATACTGATGACCTCGAACCTGGGCAGCGAGCGGATCAGCGCGCTGTGCGAGAACGGCGAGCGCCCGAGTGTCGACACCCTGGAGCAGACGATCCGTCCGGTATTGAGCAAGCATTTCAAACCGGCGCTGCTGGCACGTATGCGCGTGGTGCCTTACTACCCGGTGAGTGGCCCGGTGCTGCGTGAACTGATCGAAATCAAGTTGGCGCGACTGGGTGAGCGGCTGAACGCTCGGCAGCTGGAGTTCAGCCACTGCCAGGCGTTGGTCGATCACTTGGCCGAACGCTGTACTCAGAGCGAAAGCGGTGCACGCCTGATCGACTACTTGCTCGACCTGCACGTCCTGCCGTTGGTGGCCGACCGTCTGCTGGCGGCCATGGCCACCGGCGAGAACCTCAAACGTGTGTACGCAACGCTCGATAGCAGCGGTGGCGTGGCCTGCGAGTTCGCCTGAGGTGGGCATCATGTTCACTCGGGTGCCGCAGCCGCTGGCCTATGCAGAGGCACTGCTGGCGCAATTCTCCGCTTTGTCCCGGGCGACGGAAGGCGCTGTGCTGCTTGAAGACTTTGTGCGCGGCGCAGCGCAGCTCAGTGGCTGTGAACTGAGTCAGCTGTATCTGCTCGATGCCACCCATAGCTGCCTGCAACTGCGCGCCGAATGCCTCGGTGGCCTTTTGCAACCGCGGGAAGTGATCAACCTGCCGAGCGATTACAGCGGTGAGCAACTGCTGCAGTTTGCCCTGTGCCAGAACCGGGTGGTGAGCCTGGTGGGCCTGAACCACAGCCTCCACGACACCAGCTTCCTGCCCGTGTACAGCGCTGCGTGGCAGTCACTGTTATGCGTACCGCTGGTCAACGCGCGCAAGGCTGTCGAAGGCTTGCTGTTGTGTGCCAGCCCGCAACAGCAAGACCTGCAAGCCTTTGCCCAGTCGTTGGGCCAACTGGGGGCGTTTGTCCTTGGACAATGGGCGTTGCTCCAGCGTTTGCGCCTGCCCGCGGGCGAGCCTGCGCCGCTTCTGCCCCCCGAGGTCATCACCAGTGGTTATGGCCTGATCGGCACCAGTCCGGCGATGCGCCAGGCCTATCAGTTGATCAGCAAGGTCCTGCACAGCCCTTACACCGTGTTGCTGCGTGGCGAAACCGGTACCGGCAAGGAAGTGGTGGCGCGTGCCATTCATGATTACGGCCCGCGTCGTTCCCAGGCATTTGTGGTGCAGAACTGCGCGGCGTTTCCGGAAAACCTGCTGGAAAGCGAGTTGTTCGGTTATCGCAAGGGGGCGTTCACGGGCGCTGACCGCGATCGCCCCGGACTGTTTGATGCGGCCAATGGCGGCACTTTGTTGCTGGACGAAATTGGCGACATGCCGTTGTCCCTGCAAGCCAAATTGCTTCGGGTACTGCAGGACGGCGAGATCCGCCCGTTGGGCTCCAACGACACGCACACCATCGACGTGCGGATCATCGCCGCCACCCACCGCGATCTGGCGGCGCTGGTGGGCGAGGGCAAGTTCCGTGAGGACCTGTATTACCGCCTGGCTCAGTTCCCGATCGAGTTGCCGGCGTTGCGACAGCGTGAAGGCGACATTCTCGACCTGGCCCGGCATTTCGCCGACAAGGCCTGTGCCTTCCTGCAAAAGGACCCGGTGAGCTGGTCGCCGACGGCCCTCAATCATCTGTCCGGTTACGCCTTTCCAGGCAACGTGCGCGAGCTCAAGGGGCTGGTGGAGCGTGCAGTGCTGCTCTGTGAAGACGGTGAACTGATGGCCGAGCATTTCTCCCTGAACGTTGAAGTCATGCCCGAAGAGTCGGGTCTGAACCTGCGCGAGCAGTTGGAAAAAGTCGAACGCCACCTGTTGCTCGATTGCTTGCGCAAGAACGACGGCAATCAGACCCTGGCGGCCCGGGAGCTGGGATTGCCCCGTCGCACGCTGCTGTACCGCCTGGGGCGCCTGAACATCAATCTTGATGACTTTGTGGTCTAGCGAGGCATGCAGCCTTGGCTGGTTTTTCGTACTTCTGGGCGCGCCTGCAAGGGAGGGCGTCTTGTGCACTGTCTACCTATGGAGACCTTCTGATGTCTGTTCGTCACTGGCAAGCCGTCCTCTTGACCCTGGTTGTTGTGGTCGGCCTCGGCGCCTGCAGCGGCAACTACAAATTCAACGATGACACCTATCGCCCGCTGGGTGATCCGCAGGCGGTCAATCGCGGCAAGTGAGCGCAAGGAGCAGCATCATGGAACTGGTTTTTGAAGTGCTCAATGCCAAGCAATTCGTGCCGGCGGACTTGAGCAGCAAAACTTTCAGGCGGGCGGGTGGCACCATCGGCCGGGGAGAGGATTGCGAGTGGCAGATTCCGGATAGCAACCGTCATCTGTCCAACCATCATGCGCTGGTCAGCTACCGCGATGGCCAGTTTTTCCTCACCGATACCAGCAGCAACGGTATTCAGGACCGTGGCAGTGGCGCGCGCCTGCGCAAGGGCCAAGCCCAGCGTATCGAGCAGGGCAGTGTCTACTTGCTGGGGGATTTCGAGATCCGTGCACGCCTGGTGCAAGCCCCGGAAGCCTTCGCCGTTGAAGCCGGTCGTCCGCAAGCGGCCGGTAGCATCATTCCGGATAACGCATTCATTGACCTCGACCCGCTCAACGCATTGGACCAGCAGGAACACAGTGGGGCAGAGCTAGACGAGCTGAGCGCGCTTGATGTGCCACACCAGGAGCCTGGACAGCGAGCTGACTATGCCCGCATCGATAGGGAATGCCTGTTGGTCCCGGAACTGGTGGCCCCCCCCGAGCCGCAGGCGCTACCCGAGCCCAAGGCGCCGGCTTGCCAAAGCGAGGCTTTCTGGGCGCGTTTTGGCGCGGTCCTGGGGGTGGATCTGCAGACGCTCGATCTCGATCAGCGCGAGGCCCTGGCAATCAATGTCGCGGGGCTGTTCAAGCAGAGCATGGGGGGCTTGCAGCAGAGCTTGCGAACCCGCAGCGAGCTGAAAAACGAGCTGCGCCTGGCCCTCACCACGGCCCAGGGCAACAGTCAGAACCCGTTCAAGTTCGCCGTGGATTGCGAAGCGCTACTGGGCATCCTGCTGCTGGACCACAAGCCTGGGCAACTGTCTGCCGAGCAGGCGATTTCCCGCGCTTTTCGCGACTTGCAGGCGCACCAGGTGGCGCTGCTCAGCGCCAGCCGCGCAGCAGTGCGTAGCACCCTCGAACACTTTTCGCCGCAACAGCTGACGCTACGTTTCGAGCGCGATGGCCAGCAACCGTTGCTGGCGACTTCCGGTAGCCGCTGGCGAGCGTACCGCCGCTATCACCAGGCGCTGTGTCAGGACGACGATTGGAACGAGCGCCTGCTGGCGCGGGATTTTGCTCAGGCCTATGAAGAGCAGATCCGCCTGATCTCCACCCTCCACCTCGATGCTCAAGGATGACCTGCATGTCTCGCCGTACCCACCCATTACTCAAGGCCCTGACGCTGCTCATGGCCTTGGCGCTGTTGACCGGCTGCGCATCGATGTCGCCGTATTCGACCCTGACCAAGCTGAACCTGAAGCTCAGTGCCAGCGACCGGCTCAACCCCGACCTCAATGGGCGTGCGTCGCCGATCGTGGTGCGGTTGATGGAACTCAAGCATCCCGTCGCGTTCGAGAACGCCGACTTTTTCAGTCTCTACGAGCGCGCCAGGGAGTCCCTGGCACCGGATCTGGTGGCCAGTGAAGAGCTGGAGTTGCGCCCGGGGGAAAGCCTCGAATTCAAGTTGCGGGTCGAGGACGGGAGCCGTTTCGTCGGCGTGCTTGCGGCTTATCGTGATTTGCCGGAAAGCCAGTGGCGTTATGTGGTGCAGCTCACCCCGCAGGAGGTGACCGAGGTCGGCCTGATCCTCGACCAGTCCGGCATCCGCAACAGCAACGATGTGTCCACCCAAGCGGATGACAATTGATGAACGTGCATAAAATCATTTGGCAGGAAGGCATGTTGCTGCGGCCTCAGCATTTCCAGCACAACGACCGTTACTACGATTACCAGATGAAAACCCGTACCCAGCTGCTGGGTAGTTACAGTTGGGGATTTCTGGCGCTGGAGATCGATCTGCAGTTCCTCAACATGGGCAAGCTGGTGATCAGCCGGGCCTCCGGTATCTTGCCGGACGGCAGCCTGTTCGAGCTGGGGGACGATACCGAGCCACTGGCCCTGGATGTACCGCCCAACACGGGGAGCACGCCGGTCTACCTGGCTTTGCCGCTGGTCACGGGCAACCACATCGAAGCGCGGCGCGCAGAGCAATCCGATGTGCTGGCGCGCTACATCGTCTACGAGGCGGAAATCGCCGACTCCAACGCCGGTGATGATTCCAGCAGCCAGCTCAGCTGTGCCCGTCCGGACTTCCGTCTGCTATTGGGCGAGCAGCAGAGCGGGCAGGCCTATGTGAAGTTGAAAGTCTGTGAAGTGCTGGATGCCACCTCCGATGGCGTGATCAGCCTCGATCCGGATTTTGTGCCGACCTTCCTGCACACCCATGCCAGCACCTATCTGCTTTCGTGCCTGAAAGAGATCATCAGCATGCTCAGTCATCGGGGGGACACCATCGCCGAGCGGATTCGCTCCAACGGCAAGGTCGGTGGTGCCGAGGTCGGCGACTTCATGATGCTGCAACTGATCAACCGCACCGAACTGCTGTTGCGCCATTACCTGGATCTTGAACATGTCCATCCGGAGGAGCTCTATCGCTCGCTGCTGGTCATGCTCGGGGAGCTGGCGACTTTCGCCAGTGACAGCAAGCGTCCACGGCTGGACAGCCGCTATCAGCACAGCGACCAGGGGGCGAGCTTTCGCAAACTGATGGACGCCATTCGCCAGGTGCTGTCGATGGTGCTTGAGCAGCACGCCATCGAACTGGTGCTGCAGGCCCGTCAGTACGGGGTGCTGGTGTCGCCGCTGCATGATCACAAGCTGCTGGAGTCGGCCTCGTTCGTGCTTGCGGCCAGTGCCAACTGTGACTCTGAAGAACTGCGTCATCGCTTGCCGTCGCACCTCAAGGTCGGACCGGTGGAGAGCATTCGGCAACTGGTCAACCTGCATCTGCCGGGGATCAAGGTCCGGCCCTTGCCGGTGGCGCCGCGACAGATCGCATTCCACTCCAACAAGACCTATTTCATCCTCGACCTCAGTCCCGAGGACTTGGCGCAACTGGAGCGTTCGGGCGGTTTCGCCTTCCACGTCTCCGGTGAGTTCGCCGAGCTTGAACTGAAATTCTGGGCCATCAGGAACTGAACGACATGATCAAGGATCTGGAACACCCTCAGGACGATAAAACCGTTTTGCTTGACCGCCTTGGGCATGGCCCGGAGCGCAACCCGCTGACCGACTTCGCCGATCCCCCCCGTTTCGAGCAGTTAGAGGAACGGATGATCTATGCCGCACGCCTGGGCCCTGCGCAATCCTTCAGCGTCAGCCTCAACCCGCTCGTGGCGGCGGCGTCCGACCTGCTGTCGGAAGTGGTTCGCCTCAAGCACAGCACGTCTGCCGAAGACTTGCGTGCACTCAATACGCGCCTGAGTGCCGGCCTCAGGCAGTTCGACACGCGAGCCCTGCAGGACGGTGCGCAGAGCAGCCAGGTGATGGCCGCCCGCTATGTGCTGTGCACCGTGGTCGACGAGGCGGTGGTGAGCACCTCTTGGGGCAATGAAAGCCAGTGGTCGCAAATGAGTCTGCTCAGCAGCTTTCACAACGAAACCTTCGGCGGCGAAAAGTTCTTCCAACTGCTGGATCGGCTGTCGAAGAACCCGGTCAAGCATCTGCCGATGCTGGAGCTGATGTACCTGTGCCTGTCGTTGGGGTTCGAGGGCAAGTACCGGGTCATTCCCCGCGGCGTGCTCGAGCTTGAGGGGATTCGCGACGCCTTGTACCGGCAGATCCGCCAGCTGCGGGGCGATGTGCCTCGTGAGCTGTCGCCACATTGGGAAGGGCTCGGCGATCAGCGTCGCAGCCTGGTGCGCATTGTGCCGGGGTGGATGGTTGCGCTGTTCACCGTGGTTTGCCTGCTGGTGATGTACTCGGGGTTTGCCTGGGTGCTGGGCCAGCAGCGCGAAAGCCTGTTGCAGACGTATCAACCGCTTGACCCGGTGGTGGTCCAGCCCCAGCAGTAAGACAGGGACGTGTGATGAAAAACTTCTTCAATAAAGCCGGCGCCTTGCTGCGTCAGACCTGGGTCTGGACGCTGCTGTTGGTGCTGAGTGTGGCATCGCTGGTGTGGTTCGTCGGGCCACTACTGGCCGTCAACGACAACAAGTTCTGGGCCAGCGCAACCTCGCGCCTGCTGACCATCAGCGCGTTGTTCCTGATCTGGGGGCTGGCGATGGTCTTTGTCAGCTGGCGCGCCGGTGTCCGCAAGAAAGCCGTCTTGGACAGCGAGGCCGGGCAGCAGCGCATGCAGCGCGACGAGTTGATCGACCAGGAGCACAAAGAGCTCCATGAGCGCTTCAAGGACGCGCTGCGCACCCTAAAGACCTCAAGCCTGTACCGCGGTCGCAGCGAGCGTTGGCGCAGTGACCTGCCCTGGTACCTGCTGCTCGGTCCCCAAGGCAGCGGCAAGACCAGCCTACTGGACTTTTCGGGCCTGGAGTTTCCGCTCAACAAAATGGGCCGCAAGCTGACCCGCGACACCAGCGGCACCCGTCACTGCGACTGGTACTTCGCCGAGCATGGCGTGCTGATCGACACGGCCGGCCGCTACCTGAGCCAAGGCGCCGCCGACGTCGACGCCAGTGCCTGGAACACCTTGCTGGGTCTGTTGCGCAAGCGTCGTCGTGGCCGCCCGCTCAATGGTGTGCTGGTGACGGTTCCGGTAGCGGCACTGCTGAGCGCCGACGAGCAGGAACTGGAGACCCTGGCGCAGCAGGTGCGTATGCGCTTGCAGGATGTTCATCAGAAATTGCATGTCGATGTCCCGGTCTACCTGGTGCTCAGCAAGGCCGACCAACTGGCGGGGTTTGACGAGTTCTTTGATCACATGAGCCGTGAGGAAAGCGATCAGGTACTCGGCGCCAGCTTTGGCAAGGAACAAAGCGGCACCGATGTGGCAGTTCTACGCCAGGAGTTCGAGGAGTTGCTGCGGCGCTTGAACAGCCAGGTGATCATGCGCATGCACCAGGAGCGAGACACCCAGCGGCGTGGGCGCATTCTCGACTTCCCACACCAATTGGGACAGATCGGAGAGCGCTTGTGCCTGTTCGTCGACATGGCATTCACCGGCAACCGCTATCAGCGCCCCAGCCAGCTGCGGGGCTTCTACCTGACCAGTGCGCCGCACCTGATCGAACAGCTCGATCAAGATACGGCCAGTATCGGCGCGACCCTGGGCATGTCGGCTGCCGTCCTGCCGACCCTGCGCGGCGGTCGCTCGCGCTTTATTCATCACCTGTTGAGCCGGGTGATTTTCCCCGAGGCCGACTTGGCCGGCCTGGACCAACGCGAGCGCCGACGCATTCACTGGGGCCAGCGTGCCCTGTACGTGGGCGCCCTGGCGGCCCTGGCGGTGTTTGGCATGCTGTGGGCGGGGAGCTTCTCGGCCAACCACGGGCGCCTGGAGCAACTGCGTTCACTGGCGCAGAGCTGGAGTGAGCAACGCGTGGCCTTGAGTGCGCGGGATGACGCGCAGGCCCTGCTCAAACCCCTCGACACTCGTTATGCGGCCACCCAGGTCTTTGCGCCCGGGGGCGAGGTGCCGCTGCATGAGCGGGTTGGGCTGTATCAAGGCGATGCCAGCCGTCCGGTGCTCTTGCGTGCCTATGAGCGTGAGTTGCAGGAGCAACTGTTGCCAAGGGTTGCGCAGATGCTCGAAGGGCAGGTTCGCGCCAACATGCGCGATCGCGAACGCCTGCTCAACAGCTTGCGCGCGTATCTGATGCTGAACCTGCAGGATCGCCGTGATCCGTCCTTGCTCAAGGACTGGGTGGCGCGAGAATGGTCGAGCCGCTACGCCGGCAACAGCGCCTTGCAGAACGGTCTGAATGGGCACTTCGAACGCCTGCTCCAATTGCCATTCAGTTATCCGCTCAACGAGGCTCTGGTGAGCCAGGCCCGTCAGGTGTTGCGCAGCGAATCGTTGGCCAACGTGGTCTACCGAGTGCTGCGCGAGCAGGCTCGCAGCTTGCCGCAATACCGTCTGAGCCAGCACCTGGGGCCACAAGGCAATCTGTTTGTCGGCACTGACTATGTGATCCCGGGTTTTTATACCCAGCAGGGTTATCAGCAGTATTTTTCGATCCAGGGCACGGCGCTGGTCACCGATATCCTGCGTGACAACTGGGTGCTGGGCGAAGGTTCGGGAATCAGTGGCATGGATCTGCGTCGGCTGATGGTCGAGCTGGAGCAACTGTACTTTCGCGACTATGCCAACCACTGGAGCGAAGCCCTGGGCCGGGTCAGCCTGCCGCCGTTCAACGATGCCGGCGATGGGGCCGAACAACTGGCCAGTCTGACCGCGGCCAACTCGCCGCTCTTGCAGTTGCTGGTGGAGATCCGTGAGAACACCCGCTTCCAGAGCGTGCTCGAGGCTGCCGACGAGACGGCGCAGGCTGGCAAGACCGGGGATGCAGCGCCAGGTGCGCAGGGCGAGGGGCTGGCCGCTGTCGCAGGTAAGGCCCGCCAGGCCCTGGCCAAGAGCCTGCCGGATACGGCGAAGAAGGCGCTGCAACGTCGCTTTGACCCGCTGCACCGCTTGCTGGACGACAACAACGGCCCGGCGGCGGACCTGACCCCGGCGTTGCTGGCAATCAACGACCTGCAGCTGCAGCTGTCCAGCCTGGCGCGGGCCAGCCAGCCTGATCAGGCTGCGTTTGAAATGGCCAAGGCGCGCATGAGCGGCCAGCGCGATGCCCTGAGCAGCCTGCGCAATGCCTCGGTGCGCCTGCCGCGTCCGGTGAGCCTGTGGTTCAACTCGCTGGCCGAGGACGCCTGGCGCCTGGTGCTCAATGATTCGTACCAGTACCTCAACCAGCGATACCAGAGCGAGCTGTACAGTTTCTACGGTAAGGCGATCCGCAAGCGCTATCCGTTCAATGCCCATAGCACCAGCGATGTGGCCGTCAACGATTTTCGCGAGTTCTTCAAGGCTCAGGGCATCGCCGAGCGCTTCTTCGACACCTACATACGACCTTTCGTCAGTGGTGATCCGGGTAGCTACCGCTTGCGCAGCATCGACGGCCAAAGCCTGCCGATCAACAAGGCGTACCTTGAGCAGATGGTCGCCGCGCAAGTGATTCGCCAGGGATTCTTCGCCGAGAACCCGGCCGAGCCCCAGGTGCAGTTCAGGCTTGAGCCCTACACCCTCGACCCGGCGGTGAGTCGGGCCGAGTTCCGTTTTGGCAACCGGCAACTGGAATACCGGCACGGCCCTATTGTGCCGATGTCCTTCAAGTGGCCCACCGATGCTGAAGAAGGGCGTGCCAGCCTGGTGTTGGACAAGATGGTCGGCCGGCCCATCGGTATCGAGAAGAACACCGGGCCCTGGTCGTTGTTCCGTCTGCTCGACCTGATGCAGACCGAGTACCTGACCGGTCGTGATGTGCTGGTACTCAAGGCCGAGCTGGGTGGCTTGCGTGCCAATTATCTGCTGCTGAGCCAGCGCACGCCGAACCCGTTCGACATGGGCGTGCTGCGCTCATTCCGTATGCCGGCGCAGCTCTGATGTCGGGTGCCGGCACTTGGCGCAGCGCCGCACGGACCGACCCGGGCAAGGTGCGGCTGCGCAATGAAGATGCCTTTCTCGATTGCCCGGAGCAGGGGCTCTGGGTGGTCGCCGATGGCATGGGCGGCCACCAGTGCGGAGATGTTGCCAGCCAGCTGATTGTCGCCAGCCTGGCGGAGTTGTCGCTGCGTGACAGTTTCGAGGGGCGGCTCAATGACTTGCGCCAATGCCTGCACTGGCTGAACCGGCGCCTTGGCCAGGAGTTGACGGTCAGTGTGGGGCGCCAAGACAGCATAGTTGGCAGCACCGTGGTGGCGTTGTTGCTGCAAGGCAACCGCGCGGCCTGTATCTGGGCGGGCGACAGCCGCTGTTATCTGTGGCGTGGGCAGTGCCTGTATCAACTGTCCAAGGATCACTCGCTGAGGCAGCAATTGGTGGACGAGCAACGGATGAGTCCGGAACAGGCCAGTGCTCATCCCGATGCCAATGCCCTGACTCGCGCGGTGGGCGCCAGCGAGCGGTTGGCCCTGGATGTGCTGGAGTTCGAGGTCCATGCGGGCGATGTTTTTCTGCTGTGCAGCGATGGTCTTTACCAAGGACTTAGCGGAGATGCCTTAGGCCGGGCGCTGAGCCTTGCGTCGCCACGGATCGCCCTGGAGCGACTGTTTGAAGGGGCATTGCGCGGCGCCGCCAGAGACAACCTGACGGCCGTGGTGATCCGCCAATGACGGATATGAAGCCCGATATGCAGCGCATCCTGGCCGGTGAGGCTGAGGCCGGCGACCTGACCTATTTCGCCTTCGTCAAACCCCCACCTGCTGCGCCTGCCGTGGCGCGTCCCAGGGGCAAGGGCCGCAGCCGGGCGCGAAAGCGTGGCAAAGCCAAAGCTGCGCAAACTGCGCCGGTAGGCACGCTGCCGCGATTGCTGGCGGGTCGCTATCGTCTTGAACGGCTGCTCGGTGCTGGAGGCATGGGCACGGTTTATCGCGCGCGCGACCTGCTGCATGAACAGTTCGGCGACCCCGATCCCTACATCGCCCTCAAGGTGTTGGGCGAGGAGTTTTCCGAGTCGCCGGATGCGAGCCTGGTGCTGTATAGCGAGTTCGCCCTGACGCGCCGCTTGCGCCATCCGAACATCGTGCGTTTGCACAGCTTTGAAGTGGATGCCCAATGTCACTGTGCGTTCATCACCATGGAGCTGATGCGCGGGCTTACGCTGGACAAGCTGCTCTGCGAGCACCCGATGGGCCTGCCGTGGACAGCCTTGCAGGAGGTGGCCGTGCCGCTGCTTGACGCCCTGGCTTACAGCCACGGGCGCGGCGTGCTGCATGGGGATCTGAAACCGAGCAACGTGATGCTCGGTGAAGAGGGCGTGCGCCTGTTCGACTTCGGCCTGGGTCAGGCCGAGGCG
Organism: Pseudomonas sp. LPH60; assembly: GCF_030718165.1. Lineage (NCBI taxonomy): Bacteria > Pseudomonadati > Pseudomonadota > Gammaproteobacteria > Pseudomonadales > Pseudomonadaceae > Pseudomonas > Pseudomonas sp. LPH60. Next base: position 237,189 of record NZ_JAVAJH010000010.1, read on the forward strand.
GGTGTCTTGCCTGGCCTGCCTCACTTGAGCCGCAGTCGCTTCAATGCCTGGACGCCGGGCTACGCTGCCCCCGAATTGCTGGAGGGCGGTGTCTTGTCGGCCGCTGCCGACCTGTATGCCGTGGCTTGCGTGATCTTTGAACTGGCCTCTGGCAAGCATCCCTTCCGAGGCTTGCCGTCGACCCAGGCGCGTGATCAGCGACTGGAGCTTACCTTGCAGGCGCCCAAGCATCTTCCGGGGCATTGCTGGCCCGCCCTGAGAGCGGCGTTGGCCTTCAATGTGGAGGAGCGTAGCGACGGCCTTCAGGCACTGCGTGAGGCGCTGGGCGCGCAACCGTCCTGGATATCGCGCTGGATGTCGCGATGCAGAAGATAGCCCGTGAGCGGGGAGGGTTGCGGTCTTTTTCGTCGGGCTCGGAAGGCCAATGGTTCTCTAAGTGGAGATGG
>NZ_JAVAJH010000011.1:0-210312 GCF_030718165.1 Pseudomonas sp. LPH60
TTGATCTTCCGGCCCCTTCCCAGCCGGCCGAGCGCAGGCGTTGCGTAGGGGGCAGCTCGGCATGGATGCCGAGCTAGCCGCCACCCGGCCAGGGATGGCCGGTTGGCGGCGGGCCCCCGGAGCAATGCCGAAGCGAGGGAACCCCGAGCCCCAGCGAGGGGCCCATGGAGGGGCAAGCGTTTTTGGGTTCCTTTTTTTGGCGTTTGAAAAAAAGGGACTCGCCGTAAGGGCGAAACCATAAGCAGCCGTTACCGCAGCAACGGATATGTACCCAGTGGCACAGCCCCCTAAAGCCGAACCCGCCAGCCGCCACACCCGCAGCAACCGCTATCCCCCCCCCTATCCAAATCCCCCTACATGCTAATGTTCCCCCACTGCCCTGAAGCTGCGAGCCCCCATGTCTTTCGTGATCCGAACCCACCCCCGCCTGACCTTCGGCGTGCTGATCGGCTGCGCCGTCGGCATCCTCGCCCCCGCGCAAACCCTGACCAGCAAGCTCCTCATCGGCTGGAACGCCGCGGTCTGGACCTACCTGGCGCTGATGTTCTGGCTGACCGTGCGGGCCCGGGCCGAGGACGTGAAACGCATCGCCGAAACCGAGGACGAAAACGCCGGGCTGGTGCTGTTGATCGTCTGCGTCGCCGCCATCGCCAGTCTGGTGACCATTACCCTGGAGCTGGTGGGCAGCAAGGACCTGGATCCCCCTCAGCGTCTGCTGCATTACGGCTTCACCGGGCTCACGGTGATCGGTTCCTGGTTGCTGGTGGGGGTGATCTTCAGCGTGCATTACGCCCGCCTTTACTACACCTGGAATGGCAAGGAACCGGCCCTGCGCTTTGCCGAGGAACTGACCACGCCGAACTATTGGGACTTCCTCTACTTCTCCTTCACCATCGGCGTGGCGGTGCAAACTTCGGACGTCGGCGTGGCCACCCGCGAGCTGCGCAAGATCGTCCTCGCCCAATCGTTGATCGGCTTTGTGTTCAACACCGCGATCCTCGGTTTTTCCATCAATATTGCCGCCGGGCTGTTCAGCTGAACCGGTACAAGACGGCTTGAGCCCAGTCCTGGCAGCTTCGCGGGATCGTCAGTGAGAATCGCGACGGCTTAGTCCGGGGTGCCATATAGCAAGTGTCAGGCTGGGTAACCCTAGTTGATCTAATTCGAACGAGCGCCAACACCAAGCAACTAAATTCAGTTGTGCTGATCGACCTTCCGAACAAATCGCCCCAACACTTCAAGATCAATTTAAGAATCATCTTAAAGACCCACCCTCTTACTAAAAATAAAATAGCCGCCTTTTACAGCCCTGGATTTAGCCAACTAACTTCTTAACGTTAGTCCCTCGCCTTCAACTAACCCCCCTTTTTTTCCGAGCCTGAAGTTTGCCGACCTCGCCATGTCCAAATGACGAAAGCACTTGCAATAGAGCGCCCGCGCACCCAATCCATGGGCCCAACAGCAAACAGCCACCCCCAAAGCAGCCTGTAACTTCCACAGACTGTTGTGTTTTCTGCTTCGCCAAAAGGTTACAACGTTGAAATACCCATCCGTAATAACAGCTATTACCCTGCTATACAGCGTCGTTTATTCAGTACAGTCCCATGCGATCACTGCAATCGACAGCATTGATTTAGGCTCTTTGAGTAACGAGTACTCTATGGCCTTCGGCGTCTCTGCCGACGGTCGTCTAATCGCGGTAAACAAAACATTACCCACAGGCCAAGATCGCGCATTCAAATACAGCGATGCGACTGGCATGGTCGATCTGGGGACCCTGGGTGGAAACCATGCCTATGCCCATGCCATATCCGCCGATGGCAGTGTGGTCGTGGGAAAATCGGACACCCCTGACTCGACTCACGCCTTCAAGTACTCCGATGCGACCGGCATGATCGATCTGGGCACATTGGGCGGCGAATCATCCAGCGCCAACGGCGTATCCGCTGATGGCGCCGTGGTCGTTGGATACGCCTCGAATCTCCTGGGGAGTGCTCGTGCCTTCAAGCACACGGAGGCGACCGGCATGATCGATCTGGGGACCTTGAAGGCAGACAATAGTGGCGACTCCCTTGCAACTGCGGTGTCCGGCGACGGTAGCGTCGTCGTGGGGCAGTCGGACATCGATACGGATTCGAACGTACAACACGCGTTCAAGTACACCGATGCCAACGGCATGACCGACCTGGGCACCCTCGGCGGAACATCTTCCCAGGCTCTGGGAATATCCGCCGACGGCCAGGTGGTCGTGGGCAGTTCGGAAACTATCACCGGCGGTACTCAAGCGTTTAAACACACTGACGCCAACGGCATGGTCGAGCTCGGCTCCTGGGGGGGCGACTCCAGCGCTAGCGCGGCATCCGCCGACGGCCGCGTTATCGTCGGTTTTGCCACTACCGCAGAGGGCGATAACCACGCCTTCAGACACACCGATGCCGACGGCATGATCGATCTGGGCACGTTAGGCGGCCAACATTCGGCAGCGACTGCCGTGTCCGCCGACGGCAATATTGCCGTCGGCCTGAGCCTCACGGCGAGTGGTGACCTACACGCCGCACTGTGGAAGATCACGGAAACCGGCACTCACCTGCTTGATCTGGACAACACCCGGACCGCGATGGCCAAAAGCGCCAATCAGGCATGGGGAGTCCTGGACCTGCGCAGTGCGCAACTGGATCGGTTGATGAGCCAGGAGTGCCAGATCGACAGCGGCTCGTTCTGTATAGGTGTTGGTCCCAGCTACAGCAGAAACCGCGAGACTCGCCAGACCTCCACGAGTCTGACCCTGGGCGCCCGTCCTAGCGACCATCTGCGCGTAGGCATCACCCTGGACCAGAACCTCGATCAACAGTTGCCGGACAACTACACCAAGGCAGGGTCCAACGCACCCGCAGTGGCAATGTTCGTTGCCGTGGACGAATCGGGCCAGGGCCTGGGTTGGCAGGGGCGTCTGGCTGCGGCCTACCTGTCGTCCAAGGTCGATATCCGCCGTGAGCAACTGGCTTATACCGAAGCCGGTCAAGGGCGTTCGAGCCTGCGTGGCAGGGCCTTCAGCATCGAGGGTGCCTATGGCCTGCGGCTCGATAGCCTGACCGTGACGCCTTACATCGGCCTCAGCCAGACTCAAGTCAGCCGCCAGGGCTATAGCGAGCGCAGCGGCGCCGTCATGGCGGCCAGCTACGCAAAAATGCAGCGCTCGGTGACCAGCCTGAACGCCGGCGTACGGACTGCCAAACGCCTGACAAAACAGCTGGAGCTCAATGCCAGCCTGGGCCTGATCCAGGACCTGGACAAAGACCAGGATGCCTTTCAAGCGCGCATGGACTACCTGGGCCGCTATACCTACCAGGCCGATAAACAGCACGACACCCGTTTTGCCGCGGGCACCGGGGCAAGTTATGCCTTGAACCCGAACAGCGCCGTGCATGCCGGTGTGTTCTGGACACAGGAGCCGGGCGGCAATGACACGACCGGTATTCGAACCGCCTTTACCTATCAGTTCTGATAACGGCTCCTGCCCTGTCTCGCGGTATTCCACATCAGCCCGGTCGAGGCTGCACCGTACTTCCAGACCCCAGCCCTGGCGCACCGCCAGGGCTGTTGCTGATCGCTACCTGGACGAGCCTGTAGGCGTGAAGTGCGCCCGGGCAGTCGTCACAGTGCAAAAGCCGGTCGCTACAGAGCGTTTCCCGGGCCATCGGGGCCACGTAAGGTGGCCAGTACGGCGCAACAAGACGCCGCTCTGAACAACAAGCCACCTGCCGGAAGAGATCCTCTGATGAAAACACCGTTCAAGCGTTGTTTCCTGCTCCTCTGCGCCACTGCACTGCTCAATTCCCCCACCTGGGCCGCCGAGCCCGCGTCCTGCAAGACCGTGCGCATGGGGGTGGTCAACTGGACCGATGTGATCGCCACCAGCGCCGTGGCCGATGTCCTGCTCACCGGGCTGGGCTACGACAGCAAGCAGACCAGCGCGGTGCAGCAGATCATCTTCGCCGGCATCCGCGACCAGCGCCTGGACATCTTCCTCGGCTACTGGAAGCCCGCCATGGACCAGAACATCGCGCCCTTCCTCGAGGCCGGGCAGGTCAAGGTCATGGCCCAGCCCAGCCTCGTGGATGCCCAGGCAACCCTGGCAGTGCCGGACTACGTGGCCCAGGCGGGCCTGAAAACCTTCGCCGACATCGCCCGTTTCAAGGAGCAGCTGGGGGGCAAGATCTACGGCATCGAGCCAGGCAGCGGCGCCAACACCACGATCAAGACCATGATCGACACCGACCACTTCGGCCTCAAGGGCTTCAAGCTGATCGAATCCGGCGAGGCCGGGATGCTGGCGGCGGTGCAGCGGGCGATCAATCGCAAGGAGTTCGTGGTGTTCGTCGGCTGGACCCCGCACCCGATGAACATCAACATGGCCATCACCTACCTCACCGGCAGCGAAGACGTGTACGGCCCCAACGAGGGGGCGGCCACGGTGTCCACGGTCACCGCGCCGGACTACGCCGAGCGTTGCCCCAACGTGCATCGGCTGCTGCAGAACCTGAGCTTCAGCGCCGCCCAGGAAAGCCAGCTGATGGTACCGATCATGCAACGCAAGGCGCCCCAGGAAGTGGCCCGCCAGTGGCTGCGCGAGCACCCAGAAGACCTGCAGCGCTGGCTGACGGGGGTCACCACCTTCGACGGCCGCGAGGGTGTGGCTGCGGTCAAAGCGAACCTGTAACCGCCCGGCGCAGGAGTCGGCTTGCCGGCGAAGGCGGTCTCAGGGCCCTTCGCCGACAAACGCAACGCCCTGCGGCGGCTCTTTCGGTCAGGCGCTGCAATGATGAAGATTTCCCGGGCTCGTTCGCCGGCAACCCGGCACCTACCCTCCAGGACTGTCCATGAGCCATTACCCGCTTTCTGCCGAGCTGGCGGCCTTCGTCCAGCGCACCCTGAGCTACACCAGCGCCGACAGCAGCCTCAAGGGCCTGCGCGACAGCTATGAGCGCATGTGCCGGGATTTCACTCCGGCCCATCCGCCCGGCCTCGCCGTGCATCAAGGGCAACTGGCCCAGGTGCCGCTGCGTTTCTATCACCCCGACCGCGCCGCCCCGGAGTGTGGCTGGCCCTGGCTGCTGTACCTGCACGGTGGCGGCTGGGTGCTGGGCAGCCTGGATTCCCACGATTTCATCACCGCCCATCTGGCCCACGAGTTGCAGGCGCTGGTGATCGCGGTGGACTACCGGCTGGCCCCGGAACACCCGTTCCCGGCCGCCTTCGACGATTGCCTGGCGGTATGGCGGGCTCTGGAGCAGGGGCTGGGCCCTGTGCCTCTGGATCACCGCCGTCGGCTGGTGATGGGCGACAGCGCCGGGGGCAATCTGGCCGCCGCCCTGTGCCTGGCCCTGCGGGATGCCGCTGAACCCTTGCCCAACGCCCAGGTGCTGGTCTATCCCGGGCTCGGCGGTGCCGCCAACCTGCCCTCGCGCAGCCAGTGCGCCGATGCCCCGCTGCTCAGCAGCAGTGACCTGGACTGTTTCCAGGCGCTGTACCTGCCGGAGCCCGAACCCACCTCGCCCTATGCCCGGCCACTGCTGGCAGAGAACTTCAGTCACCTGCCGCCGGCCTTTATCGCGCAGGCACAGTTCGACCCCTTGCGCGACGACGGCCAGTGCTATCACCAGCGCCTGCTGCAGGCCGGCGTCGCCAGCCAGCTGTACCCGGGCCTGGGCCTGGTGCATGGCTGCCTGCGGGCCAGAGGGCTGGCGGCGGAAGTCGATGGGCTGTACGACGCCCTGCTGCGGGCCCTGCGCGAGTTTCTTGAGCCAACCCGAGCCCTACCGTTGGTCAGCCAACTTGAGCCCTGATAGCGATTTATCGACGTTGCGCCCTTGACGGCAGAATGGGTTTTGCGGTTTCCTGAAACCGGTTTCAGCACCGTACCCGGAAGCACTGCAAACCGATAATTCCAAGAATAAGGTCGTTGCCCGTGAATCAGTTTTCCGCCGCCCAGCGCAACCGCGTCACCATGCTCGATGTCGCCCGCCACGCCGGGGTCTCCAAGGCCAGTGTGTCGCGCTTTATCGGCGAAGACCGCGCCCTGCTCTCCGATGCCATTGCCTTGCGCATCGAGCAGGCCATCAGCGCGCTGGGTTACCGCCCGAACCAGATGGCCCGCGGCCTGAAACGCGGGCGCACCCGCCTGATCGGCATGCTGGTGGCCGATATCCGCAACCCCTATTCGATTGCCGTGATGCATGGCGTGGAAACCGCCTGCCGCCAGCACGGCTATAGCCTGGTGGTGTGCAACACCGACCGTGACGACCAGCAGGAAGCCCAGCACCTGGCCAACCTGCGGGCCTACAACATCGAAGGCCTGATCGTGAACACCCTGGGTCATCACCTGGAGCAGTTGCAGGAGTTGCAGCAGGAAATGCCCATGGTCCTGGTGGACCGCAAGCTTGAATCACTGCACGCCGATCTGGTGGGCCTGGACAACCCGGCGGCAGTGCACAGCGCCATCGAACACCTGGAGCAACAGGGTTACCGTGACCTGCTGCTGGTCAGCGAACCCCATGACGGCACCAGCTCACGACTCGAACGCAGTGCCGCCTTCCAGGACGAAGTCGCCCGGCGCCCGGCCTTGCGTGGCCAGTCACTGGAGACCGGCGCGGCCCTGGCCCGCCACCTGAAAGACTTTCTCGAGGCTCCCGGTCCTGGCCCCAAGGCGCTGTTCTGCGCCAACGGCGTGGCGGCCCTGGCGGCGACCCGGGTCCTGCGTGAACTGGATTGCCCCTTGTTCGAAGGCATCGGCCTGATCGCCCTCGACGACCTGGACTGGTACCCCCTGGTGGGCAGCGGCATCACGGCCCTGGCCCAGCCCACCGAAGCCATAGGCACCGCCGCTTTCCAATGCCTGCTCAAGCGCCTGCGAGGCGATGCCGGCCCGGCGCGAGTACTGGACTTTACGGCGCAACTGATGGTTCGTGGCTCCACCCGAAAACCCCCTGTGTAATCCCGAGCCCCCTGCATCGCAGCGTGTCCCGGGTTTTCTCGAATAAAAATGAAACCGGTTTCAGAGGTCTGAAGCATGCATCAATCACCCGTCTCCATCAGTCTGTCCAGCTACGGCGCGGATCTGGTCCGCCAGCACGGCCAGGGCCATTTCATTTCCCTGGTGGCCGCCGCCGGCGCTTCGTGCATCGAGTGGCGCGAAGAACTGCTGACCCACGAGAAGCCCGAGGAACTGGCCCGCAGCGCCCGGGAACATGGCCTGGAAAGCGTATTTTCCTCGCCCCTGGAGCTGTGGCTGGCCGAGGGCGACGAACCCAACCCCGAGCTGTCCGCCACCTTGCAACGGGCCCGGGCGTTCGGCGCCAAGCGTCTGAAAGTGTCCCTCGGTCACTTCACCGAGCATCACGACCTGGGCAGCCTGGCCAGCCTGCTGTCAGGCCAGCCCCTCACCCTGCTGGTGGAAAACGACCAGACCGTGCATGGCGGGCGCATCGAGCCCTTCCAGGTTTTTTTCAACGCCGTGCAAGGGTGGAACCTGCCCCTGCGCATGACCTTCGACATCGGTAACTGGGCGTGGCAGCAGCAGTCGGCGCTGGAAGCCGCGCGCCTGCTGGGCCGGCATGTGGATTACCTGCACTGCAAGGCGGTCCGCCTGCGGGACGACGGCAAACGGGTGGCCCTGCCGCCCGGCACCGCAGAGTTGCAGCAGTGGGAACACCTGCTGCGGCACATGAATCAAGGTCTAACCCGGGCCGTGGAATACCCCCTGCTAGGCGACGACCTGCTGCAGGTGAGCGCCGAGCAGGTCGACCTGCTGGCCCGCCTCGGCCAGTCGCGACTGGAGCCAGCCCATGTCTGAGATCGATATCCTGTCCTTCGGGGAAACCATGGCCATGTTCGTCGCCGAACACAGCGGCGACCTGGCCCGGGTCGAGCACTTTCACAAGCGCATTGCCGGGGCCGACAGCAACGTGGCCATCGGCCTGTCGCGCCTGGGCTTCAAGGTGGCCTGGCTGAGCCGGGTCGGCAACGACTCCCTGGGACGCTTCGTGCTCGACACCTTGCAGGCCGAGGGCCTGGACTGCCGCTTCGTGCGCCGCGACCCGCTGCACCCTACCGGCTTTCAGCTCAAGTCCCGGGAAGACACCGGCGACGACCCACGGGTGGAGTATTTCCGCCGCGGCTCGGCCGCCAGCCACCTGAGCCTCGACGACCTGGCCCCGGCCCTGCTCCAGGCCCGTCACCTGCACGCCACCGGCATTCCCCCGGCCCTCTCGGATTCGGCCCGGGAGCTGTCCGGTCACCTGATGCAGACCCAGCGCGCCAGCGGCCGCAGCGTGTCGTTCGACCCCAATCTGCGTCCCGGCCTGTGGGCCAGCGAAGCGCTGATGATCCGCGAGATCAACCGCCTGGCGGCCCTCGCCCACTGGGTGCTGCCGGGCCTCGGCGAGGGCCGCCTGCTCACCGGGCGTGACGACCCGGCGGACATCGCCGCCTTCTACCTGGACCAGGGCGCCGAAGCCGTGGTGATCAAGCTCGGCGCCCATGGCGCCTACTACCGCACCCACCTGGACGCCGGCTTCGTCGACGGCGTGCCGGTGCCCCAGGTGGTGGACACCGTCGGCGCCGGCGATGCCTTCGCCGTGGGCCTGATCAGCGCCCTGCTGGAAAGCCTCAGCGTGAGCGAGGCGGTGCAGCGGGCCAATTGGCTGGGCAGCCGCGCAGTACAAAGCCGTGGCGACATGGAAGGCCTGCCCAGGCGCCACGAACTGCCCGACCAGGCAGCGCCCCTGAAAACCGCCTGCGCCTCATAGCAGCTGGCGTACCGGCTCATCCGGGAAACGAACACCCAGAACCACCTGTTGCGACAAAAACAACAAGCTCAGGAGAACTTTCATGGACACGCTCAAACTCGCCGCCCGCCGCTGGTGGTACATCATGCCCATCGTCTTCATCACCTACAGCCTGGCCTACCTGGACCGCGCCAACTACGGCTTTGCCGCCGCCTCCGGGATGGCCGACGACTTGCAGATCACCCCGGGGCTGTCCTCGCTTTTGGGGGCGCTGTTCTTCCTCGGCTACTTCTTCTTCCAGGTGCCGGGGGCGATCTACGCGCAAAAACGCAGCGTGAAGAAGCTGATCTTCGTCAGCCTGATCCTCTGGGGCGGCCTGGCCACCCTCACCGGGATCGTGTCCAACGCCTACACGCTGATCGCCATCCGCTTCATGCTCGGGGTGGTGGAGGCCGCGGTGATGCCGGCGATGCTGGTGTACCTGTGCCACTGGTTCACCCGGGCCGAACGCTCCCGGGCCAACACCTTCCTGATCCTCGGCAACCCGGTGACCATGCTTTGGATGTCGGTGGTCTCAGGCTATCTGGTGGAGCATTTCAGCTGGCGCTGGATGTTCATCATCGAGGGTTTGCCGGCGGTGCTCTGGGCCTTTATCTGGTGGCGCCTGGCCGATGACCGGCCCAGCCAGGCCCAGTGGCTCAGCGACCAGGAGAAGCAGGACCTGGAAAGCGCCCTGGCCGCCGAACAGCAGGGCATCAAGGCGGTGAAGAACTACGCCGAGGCCTTCCGCTCGCCCAAGGTGATCATCCTCGCCCTGCAGTTTTTCTGCTGGAGCATCGGGGTCTACGGTTTCGTCCTGTGGTTGCCTTCGATCCTCAAGCACGGCGCGCAAATGGACATGGTGGAGGCCGGCTGGCTCTCGGCCCTGCCCTACCTGGCGGCGGTGATCGCCATGCTCGGGGTGTCCTGGGGCTCGGACCGGACCCAGAAACGCAAGCGCTTCGTCTGGCCGCCGCTGCTGGTGGCCGCCATCGCCTTCTACGCCTCCTACCTGCTGGGCGCCGAACACTTCTGGTGGTCCTACGGGCTGCTGGTAATCGCCGGAGCCTGCATGTACGCGCCCTATGGGCCGTTCTTCGCCATCGTTCCGGAGATTCTACCGGCCAACGTCGCCGGCGGCGCCATGGCCCTGATCAACAGCATGGGCGCCCTGGGCTCCTTCGGCGGCTCCTATCTGGTGGGTTACCTGAACAGCGCCACCGGCTCGCCGGGGATGTCCTACCTGCTGATGAGCGGCGCCCTGCTGCTCTCGGTGCTACTGACCCTGCTGCTGACACCCGGCGCCGGAGCGCCTCGGGCCAAGGGCCTGCCCCTGCCGCGCCGCCTGGCCCACTCCTGAACTGCCACAGAGAACCGTCATGAAAAAACACCTGGTGCTGTACAAGAAACTCTCGCCGTCGCTGATGGCGCGCCTGCAGGAACAGACCGAGGTCACCCTGATCGAGGACCTGGGCCCAACCGGCCTCAAGGCCCTGCGCCAGGCCCTGCCCAGCGCCGACGGCCTGCTGGGGGCCAGCCTGCGCCTGGACGCCGAACTGCTGGACCTGGCGCCGCGCCTGCAAGCGGTGGCCAGTGTCTCGGTGGGGGTCGACAACTACGACATCGACTACCTGACCCGACGCGGGATTCTGCTGAGCAACACCCCGGACGTGCTCACCGAAACCACCGCCGACACCGGTTTCGCCCTGATCCTGGCCACCGCCCGGCGCGTGGTGGAACTGGCCAATCTGGTGCGCGCCGGGCAATGGAACCGCAACATCGGACCGCTGCATTTCGGCAGCGACGTGCACGGCAAGACCCTGGGCATCATCGGCATGGGGCGCATTGGCGAGGCGTTGGCCCAGCGTGGACATTTCGGTTTCGGCATGCCGCTGATCTACCACAGCAACAGCCCCAAGCCGGCGGTGGAGCAACGTTTCAATGCCCGCTACCGCAGCCTGGAGCAACTGCTGCAAGAGGCCGACTTCATCTGCCTGACCTTGCCCTTGACCGAGAAAACCCAAGGGCTGATTGGCCGTCGTGAACTGGCGCTGATGCGTCCGCAAAGCATCTTCATCAATATTTCCCGAGGCAAGGTGGTGGACGAAGCTGCCTTGATCGAAGCCTTACAGGAAAGACGGATACGCGGCGCCGGGCTGGACGTGTTCGAGCGCGAACCGCTGGACCACCGCTCACCGCTGCTGCAATTGCCCAATGTGGTGGCCACGCCGCACATCGGTTCGGCCACCCACGAAACCCGTGAAGCCATGGCCCGCTGCGCGGTGGACAACCTGCTGGCAGCCCTGTCGGGGCAGCGCCCAGCCAATCTGGTGAACAGCGCCGCCTGGACCGCTCCATCGCAGCGTCAGGCCTAACCGCCGCGTGCCCCTGGCGAACACCTCTGCAACCGCGGGCTTGCCGGCAAACGCGTTCGCCAGGGCGGTGCATGACAGGCAAGCCGGCGCCTACAGGTGGAGGGTTGCGGGGCATTGTTCGAGAATCTGCTCGGTGCAGCGGGCAATGCGCCGGCAGGCCTCGGCCAGGCGCTCGCAGTCCAGCACCAGGCCGATGCGAATGTGGCCCGCGGCGCTGGGGCCGAAGGCTTCACCGGCCAGTACCGAAACGCCATGGTCGTCCAGCAAGCGGTCGGCAAAGCCCTGGGCGTCCAGCCCGGTGCGGCGTACATCCACCATGACGAACATGCCGCCATCCGGGCAGATCGGGGTCAGCCCCGGGCACTGGTCCAGCAGCGCGCACACCAGGTCCCGGCGCCGTCGGTACTCGTCGCGCATCTGCACCAGCTCCGGCAGGTCGCTGTCCAGGGCCACCACTGCGGCGTTCTGCACAAAATCCGGCAGGCCGTACAGCATGCACAGGGCCAGGTTGCTCAGGTGCCCGGCCAGGGTCGGCGGGGCAATCACCCAGCCCACCCGCCAGCCGCTCATGGCATGGGACTTGGACAGGCTGTTGATGGTGGCCGTGCGCTCGCCCATGCGCGGCAGGCTGCCGGGGCTAAAGTGCTGGCCCTGGTACAGCAGGTCGCAATAGACCTCATCGGAAATCAGCCACAAGTCGTGGGCAAAGCACAGCCGCGCCAGGGCTTGCCAGTCGTCGAGGGACAGGCTCGCGCCCGACGGGTTGTTCGGGCTGTTGAGCAACATGGCCCGGGTGCGCGGGGTGATCCGCGCCGCCATGTCCCGCGGATCGACGCGAAAGCCCTGCTCGGCCCGCACCGGCACCGGCACGATGCGGGCCCCGCAGGCGCCGAACACGCCTTCGTAGGTAACGTACATGGGCTCGGCCACCAGCACCTCGTCCCCGGGATTGAGCAGGCACTGGGCCACGGAAAACACCGCGCATTGGGCGCCCGGCAAAACCACCACATGCTCGGCGTCGACAATCTGTCCGCAGCGCTGATGATGGCGCCGGGCAATGCAGCTGCGCAGCGCCAGGTTGCCGCGCACGTCCGAATAGTGGGTATCGCCGGCCAGCAGGCTGTCGATCGCGGCCTGGACCACGGGCCTGGGGGTATCGAAATCCGGGTCGCCAATGGTCAGCAGCAACACATCCCGCCCCTGCTCGCGCAGGGCCAGGGCCCGGTAGTGGATGTTCCAGGCAGCAGAACCTTCTCCGACAATCCGTTGGGTCAGGGCTGAGTAGCGCATCGCTTTCTCCATGCAAGATGCTTCAGCCAAAACCCTAGGTGCTGGCGGGGCACTCGTCGAGCGCCCGGCCCCACCGTTCGCGCCCTTAGACCACGAAGCGCGCCACCATGGCGTTGAGATCCACCGCCAGGCGCGACAGTTCATGACTGGCTGAACTGGTCTGGTTGGCCCCGGCCGCCGACTGGATCGCCAGGTCACGGATGTTCACCAGGTTGCGGTCCACCTCGCGGGACACCTGGGCCTGTTCTTCCGAGGCACTGGCGATCACCAGGTTGCGCTCGTTGATCTGATTGATGGATTCGGCGATCTGCTCCAGGGACTCGCCAGCGGCGCGGGCCAGCTCCAGGGTGCTCTGGGTCCGCCGGTTGCTCTGCTGCATGGACTCCACCGCTTCGCCGGTGCCGTTCTGGATACCGGCCACCATCTTCTCGATTTCCTGGGTCGACTGGGCGGTGCGATGGGCCAGGGCCCGCACCTCGTCGGCCACCACGGCAAAGCCACGCCCGGCCTCGCCGGCACGGGCCGCTTCGATGGCGGCGTTAAGCGCCAGCAGGTTGGTCTGCTCGGCGATGGCGCGGATCACGTCCAGCACCTTGCCGATGTCCCGGCCCTGGGTCGCCAGGCCTTCGATCATCACCGAGGTGTTTTGCACGTCATGGGCCATGGTCTGGATCGCCTCGACGGTCTGCACCACACGGTCGCGGCCTTCGCGGGCGGCCTGGGTCGACTGCTGGGACGCCTCGGAAGTGGACACTGCGTTGCGTGCCACCTCTTCCACTGCTGCGGTCATTTCGTTGACTGCGGTGGCGGCCTGTTCGATCTCGGTGTTCTGCTGCTGCACGCCGCGAGAGGCTTCCTCGGTCACTGCGCTGAGTTCTTCCGAGGCCGAAGCCAGCTGGGTCGCCGAGCCGGCGATCTGCTCGATGGTGCGGCGCAGGCTGGCCTGCATCTGCGCCAGGGCGCGCAACAGGCGTGCCGGCTCGTCCTGACCGTCGACCTCGATGGCCTGGCGCAGGTTGCCGCCGGCGATCACCTCGGCGACGTTGAGGGCCTTGTTCAGGGGGGTGACGATGCTGCGGGTCAACAACAGCGCCAGCACGATGGTCAGCAATGCGGCCAGCAGCGCGACGATGACGATCCCGGCAATGGCACTGTCGTAGTGCTCGCCGGCCGCCTTGGAGGCACTCTTGGCGCCCGCGGCATTGATCGCGATGAGCTTGTTCAACTGTTCGCCCATCTGATCGGTGCCGTCCTTGATCCGGGTGTTGATCAAGGTGCGCAGTTCCTCCAGCTTGTCCTGGCGTGACAGCTCGAGCATCTCCTTCTGCGCCAGCAGGTAATTGTCCAGGGTCGCGCTGAAGGTCTTGTACAGCGCCACTTCCTCCGGGCCCGCCGGCAACGCCGCGTAGCTGGCCTGGGCCTGCCTGGCCTTGTCCACCAGCACACCGATGCGGGTCTGGGCTTCGGCAAGGCCGGCCGGCTCGCGGTTCACCAGCACGCGAAATGACAGAATCCGCAGGCGCAGGACGTTCTCGGTCAGGTTGCCCAGATAACCGACGCTGGGCAGCTGATTGCTTTCCATTTCCAGGGACGCGTCGCGGATGATCGACATGCGGTTCACCGCAAATACGCCCAACACCATGACCAGCAGGGCAATAAAGGCAAAACCGAGGAAAGCACGCGGGGCGATATTCAGGTTACGCAAGGACATAGGACGAGTCTCGAAGGAGAACGGGGCGGCGAGCATCCATGCCCTTATCGGCCGACGCATCAGGACTGCATCGACGAGGGACACCACGGAAAGAGCGTCCATGGGCCTATCAGAGATATCGGCCGAACTTGAGCTTTCATCTGTCTGATTGGCAAAAATATTTCGAAATGTGCCCCCTGTGTCAGGCCTGAGACAACACAACGCGAAGTGAATCGATAAAGCCGTGATTCGCCGCGCCAGAACAGTGCGCCGTACCCAGCCCGAGAGCGCCAACGCGCCCTATGAAAAGTGCAATTCATTCGCCGTAAAAGCCATTTTTTCAGCGCCCGCCCCTGCCCATCATGGCCCCAGTCAATAAAAACAACGCCGAGACTGGATATGAAACCTGAAGACTTTCGTGCCGCAACCGACCGCCCGCTGACCGGTGCCGAATACCTGGCCAGCCTGCGCGATGATCGTGAAATCTACATTTATGGCGACCGGGTCAAGGACGTCACCACCCACCCGGCCTTCCGCAACTCGGCGGCCTCCATGGCCCGCCTGTACGACGCCCTGCACGACCCGGCCACCAAGGAACAACTGTGCTGGGACACCGACACCGGCAACGGCGGCTACACCCACAAATTCTTCCGCTCGGCGAAAAGCCCCGATGAACTGCGCCAGCAGCGCGACGCCATCGCCGACTGGTCGCGCCTGACCTACGGCTGGATGGGCCGCAGCCCCGACTACAAGGCCGCCTTCGGCAGCGCCCTGGGGGCCAACCCGGAGTTCTACGGGCGCTTCGCGGACAACGCCCGCACCTGGTACAAGCGCATCCAGGAAGCCTGCCTCTACCTCAACCACGCCATCGTCAACCCGCCCATCGACCGCGACAAGCCGGTGGATCAGGTCAAGGACGTGTTCATCTCGGTGGACCAGGAAGTCGAGGGCGGGATCATTGTCAGCGGCGCCAAGGTGGTGGCCACCAACTCGGCCCTGACCCACTACAACTTCGTCGGCCAGGGCTCGGCCCAGCTGCTGGGGGACAACACCGACTTCGCCCTGATGTTCATCGCCCCGATGAACACCCGCGGCATGAAGCTGATCTGCCGCCCGTCCTACGAACTGCAGGCGGGCATGACGGGCTCGCCCTTCGACTACCCGCTGTCCAGCCGCTTCGACGAGAACGACGCGATCCTGATCATGGACAAGGTGTTCATCCCCTGGGAGAACGTGCTGATCTACCGCGACTTCGAGCGCTGCCGCCAGTGGTTCCCCCAGGGCGGTTTCGGTCGGCTGTTCCCCATGCAGGGCTGCACCCGGCTGGCGGTCAAGCTGGACTTCATCACCGGGTTGCTGGTCAAGGCCCTGCAATGCACCGGCTCCCTGGAGTTTCGCGGGGTCCAGGCCCAGGTCGGCGAAGTGGTGGCCTGGCGCAACCTGTTCTGGTCGCTGACCGACGCCATGCACGGCAACGCCAGCGAATGGATGAACGGCGTCTACCTGCCCAGCACCCAGGCCCTGCAGGCCTACCGGGTGTTGGCGCCCCAGGCCTACACCGACATCAAGAAGATCATCGAGCAGGTGGTGGCCAGCGGCCTGATCTACCTGCCCTCCGGCTCCCGCGATCTCAAGGACCCGGTGCTCAACCAGTACCTCAGTACCTACTGCCGCGGTTCGGGGGGCATGGGCCACGAAGAGCGGATCAAGATTCTCAAGCTGCTGTGGGACGCCATCGGCACCGAGTTCGGCGGCCGCCACGAGCTGTACGAGATCAACTATGCCGGCAGCCAGGACGAGATCCGCATGCAGTGTCTGCGCCACGCCCAGGCCAGCGGCTCGATGAAGGCCATGACCGACCTGGTGGACAAATGCCTGGGCGACTACGACCTCGATGGCTGGACCGTGCCGCACCTGAGCAACCCCGACGACATCAACATGCTGGACCGCATCCGCCAGTAGCCACGAGGCCCGCTCCTACGGAAAAGGCCAATGCCCACCTGTTGTCGTAGGAGCTGGCTTGCCAGCGAAAGCGCCCGCCAGAGCACCACAAGCTCCTCTTCGTCGGCAAGCTGGCTCCTGCAGCGCAATGCCCTGCGTCCATGAGGAATTCGTCATGTCTGTACTCGATCCCAAGCAACTCGCCTTCCGCAACGCCATGGCCCACATGACCGCTGCGGTCAACGTCATCACCAGCAACGGCCCCGCCGGCCGTTGCGGCATCACCGCCACCGCGGTCTGCTCGGTCACCGACAGCCCGCCGACCCTGATGGTCTGCGTCAACCGCAACAGCGCCCTGAACCCGGTGTTCAAGGGCAACGGCCATTTGTGCATCAACGTCCTCAGCGGCGAACACGAGGACGTGGCGCGGCATTTTGCCGGCATGACCGAGGTGGCCATGGACCAGCGCTTCGGCCTGCACCCCTGGCGCGACGGTCTGCAGGCCCTGCCGGTGCTGGAGGGCGCCCTGGCCAGCCTCCAGGGACGCATCACCGAGGTCCAGGAAATCGGCACCCACTCGGTGATGCTGGTGGAACTGGATGAAATCAGCGTGCGCGAGCAAGGCGACTCGCTGGTGTATTTCAGCCGCTGCTTCCATCGCCTGCAGCGCCCTAGCCAGGCTGCCTGAACGCCTCCCAGCCCTGGCTAGGATTCAAGGGGGTCCGGCTGATGCAGGCCGAAGCACACGCCCTGGGGATCGTGGCACTGGCAGAACCGACCGAAACCGGGCTCGTGGGGACTGATGTCACCGGCCTGCCCCCCCAGAGCCCGGACCCGGGACACGCTGTCGGCCATGTCGCTGACCCGGAAATACACGACCATGCGCGACTGCGGATCGTCGCCATGGACGCCGACCCGGATCGAGGGCGTCTGCAACCAGGCATCCTCCGTTGCACCCAACCGCTGCGGCGACCAGTCGAACAGGCGCTGGAAAAAAACCAGCGACTGCGGAGCGTCGGCAACCCCGATTTCCACATGAGAAAGACTACCTGGCATACATCCTCCACGTTCACAGAGACAGAGCTGTCACTGTCCGCTGCAAAGGCTCGGCGGGTCTTGAATAAAACTGACCGGGTCACTCAATTCTCCCGGCCTTCGAGCAACGATGCCGGTTTGCCAGGAATATCGGCCCAGCCGCTTCGGGCATAGGCTCCCGGGGAGCAGCCGGCGAATGCCTGGAACTCCCGGGTGAAGTGGCTCTGGTCGCTGTAGCCGCACAGCACCGCAACCTGCACCAGCTCCAGCGCCGGTAGCGATTCCAGCAACTGCTGGGCGCGAGCAAAACGAATATGCCGGGCGCAGGCTTTGGGCCCTTGTCCCAGATGGGCCTTGAAGCGACTGGCGAAATGCCGTCCGCTGCAGCCGGCCTGCTGACTCAGATCACCGATCGAGGTACCGCCAGCGCTTCGCTGCAGTTCCTCCCAGGCCCGGCGCAGCATCTCGGGCACCTCACGGCGCGAGTTCTGCAAACGCTCGGCAAGAAAGGTTTCGACCCGCTGCAATCGACTCGTCCAGCAAGGGTTTTCTTCCAGTGCCTCGACCAACAAGCACACCGACGTGCCCCACAGTTCCCGCAGATCCAGCCAAGGGCTGGCAAGCACTTGGCCATCACCCTGAAACAGGCGGTACGCGGCCCAGGGCGGAAGCTCCACCTCGATGCATGAATGCACACCGCTCTGCTCGACGATCACCGGAGCTGCCGGGCGGCTCACCACGAACGCCTGGCACCGCTCCTCGCGCCCATTGGCGGCGAGCCCGTAGGGGGACGCCAGCCCGATGACCAGCTTGACCTGTGGCTGCGCGACCTCAAGCCGCCGCACGGTGCCCGGCAGTGTCTCGCTGAAGCCGTACAAGCGACCGCCCCAGGGCCGCAGCCTGATGGCATCAAACCCTGTGACGCAGTGCGAAACAGAGAAAGGCTGCATTGGCATCGAACTCACTCCCAATAGTGATCATGGTTGACCAGCTGAAGCATAAGCGACCCGCGCCGCTGGGCCATGGGCCACCTCCTGCATCTGTAGGATGGCGGTGGCCGGCCAAGCCATCGATACTCGCACCAGGCCCTGCCCACGTCCCCCAGGCGTAATGGTCCTCAACCCCTTCCGTGACGAAAACAATAACAACGTCGCACAGAGGTACAGACCCATGAACCGACTCGATCACGCTCCGGCCAGCCTGTTGCAGGCCTTCAGCGAGCTGACCCTGGAACTGCAGCAACTGGCGCAGAACAAGGACATCGAAAACCTTCACCAGCATGCCCTGGCGCGCATCTGCAAACTCTTGCCCTTCGACAGTGCCTGGTGGGGCCGCGCCGCATTGGTCGACGGCTTGCCGGATGAACACAGTTGCTACCTGTACCGCCTGCCACCGAGCTACCTGGCGGACTGGCAATCGATCCGCCACATCGACGTCACCGTGAACCGGGTGCACGAAGTGCCGGGACGGGCGGTGATCGTCGACATGGCCGATCCGCACAACGGCCCCGGACTCAACTGGCTGGGGCGCCAGTACAACATCGGCGAGCTGCTATGCGTGGTGCACATCGATCCCCATACCCAACTGAGCAACCACCTGGCCCTGTACCGTGCCCCTGGCGCCCCGGCCTTTACCCGGGACGACTGCCATGTGCTGAACAACCTGATGCTGCACCTGGTGGCAGCGGTGTCGGCCAATCAGATCCGCACCCTGGTGGCCATGCGCGAGAAACTCACCCGCCCGCGCAATCTGGCCCTGGCCGTGTGCGACCAGCGCGGTGTGCTGCAGTGTGCCGAGCGCGGTTTTGTCGATCTGCTGCTGCATGAATGGCCGCAGTGGAACGGTCCGCAACTGCCCATGAAGCTCGATGGCAACGGTTTCGAGGGCAAGCGCCTGCAGATCGACTGCTCGGCCGTGGGCGACCTGTACCTGCTGGCGGCCCGCAGCCGCAGCCTGCTGCCCAAGCTCAGCCCCCGGGAAAACGCCGTCGCCCAGTGCTTCGGTGATGGCAAGACCTACAAGGAAGTGGCTCGGGACCTGGGCATGTCGCCCAACACCGTGCGCCATCACATCCGCGCCATCTACAGCAAGCTCGGGGTCAAGGACAAGGCGCGCATCGCCCAGTTGCTCCACGCCCCGCCCGACTGACCCCACCCCCTGACCTGCGCTGATTTACGCCGTCGTATTTGACGGCCACGGGCAGCCTTTGCCCTTTTTTTGCCCCACTGCCGTGTGCCGGCGAGCCCTTCGCCGAACAACAACTCCAACAAGAGACGCACCGCCCATGACAAGGCTCATTACCCGCACCACCCTGGCCCTGGCTGGCACCCTGGCCAGCCTGTCGCTCAACGCCGCGGACCTCAACGCCCGGGACTTCTTCGCCGCCCCCGTGGGCACCCGCCTGGGGGTGCTGTACCTCCCGGCCACCCGTGCCGGCGACTTTCACGGCCCGGCCGACAGCAGCGGCAAGGCCGAACTGCGAGTCAATGCCATGGCCTACCGCCAGGTGTTCTTCAGCGACCTGTGCGGCACCCTGTGCACCCCACAGTTCATCGTGCCCTTGGCCGACATCAACGCTCGCTTGCCCGGCGCCGAACGCCATACCGGTGAGAGCGGTTTCGGTGATCCTCAGGTGGGGGGCACGCTGTTTTTCATCAACCAGCCGCAAACCCGCACCTACAGCGGCCTGTTGACCCTGATCACGCTGCCGCTGGGCGAGTACCACAGCCGCAACCCGGACGTCTCCCCGGGGGCCAATCGCTGGGGCGCGACCTTTGTCTACAACTACACCCAGGGCCTGGGGGAAAAATGGGTGCTGGAGGCCAACCTCGAAGCCCAGCTGTACGGCACCAACGACGACTATTTCGGCAGCGACCTGAAACAGGACCCGCTCTATCGCCTGCAAGCCTTCGCCTCCTACGACTTCACCCCTGCGACCTACGGCGCCCTGCGCCTGATCCACGCCGACGGCGGCGAACTGCGGATCAACGACCGACGGATCAACGACACCCACAAGCGCTACACCCAGGCTGGATTCGAAGTCGGGCACTGGCTGGACAAGCGCAATCAGCTGATGTTCAGCCTGTCGCAGAACGTCGCCACCGATAACGGTTTTGCCGGCACCGACGCCTTGCTGCGCCTGGTCCACGTGTTCTGAACCCCTTGCCTTTGGAGCCTGTCCATGAACACCCAGAACGCCGTTTTAAGCGCCACCGCGCCAGCTGCTCGCCACCCCCTGGGGCTGCTGGCCGCCATCGTGCTGTTCGCCGCCATCACTCCCGCGGTACTGCTGATGGCCCCGGCCATCGCCGCCCAACTGGCCAGCCAGTGGCACTTGAGCCCCACACAGATCGGCGACCTGTTCTCCGCAGAACTGGGGGCCATGAGCCTGGCCACGTTGCCGGCCATCTGGTGGCTGAAACACATCGACTGGCGGCGCGCCGCACTGTGCAGCGCCGTGCTGTTCATCGTTGCCAACCTGCTGTCGATGCTGGCCCACGACTATTCATTGTTGCTGATGGCGCGCTTTGGCAGCGCCCTGGCCGGCGGCTCGCTGATGATCATCTGCCTGGCCAGCGCCGCCGCCAGCCCCAGTCCCAGCCGGGCCTACGGCTTCTGGGTGATGGGCCAACTGGTGCTGGGCGCGGTCGGCCTGAGCCTGTTGCCCATGCTCTTCCAACGCTTCGGCCTGGGCGCCTGCTACCTGATCCTGGCGCTGCTGATGACCCTGTGCCTGCCCCTGGCCCGCTGTTTTCCAGCAGGCGCTGCGCGCCCGGCCGCCGATGCCGCGCAAGCCCCAGCGATCTCCTGGCTCAAGGCGAGCCTGGGAATACTCGGCATTCTCACCTTCTACATCAGCCTCAGCGGGGTCTGGACCTTCATCGGCGCCATCGGCAGCCAGTCCGGCCTCTCGGCGCAGACCAACGGCGACAT
Organism: Pseudomonas sp. LPH60; assembly: GCF_030718165.1. NCBI lineage: Bacteria > Pseudomonadati > Pseudomonadota > Gammaproteobacteria > Pseudomonadales > Pseudomonadaceae > Pseudomonas > Pseudomonas sp. LPH60. The sequence goes on from NZ_JAVAJH010000011.1 coordinate 21,090, forward strand.
CCTGGCCATCGCCACCTTGATGGGCATCGTCGGCGCGTTGTGCGCCACCCTGTTCGGTGACCGCCTGCCCCGCAGCGCCCTGCTCCTGCTGGGCTACGGCCTGATGGCGGGCTCGGTGCTGGCGCTTCTGGGCCAGCCGCAGCTGGCGCGCTTCGCGCTGGCGGCGCTGGTGTTCAAGTTCACCTGGACCTTCATCCTGCCGCTGATCCTGGCGCGTATGGCCGAGATGGATCGCAGCGGGCGCTTGATGAACGCCTCCAATCTGGTGATCAGCGCCGGCCTGGCCATAGGCCCGACCCTGGCCGGGCGCCTGATCGAAAGCAGCGGCGGCTTCCAGGGCCTGTTGCTGGGGGGGGCCGTCATCACTTTGCTGTCCCTGGCGCTGGTACTCAGTTGCCGGCCCGCCCTCCAGGCCCCTTCCCAACCCCAGGGGCGATGACGGCCAGCGGGCAGCGCCGCCGCGTCCTTGAACAACACTTTCCTTGAAAAATGGATATCACCATGACCTGTAGAACGGCTTTTTTCTTCGATGAACGCTGCCTGTGGCACAGCGGCAGCCCCCACGTCCTGACGCTCCCGGTAGGCGGCTGGGTCCAGCCGCCGTCTGCCGCGGGGCATGCTGAATCACCGGAAACCAAGCGCCGGCTGAAAAGCCTGATGGATGTCTGCGGCCTGACCCGTCAGTTGCATCTGCGCAGTGCCCCTGCGGCCACCGAGGACGATCTGCTACGGGTCCACAGTGCCGCCTACCTGCAACGTTTCAAGGCCTTGAGCGATGCCGGCGGTGGTCAACTGGGCGACGAGGCGCCTGTGGGACCCGGCAGCTATGAAATCGCCAAGCTGTCCGCCGGGCTGGCCCTGGCCGCCGTGGACGCCGTGCTCAGCGGTGAAGCCGACAACGCCTACTCGCTGTCCCGTCCACCGGGACACCACTGCACCCGCGACCAGGCCATGGGCTTCTGCTTCCTGGCCAACATCGCCATTGCCATCGAGGCCGCCAAGGTCCGCCATGGCCTGGGCAAGGTAGCGGTCATCGACTGGGACGTGCACCACGGCAACGGCACCCAGTCGATCTACGAAGAGCGGGCCGACGTGTTGACCCTGTCCCTGCACCAGGACGGCTGCTTTCCACCGGGTTACGGCGGTGAGCACGACCGTGGCCGCGGCGCTGGGCTGGGCTGCAACATCAACATCCCGCTGCTGCCCGGTGGTGGCCATGATGCCTACCTGTACGCCATGCAGCGCATCGTGGTGCCGGCCCTGGAACGCTTCGAGCCCGAGCTGATCATCGTCGCCTGCGGCTATGACGCCAACGCCGTGGACCCATTGGCGCGGATGCTGCTGCACAGCGACTCCTTCCGCGAGATGACCCAGTGCCTGCGCGACGCTGCCGAACGCCTGTGCCGGGGACGCCTGGTACTGGTGCACGAAGGCGGCTACTCCGAGGCCTATGTGCCTTTTTGCGGGCTGGCGACCCTGGAAGCACTGTCGGGCATCCGTACCGCGGTCCAGGACCCGATGCTGGAGTTCGTGCGCCAGCAGCAGCCCAAGCAGGACTTCACGGCCTTTCAGCGCCAGTTGCTGGACCGTCAGGCCGTGGCCATAGCGACCGCCGCTCGCTGACCCGCCCGGCGCCCTCCCAGGGCTGATGTTCAGCGGCCTGACGCCGGACATCAGCCACTGCCTGCCTTATCAGCTCTCGCACGCGTTATTGCGCCACGCCAATGCCCGCGGCCCGAGCCCCGTCCCCCCGCTCCTCTGCCTGCTGCCTCGCGCAGCCCTCCGGCACATTCGCCCTGACGATGGCCAAAGGTTTTCTATTCTCTCCTCAATAACCTGACCCACGGGTCCGTTTTTTTCGCCGTTCACCCCAGGAAGAACTCTCGCGTGCCGTAGCAACGCGCCTTTGCCTTCGGGATCGGGTGTGTCGTGCGCCGGGGCCTGTCCGTCTGCTTGCCCGCTATCCCCGGTTGCCGGGATTTCCCACTGATCGGGGGCTTGCCTATCCGCTGAGACAAAGGAGATGTCCATGGACCGCAAGACCAAGCAATACCTCGACGAGATCTACTTCTGGCAGAGGGCCCGCGCCCGCCTGTTGCAGCAAGCGGCACAACTTCACGAACCTCCCCCCGGCCCAAGGGAAACCACCGTAGCCGATACCGCCAAGGAAGCGCTGGACGATCTGTTGCACAGCTGCGGCCTGGCCGCACTGCGTCGCGGTTCCGAACAGGCTGCGCCACCCGGGCACGGGTCCGCCGGGAGCACGCCGCCGACGGAACCGGCGGACTGAAGCACCGCGGGCAATGCCCTGGCTATAACGGCTCCAGGGCCCGGGCCTCACTGGGTGTCTGCTGATAACGGGCCTTGAACGCCCGGGCAAAATGCGCCTGGCTGACAAAGCCATGACGGTAGGCGATTTCACTGATGTCCAGGCTTGCCCCCTGGCTGCTGCAAAGCAGCTGGCGGGCCTGCTGCAGGCGTTTTTCCAGGATGAAGCGGCTGGGCACGGTGTTCTCCATGGCGAACAGCCGGGCCAGGTGCCGGGTAGAAATGCCGGTCTGGGCCGCGACCCGTTCGCAGCTCAGGGCCGGGTCCCCCAACTGTTCATGAATGCACTGTTTGGCCGCCAGCAGGTAGGAAGCACTCAGGGCATTGATGGGCCGTTCTCCAACCTGCCCGGCGATGATGCTGGCCAGCAGTTCGAAGGCCTGTTCCTGGTAGGTCTCGGCCTCGCCACACAGCGGCTGCTGGAAAAACGTCCGGGTGCGCTCGCCAAGGGTGCGCAACAGCAAGCGCTGAACTGCGCTGTGCACGCTGATCTTCAGCGTCCGGTCGAAACGCTTCAGGCAGCGCTCGGCAAACTGCTCCTGGGGAATGTCGAAAATGAACTGGCGCATCGCCCCGCAGAAGCCGAACAGGTAAGGCTTGTCGGTGCGGTAGACCACCAGCTCCCCAGGTTCCAGCACCTGACAGGCGCCGTCCTGATAGAAGAACGAACCGCTGCCGGTGACCAGGGACACGAAGATCGAATCCTTGGGTACACCGCGGATCATCGACGTATCGCGTTCCACCACGTGTTCATTGCCCACGATGCGCGCCAGGCGCATGGCCCCCAACTGCAGGTTGTCCTGGCGGGCGGTGAAACCGTCGTCGGCGTAGGAGTTGCACTTGAGCCCCACCAGGGTGCTGGCGTTGTAGTCCTCCCAGAAGCTCAGGCGGTGATCCGGGTCGACCGCCTGGGTGCTGGCGTGCCGGGTTTCGAGCAAGGCGCATGGAGACATTGTTGTTCTTCTCATGGGCGGCTGGATATTCCCCGGACGGCAAGGCTGTGTCCGGGCACCTGGGGCCGCATGATCTGCGGGCTGCGGCCATTCATTAACATCTGAACCATATAGCCTGTCAACTTGAAACGCAGTGAGAGCCGTTCGCCGGAACCGCCTCGTCACCTCGCTATTTTCGGTAGGAAAAATCCCCGTCCGAAACAGACAACAAATCGGTCCGATTCAATCAAACCGGCGTCCAGCCGTGGGCCTAAAGTCGCCTCAGTCATCCCCATGACGCCCCCCCCTATCACAACAATCGAGGTCGACCATGCCTGAAGCCGCCACCCGTGAGTTCTGGAAAGACCTGCAGCCCATCGCCCACTGTTTCAAGCCCGACGCCAAGCCCGAGGTCTACCTGCCGAATGCCGCCAGCGACGACCTGAGCCTGTACGTGCCCTTCACCGAAACCGTGTCGTCGCGACCGCTGTGGATTTCCCCCAGCGAGAACCGCTGGTGCGACATCCTCATGGCCCGCAGCGCCGGGCTGGTCAACCGCCACTACCACCCTCACGAAGTCTTCGCCTACACCCTGTCCGGCAAGTGGGGCTACCTGGAGCACGAATGGACGGCCAGCGCCGGCGACTTCGTCTACGAAACCCCGGGCGAAGGCCACACCCTGGTGGCCTACGAGCACGAGCAACCGATGCGGGTGTTCTTCATCGTCAAGGGCCCTTTGATCTGGCTCGACCAACAGGGTGAGCCCGACGGTTATTTCGACGTGCACTCCTACATCGCCCTGTGCCGCGAACACTACGAAAAGATCGGCCTGGGCGCGGCCCATATCGACACCCTGTTTCGCTGACCTGCGCCGCTCACACCTCCTTTGGAGAACCACCATGGCTTATAAAAACAACAAGGCCAGTTACCAGAACACCTTGCTCGGGGTGCTGTTCCTGACCTTCGGCTTTGTCTTTTTCGATCGTCTGGCGCTGTCCTTCCTGTTCCCGTTCATGGCCGACGAACTGCAATTGAGCAACCGCCACCTGGGCATGCTGTCGTCGGTGCTGGCCCTGGCCTGGGCGGTGTCCGGCGCCCTGGTGGGCGCCTGGTCGGACCGCCGTGGCGTGCGCAAGCCGCTGCTGATTGTCGCGGTGATCCTGTTTTCCCTGTGCTCGGCCCTCTCCGGGCTGGTCACCGGTTTCCTCAGCCTGCTGTTGTTTCGCGCCATCATGGGGCTGGCCGAAGGGCCGATCCTGCCCTTGTCGCAATCCTTGATGGTGGAGGCTTCATCGCCCCAGCGCCGGGGCCTGAACATGGGCCTGCTGCAAGGCTCGGCGGCCGGGCTGCTGGGGGCGGTGATCGGCCCGCCGCTGCTGATCGCCCTGGCCGAAGCCTATGGCTGGCGCCACGCTTTCATCCTCTCGCTGGTTCCCGGCCTGCTGATCGCCCTGCTGATCTGGCGCTACGTGCACCCGGACCCGCCACGGAGCGAATCCCGAACCAACGCCGCACCGAGCAAGGGCAGCGGACATCGGCTGGCCTTGCTGAAAAGCCGCAACATCGTGCTCTGCACCCTGATCAGCTGCGTGTTCCTGACCTGGTTCATCATTCTGATTTCCTTCACCCCGACCTTTCTGGTCAAGGTCCGCGACTACAGCCCGGCCAGCATGGGCACGGTGATGAGCTGCCTGGGCGGCGCCTGGGTGCTCTGGGGCTTCGGCGTGCCGGCGATCTCCGATCGCATCGGCCGGCGACCGACCCTGGTGCTGTTCTCGCTGATCGCCGCCTGCTGCCCCATGGCCCTGCTCTATGCGTCTTCGCCCTGGATGCTCGGCGGGCTGATGCTGCTGACCTACACCGGCCTGGGCTGCTTCACCCTGTTCATGGCCACCATTCCGGCGGAAACCGTGCCCCGTGAAGTCATGGCCACGGCCCTGGGCCTGATCATGGGCATCGGTGAACTGGTGGGCGGCTTCGTCGCCCCGACCCTCGCCGGGTTCGCCGCCGACCGCTTCGGCCTGTCCATCGTCATGTGGATGTCCTGTGGCGGCGCCTTGCTGGCAGCGGTACTGGCGCTGTTTCTCAAGGAAACCGCTCCGGCGGTGCTGGCCCGTCAACAGCGCCAGCACACCTCCTCTGTCCTGCAAGGAAACCAGCCATGAACGCACTGCGTTGGCACGCCGCCCGGGACCTGCGCCTGAGCCAGGTGCAACTGCGCCAGCCCGGCCCCGGGGAAGTCCTGCTGCAGGTGGCCTACTGCGGTATCTGCGGCAGTGACCTGCATGAGTACGCCGATGGGCCGCACTCGATTCCCCAGCACGCGGCCCACCCGCTGTCCGGCTGCCGGGCACCACTGACCCTGGGCCATGAGTTCTGCGGTCAGGTGGTGGCCCTCGGTCCCGGTGTCGATCCGAGCCTGCTGGGGCAACGGGTGGCCGTGGAGCCGGAGTATCGCTGCGGCGAATGCCAATACTGCCGCATGGGCCAGTACAACCTCTGTGAGTCCATGGGCTTTATCGGCCTGATGGGCGACGGCGGTTTTGCCGAGCAGGCCCTGGTGCCCGCCTACATGCTGCACCGGCTGCCAGAGCGTGTCAGCTTCAAGCAGGCCGCCGTGCTGGAGCCGGCGGCGGTGGCCTACCACGCCCTGAACCAGAGCAGCCTGCTGGCCGGCGACAGTTGCGTGGTGTTCGGTCTGGGCCCCATAGGCCTGCTGCTGATCCTGCTGGCACGGTTGCGGGGCGTGGAGCGCATCTACGCCGTGGACCTGGACCCCGAGCGCCGGCGCCTGGCCCTGGAATTCGGCGCCAGCGCCGCCCTGGACGGCGCCGACCCACAGTTGCAGGAGCGCCTGCGGCAACTGAGCGACGGCGGCCTCGACTCAGCCTTTGAGGCCGCCGGCACCCAGCAGACCCTGAGCCATGCCCTGCACTGCCTGCGCAAGGGCGGTGAGGCCGTGCTGGTGGGCCTGATGGGCCAAGTGCAGGTCGACGCCTTCCACCTGGTGAACCACGAACTGCGCCTGCTCAGCAGCGTCGGCTACCGCCATGTGTACCCCGAACTGATCGAGCTGCTGGCCAGCGGACGCCTGGACCTGTCGCGGCTGGTGACCCGCTGCCTGGCCCTGGAGCAGGCGGTGGAACAGGGCTTCGAGGCGCTGTTGCACGACAAGAGTCAGATCAAGGTGCTGATCAACCCGACGCCGGCCCTGGCCGAGGCCTGACCCATCGCTTTCAACACTCAAGACAAAAACAACAAGAAACGAGTACCCGACATGAATGCTTCCTATGCGCTGTGCCCGCTGTTGGCAGCCTTGCTGCTGCCCCTTGATGGCTTCGCCGATGCCCCGGCTGCGCCCCGCAGCGGGCCACTGTCCGGGCTGGGCGACTACCTGGCCGACCAGGGCATTACGCCCCACGTGCAGTTTCTCAGCCTGGCGATGAAGAACCTCGACACCGGCCCGCGGCCCCACAGCTTCGGCAACAGCGGCGACCTGTTCGTCGGCGCCGATATCGACCTGGGGACCTTGGCCGGCCTCGACGGCGCGGCGCTGCACGTCGAACAGACCCTGTTCATCCTCGACCAGCAGACCGGCGTACCCACCTCGCGCAACTGGCAAGGCGCCGCCGGCAGCTACTTTGGCGGCGCGCCGATCCACAACGACCTCACCAGCCACCAGCTGAGCCTGCTGACCTACCAGCAGACCTGGTTCGACGGCCGGGTCGACCTGAGCCTGGGACGGACCAACGCGCGGCGCTACTTCTATATCTACAACTGCGAAAGCACCGTCACCTGCAACGACCCGATCATCGACTCTTCCACCGGCATCCTGCCGCCGCCCTACGGCAGTTGGGGCGGCTACCTGAAGTACCGGCTGACGCCCCAGTGGTACGTGCACGGCGGCGCCTTCGAATCCAACCCGGTGGACTACCTGAAGGAGCGCAAGGGCCTGGATTTCAGCACCGACGACGCCAGCGGCACCAGCCTGCTGCTGGGCATCGGCCGTCAGAACCAAGAGGCCTACAGCGCCCACTACGAGCTCAACGGCTACTACAACACCGCCAAACAGGTGGACCCGCTGACCGGGGCCACCGCATTCGGCAGCGGCGGCGCCTTCTTCAAGTTCCAGCAGGCACTATGGCGCGCCGACGCCGGCACCGGCACCGCGCCCCAGGCCCTGCTGCTGTTCGGTTCGTTGTCGGCGGCGGCCGACGACAAACAGCCCTTCAGCCAGTTCGCCGAAGCCGGGCTGACCTATCTGGCGCCCTTCGACCGGCCCCGGGACAAGCTCAACCTCAAGGCCAGCTACCTGCGCCTCAACGATCACCAACTGCGCTTCCAGCAACAGGCACGGACCGCCAACGGCGGCGACCCGCGCCTGGGCGAACGCAATGTCTATGCCCTGGAAGCCAACGCCCACATCGCCCTGACCCGGCAACTGGCGGTGGAACCCAGCGTTCAGTACCTGATCAACCCGGACAATTTCTACAACCCCGAAGCCCGCGAGCTGAGCGGCAACGGCTTTGTCGTCGGCCTGCAAGTGACCCTCGACGTCGGCTCGCTGCTGGGGCTGTGAGATGGATTTCTGTGACTGCCCAAGGAGGTATCCCCATGACTGAACACACCACGCAAACCTTCGACTACATCGTGGTCGGCGCCGGCTCCGCCGGTTGCGTGCTGGCCAACCGGTTGTCCGCCGATCCCAAGCTTCAGGTGTGCCTGATCGAGGCTGGCCCCAGCGACCGCAGCCTGCTGCCGGCGGCCTATGTGCGCACACCGGCGGGGATCATCCGCCTGATCGCCAACCCGCGCTGGAACTGGATGCATCAATTCATCCCCCAGGCCGCCAGCGGCGACGTGCCGATCCCCTGCCCCCGCGGCCGGGTCTGGGGCGGCTCCAGCGCCATCAACGGCATGATCTACATCCGTGGTCATCGCCAGGACTTCGACCGCTGGGCCGCCGCCGGCAACCAGGGCTGGAGCCACGAAGAGCTGCTGCCCTACTTCAAGCGTTCGGAGCATTTCGAACCGGGCGACTCGCCCTGGCACGGCCAGCATGGCGAGCTCAACGTGGCCGAGCAGCGCAGCCCGAGCCCGGTCAACCAGGTGTTCTATGAGGCGGCCACGGAGCTGGGCTGGCGCTACAACCCGGATTTCAACGGCCCGGAACAGGAAGGCTTCGGGCCCTTCCATGTCACCCAGGTCAACGGCGAGCGTTGCAGCGCGGCCCGGGCCTTCCTGCACCCGATCCTGCAGCGGCCGAACCTGACCGTCCTGAGCAACACCCTGACCCACCGGGTGCTGCTGCAAGGCACTCGCGCCAGCGGCGTGGAGATCAGCCAGAACGGCGAGGTCCGGCAATTGCAGGCGCGCCGGGAAGTGATCCTGTGCGCCGGGGCGATCAACTCGCCGCAGTTGCTGCTGCTCTCCGGCATCGGCCCGGCGGAGGAACTGAAATCCCACGGCATCCTGCCGCGCCACCCGTTGCCCGGGGTCGGCCTGAACCTGCAGGACCACCAGGACATCGTGCTGATGTACCGCAGCGACCCGGAGCTGGGCTACGGCCTTTCGCCCAAGGGCCTGTTGCCCCTGGCCCGTTCGCCCTGGCAATACCTGACCCGGCGCCAGGGCCCGCTGACGTCGAACACCGTGGAGTCCGGGGCCTTTCTGCGCCTTACGCCCGAAGACCCGGTGCCGGAGCTGGGGCTGATCGTCGCCCCGGCCCTGAAGAACCAGCCCCGGCGCCTGATTCCCGTGGGCCATGGCATCAGCCTGCATGTGGCGGTGATGCACCCGCAAAGCCGAGGTCGGGTGCGCCTGAACTCCGCCGATCCCCACGACAAACCGCTGATCGAGGCCAACTTTCTCAGCCACCCGGAGGACTTGCGCAAACTGGTGGCCGGCTTGCGCCTGGTGCGCCAGCTGGCTGCGACCCGGGCCTTCTCCCGGCGCCTCAAGGGCGAACTGCTGCCCGGCCCGCAGGTACAGAGCCAGGAGCAGATCGAGCAGTGGATTCGTCAGCACCTGGGCACTGTGTTCCACCCGGTGGGCAGCTGCAAGATGGGCCACGACGAGTTGGCAGTGGTGGACGACCAACTGCGGGTCCACGGCCTCCAGGGGCTGCGGGTGGCGGACGCCTCGATCATGCCGAGCCTGATCACCGGCAACACCAACGCGGCAGCGATCATGATCGGCGAAAAGGCCGCGGACCTATTGCTGGGTACGGCACCAGCGCAACCGCGCAGCATGCCTCAAGGCGCAACATGCACTTGAGCCGGGGCTCAGGGGCGCTTCGGCGTCTCGGCCGCAGGCGGGCTGGTCTGCCCCTGGCGCGCCCGGTACTCCCCCGGCGCGGTCTTGGCGTAGCGCTGGAAAAACCGGCTGAAATAGGCCGGGTCCTTGAAGCCCAGCTGGTAGCAGATCTCGTTGATCGAGCTGCCGGTGAACAGCAGCAGGCGCTTGGACTCCTGCATCAGGCGTTCGTACACCAGGCGCTTGGACGGCAGGTCGGCGATGCGTCGGCAGACATCGTTGAGCCGCGCTTCGGTGACCCCCAGGGCGCTGGCGTAGCGCGCCAGGGGCCAGTGCTCCAGGTAGCGGGCCTCGATCAGCTCGTTGAAGCGGTGAAAGATCTGCAGGTCTTCGTGGCGCGCCGGACGGGCCTTGAGGGAGTTGGCCGACAGCCTGAGCAGGCTGATCATCAGCAGCCGGGTCAGGGCCTCCAGGGCCAGCTCGCGCCCCGCGTCCTGCCCGGCGATTTCCTGCTGCAACTCATGGAACAGGCACTCCAGGCGCCGCACCTCGCCGGCGAACTGCGGCCCCAGCCGCGCCAGGGCCACGCAGGCCGGTGGCACCAGCGGCGCGGGGGCCAGCGTCGGATCGGCGCCGATCAGCTCCCACACCAACTGCTGGCGCACGGTGAGCACGTGGCCCTCGCTGTCGGCCTCGGTGACAAAGGCATGGGGAATGGTCGGCGGAGTGAGGAAGAACATCGGTCCCGACTCCAGGTATTGCTGGTCGTCGAGGTAGACCCGCACCGCGCCGCTTTGCACGTAATGCACCTGGAAAAAACGGTCGTGGCGGTGCACCGGCATGTTGCGCCCGAAGAAGCCGGCGAGGTTGCTCAGTTTGTCGTAATGCACCTGGGCATCGGCGTAGCGCTGATCGTAGACCTGGCCGATGTTGATGTTGGGAATGGGTTGACGTGGGTTCATGGCACCCTTCTGTTTTTTATTTTTCAGCACGCAGAGCGTTGGCATCCTGCGCGATTCGCGGCTGGCCCGCCAGGGCAAGACGCAATCGTTCAGGCTGGCGCTTGACGATCATTAACATATTAAATATAACGTTAATACATTAACGAATTCACCCCGCCAGCGGCAAGCGCCACTGCGGGGCCCCACACCAGGAACCAGGAGACGCTCGATGAGCCGTGCACTGAACGATCACGCCGGCGGCACCCTGTTCGGCGTTGCGCTGAACTACCAGGGCTTGCTGCAGAGCCATCTGCAAAGCTTCACCCAGCCGCCCTACCAGAAGCCTCCGGTGAAGCCGGTGCTGTTCATCAAGACCCCCAACACCCGCAACAGCCATGAAGCACCGGTGGTGTTTCCCAAGGACGTCGAACGCCTGCAACCGGGCCCGGCCCTGGGGGTGGTGATCGGCAAGCGTGCCAGCCGGGTGCGCCTGGAAAACGCCCTGGAGCATGTGGCCGGCTACACCATCGTCAACGAGTTCAGCCTGCCGGAAGACAGCTACTACCGCCCGGCAGTCAAGGCCAAATGCCGTGACGGCTTCTGCGCCATCGGCCCGCAGCTGGTGCCGGCCGCCCAGATCAGCGATCCCCACGACCTGAGCCTGGAGCTGTTCGTCAACGGCGAGCGGGTGCAGCACAACAGCACCGCCAACCTGGTGCGCAACATCCCCCAGCTGATTGCCGAGATCAGCGAATTCATGACCCTGCATGCCGGAGACGTGCTGATCACCGGCACCCCCGAGGGCCGGGTCGATGTGCGGCCCGGCGACCGGGTCGAAGTACAGATCAGCGGCCTGGGCCGTCTGGCCAATCGCATCGTTGCCGAATAAGGAACCGACATGAAACACGCGCGCATCCGCTATCAGGGCCAGGTCCACGACGCTCGGGTCACCGGCCCCAACACCCTGCAACTGGAGGACGGCCGGGTCCTGGCCGAAGACCAGGTGCAGTGGCTGCCACCGGCCACCGGCACCCTGTTCGCCCTGGGCCTGAACTACGCCGACCACGCCGCCGAGCTGGCCTTCAAGCCGCCCACCGAGCCCCTGGTGTTCATCAAGTCGCCGGGCACCTACACCGGCCACAACCAGGTGACCTGGCGCCCGGACAACGTCGCCTACATGCACTACGAGTGCGAGCTGGTGGCGGTGATCGGCAAGACCGCGCGCAACGTCAAGCGCGAGGACGCCCTGGACTACCTGGCCGGCTACACCCTGTGCAACGACTACGCGATCCGCGATTACCTGGAGAACTACTACCGGCCCAACCTGCGGGTGAAGAACCGCGACGCCACCACGCCGGTGGGTCCGTGGATCATCGACGCCGCCGAGGTGCCCGAGCCCAACCAGCTGACCCTGCGCACCTGGGTCAACGGCGAACTGCGCCAGCAAGGCAGCACCGCCGACATGATCTTCGACATCCCCTACCTGATCGAATACCTGTCCAGCTTCATGACCCTGCAACCGGGGGACATGATCGCCACCGGCACCCCCGAAGGCCTATCCGACGTGGTGCCCGGCGATGAGGTGGTGGTGGAGATCGAAGGCATTGGCCGGCTGGTCAACCGTATCGTCAGCGAAAGCGAATTCTTCGCCCATCACGCCCACCCAGAGCCCACCGCCGTGGCCAAGGAGCACGCATAAATGATCAAGCACTGGATCAACGGCCGCGAAGTCGAAAGCCGTGAAGTCTTCACCAACTACAACCCCGCCACCGGCGAAGCCATTGGCGAGGTGGCCAGCGGCGGCGCCGAGGAGATCGCCCAGGCGGTAGCGGCGGCCAAGGATGCCTTTCCGAAATGGGCCAATACCCCGGCCAAGGAGCGCGCGCGACTGATGCGCCGCCTGGGCGCCCTGATCGAGGAGAACGTGCCGCACCTGGCGGAGCTGGAAACCCTGGACACCGGCCTGCCGATCCACCAGACCCGCAACGTGCTGATTCCCCGGGCCTCGCACAACTTCGACTTCTTCGCCGAGGTCTGCACCCGCATGGATGGCCACAGCTATCCGGTGGACGACCAGATGCTCAACTACACCCTGTACCAGCCGGTGGGCGTGTGCGCCCTGGTGTCGCCATGGAACGTGCCGTTCATGACCGCCACCTGGAAGACCGCGCCCTGCCTGGCCCTGGGCAACACCGCAGTGCTGAAGATGAGCGAACTGTCGCCGCTGACTGCCAACGAGCTGGGCCGGCTGGCGGTGGAAGCCGGGATTCCCGCCGGGGTGCTGAACATCGTCCAAGGCTACGGCGCCACCGCCGGCGACGCCCTGGTGCGCCACCCGGACGTGCGGGCGATCTCCTTCACCGGCGGCACCGCCACCGGCAGGAAGATCATGCAGACCGCCGGCCTGAAGAAGTACTCCATGGAACTGGGGGGCAAGTCGCCGGTGCTGATCTTCGAGGACGCCGACCTGGAGCGGGCCCTGGACGCCGCGCTGTTCACCATCTTTTCCCTGAACGGCGAACGCTGCACCGCCGGCAGCCGGATCTTCATCCAGGAAAGCGTCTACCCGCAGTTCGTCAAGGAGTTCGCCGCCCGGGCCAAGCGCCTGATCGTCGGTGACCCGCAGGATCCCAAGACCCAGGTCGGCTCGATGATCACCCAGGCCCACTACGACAAGGTCACCGGCTACATCCGCATCGGCCTGGAAGAAGGCGCGACCCTGCTGGCCGGCGGCCTGGAACGTCCGGCCAACCTGCCGGCACACCTGGCTCGCGGGCAGTTCATCCAGCCTACGGTGTTCGCCGACGTGGACAACCGGATGCGCATCGCCCAGGAAGAGATCTTCGGCCCGGTGGTGTGCCTGATCCCGTTCAAGGACGAAGCCCAGGCCCTGCAGCTGGCCAACGACACCGAGTACGGCCTGGCCTCCTACATCTGGACCCAGGACATCGGCAAGGCCCATCGCCTGGCCCGGGGCGTCGAGGCCGGCATGGTGTTCATCAACAGCCAGAACGTCCGCGACCTGCGCCAGCCCTTCGGTGGCGTCAAGGGCTCGGGCACCGGCCGCGAAGGCGGCGAATACAGCTTCGAAGTGTTTGCCGAGATCAAGAACGTCTGCCTCTCCATGGGCAGCCATCACATCCCGCGCTGGGGCGTGTAAGGTTTACAACCGTCCCGGATCACGCCAACAAGAAGATGTTTCAGGAGAAGCACCATGGGCGAAGTCGTCATGGCCGCCAAGGTCTGCCACGTTCCATCGATGTACCTGTCCGAACTGCCGGGCAAGCACCACGGCTGCCGTGAGGCGGCCATTGCCGGGCACAAGGAAATTGCTCGCCGCGCCCGGGCGCTGGGGGCCGACACCGCGGTGGTGTTCGATGTGCACTGGCTGGTCAACAGCGGTTACCACATCAACTGTGGTGAAGCCTTCAACGGCACCTACACCAGCAACGAGCTGCCGCACTTCATCAAGAACATGACCTACGACTACCAGGGCTGCCCGGAGCTGGGGGAGCTGATCGCCGCCGAGGCCAACGCCGCCGACGTGCGCACCCTGGCCCACAACATCCCCAGCCTGGAGCTGGAGTACGGCACCCTGGTGCCCATGCGCTACATGCACATGGACGTGCCCGCCGCCGAGCATTTCAAGGTGGTGTCCATCGCCGCCTGGTGCGCCTGGCACAAGCTGGAGGACAGCTTCACCTTCGGCGCCGCGGTGCGCCGGGCGATTGAAAAGAGCGAGCGCAAGGTCCTGGTGCTGGCGTCAGGCTCGCTGTCCCACCGTTTTTCCAACGACCGCGAAGCCGAGGCCAACATCCACAACTGGACCCGGGAATTCGACAAGCAGGTGGACCAGCGGGTGGTGGAGCTGTGGCAGCAGGGTCGCTTTCGCGAGTTCTGCGCCATGCTCCCGGACTACGCCACCAGTTGCCATGGCGAAGGCGGCATGCACGACACGGCAATGCTCCTGGGGCTGTTGGGCGGGCCTGAACACAACCGCCCGGCGGAGATCGTCACGCCGCTGTTCGGCAGCTCCGGCACCGGCCAGATCAACGCCATCTTCTAGAAGCAGCGGCAAGTTCCAGCCACTCGCTGCAAGACACAATCGAACGCAGTGCCAAGCCACCAGCCTCAAGTCACAGGAGTCCGCTCTTGTGGCTTGCAGCTTGACGCTTGCCGCTGCCTCCCAAGGAGGCTTCCCGTGCCGCATTTCATCGCTGAGTACACCGACAACATCGAACAGGCCGCCGATCTGCCAGGGCTGTTCACCAAGGTTCATGACTACCTGGGCGCCACGGGCGTGTTTCCCCTTGGGGGCATTCGCAGCCGCGGGGTACGCCTGGACACCTGGCGCATGGCCGATGGCAAGCACGACTACGCCTTTGTCCATATGCGCCTGCAAGTGGGTGCCGGTCGTGACCTGGCCACCCGGCGCCAAGTGGCCGAGGGGCTGTTCGAGATCATCAAGGCGCACTTCGCCGAGCTGCAGGCGCAGCGCCTGCTGGCCCTGTCGTTCGAGATGAGCGAGCTGGAGGCCGAGCTGAACTTCAAGCACAACAACGTGCATGAGTTCCTGCGCGGACAGGCCTGAGCATTGTGCCGGCCCTTTCGCCGGCAAGCCGGCTCCTGCACAACGCCCATGCCACCCGTAGGAGCTGGCTTGCCAGCGAACAGGCCCGCAAGCCAGGCGCCAGCCCCGAGGCAGACTTCGCTGGCAAGCCGACCCACACAAGAACAATAACGAGATCTCCCCATGTCCCATCCCGCAATCGCCGAGGCTCCTGTGGCCGAGGTCAACGACTGCTATCGCAAGATCACCTGGCGGCTGATGCCGCTGTTGTTCGTCTGCTACATCTTCGCCCACCTGGACCGTATCAATATCGGCTTCGCCAAGTTGCAGATGACCCAGGACCTGGGCTTCAGCGACAGCGTCTACGGCCTCGGCGCCGGGCTGTTCTTCGTGGCCTATGCGCTGTTCGGGGTGCCCAGCAACCTGGCCCTGGAGCGGGTCGGACCACGGCGCTGGATCGCCTTGCTGATGCTGGTCTGGGGCCTGCTGTCCAGTGCCCTGATGCTGGTGGAGAGCGCCTGGGGCTTCTATGTGCTGCGCTTTCTGCTGGGGGTCGCCGAGGCGGGTTTCTTCCCCGGCATCCTGGTGCTGCTCAACCGCTGGTTCCCGGCCAGTCGCCGCGGTCAGGTCACCGCGCTGTTCGCCATCGCCGTGCCCATGGCCGGAGTGATTGGCGGGCCCTTGTCGGGGTGGATTCTGGAAAGCTTCCACGACTTCGGCGGCCTACGCGGCTGGCAATGGATGTTCCTCATCGAAGGCTTGCCCGTGGTGTTGCTGGGTCTAGTGGTGCTCAAGGCCCTGCCGGAAAGCATCGAGCAGGTGAACTGGCTGACCCCGGCGCAGAAAGCCCAGCTGTTGCAGGCGCTGCAACAGGAAGAACAGCGCAAGTCCATCAACCGCTTCAGCGACATCCTCACGGAGCGCCATGTCTGGCTGCTGGTGTGCATCTACTTCGCGGTGATGCTGGCGGTGAACACCATCGCCTTCTGGATGCCGACCCTGATCCACCACGCCGGCATCGCCCGGGACAGCAACGTCGGCCTGCTCAGCGCCCTGCCCTATCTGGCCGGTTGCCTGTTCATGCTCGGCGTTGGCCGTTCTTCGGACCGCCTGCGCGAGCGCCGCTGGCATTTGGCGATACCGCTATTGATGTCCAGCCTCGGCCTGACTCTCACCGGGCTGGCCCCGGGCGACCCGTGGCTGGTGATGTTCGGCCTGTTGGTGGCGGGCATGGGCGCCAGCGCCGCGCTGCCGATGTTCTGGCAGTTGCCGCCGGCCTTTCTCGCCAGCAGCACCCAGGCCGCGGGTATTGCCCTGATCAGTTCCTTCGGCAGTGTGGCCGCCTTCCTCGCGCCCTACCTGATCGGCGTGGTGCGCGACGCCACCCAAAGCGCCAGCCTCGCCCTCTATGCCCTGGCCCTGCTGATCGCCCTGGGCGCCTGGCTGGTGCTGCGGGTGCCAGCCCATATCGTCAACCCTCGGGAGAAATAACCATGCTCAGCCCTTCGGATATCCAAGAAGCCGCCGCGCGCCTCAATGCCGCCGAACGCAGCCGCGAACAGATCGGCCAGTTGTCCCTGCAATACCCCGACATCAGCATCGAGGATGCCTACGCCATCCAGCGCAGCTGGGTGGAGCAGAAGATCCGCGACGGCCGCAAGCTGGTGGGCCACAAGATCGGCCTGACGTCCCGGGCGATGCAGGTATCGTCGAACATCACCGAGCCGGATTTCGGCGCCTTGCTGGACGACATGCTGTTCGATGAAGGCACGGACATTCCCTTCCAGCGCTTTATCGTGCCGCGGGTCGAGGTGGAGCTGGCGTTCATCCTCGGCAAACCCCTGAAAGGCCCCCACTGCACGCTGTTCGATGTGCTGGACGCCACCGACTGGGTGATCCCGGCCCTGGAGATCATCGACGCGCGCATCCAGCAAGTGGACCCGCAGACCCAGGCCACGCGCAAGGTGTTCGACACCATTTCCGACAACGCCGCCAACGCCGGGGTGGTAATGGGCGGCCGCGCCGTGCGCCCAGGGGATGTGGACCTGCGCAAGGTGCCGGCGGTGCTCTACCGCAATGGCGTGATCGAGGAGTCCGGGGTGTCTGCCGCGGTACTCAACCACCCGGCCAAGGGCGTGGCCTGGCTGGCCAACAAGCTGGCGGCCTACGACGTCGGCCTGGAGGCCGGGCAGATCATTCTCGGCGGCTCCTTCACGCGCCCGGTGGCCGCCCGTCCCGGGGATGTCTTCCACGTGGACTACGATCAGTTGGGCAGCATTGCCTGCCGCTTTGTCTGAGGAGACAGCCATGGACATGCCTCTGAACCTGTTCAAACAACGCCTGCAACACAGCGAACCACAGATCGGCCTGTGGCTGGGGTTGGCCGACGGCTACTGCGCCGAGCTGGCGGCCAACGCCGGTTTCGACTGGCTGGTGCTGGACGGCGAACACGCGCCCAACGATCTGCGCAGCCTGCTGGCGCAGCTGCAGGCCATCGCGCCCTACGCAGCCCAGGGCATCATCCGCCCGCCCATTGGCGATACCGCGCTGATCAAGCAACTGCTGGACATCGGCGCCCAGACCCTGCTGATTCCCATGGTGGAAAGCGCCGAACAGGCGCGTCAGCTGGTGCGCGCCATGCACTATCCGCCGCTGGGGGTGCGCGGGGTCGGCAGCGCCCTGGCCCGGGCATCGCGCTGGAACAGCATCGCCGGCTACCTGGATCAGGCGGACGAGCAGATGTGCCTGCTGGTGCAGATCGAGAACCTCGAAGGCCTGCGCAACCTGGATGAGATTCTCGCGGTGGACGGAGTCGACGGCGTGTTTATCGGCCCGGCGGATCTGTCGGCGGCCATGGGCCAGCGGGGTAACCCCGGGCACCCCGAGGTGGTGGCCGCGATTGAAGACGCCATCGTGCGGATTCGTCAGGCGGGCAAGGCCGCGGGGATTCTCAGTGCCGATCAGCGTCTGGCCCGGCGCTGCATCGAACTGGGGGCCAACTTCGTGGCCGTGGGGGTGGATACCACGGTGTTGATGAAGGGCTTGCAGAACCTGGTCGGCCAGTACAAGAACCTGGACGCCCCCACGAGCGAAGGCGGGGTTTACTGACGAACGTTGGCTGGCAGCCTCTTCGCTGGCCAGCCAGCTCACTGCCCCCCTGCTTCAGGCCGGCCGCAAGGCCGCCGTCTGGCTCTTGATCTTGATCTTGATCTGAACGCCCCGTTAACCACGATGGCCGAACGCAGGCATTGAGCCGTGGGTAACCCGGCAAGGATGCCGGGTTAGCCGCCACCCGGCCATGGATGGCCGGTGGCGGCGGCCCACGGATCAATGCCGGAGTTCGGGCATGCCGAGCTATGCGAGGCACCGAGTGGAGGGGCAAAGCCCTTTGGTTACTTTGGGGCCCCAAAGTGACTCGCCGTAAGGGCGAAACCGCCAGCCGCCGCACCCGCGGAAATGGATATGTACCCCAAACCGCCACTGTGAGAGCGAAACCCTGAGCGGCCATTACCGCAGCAACGAATATGCCCACCACCCGCACAGGTTAACGAACTTCGCTGGCCAGCCAGCTCCAGCGAGTCTCTAGCGGGCGTTGCGGGCCAGGCGCCAGACGCGGGCGATGTCGGCGGCGCGTTCACGCAGCAGGCGCGGGGCCTCGCGGCAGGCCTGTTCCAGGCTCATAGGGCCGCTGGTCAGGGCGAAGGCTGCATCCACGCCGTGGGCATACATCTGCTGGTAACCCTCGCCCAGGGTGCCGGCAATCACGATCACCGGAACGCCCTGCTCCCGGGCAATGCGCGCTACGCCAAAGGGGGTCTTGCCGCGCAAGGTCTGGGCGTCAAAGCGGCCCTCACCGGTAATCACCAGATCGGCACCGCGCACGGCCTGTTCCAGGCCCACCAGCTCCGCCACCACTTCCACCCCCGGGCGAAATTGCGCGCCGAGGAACGCCTTGGCGGCAAACCCCAGGCCGCCCGCCGCGCCGCTGCCGGGTTCGTCACGCAGGTCCTTGGGCAACACCTGGGCACACAGGTCGGCGAAGTGCCCCAGGGCCCGGTCCAGCGCTTGCACCTGTTGCGGCGAGGCACCTTTCTGCGGGCCGAAGATCGCCGAGGCACCGTGCTCGCCACACAGCGGGTTGTTGACGTCGGCGGCGATTTCAAAACGTACCTGGGCCAGACGCGGGTCCATGCCATCGAGCTCGATACCGGCCAGATCAGCCAGGGCCAGACCACCCCGGGGCAGTACCTGACCCTGGCGATCCAGCAATTTGAGACCCAGGGCTTGCAGGGCACCGGCGCCACCGTCGTTGGTGGCGCTGCCGCCGATGGCCAGGATGATGCGCTGGGCCCCGGCCTCCAGCGCGGCCAGGATCAGTTCCCCTGTACCGAAGGTGCTGCTGTTGCAGGCATCGCGCTGGTCCAGCGCCAGTAATTGCAGGCCGCTGGCCTCGGCCATTTCAATGATTGCCGTGTGGCTCTGGGGCAGCCAGCCCCAACGGGCTTCGACCAGCGTCCCCAGCGGTCCCTGGACCCGATGGCTGCGCAGCTGCCCGTCACAAGCGGCGAGAATCGACTCCACCGTGCCCTCGCCGCCGTCGGCCATCGGGCATTGACGTAGCTCGGCGTCGGGCCAGACCTCGGCCAGCCCCTGGGCAATGGCCTGGGCCACGCCTGCGGCACTCAGGCTGTCCTTGAACGAGTCGGGGGCGATGATGATCTTCATGGGGTGTTCTCCGGTTCTTGTGCCGCCATGCTGCCACTTGGCGCAGGCGCTGGCCCCGGTCCGCTGCACAAGTCCGGGGGCGCTTTATTGTTCATTGCTACAACGGCGCAGCCTCGCCTAGCGTTGAAACCGCTGCCGCAGGCTGCGAACGGGCGCGTAGCGCTCGCGAGGGGCTTGAAGGCGATGCAGGTTTGACGGGAAATTGCCAGGCAAGGCCCTGCGGGCCTTTGCGCAGCCTCGCCATGGCTCGGCAGCGGCTACACCAGTTAAATCCTCCTGGACTCTGTAGCCGCTGCCGCAGGCTGCGAACGGGCGCGGAGCGCTCGCGAGGGGCTTGAAGGCGATGCAGGTTTGACGGGAGATTGCCAAGCAAGGCCCTGCGGGCCTTTGCGCAGCCTCGCTGGAGCTCGGCAGCGGCTACAGGGGATTGTGTTGAGCCGTGTTGGGGGGCAGCAATTGCACCCCCAGGTACAGGGCCAGCATGCCGTCCAGGCGCAAGGGGTCGACGCCGCTGAGTTCTGCAATCCGCTCCATGCGGTAGCGCAGGCTGTTGCGGTGGATGCCCAGGGCGTCGGCGCAGGCCTGGCTCTGGCCATCGTGGTCGCACCAGCTGCGCAAGGTCGCCAGCAACTGGCCGTTGCTGTCCTTGGCCAGCACCTTGCGCAACGGGGTCAGCAACTCGTCCAGGGCGTCGTCGTTGCGGTGGCGCCAGAGCATCACCGGCAGACGGTAGCGGTTGAGGGTCAGCAGGCGCGAGTCCGGCAGCAGGTCGCGGCCGTAGGCCAGCAGGTCGCCGACCCGACGATAGCAACGGCGCAATCCGGCCAGGCCATCGGCCTGCCCGCCCACGGCAACCCGCAGGATGTTCCAGCCCTGGCCGTCGAGTTTTTCCAGCAGGCGCGGGTTGTCCAGGCTGAAGTTCGCCGGGCGACACCAGAGCAGGGAGGTCTTTGACGAACTGACGCACCAGCTGTCCGGGTAGCGGCTCATCAGCCAGGTGCTGAGGGTCTCGACACCCTGCCCCACGGGCTGCTCCGGTGCCAGTTCGAACAGGTAAGGGGTGCGCGCCAATTGCGGTTTGAGGCCCATCTGCCGAGCTTCATCCACCAGCCGTGGCGAGTCGCCGCTGTCGCTCAACAGCAGGGCCAGCAGATCGTCACAACGCTGGCGCCGCCATTGCTGTTCGGCCTGTTGGTGGCGCTGGCTCACCAGCATCTCGGCGGTCATGCGCACCAGTTCGGCGTAGGTGCGCAGCAACGCCGGATCGCCGGTGATGCCCAGCACGCCGATTAGCCGCTGGTCGTGCAGCAACGGCAGGTTGATCCCCGGCTGCACCCCCTTGAGCTGGCGCGCGGTGGGCTCGTCGATCTCCACCACCCGGCCGTTGGCCAGCACCAGTTGCGCGCCTTCGTGGCGGGTGTTGATGCGCTCCGGCTCGCCACTGCCCAGGATCAGACCCTGGCTGTCCATGACGTTGACGTTGTAGGGCAGGATGGCCATCGTGCGGTCGACGATGTCCTGTGCCAGGTCATGATCGAGTTCGAACATAGAGGGAAGGTCCTTGGACGTTGTTCAGTGGCACAGGGTCGGCGGCCAATCGCTGTGCGCCGGCACAAAGACAGCGACCTCGGTGTGACTGAGACTCTCGGGGCGGTCAACGTTACCCTTGCACCGCAAAAAATCATAATAAAGAGAGACACTCCATGTCACAGAGCGCCGCTGCCCCACTGGCCCAGGCTGACGACAAGCACGCCGTCTACAAGCGCATCACCCTGCGCCTGATCCCCTTCATCTTCGTTTGCTATCTGTTCAACTACCTCGACCGGGTCAACGTTGGCTTCGCCAAGTTGCAGATGCTCGATGCCCTGAAATTCAGTGAAACGGTCTACGGCCTGGGCGCCGGGATCTTCTTTATCGGTTACGTGCTGTGCGGCGTACCGAGCAACCTGGCGCTGAACCGGTTCAGCCCACGGCGCTGGATCGCGCTGATGATGATCACCTGGGGCACCCTGTCCACCTGCCTGCTGTTCGTCACCACGCCGACCCAGTTCTATACCTTGCGCCTGTTCACCGGAGCCGCCGAAGCCGGCTTCTTCCCCGGGGTGGTGCTGTACCTTTCGCAGTGGTTCCCGACCTTCCGCCGGGGCCGGATCATGGCCCTGTTCATGTCGGCGATCCCGGTCTCAGGGTTGTTGGGCAGCCCGTTTTCCGGCTGGATTCTCAATCACTTCGCGGCCGGACAAGGCGGCCTCGCCGGCTGGCAGTGGATGTTCCTGCTGCAGGGCATTCCCACGGTGGTACTCGGCGCCGTGGCGTTCTTCCTGCTCAGCGACAGCTTCGCCCACGCCAAGTGGCTGACGCCGGCTGAACGCGCGGTGCTGGAGGCCGACCAGGCCGCGGACGCCGCCAACCAGCCGAAAACCGCCAGCGATTCCCTGGCAGCCGTGTTCAAGAACCCGGCGATCTGGGCCTTCGGCCTGATCTATTTCTGCATCCAGAGCGGGGTCTACGCGATCAACTTCTGGCTGCCGTCGATCATCAAGAACCTGGGCTTTGCCGACAATCTGGTGATCGGCTGGCTGAGTGCGATTCCCTACCTGCTGGCGGCGGTGTTCATGCTGCTGGTGGGCCGTTCGGCGGACCTGCGCAAGGAGCGCCGCTGGCACCTTGTGGTGCCGATGCTGATGGGCGCCGTGGGCCTGCTGATCGCGGTGAACTTCGCCAGCACCCCGGCCCTGGCCATCCTCGGCCTGACCCTCGCCACCATGGGCGCCCTCACCGGCCTGCCGATGTTCTGGCCGGTGCCCACCGCCCTGCTCAGTGCCGGAGCCGCGGCCGGTGGCCTGGCGCTGATCAACTCCATGGGCCAGATGGCCGGCTTCCTCAGCCCCTACCTGGTCGGTTGGGTCAAGGACAGCACCGGCTCCACCGATGCCGCGCTGTACCTGCTGGCCGGGGTGATTGTCGGCGGTAGCCTGCTGGCCCTGCGCATGACCCGCACCCTGAACCGCTGAACCCCGGCAACACACCGCACAACAACGAAAAAAGCCCGTTCGAGCCTCTGCTCCAACGGGCTTTTTCATGGCCGGCCTCAGCTCGGGGCGCCACCGTGCCGGGCGTAGTCGTGGCTGATGCTCAATTCCCCCGCCGCCGGGGCATCCAGCTCCAGCACCAGGCCGCCGGGCAAGCGGACGAAGATCTGCCAGATGCCGTCTTCCGGGACCTGCGCCACCTGATGCTCCAGGCCACTGGCTTGCACTCGCCGTAACACGGCGTCGGCCGCCTCCTGGGTGCTGAAGGCGATGTGGCTCAGTTGCGGCTCGGGGCTATCGGCCTGTTCGATGACGTGGACCAGCGCCTGCCGGTCCTGATACAGCCAGCGCCCGGGAAAGGGAAACGGGGGACGCCGTCCCGCTTGCAGGCCCAACAGATCGGCGAATGCCTGCTGCAACGCCTGGCCCTGGGCACAGTTGAACGCCAGGTGATCGAAGCGCCAGCTCATAACAGGCCACCGCCATCGACGTCGATCAGGCTGCCGCTGATAAAGCCGTTCTCCATGGCCAGGATAAAGGCCGCGGCGATGTCATCCGGCTGGCCGACACGACCCACCGGCAGGCTGGCGGCGGTGCGGGTAAACATTGCTGCCCGGGCCTCCGCCGTCAGACCAGCATAGGCTTCGGTGGCAGTGACCCCAGGGCTGATGACATTCACCCGGCGTGGCGCCAGTTCCTTGGCCAGGTGCTTGCCCAGGGCTTCGAGAGCGGCATTGAGGGTGGTCTTGAGCACTTGTCCGGGAACCATTTTGCGTGACAGCAAACCTGAGGTCAGGCTGATGCTGCCTTGAGCCGCCAGATGGGGCAGCGCCGCCTGGACCGCGTGCCACACGCCCCAGAACTTCACCTCGAACGCCCGCTGGGCATCCAGCAGATCGGTGTCGGCCAGGGGCTTGGCGGTGATCGCCGGACCGGCACTGATCACCAGATGGTCAAAGGCGCCCACGGCGCTGAACAGATCACCGAGGCTGGCGGCGTCGGTGATGTCCACGGCGAGGCTGCGGGCCGAGGGCGGCAACTGCGCCTGCTGCCGTTGCAAGGCTTCGAGGCTGCGCCCGGCGAGTACCACCTTGGCCCCGCGTGCGGCCGCCTGACGGGCCACGGCAGCACCGATGCCGCTGCCGGCGCCAATCACCACCACGGTCTTGTGCTGCAAGCTTGGATTGGAAAGAGTCATTGCGATCCCCTGGGTCATGTAAAGGTGATTGCATCTTCACAGCTTGCCAATCGAGGAAAAATCCCGCTAAAACGCAAAGATCTTTAAAGGATTTTTACTAATGAGCTCAATCCTCGACCTGGAAATTTTCGTGCGCACGGCCGATTCCGGGAGCATTTCCGCCGCCGCCCGCTCCCTGGGCATGACGGCCGCTGCGGCCAGCATCGCCCTCAAGCGCCTGGAAACCCGCCTGGGCAGCCGCCTGCTGGCGCGCTCCACCCGCAGCATGCGCCTGACCGAAGAGGGGCGCCGCTACCTGGAAAGCGTGCGTCTGGCCCTGGCCACCCTGGAGGACGGTGAGCAGGCGCTCAAGCAGCAGAGCCAGGGCCTGGCCGGTGTGCTGCAACTGTCGGCGCCCTCGGATTTCGGACGCAACGCGCTGCTGCCCTGGCTTGACGAATTCAAGGCCGAGCACCCGCAACTGCGCCTGCAACTGCGGCTCAATGACCGCCACGCCGACCTGTTCCGCGACACCGTGGATGTGGCCCTGCGCTTTGGCGTGCCGGCGGACTCGAGCCTGGTGGCCCTGCCGATCCTCCCCGAACATCGTCGCCTGGTGTGCGCCAGCCCGGCTTACCTGGCCCGTTGCGGCACCCCGCAGTCCCCCGAAGACCTGTCGCACCACAGTGCCCTGCTCTACCTGCGTAACGGCCAACCCTATGACAGCTGGCGTTTCAGCCGTGGCGCCGAGACTCGCGAGGTGCCCGTGCGCGGCGACTACCTGTGCGACGACGGCGAAGTGGCCCGGCGCTGGGCCCTGGCCGGCCACGGCATTGTCTACAAGGCCCGGCTGGATGTGGCCGAGGATATCCGCGCCGGGCGCCTGGTGCCGCTGCTCGACGACTGGCAAGGGGAACGGGCGCCGTTCAATCTGCTGTGCCCCCATCGCCTGCAGGTTTCCGAGCGGGTGCGCCTGCTGCACAGCTTTGTGTTGCAGCGCTGTCGGGCGCTGTGCCCGTGTTGAGCGCCGGTCCGGGGGCGGCTGGCCGGCAAGCCGGCTCCTGCGCAATGTCCTTGCAGGCGATCTCACGGGCCTCTTTGCCGAAAGGCCGGCCCCGGCGAGGAGGCGCCATTCAGGCATTGCGCTAGCCCGGCGTTGTGGTATTTGATGGTCGCCCCCATGGCCGGAGATGCCCCGGCCACCCTTCTAGCACAAGGATTTCGCCCATGAGCTATCGCACCCTCGGCCATTCCGGTCTCAAGGTTTCCAGCCTGACCCTGGGCACCATGATGTTCGGCGAGCAGACCAGCACCGAAGACTCGCTGCGCATCATCGACAAGGCTTGGGACCAGGGGATCAACTTCATCGACACCGCGGACGTCTACACCCAGGGCCGCTCCGAGGAAATCGTCGGTGAAGCCATCGCCCGCCACCGCCATGAGTGGGTGCTGGCGTCCAAGGTCGGCTTCGGCCCGGCGGATGGCGTGCCCAACCGCAGCGGCCTGAGCCGCAAGCACATCTTCAACTGCATCGAGGCCAGCCTGACCCGCCTGGGCACCGACTACCTGGACATCTACTACCTGCACCGCGAGGACCACAACACCCCGCTGGAGGTGAGCCTCTCGGCCATCGGCGACCTGCTGCGCCAGGGCAAGATCCGCTACTGGGGCCTGTCCAACTACCGAGGCTGGCGGATTGCCGAGGCCATTCGCGTGGCCGACCAGTTGGGGGTGGACCGCCCGGTCATCAGCCAGCCGCTGTACAACATCGTCAACCGCCAGGCCGAGACCGAGCAGATCACCGCGGCCAAGGCCTATGGCCTGGGCGTGGTGCCTTACAGCCCGCTGGCCCGTGGCGTGCTCAGTGGCAAGTACGCGCCGGACACGGCCCCGGACAGCAGCAGCCGCGCCGGACGCCAGGACAAGCGCATCCTGGAAACCGAGTGGCGGGTGGAATCCCTGCGCATCGCCCAGCAGATCCAGGCATACACCCAGGACCGCGGGGTCGGTATCGTCGAGTTCGCCATCGCCTGGGTGCTGAACAACCAGGCGGTGAGTTCAGCGATTGTCGGTCCGCGTACCGAAGCCCAGTGGGACGCCTACACCCGGGCCCTTGAGGTGAAGATCAGCCCAGAGGATGAAGCCTTCATCGACGCCCTGGTGACCCCGGGGCACGCCTCGACGCCGGGCTTCAACGATGTGAGTCATTTCGTCTCCGGTCGTTTTCCGCACCTGGGCTGAACGCTGCCGGTGGCGGCGCAAAGGCGCGCGCCACCGGCCTTGGGCTCAGCAGGCTCGGCGGCACTGTGGCCATAAACGAGAAAAAATCCCGCCACGATGGCGCAATCAGAGCAAAAAACTCGCGCCTGACCCTCTATATTCCCCCTCGCTTCTCCCCCCTATTTCTATGTGTCCCGAGCGTTCGGGTATTACGAGGACAGTGTGTCTAAAGGAATTGCCTTATCGGTCCTGGCGTCGGTGCTGTTTGCCGTCATGTATTTCTACACCTCCCTGCTGACGCCCCTGACCGGGGTGGAGATTTTCGGCTGGCGGATGCTGCTGACCCTGCCCTGCATGACCCTGTTCATGATCTTCAGCGGCGAGTGGCACCGGGTCGGCCAAGTGCTGCGCCAGGTGGCAGGCAAACCGCTGCTGAGCCTGGTGTTGCTGCTGTCGTCGGCCCTGGTGGGGGTGCAGCTCTGGCTGTTCATGTGGGCGCCGCTCAACGGCTACAGCCTGGATGTGTCACTGGGGTACTTCCTGCTGCCGCTGACCATGGTCCTGACCGGACGCATCGTGTATGGCGAGCGTCTGTCGCGCCTGCAGAAAGTGGCCACGCTGCTGGCCTGCCTCGGGGTGCTCAACGAGTTGTATCAAGTGGGCAGTTTTTCCTGGGCGACCCTGGTGGTGGCCGTGGGCTACCCGGTGTATTTCGTCCTGCGGCGGCGCCTGGGCACCGATCATCTGGGTGGCCTGTGGCTGGACATGGCGCTGTTGATCCCGGTGGCACTGTGGTTTGTGCAAGGCGGCGAACAGGGATTTGCCGTGGTGGACAGCCATCCCGGCCTGTACCTGCTGATTCCTCTGCTGGGGGTGATCAGCGCCTCGGCGCTGGCGTGCTACGTCATCGCCAGTCGCTTGCTGGCCTTCAGCCTGTTCGGCCTGCTCAGCTATGTGGAGCCAGTGTTGCTGCTGTTTGTCGCCCTGCTGCTGGGGGAAAGCATCAAGGCCGGGGAATGGCTGACTTACATCCCGGTCTGGCTGGCGGTGCTGGTGCTGGTGCTCGAAGGGGTCAGGCACCTGCTGCGCCAGCGCCGCAACTGATCGACGCGCCCGCATGGGCCTGGGCAGCCCAGGTTCGGGCGCCGTTGGGGATCAGGGTTTGATCTGCTTGAGCTCATTGAGCAGGGCCAGCAAGGCCTGCATCTTGTCCTCGCCAAATTGCTGCTGGATTTTCTGGTAGTTGATTTCCATGTCGCCGCTCATGGATTCGAAACAGGCCTGGCCCTTGTCGGTCAGGGTGATGAACAGGCGGCGCTGGTCCTCTGGGGATTTGCGACGGCTGACGTACTCGTCACGCTCCAGGCGGGTCAGCACGCCGGTCATGCTCGGTGGCAGGATGCAGGCCATCTTTGCCAGTTGGTGGCTCTCCAGCTCGCCGTTCTGGCGCAGGATGCGGATCACCCGCCACTGCTGTTCGGTCAGGTCGTGCTGGTTCAGCGAGGGGCGGAAAAAGGCCATGGCGGCCTCACGGGCCTGCAACAGGGTCAAGGTCAGGGACGGTCTGGGTGTGTTCATCGAGGCATCGGTCAAGGGCTGGGAAACAAAGGCGGAAACATTAACACATTCACTATCGCCAACCGACAGGCAATATAAAGCCCGATCAGGCATGGCCTGATCGGGCTCTGTGTTCAAGCCTGCCGAGGGTTACTCGGTGGCCAGTACCCCGCGACGCACCTGGTCGCGTTCGATCGATTCGAACAGTGCCTTGAAGTTGCCCTCGCCGAAACCATCGTCGCCTTTACGCTGGATGAATTCGAAGAATACCGGCCCCATCAGGGTTTCCGAGAAGATCTGCAGCAGCAGGCGCTTGTCACCGGCTTCCGAGGAGCCGTCCAGCAGGATGCCGCGGGACTGCAACTCATTGACCGGCTCGCCGTGGTTCGGCAGGCGGCCTTCGAGCATCTCGTAGTAGGTTGCCGGCGGCGCGGTCATGAAGCGCATGCCGATCTTCTTCAGCGCGTCCCAGGTCTTCACCAGATCGTCGGTGAGGAAGGCCACGTGCTGGATGCCCTCGCCATTGAACTGCATCAGGAACTCTTCGATCTGCCCGGCGCCCTTGGACGATTCCTCGTTCAACGGGATACGGATCATGCCATCCGGAGCGGTCATGGCCTTGGAGGTCAGGCCGGTGTATTCGCCCTTGATGTCGAAGTAACGGATCTCGCGGAAGTTGAACAGCTTCTCGTAGAAGCCGGCCCAATAGGCCATGCGCCCGCGATACACGTTGTGGGTCAGGTGGTCGATGATCTTCAGGCCGGCACCCGGTGGGTTGCGGTCCACGCCTTCGAGGAACACAAAGTCGATGTCATAGATCGAGCTGCCTTCACCGAAACGGTCGATCAGGTACAACGGCGCGCCGCCGATGCCCTTGATTGCCGGCAGGTTCAACTCCATCGGCCCGGTTTCAATGTGGATCGGCTGGGCGCCCAGTTCCAGGGCACGCTTGTAGGCCTTTTGCGAATCCTTGACCCGGAACGCCATGCCGCATACCGACGGGCCGTGTTCAGCGGCGAAGTACGAGGCAACACTGTGGGGTTCGTTGTTGAGGATCAGGTTGATCGCACCCTGGCGGTACAGATGCACGTCTTTTGAACGATGGGTCGCGACTTTGGTGAAACCCATGATCTCGAAGATCGGTTCGAGGGTATTGGGGGTAGGCGATGCGAATTCGATGAATTCAAAGCCCATCAGGCCCATTGGGTTTTCGAAGATATCTGCCATGGTTGGCGCCTCATCATATTTTTAGAATTAACGGATCGTTAGTTGCTATCAATGCTGAGGAAAGAAGGCGGTGCGCAGGAGATGCCCCGCACGCTGCGGGCGAGGAAGTCACCGTAGATCAGTTGAAACCCGAGAATCTTCATTTCGACCCTGTCTTACAGGCTGGGGGGCGAGGCTTCTGCTGCCAGAAGACTTTATTATTGTATGCGTAACCGGATTCTACACAGCGTAAAAGCCTTTGTCCGCATTCTCTATAAAATCGCCTTTTTCGCCTGGCCCGCAAGGGGTTTGTTGCACTGGTAGATGCCGCCGAGAATCAACACCCCGCCCATTCCCATCACCAGGCTCAGTTGCTCTCCCAGCAACAGTGCGCCCAGCAGGACTGCCGTCAGCGGGTTGAGGGCAATGAATACTCCGGAGCGGGTGGCACCGATGCGTCGCAGGCCGTCGTAGTACCAGATATAGGCCAGCGCGGAACCCAGGACGCCCAGGTACAGCAGGCTCAAGCCCTGGCTCAGGTCCAGGCGGACAATGGCATGCAGGTCAAACTCACCCCGGGCCAGGGTTGCAGCCCACAGCATCAGGGTTCCCATCAGGATCGAATAGGTAACGGTCTGCAACGGGCCAAGGTGCTGATTGAGACCTTTGGAACACAGCGAGTACACCCCCCAACCCAGGACGCAGCCGAGTATCAGCAGGTCGCCATACCAGCCCCCTGCCCCGGCAGCCAGGGCCGAAGGATCGCGACTGCAGATCACCAGGGCCGCGCCACTCAGGCACGACAGGATGCCCAACAACTTGCGCCGGCTCAGGCGTTCCTTGAACAGTGCCCAGGACGCCAGGGCAATCACCGCAGGATTGAGCGCCACGATCAGGGACGCCCGCGAGGCGTTGACCTGTTGCAGGCCGAGGAAGAAGCACAGGTTGTAGAAGAAGATGCCGAAGAACCCCAGGAGCGCCAGTTGGCTGAGCTGCTTGAGGCTGGGTCTGACCAGGGCAATGCGCGCCACCGCCATGAAGCCAAGCAGGGCCAGGCTGGCGAGCAAGAAGCGCAGACTGGCAGCCAGCCAGGGGGAAAGCCCGCCGGCCAGGTAACGCCCGGCGACGAAGGTGCCGCCCCAGATCATGGTCACTGCCACCAGTTTGCAATAGACCGACAGGCCTGCGTGATCGGCCGCCAGGGCGCCGCTAATACTGCTTTCACTCATGATCATGCTGCTCTGTGGTCGTGGATTTGTGCTCTGAGGTCATTCTTTGTCTAATGGCTCATCATCGTAAAATGAGCTTTTACTCATGACCCTGACCCAATTGGAGATCTTCTCCCGGGTGGCCGAACTGGCGGGTTTTACCAGCGCCGCCACGCGCCTGGGCATCACCCAGTCGGCCGTGTCCCACGCCATCAAGTCCCTGGAACAGGAACTGGGGGTCGAACTGTTCCGCCGCCATCAGGCCCAGGTCGAGCTCACCGATATTGGTGGCCAACTGTTGCTGCGGGCCCGGGCCATGCTGGGGCTGGCGGCGACCTTGGAACAGGAGGCCGCCGATGCTCGGGGCATGAAGCGCGGCACCTTGCGCATCGGCTCCTTTGGCCCCACCTCCTCCATGCGCCTGTTGCCATCCATCCTCGAGGAGTACCGGCGCGAGCATCCGGGGATCGAGGTGCATATCGACGAGGGGCCGGATCGCCAGGTGCTGCAATGGCTGGAGGAGCGACGGGTCGACGTCGGCTTCGTGGTGTTGCCCGAGGAGCGTTTCGATACCTTCGCCCTGATCGAGGACCAGTTGATGGCGCTGATTCCCGCAGGCCATGCCCTGGCCCGGGAGCAAGAGATCCGCCTCGAACAGCTGTGTCACGATCCCTTCGTGCTGACCGAAGCCGGCTCGGCCGAGCTGGTTACGCGCTTGTTCATCGGCGCCGGCCTGAGCCCCAACATCCGCTACCGCAGTTCGCAACTGCTCAGCACCCTGGAAACCGTGGCCCGGGGTGACGCCTTGAGCATTCTGGCCGAGCTGTCCTTGCCCCCGACTGCGGACGCCCGCTATGGGAGCAAGCCCCTGTCGCCGCCGGTGCGGCGCCAAGTGGGGATCGCCGTGCTCGATCGGCGCCAGGCATCGCCGGCGACACTGGCCTTCATCCAGCATGCGCAACGTCTGTATCGTCATCCAAAGCCGTCTATCCTGCGATGATCCAGACAATGTCAGGAGGCTGCCGCCACCGCTGCGGCAGCCAGACGCTGGCCCGCCCCTCCTCCGCCACAGGTTCGATCCATGCCCCTGACCGCCAAAGGTCCGCTCAAGCGTTCTACCCGCAGACTCTGGACAGTGTTGGCGATTGTGCTTCCCATCGGACTGGGGGCCGTCATTTACTACGCCCAGGCCGAACGAGCGCTGGTGCGCAGCAGCCTGGAAACCGCCGAGGAAGCCATCCGCCAGTTCGACCTGATGCTGGACAACACCGATATTGCCGCCAGGGCGCTGCTGCCCCAGGCAGGTCTGGAGTGCGACGAGGTACGGCAACTGGCCCTGAGGAACCAAGTGACTCGCCGACCATTCGTGCGCTCGACCAACCTGGTGTGGCGCAACAACAACTATTGCAGTTCATTGCTGGGCAGCTATCCGGTGCCCCTCGATCCCCGGGATTACGTTGACGGCCGGCTCTGGCTCATGAGTGGCAATCCCGTCACCCCCAACACCGCGCTGCTGATCTACCGCTTGAGTGAGGGGGAGCGCTCGGCCCTGGCGACCATCGACGGTTATCACCTGACCAACGCCCTGCGCCTGATCAGCCGCTTCGCTCATTTGCGGCTGCAGGTGGGCGAGCATTGGCTGTCCAGTGATGGCGGGGTCCACGACGGCGCACCGCCACTGGCAGCAGTGGCCCCCCTGCATCTGAGTTCATCGCGTTATCCCTACAGCGTCAGTACAGGATTTCCCGAGGGGGACATCTGGAAATACATGAAAAGCCAGTACCCGGCGTTGTTCAGCCTGCTGGTCTTTCTCGGTGCCGGCGCCGGTGTCCTGGCCCACTGGTTGCAGAAGCGCTCCGCCTCTCCCAGCCATGAATTGCGCCGGGCACTGGAAGCCCGGGAGTTCATCCCATACTTTCAGCCGGTGGTGCGCGGTGACACGCTGCAATGGGCCGGCATTGAAGTGCTGATGCGCTGGCAACATCCGCGAGAGGGACTCGTGCGTCCGGACCTGTTCATCCCTTTCGCCGAACATTCCGGGCTGATCGTGCCCATGACCCGTTCGCTGATGCAGCAGACGATGCAGGTGCTGGCCCCCCACGCCGCTGGCTTCACCGACGGTTTTCATATCGGCATCAACATCACTGCCAGTCACTGCCATGACTTGCAGTTGCTGGAGGACTGCCGGGAGTTTCTCGCCGCCTTCCCTCCCGGCAAGGTGATCCTGGTGCTGGAGTTGACCGAACGCGAACTGATCGAGCCCACAGCCACCACCCAGCAGCTGTTTGCCGCTCTGCACGAACTCGGGGTAATGATCGCCATCGACGACTTCGGCACCGGGCATTCCAGCCTGGGTTATCTGCGTCAGTTCAATGTCGATTACTTGAAGATCGATCAAAGCTTTGTCGCCATGATCGGTGCCGACGCACTGTCGCTGCATATACTCGACAGCATTATTCAACTCTCGACCAAACTCGATCTGGGCATCGTCGCCGAAGGTATTGAAACTGCCGAGCAGCGGGATTACCTGGCGGCTCAAGGCGTGGATTTCCTGCAAGGTTATTTATTTGGGCGCCCCATGCCCAGTGCGGAATTTGTTGCGGCCCTGGCGCGCCATTAAATAGCCATACCAGAACATTAAGTGCTCGACTACGGTAACTCGGGATACGCACCAATTTGATTCAATTGGCAAATACAGGCTTGAACAAGAACAACCTGATTTACTCTCGCGCCATTAACTACTACAATTTTTCCCGCCTGTACAAGATTCACAGGTAGGCCACTTAATCGAGCCTTAACCGGCTTATGGCTTATAGCTTTGTTTGTGGTTTGTATCAGCCAAAATAGACTATTGGAGTGAAGATATTGTCCAGACTTGCTGAATTTCGTGCTGCAGAAAAAGCACTTCAAGAACAGCTCGCGCAGCTTGAATCCCTGAAGAACGACGCCGGACTCAAAAAGGAAATCGAGTTCGAAGAGAAACTTCAGGCCCTGATGAAATCCTACGACAAGAGTTTGCGTGACATTATCGCAATCCTTGATCCCAACCTGGGCAAAAGCGGCCTGCCACAAGCCAACGCCCCTAAACAGCGCCGCGCACGTGTGGTGAAGGTCTATCAGAACCCGCACACCGGTGAACTGATTGAAACCAAGGGCGGCAATCATCGCGGCCTGAAAGCCTGGAAAGAACAGTACGGTGCTGCCACTGTGGATTCCTGGCTGCGCGCTTGAACAAAGCCGCCACCTGAAAAAGGCCCTGCATATGCAGGGCCTTTTACATTGACAAGAGTATTCTTATTACGACTTGAATCTAAGGGAAGATCCAGCCCAACCGATGGCAATCAGCCATCTCGCGATAGGCTTTGCTATAAAGCCAGCCCCCAAAGCAACTAGTCGCTTAATGCCTTTCTCGAAAACGAACTCGCTACACGCGAAAAGCAAACCGACTGTTTCAGATTTTTCCTTAAAGTTTGAGGCTATTTCGTACAGCCAGTATCTGATCCTGACTATCGGCATAAGCCGCCGCCTGACCGGCGTATGAAAGTACATAAGCCTTATCCTCATCCAGTGCCGCCACCAGTGTTTGCGACAACACATGTCGCCCATTCTGGGTAATGGTACAAGTGGTCTCCAGAGCGTCCAGACGACTCAACTGTGCAGCATGAATCTTGTTACAGACACTCTGATATCCACTGCGGGCAAAGTCTTTCTGCACTGACTTGCGCATCTCCAGCAATACCCCTTGAAGATTGACTACATGCCCGCGTTCCACCTGGGTCATGGTCAACTCCATGACCAGTTGCGGATTGCCCGCGGCATCATTCTTCACCGCCCGCTGCCGGGAAACCTGCGCAGCCTGATCCGCCTCCTGGACCGGCACTGGCTCCACAGTCCAGCCCTCGGGCCAGGCAACCTCCGGTTGCGCCTGGACAACGCCCGCAAACATCAACAGTAAAACGGCCACAGCCTGGGCTCTAAGCGACTCGATCATGGATTGGCACACTAAAGAAACGGGCCTTGAAGTCTGAGCCCGGCGCCAGGAATGGGCAATAGATCAGGAGCTTTGGGTTTGGCGCCATCCTGTCCAGTTGCGTATCATTGCCCGCTTCCAAGGATGTCCGAACCATTGCCAGACAAGGACTTCCCCGCCCTCGCGGGCAGCCTTTGCCGCACTTTCTTCTGGAGGGCCCATGAGCCTCAACGAACTCAACACTTTCCCTGGCGTGACCGCCCAACCGGACGCAGCCACTGCTCGTTTCGTCTTCAACCACACCATGCTGCGGGTCAAGGACATCACTCGCTCCCTGGACTTCTACACTCGGGTCCTGGGCTTTTCCCTGGTGGAAAAACGTGATTTCCCCGAAGCCGAATTCAGCCTGTACTTCCTCGCACTGGTGGACAAGTCGCAGATTCCGGCCGACGCTGCGGCCCGTACCGAATGGATGAAGTCGATCCCCGGGATTCTCGAGCTGACCCACAACCACGGCACCGAGAACGATCCGGATTTCGCCTACCACAACGGCAACACCGACCCGCGTGGCTTCGGCCATATCTGCATCTCGGTACCGGATATTGTCGCTGCCTGCGAACGTTTCGAGACCCTGGGCTGCGACTTTCAGAAGCGCCTGAATGATGGCCGCATGAAGAGCCTGGCCTTCATCAAGGACCCCGATGGCTACTGGGTCGAGATCATCCAGCCAGCGCCGCTGTAACCCGATGCAGGTGCAGAGCCGGCCTGTGTAGGAACTGGATTGCCAGCGAACGCATCCGCAAGGACTGCGCCAGGCCCAACAGCCTCTTCACTGGCAAGCCGGCGCCGACCCAGGCAGCCATAAAAAAACCCCATGAGCCAGGCTCATGGGGTTTTGTTTGTTCAGCGGCCGATCAAGCCGGTGCTGATGTGCGGATCAAGTGATCGAATGCACTGAGGGAAGCCTTGGCGCCCTCACCCACCGCAATCACGATCTGCTTGTAGGGCACGGTGGTCACGTCTCCGGCAGCAAATACGCCGGGCAGCGAAGTCTCGCCACGGGCATCGACGATGATCTCGCCACGAGGCGACAGTTCTACCGAGCCCTTGAGCCAGTCGGTGTTGGGCAGCAGGCCGATCTGCACAAAGATGCCTTCCAGGTCCACCGTGTGGAATTCACCCGAATCGCGATCCTTGTAGGCCAGGCCGGTGACCTTCTGCCCATCACCCTTCACTTCACTGGTCAGGGCACTGGTGATGACCTTGACGTTGGGCAGGCTGTACAGCTTGCGCTGCAACACGGCATCGGCCCGCAGCTTGCTGTCGAACTCCAGCAAGGTGACATGGCTGACGATACCCGCCAGGTCGATAGCCGCTTCGACGCCGGAGTTACCGCCACCAATCACCGCCACCCGTTTGCCTTTGAACAGCGGACCATCGCAGTGCGGGCAGAAACACACGCCCTTGGCCTTGTACTCCTGCTCACCCGGCACACCCATTTCACGCCAACGGGCACCTGTCGCCAGGATCACCGACTTGGCCTTCAAGCTGGCGCCGCTTTCAAACTGAATCTCATGCAGGCCGCCCACTTCCTTGGCCGGCACCAGGGCACTGGCTCGCTGCAGGTTCATGATGTCGACGTCGTATTGCTTGACGTGCTCTTCCAGTGCCGCGGCCAGTTTTGGCCCTTCGGTCTCTTTCACCGAAACAAAGTTCTCGATGGCCATGGTGTCCAGTACCTGGCCGCCGAAGCGCTCGGCCGCGACCCCGGTACGAATGCCTTTACGAGCGGCGTAGATGGCTGCCGAAGCACCGGCGGGACCGCCGCCGACCACCAGCACATCAAAGGCCTCTTTGGCGTTGAGCTTCTGCGCTTGCTTCTCTACCGCACCGCTGTCGAGCTTGGCGAGGATCTCTTCCAGCCCCATGCGGCCCTGACCGAAGTTCACGCCATTGAGGTAGACACTGGGCACCGCCATGACCTTGCGCTCATCGACTTCGGCCTGGAACAGCGCGCCGTCGATCGCCACATGACGGATGTTCGGGTTGAGGACCGCCATCAGGTTCAAGGCCTGGACCACGTCCGGGCAGTTCTGGCAGGACAGCGAGAAGTAGGTTTCGAAGTTGAACTCGCCTTTGAGCGAGCGAATCTGCTCGATCACTTCAGCACTGGCTTTCGACGGATGGCCGCCCACTTGCAGCAGGGCCAGCACCAGGGAAGTGAATTCGTGGCCCATCGGAATACCGGCGAAACGCAGGCTGATATCGCCTCCCGGGCGATTCAACGTGAACGACGGCTTGCGCCCATCGGTACCGTTGTCGAGCAACGTAATCTGGTTGGAAAGACTGACAATGTCTTTGAGTAACGCGAGCATTTCCTGGGATTTCGCACCGTCGTCGAGGGAGGCGACGATCTCGATCGGCTGGGTGACCCGTTCCAGGTATGACTTCAACTGAGCTTTAAGATTGGCGTCCAACATACGGGCGATTTCCATGTTCTGAATAAAGAGATGGTTCGGTAAAAAAAAACGCCCGAGCGAATCTCGCCCGGGCGTTTTAGGGGCGGTGCAGCTGACTTAAGTGCGGATCACCGCCCTTGGGTAATGCATGGACTTAGATCTTGCCAACCAGGTCCAGGGACGGAGCCAGAGTGGCCTCGCCTTCTTTCCACTTGGCTGGGCAGACTTCGCCTGGGTGAGCGGCAACGTACTGAGCGGCCTTGATCTTGCGCAGCAGCTCGGAAGCGTCACGGCCTACGCCGCCATCGTTGATTTCAACGATCTTGATCTGGCCTTCCGGGTTGATCACGAAGGTACCGCGGTCAGCCAGACCGGCTTCTTCGATCAGCACGTCGAAGTTGCGGGAGATGGCCAGGGTCGGGTCGCCGATCATGGTGTACTGGATTTTGCCGATGGCTGGCGAAGTGTTGTGCCAGGCAGCGTGAGCAAAGTGGGTGTCGGTGGAAACGCTGTAGATCTCAACGCCCAGTTTCTGGAATTCGGCGTAGTTGTCGGCCAGGTCTTCCAGCTCGGTTGGGCAAACGAAGGTGAAGTCAGCCGGGTAGAAGAACACGACAGACCATTTGCCTTTCAGATCAGCGTCCGACACTTCGACGAATGCGCCGTTTTTGAATGCGGTAGCTTTGAACGGTTTAACTTGGCTGTTGATGATAGGCATCGTTGACTCTCCATCAGTGGTTGAAAACATTGGGTGAAAACTTGATGGGGAGAATCCTAACCAATGACTTGCCGCTTGGCTCATTGGCAAACCTGATGCTATCGATTGGCTTTGACTATCAGCCGACAGTATTAATAGAAGAAACCTTTGATTACCGACGGACCGGCTGCGGATCAATCAGCGCCATGCCCATGAACGGGCTGGCCTCCACGTAGCGCATGGCGGACTTCAGGTCCTTCCAGCCCACATAGCTCATCAGGGACTTGAGGTCCCACCCGTTGCGATGGGCCCAGGTGGCAAAACCACGGCGCAGGGAGTGGCTGGTGTAATGCTCGGCATCAATGCCGGCGCGCTCCAGGGCCTGGCGCAGTAACGGAATCACGCTATTGGCGTGCAACCCCTGTTCGCTCAGGTGGCCCCAGCGGTCGATGCTGCGAAACACCGGACCACGCACCAGCGCGGCGCTGTTGATCCAGTCGACATAGGCCTGCACCGGGCATAAGCGCTGCAGCGCCGGCGTGTGAAAAGTGCGCCCCAGGTTGTCGCGATCACCCTTGCTGCGCGGCAGATAGAGGCTGATGCCGGAACCGGCCACAGCCTGCACATGCTCGATCTGCAAGCGACACAGTTCATCACTGCGAAAACCCCGCCAGAACCCCAGCAGGATCAGCGCCCGGTCGCGGCGTGCTCGCAACAGGTCGGCCTGACGGCCTTCGGCGGCAGCGGCTGTGCCCTCCTCGTCAAGCCAGCCAATCACCTGCTCCAGGTGCCGTAACTGCAAGGGCTCGGCTTGTTTCTCACGCACTGGATGCAATGCACGAATGCCCTTGAACACTTGGCGTACCACCGGCGCCTTGGTCGGATCGGCAAAGCCCTGGCTGTTGTGCCATTGAGCCAGGGCAGAAAGGCGCAACTTCAGGGTGTTGATCGACAACTCCCCGGCGTAGGCCGCGAGATAACGCGCCACGCTCTCCGCCGTCGTCGGCAGGAATCCGCCCCACTGCACCTCGAAATGCTCGATCGCTGCCCGATAACTGCGACGGGTGTTATCGCGGGTAGCGGCTTGCAGGTAACGATCCAGTTCACTCATGACAATTCAACCCCGGCAGATGTACGGCCACAAAAGACAAAGAAGCGCCGCATGCCCCGTGACACTGGGTAATACTACAATATCCCAGGTCATATTTTCTCTATCTAGCAGCTTCATCCATCTGTACAATAACCATCAATTACATACCATGTATCACAGTATCAAATCGTTGGAGGAGCCATGGCTCGCGGAGGCATAAACAAGGCGGTGGTGAAGAAAGCGCGTCAGGCGATTCTTGCCCGCGGCGAACACCCCAGCATCGATGCAGTACGCATAGAAATGGGCAATACCGGCTCGAAAACCACCATCCACCGCTATTTGAAGGAGCTGGATGACGGCACCAGCCGCCGAGATGCGGGCCCGATGCCGCTGGATGAAGAGTTGAGCGAACTGGTGGGACGACTGGCTCAACGCCTGCAGGAGCAGGCCCAGGAACCTTTGGAACAGGCCCTCGCCCACTCCGAACAACAGAAGCGGGCCTTCGAGCAGCAATTGGAGCAAGCGCGGCAGACCCAAGAGCAACTGCAACAGCAGCTACAAATCCAGGCCAGCGCCCTGGCCGGGGAAAGTGCCGCCCTGCAAGACACCCGCTCCATGCTGCAGAGCGAACAGACCCGCAACGCCGAACTCAATCAAGCCTTGAAGGATTGCCATCTGCGCCTGGAAGACAAGGAGCAACAGATCCGCTCCCTGGAAGAAAAGCACCTGCATGCCCGGGACGCCCTGGAGCACTATCGCGTCGCCAGCAAGGAACAACGCGAACAGGAACAGCGTCGCCACGAAGGCCAGATCCAACAGGTGCAAATGGAGCTGCGCCAGGCTCAGCAGAGCGCACTGGTGCGCCAGGATGAAATCACCCAACTGCATCGTGACAATGAACGTCTGCTCAGCGAGCAGCGAGCCACCCACAAGGAGCTTAAGCTGGCCCAGGACGCCGCGAGCAAGAGCACCGTATCGCAAGCACTGCTCAGCGAGCAGCTGGCGCGTCAGGACAGCGCCGTCGCCCTGCTCCAGGAACGCTTGCGCGTAGCCTCGGAGGAGATTCAGGCACTCAAGGAAAGAGCCGACAGCCAGACTCGATTGAGCAAGGAGATGGAGTTGCGCGCCGCCAAGGCCGAGGCCGGCCTTGAGGCGCTGCGCCTGGCTGCGGCAACCAAGGCGCAGCCAGACACGCCTGCAGACGCGTGATCAGTCCGCGACAGGGGTACGCAGGGTAACGAACTCTTCGGCAGCCGTCGGATGCACGCCGATGGTTTCGTCGAAGTCGCGCTTGGTGGCTCCCGCCTTCAGGGCAATCGCCAGGCCCTGGACAATTTCCCCGGCATCAGGTCCAACCATGTGGCACCCCAGCACCCTGTCGCTCTCGGCATCCACCACCAGCTTCATCAGGGTGCGCTCCTGGCAGTCGGTCAGCGTCAGCTTCATCGGCCGGAAACGGCTTTCGAAGATCTGCACCTTGTGCCCCGCCTCGCGCGCCTGCTCTTCGGTCAAGCCAACGGTGCCGATATTCGGCAAGCTGAAGACCGCCGTCGGAATCATCCGATAATCCACCGGGCGATACTGTTCCGGCTTGAACAGACGCCGAGCCACGGCCATGCCTTCTGCCAGGGCCACAGGTGTCAGTTGTACGCGACCAATTACATCGCCAATGGCCAGGATCGACGGCTCGCTGCTCTGGTACTGGTCGTCGACCTCGATAAAGCCGCGCTTATCGAGTTTGACACCGGTATTCTCCAGCCCCAGGTTGTCGAGCATCGGCCGACGCCCAGTGGCGTAGAACACGCAATCTGTTGCTAGCTTGCGACCGTCCTTGAGGGTGACCTCCAGACTGCCATCGGCCTGCTTGTCGATGCGTTCGATATCCGCATTGAATTGCAGTCCCAGGCCGCGCTTGGTCAGCTCTTCCTGCAAATGCTTGCGCACCGCGCCATCAAAGCCACGCAGGAACAGATCACCGCGATACAGCAACTGGGTATCGGCACCCAGGCCGTGGAAGATCCCGGCAAACTCCACCGCAATGTAACCACCGCCCACCACCAGGACACGCTTTGGCAAAGCTTTGAGGAAGAACGCCTCATTGGAACTGATGGCATGCTCGCGACCGGGAATATCCGGAATCTGCGGCCAGCCGCCTGTGGCAATCAGGATGTGCCTGGCACTGTAGCGCTGGCCATTGACCTCCACCTGATGAGGATCGATCAACTTGGCATGGCCTTCGTGCAGGGTCACGCCACTGTTGACCAGCAGATTACGGTAGATGCCATTAAGGCGATTGATTTCGCGATCCTTGTTGGCGATCAAAGTCGCCCAATCAAAGTTCGCCTCGCCCAGTGACCAGCCAAAACCCGAGGCCTGCTCGAAGTCTTCGGCGAAGTGGGCTCCGTACACCAGGAGTTTTTTGGGCACGCAGCCGACGTTGACACAGGTACCGCCCAGATAGCGGCTCTCGGCCACCGCGACTTTCGCCCCGAAACCCGCAGCAAAGCGTGCGCAACGTACACCGCCGGAACCGGCACCAATTACATAAAGATCAAAATCGTAGGCCATTTCACTCTCCCAGGCAGACTGACAGCATAACCGCAGATGGCGATCGGGTCAGCGCCGTGGCTTTACATAAGGGCGGGCAATGAAAAAGCCACCCGAAGGTGGCTTTTTCCGACAACCCCGCGAGGCGACTATCAGTACGCCTTGCCGGTCTTGTAGAAGTTCTCGAAGCAGAAGTTGGTCGCGTCGATGTAACCCTCGGCGCCACCGCAGTCAAAACGCGTGCCCTTGAACTTGTAGGCCATTACACAACCGTTCTGCGCCTGCTTCATCAGGGCATCGGTGATCTGGATTTCACCCCCCTTGCCCGGCTCGGTCTGCTCGATCAGATCGAAGATGTCCGGCGTCAGGATGTAACGACCGATGATCGCCAGGTTCGACGGGGCGTCTTCCGGCTTTGGCTTCTCGACCATGCTGTGAACGCGATAGATGTCATCGCGAATCATCTCGCCGGCGATCACACCGTACTTGTTGGTTTCCTGCGGGTCGACTTCCTGGATGGCCACGATCGAGCAGCGGAACTGTTTGTACAGCTTGACCATCTGGGTCAGCACGCCGTCGCCTTCGAGGTTGACGCACAGGTCGTCTGCCAGTACCACGGCGAAGGGTTCATCACCGATCAGCGGGCGACCGGTCAGAATCGCGTGGCCCAGGCCTTTCATTTCGGTCTGGCGAGTGTAGGAGAACGAGCACTCATCCAGCAGTTTGCGGATACCAACCAGGTACTTTTCCTTATCGGTGCCCTTGATCTGGTTTTCCAACTCGTAACTGATGTCGAAGTGGTCTTCGAGGGCGCGTTTGCCACGGCCGGTCACGATGGAGATTTCAGTCAGTCCAGCATCCAGCGCTTCTTCAACGCCGTACTGGATCAGTGGCTTGTTCACCACCGGCAGCATTTCTTTAGGCATGGCTTTAGTCGCTGGCAGGAAGCGAGTACCGTAACCGGCTGCTGGGAACAAGCATTTCTTGATCATATGAGTCCTTAAAAAGGCTGTGCGTACGAGTTTCGGCGCAGTCTAATCAGGCCGCGTGCACCTTACAATGCCCCGCGCTGGCTAACCGCTGCCATCATAGAGAAATAAAGCGCCAGATAGTTCCGCAGCATCCTCCAGATAGCGCACGGCGTAAACCTTCATCACCTCACAGGGCTTGTAAACCGCCACCTGGAGCCTTGACCAGCCAGATCGAG
Source organism: Pseudomonas sp. LPH60 (assembly GCF_030718165.1). Taxonomy (NCBI): domain Bacteria; kingdom Pseudomonadati; phylum Pseudomonadota; class Gammaproteobacteria; order Pseudomonadales; family Pseudomonadaceae; genus Pseudomonas; species Pseudomonas sp. LPH60. The sequence goes on from NZ_JAVAJH010000011.1 coordinate 63,211, forward strand.
ATGCTTCCCATGCGAGCCCGCAAAGGCACAGACAATTGCATTTTCCACGCAACACTGATGGCACCGTCGACGGCAACGAAATAGCCCTTGGATTCCCGACACAAGAGCTGCTATATCCAGATGCGGCACTTTTCGGCAATGCCTGCGGACTAAGGTGATGCGCTGTACCGAAATGGCTATTAGCTATAGCATCGCCACATCGATACCCGCCTCCCAACACATCCCCCTCCCAGACAACGAAATCCCCCCATGAACAGACTTCTCGCAGTCACCGCTGTACTGGCTCTGACCGGATGCGCCACGGCTTCCAACACCTATCTGACCAATGGCGAACAAGGCCTGAGCATCGACTGCTCCGGGGAAGCCGGCTCCTGGGCCAGCTGCTATGAAAAAGCCGAAGCGTCCTGCGCCGGCACGGGCTATCAGATCGTCAGCACCGAAGGCACACCCGCCCCCAAGGAAAGCGACAAGACCCTGGGAGTCGACGTTGGCAACTACAAAAGCCGCAGCGTGATAGTCGTCTGCAAATAGCGGGCAAACGCCCCACTACATGTGAATCTCGGCAAACTTGATGCCCAGGCCGCGAATGGTTTCGATCAGATCGTCAAGACGGGAAAAGGATTCCACCTCGTCGCTCTCATCCACCAGAAAGTAGCTGCGTCCGGCACTCTTCTTGAAAAACACAATCCATTCCCCGGAGTTGGCCGGGTTCTGAATCACGTGAGTGGCAGAGATCAAGCCCTCTGCATGCTTTTCCCTGACGTGTTCCCGCTTCATGCTTTCTCCCAAAAAGACGATGCCGCCAAGGCTTGAACCCGGGCGGCATCGTTGACGATAGGGGATAGTTTATCGGATGCCCTGGCCTATCAGCACGCCCTCTACTGTCTGACCGTACAAATTTACCCCGTCATTGGCGTGAAACTTGATTCGGGTCTTCTCGATGGAGCCCTCCACCAGGCGCGGGTCCTGGGGCCGCTCGTGGCTGTTGACGAAGGCTGCCACATCCCAGGCCTGCTGGTCGCTCAGGCTGCCGCCCTTGCCCAGGGGCATGTTGTGCTTGATAAAGGACGCCGCCGTATTGATCCGATGCATCCCCGCGCCCCAGTTGTAGGAATCCTTGCCCCAAAGCGGCGGCATCACATAGTCCGCGCCAGCCTTCTGGCCCTGACCTTGCTCGCCATGGCAGACCGCGCATTGCGCCTGATACACCGCCGCGCCCCGCTTCAGGTCATAGCCCTTGGCAGGCTGGGCCACATCCGGATACCCCCTTCCAGGCAGCTCCACGCCCAGGGGCGCCTTGCTCGCCAGCCAGTAGGCATAGACCGACAGCGCAGTAATCTCCGGACTGTCCGCCGCCGGCGGCTTGCCACCATTCATGCTGAACTGGAAGCAGCCCTGCAAGCGTTCGGCAAAGGTGTTCACCTTGTCGTTCTTCTTGCGGTAGGCGGGATACATCGGATAGGCGCCCCAAAGCGGCGCGGAGTTGGCCAGGCGGCCCTGGTCAAGGTGACAGTTGCTGCAATTGAGCCCGTTGCCCACGTACTGCGGCGCCAGGCGCTTGGTGTCGACAAACAAGGCATGACCTTCGCGCACCAGCTTGCCGTAGGCATTGTCCGGTAACTCGCCCTCGGCCGGCGGCTGGAAGTACTGGGTATGAGCGGGAGCGCTTGGCGCCGGTATCTGCGACTGATCCTCCATGGCGATGGAGGCGGCCTGAACTTGAACGGCAAGCAATGCCATCAACGGCCCGGCAATCAATAGTTTCATGGCCGCGCCTCCTGAGGTTGCAAGCTGGCAAAGTAGTCCGCCACTGCGGTGACTTCTTCGGCACTCAAGGACTTGGCGACATGCCCCATCAGGTCGTTGGGGTCGTTGTGCCGACTGCCATCGCGCCAGGCATTGAGTTGCGCCACCAGGTAGCCGGCCGGTTGCCCGGCCAGGGGCGGAAAAGCCACACCGACACCGACACCACCAGGCCCGTGACAACTGACGCATTCGGGAACCTGCCGCTCCCAGGCGCCCCGCAAGGCCAGGCGTTCACCGACACCGCTGGCGGCCTGGCTACGGCCGATCGCTTGGGTTTTCGGCCCGGGCATGGCCGCGAGGGTGGCGGTCACGGCGGTGATTTCGTCTTCGCTCAACGCCTTGGCCAGAGGCTGCATGACCGGACTGCTGCGTGCACCGCTGCGAAAGTCACGCAACTGCTTGGCCAGATAGCCCGCCGGCAAGCCGGCAAGACGCGGGAACCCGGCGGGGGCCAGGCCCATCGCGTCCGCTCCATGACAGGCCAGACAAGCTGTTGCCCCAGGCTGAGTGCCGCCTTGGGTGAAGACTTTCTGCCCATCCACGGCGTGTGCAGATTGCGCAATCAGCAGCATCAGGCCACTCAATAGCATTCGATCCAGTGGGATCATATGGACTCCATTATTCTAGTTATATGCTTAGACCCAGCGGGCATAAGCACACAAATAGTAGGGCAATCGATCCATAGCGACAATGCGAAATTGGTGCGGGTATCTGATGCTGCTCACGAGAGCCGTTTCGGGCCCTGGCGCGGCCCTGGGCTTGGGGTCAGCCGGAGATGCAGGCCTCCCCCGCCTTGCGCACGTCCTGTGGCCGCAGGGGGTTGTTGGACATTTGCTCATGCAGCTTGATGCTGCTGCCGCCAGAGCGCTCATCGATGTAGAACACCGCCGCCGGAGCCGCCGACAGGCTCTGCGGGACGATCACCCGGTAACCTTCCTTGCGCGGCTCAACCTGCAGTGCGCCACGGCTGCCGGAGAGCTTCCCAGACAGGCAATTGGCGTACTCCTGGGGCTTCTTGCCAGAGATGACACTCAGGGTCGGCGGCGTCTGGTTGATATCCGAGACGGAGGCACAACCGCTGATGGCCATGGCCAGAACCCACACCCAGCGCTTCATATAAAATCTCCAATAAAAATCCATCCGACAGCACAGGCGCTGCTTTTCTCCAGAGGCACGGCTTTATCGCCGATAAAAATCCAAATAACTGTTTTAAATTGTCAAAGCCCGAGGCCGGGGCCGAATAATAACCCTTTGGGCCTGATAAACTGCGCCATCGCCCACGCCAACGTTTTGTTTTTGTAGATATAGCCCTTCTGGAGGCGCCCATGAAATTCATCCACCAGCGCGAGCACCTGAACGAAGACGATATCGTCGTCATCGAATGCTCCCAGGTCTGCAACATTCGCCTGATGAGCGACGCCAACTTCCGCAGCTTCAAGAATGGCGGTCGTCACACCTATCACGGCGGAGCCTTCGACAAGTTCCCCGCCAAGATCACCGCCCCCAGCACCGGCTTCTGGAACATCACCATCGACACCGTCAATCGGCGCCCCATCAGCGTGACCCGCAAGCCGAACCTGACTCACTCGATCCGCATCATTCGTCGCTCCAGCTCGAAACTGCGCTAAGCCCCAACCTCCTCGCGACAACAGGTAACCCCGTGCCTCAGACCACCAAATACGTCATCAAATACAAGCTCAATGGTGAGCGCCGCTTCGAATTTGCTCAGCTTGAAAACGGTACCCAGGAAGAAGCCCGGGCCGCCCTGGAAGCCCTGCATGGCCAGTCCGACGACGTCATCAGCGACGTCAGTGTCAGCAAGGCCTTGTAGGCCGTCTTTGCCCAAGACCGATTCAAGCGCAAGCAGCGGAGTGTGCATGGGGTGCCTGAGCCCCAGACTGGAGGAAATCTCTTGCACCCAGGACACTCCCGCCATGCCTGTTTCCTCGCTCCAGGATCGCCTGCAACAACTGGACTGGGCCCGTATTGAGCAGGCCCTCGACCAAGACGGCTGCGCCCGCCTCGAAGGCCTGCTGAGTGCCGGCCAATGCCAGTCCCTGAGGGATCTGTACAAACACCCTGCGCTGTTTCGCTCGAAAGTGATAATGGCCCGCCATGGATTCGGCCGTGGCCAGTACCAGTACTTCCGTTACCCCTTGCCGGAACCGGTCGCCGAGTTGCGCCAGCAGCTGTATTCGTATCTGGTGGACCAGGCCAATCGTTGGAACCAGAGCCTGAATATCGACATCCGCTACCCGGCAGAACATTCGGCATTCATCCAGCGTTGCCAGAGCGCGGGACAGCAGCGCCCCACTGCGCTGTTGCTGCAGTACGGCCCCGAGGACTACAACTGCCTGCATCAGGATCTGTATGGCGAGCACGTATTTCCCTTGCAAGCGGCCTTCCTCCTGTCCCAGCCTGGAACGGAGTTCACTGGCGGCGAACTGGTGCTCACCGAGCAGCGTCCGCGTATGCAGTCACGGCCACAGGTCATTGGTCTGAAGCAAGGTGATGGGGTGATATTCGCCGTGCATCATCGGCCGGTAAAAGGTTCCCGCGGGTACTATCGAGTCACCCTGCGCCATGGCGTCAGTCGCGTGCACAGCGGCCAGCGCCACACCCTTGGAGTGATTTTTCACGATGCCTTGTAGCCATGAGCCGCCCGGCAGCCTCGGGCTTTTCGATGAAAGCGATCTGCAACAGCCGGCACGCATCGAGGTGCTTGGCCCCCAGTCCCGCGTCCTGCGCGGCTTCGCCCTGCCGTGGATCGAAGGGCTACTGCCACAACTTGAGGAAGTGCTGGCCGCGGCGCCGTTTCGCCACATGATCACGCCCGGCGGCTTTACCATGTCCGTCGGCTTGAGCAGTTGCGGCCAGTTGGGCTGGACCAGCGACAGCAAAGGCTATCGCTACAGCCCTATTGATCCGCAAAGCCTGCGTCCCTGGCCGGCAATGCCCGAGGTGTTCCGCCAGTTGGCGCAGACGGCAGCCGAAACCGCCGGCTTCAAAGGCTTCAACCCCGACTCATGCCTGATCAACTGCTACCGGCCCGGCGCGAAGATGTCCCTGCACCAGGACAAGAACGAGCGCGACTTCAGCGCCCCCATCGTCTCCCTGTCCCTGGGTCTGCCGGCAATGTTCCTTTTCGGCGGCCAGCAGCGCGGCGACAAAAGCCAGCGGGTGCCATTGCTGCACGGCGACGTGGTGGTCTGGGGCGGCGTCGATCGCCTGCGCTATCACGGGGTGCTGCCCCTCAAGGACGGCAGCCATCCCCTGCTCGGCCAGCAACGGATCAACCTGACCTTTCGCCGTGCCGGCTCAGAGGTAGAGTTCAACCGCAAGCCCCGGAGTGCCGATCAGGCACCGGGCCGTTAATCTGGCCGCCACTCCGCGCCGAGCACCGACCATGAATGCCCTGACACGCAAACAACAGATTGAACAGGACCCACGCTGGCAAGCCGTGCTCAAACGCGACGCCCGCGCCGATGCGACGTTCGTCTATGCCGTCCGGACCACCGGGGTGTACTGCCGCCCCAGCAGCCTGTCGCGCCTGCCAAAGGCGGAAAACGTCGAGTTCTTCGACAGCGCCCAAGAGGCCGAGGCGGCGGGTTATCGTCCGAGCAAGCGTCAGGCCAGCGACCAGACCCAGGTGGCCGCGCACCATGCGGCACTGGTGGCCGCGGCTTGTCGGCAGATCGAGGCCGCCGAGTCGGCCCCCAGCCTGGAGCAACTGGCGCAGCATGCGGGCGTCAGCAGTTACCACTTTCACCGGGTATTCAAGGCCGCCACCGGACTAACACCGCGGGGCTACGCCAATGCGCAACGCTCGCGCAAAGTCCGCAGCCATCTGCAAAGCGGGCACACGGTGACCACCGCCCTGTACGACGCCGGCTTCAACTCCAACAGCCGTTTCTATGAAGCTGCAGATCAGTTGCTGGGCATGAAACCCAGTGACTACCGCGCCGGCGGGCCCAACACCGATATCCGCTTCGCCGTGGGCCAGTGCTCCCTGGGCGCGATCCTGGTGGCCCAGAGTCACCGGGGCGTCTGCGCCATCCTCCTCGGAGACGACCCCACCCCGTTGGTGGAGGAACTGCAGGACAAGTTTCCCCGCGCCAACCTGATCGGTGCCGACGCAGATTTCGAACGCCTGGTCGCCCAGGTCGTGGGCTTTGTCGAGGCGCCGGCCATCGGCCTGGACCTGCCCCTGGACCTGCGCGGCACCGCATTCCAGGAACGAGTGTGGCAGGCCCTGCAAAGCATTCCCGTCGGCAGCACCGCCAGCTACGCCGAGATCGCCCAGCGTATCGGTGCCCCCAAGGCCATGCGCGCAGTGGCCCAGGCCTGCGCGGCCAACACCCTGGCGGTGGCGATCCCCTGCCACCGGGTGGTGCGTAGCGACGGCAGTCTTTCCGGCTACCGCTGGGGCGTGGAGCGCAAGCGTCAGTTGCTGGAACGCGAAACGCTGTCCGAGGCCTGAATCCCGATGTAGATCGCCAGCGAATCGGCGCTGGTATAGACCTCAAAGTCCGTGGCAAATGCCCGATCTTGAGAGCCCCCGGGAAAAGTCAGCTGGCCGAGGACGCCCCTCTCCTGCTAAAAACCACCGGCTGCCTCGTCCAATCCTGCCGCCGGAGAACCATGCACATGAGCCAATGGACCGATAGTCGCCTCCTCGATCTGCTGGGCATCGACCTGCCCATCATTCAAGCCCCCATGGCGGGCGCCAACGGCTCCGCCATGGTGATTGCCGTGTCCCGGGCCGGCGGTCTGGGCTCGTTGCCATGCGCCATGCTCACCCCGGAACAGATCCGCCAGGAAGTGCAGGTCATTCGCTCAGCCACTCGGCAGCCGCTGAACCTGAACTTCTTCTGCCATCAGGTACAGGCCGTGGACAGCGCGCAGGAGAGCCGCTGGAAGAACGCCCTGCAACCCTACTACCGCGAACTGGGCGCCGACTTCGATGCACCGACGCCGGTCAGCAATCGGGCGCCCTTCGACGAAGCGGGTTGCCAGTTGGTGGAAGAGCTGCGGCCCGAGGTGGTGAGTTTTCACTTCGGATTGCCAGAGCCGACGCTGCTGGCCCGGGTCAAGGCCACCGGGGCCAGGGTGCTCTCTTCGGCCAGCACCGTGGACGAAGCTCTATGGCTCGAAGCGCGCGGCTGCGACGCGGTGATTGCCATGGGCTACGAAGCCGGTGGCCACCGGGCAATCTTCCTCAGCGACGACCTCAACACCCAGGTGGGCACCATGGCCCTGGTGCCGCAGATCGTCGATGCACTGAAGGTGCCGGTGATCGCCGCCGGTGGCATCGGCGACGCCCGGGGCATTGTCGCGGCAATGGCTCTGGGCGCCTCGGCAGTCCAGCTGGGCACTGCCTACCTGTTCACTCCAGAAGCCAACATCAGCGCCGCCCATCACCAGGCCCTGCGTACCGCCAAGGAAAGCCAGACCGCACTGACCAACCTGTTCACCGGTCGCCCCGCTAGAGGCATCGTCAACCGGGTGATGCGCGAAATCGGCCCCATCAGTTCCCTGGCGCCAGCGTTTCCCCGCGCTGGCGGAGCCTTGCTGCCGCTGAAGGCCAAGAACGATGCCGACTTCGCCAATCTCTGGTCCGGCCAGGCCCTGCGCCTGGGAGTGGAGCTGCCTGCCTACGAGCTGACCCTGCGTCTGGCCGAACAGGCCCTGGCGCAGCTCAAGCGGCGCTGACCGGCCGGCGCCGCGACCACGGTCGCGGTGCTGGTTGCCGCACCGGTTGATGTGCCGGTTGCAACCCTTTGCCAGCGAGGCCTGCGGCACAGTTCCGCTGATCGAGAATTCGCTATATATTTCGCTATACAGCGACACTCGCTGCCCTGGGTGCAGATTCCCTCCGAGCATTCGCTGCCCAACGCGCCCTTCTCTCCAACGGAGCTGTTCGATGAACCTTAGTGCTTCAGGTTTTGCCCCGACTTGCCTCGCTAGCCTGCTCGCCCTCTTCGCCTTCGGCTCGGCCCAGGCCGCTGAAGTCCAGGTGGCGGTCGCTGCCAACTTCACCGCACCGATCCAGGCCATCGCCGTCGACTTCGAAAAAGACACAGGCCACAAGCTGGTGGCCGCCTACGGTGCCACCGGGCAGTTCTATGCCCAGATCAAGAACGGCGCGCCTTTCGAGGTCTTCCTCTCTGCCGACGACAGCACCCCGCAGAAACTCGAAAGCGAGGGCGACATCGTCAAGGGCTCGCGCTTCACCTACGCCATCGGCACCCTGGCCCTGTGGTCGGCCAAGGACGGCTACGTCGACAGCCAAGGCCAGGTGCTCAAGGACAATCAGTACCAGCACCTGTCCATTGCCAACCCCAAGGCGGCGCCTTACGGCCTGGCCGCGACCCAGGTGCTGGCCAAGCTGGGCCTGACCGACAAGGTCAAGGCCAAGATCGTCGAGGGCCAGAACATCACCCAGGCCTATCAGTTCGTCTCCACCGGCAACGCCGAACTGGGTTTTGTCGCCTTGTCGCAGATCTATAAAGACGGCAAAGTCACCAGCGGCTCAGCCTGGATAGTCCCGGCCCAGATGCATGATCCAATCAAGCAGGATGCGGTGATCCTCAACAAGGGCAAGGACAACCCGGCCGCCAAGGCGCTGGTTGACTACCTCAAGGGGCCCAAAGCCGCCGCCGTCATCAAATCCTACGGTTATCAACTGTAAATGAGCCTTTCGAGTGCCGATTTTTCCGCCATCTGGCTGACCCTTAAACTGGCGTCCCTGACGACCCTCATCCTGCTGGTCATCGGTACTCCGATTGCGTTATGGCTGTCGCGTACCCGCTCCTGGTTGCGCGGGCCGATCGGCGCCGTGGTGGCATTGCCCCTGGTGTTGCCACCCACGGTGATAGGTTTCTATCTGCTGCTGGCCCTCGGGCCCAACGGCTTCTTCGGCCAGTTCACCCAGTCCTTGGGGCTGGGCACCCTGACCTTCAGTTTCAGCGGCCTGGTGCTGGGCTCAGTGATCTATTCCATGCCCTTTGTAGTGCAACCGCTGCAAAACGCCTTTTCTGCCATTGGCAGCCGCCCTCTGGAAGTGGCCGCCACCCTGCGCGCCAATCCCTGGGACACTTTCTTCTCGGTGATCCTGCCTCTGGCCCGGCCGGGCTTCATCACCGCCTCGATTCTCGGCTTTGCCCACACCGTCGGCGAGTTCGGCGTGGTGCTGATGATCGGCGGCAACATTCCTGACAAGACCCGGGTGGTCTCGGTGCAGATCTACGATCACGTCGAGGCCATGGAGTACGCCCAGGCCCACTGGCTGGCCGGCGCCATGCTGGTGTTCTCGTTCCTGGTGCTGCTGGCGCTGTACTCCAGCCGCAAGACCCGTGCTGGCTGGAGCTGAGTCGATGAGCATTCACGTCAAGCTGAACCTGGACTACCACGACTTTGCCCTGGACCTCGACCTGCAACTGCCGGGGCGCGGCGTCACCGCGCTCTATGGCCATTCGGGCTCGGGCAAGACCACTTGCCTGCGCTGCATTGCCGGCCTGGAAAAGGCCGGACGTGGGCGGATCCAGATCAACGATGAAATCTGGCAGGACAGCCAGCGCCAGCTGTTCATCCCGCCCCACAAGCGCTCCTTGGGTTATGTATTCCAGGAGGCCAGCCTGTTTCCCCATCTGTCGGTCCAGGCCAACCTGGAGTTCGGCCTGCGCCGCATTCCCCGGCAGCAGCGCCGGGTGGACATGGCCCAGGCCACCGAGTTGCTGGGCATCGGCCATCTGCTCCAGCGCCACCCGCAGAACCTCTCGGGCGGCGAACGCCAGCGCATCGGCATCGCTCGAGCCCTGCTCACCAGCCCACGGCTGCTGCTGATGGACGAACCCCTGGCGGCCCTGGACTCGAAACGCAAAGGTGAAATCCTGCCCTATCTGGAGCGGCTGCACGACGAGCTGGATATCCCGGTGCTGTACGTCAGCCACTCCCAGGATGAAGTGGCGCGGCTGGCCGACCATATCGTGCTGCTCAGTGACGGCCGCGCACTGGCCAGCGGTCCCATCGGGCAAACCCTGGCACGACTGGATCTGCCCCTGGCTCTGGGGGATGACGCCGGGGTCGTGGTGGAAGGCCGGGTCAGCGACTATGACGCGACCTACCAACTGCTGACCCTGCAACTGCCCGACAGTCAATTACGGGTGCGCGTGGCCCACCAGCCCCTGGCGCTGGGCAAGTCCCTGCGTTTCAAGGTCCAGGCTCGGGACGTCAGCCTGAGCCTGCAGGCCAGCGAACACAGCAGCATTCTCAATCGCCTGCCGGTGACCGTCAGCGACGAGATTCCCGCAGATAACGCCGCCCACGTCCTGGTACGCCTGGACGCGGCCGGCACCCCGCTGCTGGCCCGCATCACCCGCTACTCCCGGGATCAGCTCGACCTGCACCCCGGTCAACAACTCTGGGCGCAGATCAAGGCGGTGGCGGTACTGGCATGACACCGGGCAAGCCAGCCCTCTGGCATGCGCGCCGAACCGGTACCGATCGCCTGAACTTCACGTTGAAACGCGCCTGGATATAAAAAAGAGGTCTCTACACTAGAACGGGTTCGATTACTTCATCGTAGTTGCCCGGGAGTCTCGATCCATCGAGCAACTACGACAAATGACAACACTATTTCAGAGGGAAATAGTTCAGGTAGTAAATTCAACCACTCCGCCGTTCAAGTGATACATGGCACCGACTATTTTTATTTTCCCTTCTTTTTCCAACTGGCTCAGCATGGAACTTTCCTGGCGAATTTCATTGATGGTGTTCTGCACGTTGGTCTTGGCCACTGCATCCACAAACTCATCGTTCTTACTGCTGCGTTCTCCAGCGTACTTAGTTGCACCGATGGCCGGTTTGATCTTGTTCAGCAGCCCGGTCAGGCTACCCAATTCGACATTGTCGATAGCACCTTTGATGGCACCACATGCAGTATGCCCCATCACCAGAATGACTTTGGCCCCGGCGGCCGCACAGGCGAACTCCAGACTGCCGATCAGGTCACTGTTGGCGACATTCCCGGCGATACGGGCATTGAAGGTATCGCCAATCCCGGCATCCAGAATGATCTCCGCCGGCGCTCGTGAATCAATGCAACTGAGGATCACCGCCGCCGGAAACTGCCCGCTCGCACTGGCTCTTTTCTGTGCCAGATAGTCGTGTTGATCCATTTTTCCATTGCGAAAGCGCAGATTGCCTTCCTTCATACCGGCAATGACTTGATCCGGCGTCATGTTATCGCGCTGTTCCTTGCTCAAGGACGCGGCATAGGAAAAACTTGATATACCCAACCCCACCCCTACGACAATACTGACAGCAGTCAAACCCAGCGCTGTTTTCAACACCGTACGTCTACTACTGGATGAGCATTCTTCACAATTATTAGTAACGTTGTTTTGCATATCAGCCACCTCGAACAATAAATTCCGGAGATCCACCACCTGGATTAAAGTTCGCACCTCAAACTGAGTAAACCCAACAAAACCCAAACAATCCAAAGATCAAAAAACCGCAATTAAAACAATAACAACAAAGAATAAAAAAACTTTCACATTGATAATTCCCAGTCTCGCTCCAGGGCTGAGGAGCCTTCTGCGGGACCTGGAGCAAACGGCGCAATCCATATCAAAGTTCCCGTCGGCGAATCAGCGGGCTTGTCAGCCAGATAATTCCGCGGTTAGGCTACGCACCTTCTTTCCCGTCCCTGGACGATTGCCGACGTGAACAACTAAGCCTTCCCAAAATGTCTTCGCAATGAGCCCTGCAAGTGCTCATTGGCCTGCTAACACATTTTCCGGAGGTGCTGATGACTCACGTCACCCGGCTGCCTGCGCTGGTTTCACTGAACCAGCTGACTTATCAATTCGCCAATGGCGAAACCTTGCTCGATGCCCTGACCCTCAGCTTCGATCGCCTGCCCACGGCCATAGTCGGGCGTAATGGCATGGGTAAATCCCTGTTGCTGCGCCTGATCGCCGGAGAACTGCAGCCCTCTTCCGGCAGCCTCAATTGCGCCGCCAGCCTCGCCTATGTCCCCCAGGACCCGCTGCCTGCTCCGCAGCAGACGGTGGCCCAGGTCGCAGGCGTCGCTGATGCCCTGAGGGCCCTGCAGCGCCTGGCAGCCGGTAACGCCGACCCGGAAGACCTGCTGCGGGTGGATGACCGCTGGGACCTGGCCGAGCGCCTGCGTCAGGCTCTGGATGAGGCCGGCTTGCAACACCTGGAACCGGATCATCCGGCGGCGAGCCTGAGCGGCGGGCAACTGGCCCGAGTGGTGCTGGTCGGTGCTCTGCTCAGCGACGCCGACCTGCTGTTGCTCGACGAGCCCAGCAACCACCTGGACCGTGCCGGACGCTGCTGGCTGATGGCGCAACTGCGCCACTGGCGCGGCGGCTTGATCCTGGTCAGCCATGACCGCCAGTTGCTGATGCAGGTACAACGCATCGTTGAGCTCAGTCCCCAGGGAGCCCAGGTCTACGGCGGCAACTACGCGCTGTACCAGGCTCAGCGTCAGGCCCATGACGATGCCGCCCAGGCGGCACTGGAACATGCCCGCACCCAGCGCAGCCGTGAACACAAGCGTCTGCAACGCGAGCACGACACCATCCAGCGCCACGCCGCTACATCGCGTAAATACGCCAAGACCGCCAACATCTCCAGCTTCGAGCGAGCCAAGATACTCGGCGCCGCCCGGGACATCATGGGTCAGGTGCGTCACAGCCATCAGGGGCACAAGAGCGCCCTTGATGAGCAAGTACGCAGTGCCTATGCCCGGGTTACCGCGCAACAACCGACCCTGCTGACCCTGCCCGATACCACCCTGCAGGCAGGCCAGCCAGTGCTCAACCTGCAGCAGGCGCAATTGCCCTGGCTGGACCGCCGGTCGCCGGCGTCCTATCTCACCTGCAACATCAGCGGCCCGGCACGCATTGCCCTGATCGGCCCCAACGGTTGCGGTAAATCCACATTGCTGAAGATGCTCGCCGGTCAATTGCAACCCCTGAGCGGCGACTGCCGGGTGACGGTGAACAGCGCCTATCTGGACCAGCACCTGCTGCAACTGGCCCCCGGCACCTCATTGCTGGAGCAACTGGCCAATGCCGCTACACCACTGGAGGAAAGTGCCTTGCGCACCTGCCTGGCACGCCTGCAACTGGATGCTCGGCGGGTGCAGCAACCCTGCGCCCTGTTGAGCGGCGGAGAGCGGCTGAAAGCGGCGTTGGCGCTGGCATTGTGGGGGGGCAGCCCGGCGCGCTTGCTGCTGCTCGACGAGCCAACCAATCACCTGGACCTGGAATCGGTACAGGCCTTTGAACAAGCCCTGCGGGACTACCCCGGGGCACTGGTAGTGGCGTCCCACGATCAGGACTTCCTCCAGGCCCTGGCACCGACCCATGAGCTGCAATGGTCCCCACGGGGCTGGGAGTTACTGGAGCGTCGCCAATAACACAGTGCCTTATCGCAAAAAACCGCGGACAGGCGCGTGCCCATGCTAGATTCGCGTCCTCTTATCCATAGACAAGGAGCGTCACGCCATGCAGTTCGGCTACACCATCATCTATGTGCCCAAGGTCGAAGATTCCCTGGCCTTCTTTGAGCAGGCTTTCGGCTTCAAGCGGCGGTTTCTCCATGAGTCCGGCACCTACGGCGAACTGGAAACCGGTAGCACCACCCTGGCCTTCGCCGATCACGACCTGGCAGAACTGAACTTCAAGGCTGGCCACGTCGCCGCCCATTCCTCGCCGCACCCTCTGGGCATGGAACTGGGACTGGTAACCGACGACGTCCATGCAGCCCATGCCCGAGCCCTGGAACAGGGCGCCCAGGAACTTGCGGCCCCCAGCAGCAAACCCTGGGGGCAGACGGTGTCCTACGTGCGTTGTCCGGATGGCACCCTGGTGGAGCTCTGCACCCCAGTGGGTGCTTGAGTCCAGGGAGTACGGGAGGAAGTCGGGCAGAACGTTACTTGAGCTTGACGGCGGTCCCGGTGGCAAACACCACCACCATGCCGCCACGCCCAGAAGGCATGCTGATCTCGAAATCCACGCCGACCACTGCGTCGGCATTGAACTGACGGGCCCGCTCCTTGATTTCACTGGTGGCCTGGATCCGCGCTTCCTTCAAGGCGCGCTCCAAGGTCTGAGAGCGACCACCAAAGAAGTCGCGCATGCTGGCAAAGAGATCGCGGACCACGTTGATACCCTGGACGGATTCAGCACTGACGATGTCCAGATACGCGGCAATTTCCCGACCTTCGATATGGGCGGTGGTGGTGACAATCATGTATTTCTCCCTTGAACAGACATTCCGTCCCGAGCTCCCGGGACATTAAGGCTGGCGATGGTATCAGAGCGACGGTGAGGGTCGGTCATGGGCAACAATGGCGTCGCCACACACAACAGCCCCGCTCTGGAGCGGGGCTTGGGATCAGGGCTTCAAGGGACGTTCTTCGTCCAGTTCCGACAGGCTCTTGCCATCGTCCGGGTGTTTCCAGGTTTGCGGTGGCGGCTCCTTGTGCTCGACCTGGTACTGCGCCGCCTCGTCACTGCGCTCCTGCTCATAAGGGCGTTGCTGTTGTGTTGCCATGCCCACCTCTCTTCCTGAAGGGATTTTTGACTCGCCATTTCAGGTTAGAACAGATCCGGCAACGGCTCGTTTTTGCCGACAAAACACACCCTGAGCAAGATGAAACTTCTTTCACCCAGACGCTAACTCCGTCTGTGTATAGTTGCTTCGCTCATTCAAGCAACTACAGTTCGCCCGCGCGCTCGCGCGGGCTTTTTTTTTGCCTCAAGCCCCTCTGCGGGGGAGCTGTTACTGCGGATCAATCTCCTGGCAGTCCTTGAGCAGTTGCTGCTCCTTGGCGGTGTGATCTGCCTCCAGGAACGACAACACGCCCAGCTTGCCCTTGGTGTGCCAGCGAAAGCTGTTCTGTTCATCGTCTGCCACATACAGCGCGCCGGAAGCCGAGCGAGCAATGTGCATGGGAATCAATTGCTCCTTGTAGTAGAGCGTGGCAAACGAGGTGCCATTGTCGATATTCAGGTAGGCCGCATCGATGCGGACATTACCCTCGCACTGATAGCGCGCCACCTGGCTCTGATAGGTCGGCTCAGGGGCGGGCGCCTGCGCCTGGGCAGCCTCGGTCAAAATCGGCAGGGCCGAAGCCAGAGCTGCGGCGCAGAGCGTTGCGAGACGAGTTTTCACGGTATTTCCCCCGAATGGTCAAAGATGCCCCATGGGACTGGTGATAGCGATTTTAGTTCATGCCCGAGAGGCCTTCGTCCGGTCCTGCCGACCGCTCCAGAGCAGAGGGCTCGTGTGCAGGGCTGAAGCTTGCGGAACCAGATATTGATGCATCGTCCCACCCTGCACGTCGCCGTTACAGGTGCCTGATCCCATCAGCTAGAACAGCTCGTCCAACTGTTCAAAGAAGATCCGCCTTGAAGGATTGTCCGGGAGTCCCAAGCCTTGGAGAAACTCAGCCGCGTCCGCCTCGCAAAGCACTTCGCGGAGATCGCGCTGGATAAAGGCGATGTCCAGCCAGCGGTCGGCCAACCCGCCCCGCCCCAGATCGATGAAATACAGCTCATCGCGACCATCGATGAAGATGTTGCTGTCCCCCAGATCACCATGGGAAAAAACCAGGTCTTCAATGGGCCGGGTACGCTGCAGATGCGTCCGCAGGGCCTCGGGGCCGGCCAACCCAGGCCATTGGGCCAGGTCATATTCCGCAGCGCACAGTCCCTGGGCCATCAGGTAATCCAGCTCGGCGAGGCGCATCGAGACTCCGGCATCGAATGGACACTCGTCCACCGCCACTGACTGCATTTGATGCAGCGCCTCGCGAAACAGCGGCAGTGCCGGTTGGCCGGCGGCTATGCAAGAGGACAATGGAACACCCGGCACAGAGCGGGTAATCATAAACTCGCCTTCACCCCCCGACTCCACCAGCACCAGTTCGGGAACCTTGAGGCGCCCGTCCAGCCAATCAAGTACACGAGCCTCCCGCAAGACGCTGTAGGTGGTGGGGGCATAGAGAGCCGCCGAGAACTTGAGGAAGAAGCGCTCGTTGCCGCGAAGGAAGCTATACACACGGCAAGGCGACTCACCCACGGTGTCCGGGACTAGCTGCGCATCACCAATGAAGCGCGCGATGGCCTCAGGCAGTTTCAATGTCATGGGGGTCACACTGTTTCCTACCATTTTTATCAGACCGATACCGGGGGCTCGACCCGATCGCGGGGCATCAGGGTCAAGTAGTCTTCAAGGGAGTCCGAGGACAGCGGCTTGATCATGATGCGCACCCTGTGCCGTAACTGGCCCAGCTCTATCCCGTCACGGGTACGGGCCTCGACATAGCCACAGGCTCTCCAGAAACCCTCGGCCCGGACGTTCTCGAACACCACGCTCAACCGCAGCCAGCGCGCGCCCTACCCGGCCGCCCAGTCTTCAAGCTCGCGGTGCAACTGCCGGGCAACGCCCTGGCCCTGCAGCGAGCTGGCCAGCAATCCAGTGGTTGAATGAGGCAATAGCCCTTGTGGCATGGGGTAAAACTCCTAAAGGTCCACAAGACCCGTGCATGAAAGGGCGATCCTAGTGCTCCCTGCCCCCCCGGGGACATGGTCAATTTGTTGAAAAATGTGTAGGGCACTGTGCCGGACCAAGACTCAGGTAGGCGACAGGACTTATCATCGACGCCCCTCGCCAGCGGCTCAGCCCGGCCCCACCCAACAGCGGATTCCAGCCATGCCTACCCCTTTGTCCTCGCCGGGTTACCAGCGCCTGCTGGACCTGCAGCAACGCATCCATGGCTTCACCCGGGACCAGGCAGCCGAGCGCGACGACCACCCCGAAGACCTGACGGGGCCGCTGTGGGTCAGTGACTACAACTACCTGGCCCTGGCCCCAATGCGTGGTGGCCTGCATCTGGAGTTTCATGGCGACCTGTGGGAAGAGCCCTTTGCCTGGACCCTGGAATGCCTCGCCGACCAGGCAGTGGCCGACACCCTCAGTTCCCTGGCCTTTTCTGGCCCGGACCAAGGGTCAAACGGCACCCGCGAATGGGAGTTCACGCCCTTGTTGGACAGCGACGTGAACTTTCCCATTCTCAGGTCGCTGTCGGTTCGCCCCAGCGAGCCCCAGGATCACAATGCCTCGCTGATCCAGAAAGCCGGCATGCTGATGGAGGAAGCAGGAGAGATCGCCCGCTTTGTCGCCAAGGCGCCGCATCTGAGCGAATTGACCCTGCCAAATGCCCCCGACTCGAGCTTCTTCCAGGTCCATCTGCCGCACCTTACCCACCTGCGTATTGGCGGCCATTGGGACACCCAGCACTTCATTGCCAACCTGGCCAGCTCGGACAATCTGCCGCGGCTGAGCAACCTGGACTTCACCGAATCCAGCGCGCTGCAGAACAACTGGGCGGATCAGCGCGAAGAACAGTCCGTCACCTCCTTCGCCGACTATGAACAACTATTCGCCAGTACTGCCTGCGACCCTTTGAGGGCGCTGCGCCTGCGCAACACCTGCCTGAGCCTGGAACAGCTCGAGAGCCTGCAACAACTGCGCCCTGCATTGCAGTTCATGGTGATCCAGGCCACTGGAGGCGGCTACGTAAAGCATTTTGCCCGGCAAGTATTTCCCTGGCGGCATCTAGTGCAGCCGGATCCGGGACAACGCTGAAACAGCCAAGGAACAGCAAGCGACAATCAGTGCTAGGTTTAAGCGTCGATTAATTGAGTTTCCACTCTGGGCGCAAGTTTGCAGTCTCCGCCATGACCGAAAGGAATCGTTCATGAACGCGGACTACAAACTGAAAAAAACAACCGGAAACACTGCCAAAAACCTGCTTTATCTGCTCTACAGCCTCTGCAGCTACGTGATTTTTCTCCTGACCTTTCTCTACTTGATTGGTTTTCTCGGTTCGTTGTTGGTACCAAAAAACATTGACTCAGGGGTATATCGCCATGGGCTGGTTGCAACAGTTATAGATATCGCCCTTATCACCCTGTTCGCGGTCCAGCACAGCGTCATGGCCCGCGAAGGCTTCAAGAAAAAAATAACCAGGATCATTCCCGCCCCCATAGAGCGAGCGACTTATGTTCTATGCAGCAGCCTGATGCTGATCCTCTTGTTCATCCTGTGGCAACCCATCCCGGCCGTGGTCTGGACCGTTCAGGCCGAGGGTTTCAGAGGGTTGCTGAACGGCTTGTACTGGGCGGGATGGGGGCTTGCGCTAATGGCAACCTTTCTGATAAGCCATCTTGAGTTATTTGGTTTGAAACAGGCTTACCGTGGCATCTACAAAACCCAGCCGGAGCCCCTCAACTTCATCACGCCCTTTCTCTACAAGGTTGTTCGCCACCCCATGTACCTGGGCTTTCTCATAACCTTCTGGGCAACGCCTGAGATGACTGTCGGACACCTCGTGTTCGCACTGACCTGCACCGCTTACATATTCGTGGGAACCCATCTCGAAGAGAAAGACATGGCCAGAGTCTTTGGCAAGCAATACCTGGCTTATAAACAGCAGGTTGGCATGCTGCTGCCTTCACGCAAAAAAACCTGAGTTGCGAAGAAGGTTGAACGCTCTTGAAATCCTGATTGGGAGGACGTCTCCAACAGTCACTCCCCTCCCCCACAGGTCCTTCAAGAGAAACGCACCTGCCGTCGACATGGACCTGATATGACCAATACGTCGCTATTGAAGAGGCGCGACAGTCACATCGGTCTGCCCGCTCCGGGCCAGTGCGGCCTTGACGAATCCGTCGGCCTTCTTGCGCTTGATGAAGTCCCTGACATAGGTCGCGCCTGCTTCCCGCTGCCGCGGCACTGCCATGGCCTGACGAATAGCCGTAAACGCACCCTCCAGTACACGATAACCCGCAGTGTTGGCCGCCATCTGCTCCAGGGGTTGGCGCACGCCGGCCGCCGCATCCAGATGCTGTTGAAGATAAAGCTCGACCGCACCCGCCGAAGTTTCCGCCCGTTCAAGCTGAGCATGTTTCAACGTACGAGACAGAAACAGGTCGTAGGCCGCACCTTTGCCCACTGCCAACCGCAGGCCTGGCTGGTCAAGATCCTCGACCGCCTGGAAAGGTGAATCCGCCGCCACCAGATAGGTGCCCTCAATGATGACGTAAGGCTCGCTGAAGGCGATCTGCTCCTCACGCACTGGCTCGATAGCCAGAAAAGCGACATCCCAGATGCCCTCCTCCAACGCCGCAAAGACCTTGCCGGCAGCATCGAAAGTGGCCATCTGCAAACTTACGCCGAGCTCTTCAGCCAGAGCGCCTGCCAAGGCGACCGACACACCTTGCGGCGAACCATCACTACCTTTTTGCGCCAGGACTGGGTTGCCAAAATTAATCGCGGCCCGCAGCACGCCTTGCGGTGCCAGATCGTCCAGGACCGCTTGGTTGATAGCACTCATGTTTTGCTCCGTGAATGAGGTTCAGAAAAAAGCAGGACCGGTGACCGGCAACAGCTAACTGATGGACTCGGACTCGCGCATCACTGTCTTTGCACTATGAGAACAGCCGCCTCAACCCTTTCGCCGTTGCGACCAACCGATCATCATAAAAACGCTCCCGGGTATCCAAAAACCGGGGTTAGAGGTGCCCATTCCCACAGCGAGCAGGGTCATGCCAACTACGAACAATGGTTGCCTGAACAGATTTTCCATAACAAAGAAGCTCCTGTAAAAACCAGCCTCATTTAATCAGAACCGCGCCGTTTGAGTGCGGTAAACAGCACATACCGTCTACCGTACTCGGTTGGCTCCCCTGCCGATCTTTTCTCAAGGCAATAAAGAACCCGCTCAGGGCGGGTTCCAAGGGGGCACGCTTAATAGCCTGCTTGAGAGCGGACAGTGCCAATTTCAGAAAGCAGGTCCGGATTCAACCGGACCTGCCAGATGACCTGCACTAAGGGCATTCGCAAGTAGAAGGACCAAACACCGGACCGCTGCACGGGTCCTTGGATGGGCCAAATACCGGGCACGCAGCCTGGGCAGTCAGGGAAAAACCACAGAGCAGCAGCACAGCCAACATGACTTTCTTCATTTGTAACCTCCTGGTCAGTAGACGAGCAATCCATGCCCACTATCGAGGGCACGAGCAAACACTTAGGGGCACTCGCAAACCGTAGGTTCAAGAACCGGGCCCCAAACACCCGTCCCTCACGCGCCTGCCACCAGATCGGTCAGCGAGCACGCCAAAGGACCCGAAACAGAAAAGACCAGTCACGTCGGTTGCGCCAGTGTGGTGCATTGTCGCGCCAGAGACGAAGCGAACCCGCAGTCATCACTCCTATCGGATAGGCTAAGACCTTTCGAAGATAGTCCAATCGATAACGCCACCTACGTGACAGTGAACAGACAAGCCCACTCCTGAGCCCAAAGGAAAGAATGATGCAACTACTGCCACTCGCCCCCTCAACTATTGGTGAAACGCTTGAACTGCGCCCACTGGAAAATGATGACTTCGAAGCGCTGTACCGTGTGGCATCCGACCCTCTGATCTGGGCTCAACATCCAAGCCCAACGCGCTATCAGGAGCACGTATTTCACCATTGGTTTAACGAGGCACTTGCTTCAAAAGGCGCGCTTATCGTTATCGATCGCAGCCATAACCAAGTGATCGGCTCCTCTCGTTATTACGAGTTCGATGAGAAGAAACGAGAAGTGACGATCGGGTACACCTTCCTGGCTCGTGATCGTTGGGGAGGCGGAACCAATAGAGAGTTGAAACATTTAATGCTGACCCATGCATTTCAATGGGTGGACACTGTTTGGTTTCACGTTGACAGCCAGAACGTTCGCTCTCAACGCGCCATGGAAAAAATCGGCGGGCACCTCTCCCATCGCGCCATCAGACAACTCACTGATCGCACTCAAGAGTACCTGCTCTACAAAATAGAGAAGCCGAGTCGCCTTGATTAATACAAAAGCCCGGCATTTGGCCGGGCTTTGCATTTCACAGACAGGAGCATTCAGCTATGCACCACCAATACACTTCCAGTCTATTTCAAGCTCACCGCGAACCTGGACTTCTCGCAAATCAATCTCGGTTGCTCGTGAGCCCTTGACTCCAGCAGAGCGCTCACCATAGATCTGTGAGCCTTGCACACCCGAGTATCTCATGCACTTGTACATGATCAGTCACTGGCAATGAAGGATGCCACGCCCCCTTATAACTCTGTACACGCGCCTCTTCTAAAAATCATCGGCTTTTTAAAATCACACCACTCATATATTGATTTAAATCGCGAAAATCATTAACCCGCCAAGAGAATGGCGATAGCTTTACACCATTCTCCCGTAAAGTTCTTGGAATCAAGTCGCCATTGGGTCGCAGTATGACTGATGAAACAATAACGCCTGGATAATCATTTAGGCGCTTTTTAAATGCGGATGTCGTTAGATCAGGCGTGGGCGGGTTGCTTTTATTTGCCAACGGCCCCGTCCCCTTGATATCTGCTCCGTGACACATAGCGCATCGCTGTAAATAGAGATTTTTTCCATTGGCATTATCCGCGAAAGATAGAGATGCTTGAATCAACGACATAACCCCTAGCGAAACGATGAGTAATACTTTTGCTTTCATTTTTTATGTGGCCTTATTGGAAAAACCAGATCTGAATCGAAGGAAAACCCCGGTCATACCTCTACAACATTCAACTCTCTCGAGAACATCTAGACCGAGATCATTCATTAGCAAGACGCTTCCCCCCGAGAAGTAAACTTCAGACCAAAGGGTATTTCGTTTGACATGCCCGAGCACTAGCCTGATATCAGCTCGTTGATTTAACAGAACAATCCCCTCTAGAACTGGCCGACGTCATCAGCAGCACGCAATTCAGTGGTGACGCACCGCACGCCAGGAAACTGGGTGAGCTGGAAAAAGGTTAAGCCCGCACGCGCCACGCCCACTCTGTCTCGTCCAATCGACTATAACGCTCATGGCTGGAGTAACGCCCGCAGTTGCAAAGGAACTTCAATAACTTCTCTGGTAATCGGTGAGACGCAAACGTGTGTAAGGCTAGAAGTAAACGCCATAACATCTGGCGTCAAACTGCCCTCGACTAAAAATGCGAACGAGTGAAGCCCAACACTGGAAACACTTACCTTAATTGAAAGCTCATCATCCCAAGTGACCGGATGAAGAAACTCCAGCGAGAAGGCCCTTGCTGGAGGCAGTAAATTAAAACCTAGCAGCGTTCTTAATCCGGGTCCGGACAGCCAAACTGTAAGTGCATCATGAACGGCCTCAACCACAAAGTACGAAAACCTAGGTGTATAGACAATCCCCTCCGGATCACAGTCGCCGAACAATACCTTCCTCTTGATAATCACTGAGTTCGGCACAAGATCAATCCTTAATATTGAGTGACGAAGTTATAACAACCAACTCGCAGCTGCTGTTTGCCCAAGGACACGATACCTCCCTCCCTTCTCCACTGCATAGACGGTATAGCGGCCAAGGACGAAGTCATTTCTGAAAAAAGTCGTGATGCAGCAATCCCCAGAAGCCGCGAGCATCTAGACCGTGACCGGCTGGGTCGCCGCCGATGGACGTGTCTGGGGTAACAATGAGCGTATGCCGCGCTGGCGCGGCGCTACGTGGCTTCAGCAAGCGTCAGCTCAAGGGAATGCTCCACTTTGAAGGTGTCGTGCGTGGCCGTCAGACTGTTCAGCAAGGAAAGACCAAGGCTAAACGCCATGTTGAAATCACTGACGAGCTGAAGATTGTTCTTGATCGAATAATGGCAAGGAAGAAATCCCACCAGCTCCACTCGATGCGGCTGACCGTGGCAGAAGCTGGCACGCCATGACGGCGGCGATGTTACGCAGGCGCGTTTGATATGACCAGAGAGGCCGCAGGAGTTGAAAAACCCGACTTCCAGATGCGTGATTTGCGCGCCATTGCTGGCACAGACAAGGTGGAGTCGAGCGGCAATATCATGCAGGCCAACGATCAACTTGGGCATACCACCGTAATGATGACCGAGCAGTACATTCGCAACCGTAAAGACAAGAAGGTCTCACCCACAAAGCGAATTGCGGGCCATTGGATAACTTCTGAGCGGAAAGGTACAGGCATCTACACCGGCTTTCGCTCGTAAACCCTTGATTTTAGATGGTGCCCGAAGCCGGAGTCTAATTCAGGCAAAAAACACCCGACTTTGCTGGGCCAACCTCAAAAGCACGACTTCCGATGTACTGCCTGCTGTACTATTTTTCCGGCGCTGGCTCATGTGCTGAAACTGATCATCCCTCTTCCTCTGGCGTCCTGCCGAACGAGAAAATCTCTTCGGAACCTGAGACAATGCTCCAATCGAGGACAGGTTAACCTGCATTCCCTTATCCAACACTAAAGGCAAAACTCTTCCTGTGAGAAATACTGCGATCATCCTGTTTGTAGTCCTTTCGCTCATATCCATCCCGGGAGTACTTAAGTACAAAAATCCTAGAGCCATAATCAGCTGCTGGGGTGACTCGCTGACGTCCGGTACTGCAAAAGGAGTTTCAGCACCATACCCCAAAATATTGCAAACCCTGGCGCTTAAGAATTTGGACATCAGGGCCGTCACAAACAACGGTATCGAGGGAATGACATCCACCCAGATAGCTTCGAAGTTCGGCGCGAAACCACCGCTGATGACCGTAGCAGGTGGGGTCATCCCCGCATCAGGCGAGGTTGCCATTGAGTCAACGACCCACTCAAATCTGTCCAGCAAGTCGAACTACGGGAAGCTGAAGTATTCGGGCTCGCTGGCGGGCGTGCCGGGCACGCTGTCCGTCGACTGGAATGAGCAAGCACCAGACCTGGCCGGGACAACCAAATTCAAACGCGCGAAGTCAGGCGATCCAGTCGCCACAAGCCCTAATACCCCCTTCATCATCGATCAGGCCGACTGGACAAGCAGCGTCGTCGTAATCTGGTCAGGTCGGAATGACATCCTCAGCAAACTCTCAAACGAGACCATAGTTGAAAACATTGAACTCATGATTAACTCGCTGAAAGACAACGACCACTTTGTTGTCATGGGGGTTACTGATGCAATCTTTGAATCATCCGAGAGCGCCGAGTTTAAGCAAATAGTCGAACTCAACAAGCAACTTTCCGAAAAATACCCAGAGCACTGGATTGATATAAGAGCGACTCTTGTAGGTAGCTACAATCCTGCATCATCTGACGACATGGTCGCGTTCAACTCCGGCAAGATCCCGCCATCGCTGCTGATTGACGGCCTTCACCTGAATGATGCTGGAAACAAGATCGTTGCCAGTACTGTTTACGACTTCATCAAAGCAAAGGGCTGGTAGTCAGCCACTGCAAGCGCGCTTTTGTTGCATCATCCATCGTGTAACCCTGATCACTCAATCTGCATGCGTGCGATTCTAGTGTGATGACGATCAGTTGGTGTCGGCGCGGTACTGGAAGGACACGGGCACGGAGTAGTTGGTGTCTCCCTGAATGCCGGGGCCCTGGTCTGGTGGCATCATGGTCACCACCGTCAGGCCGGCCTTCTCGTTCCGCTCATACAGCGAAAACAGAGCGCTGATCTCGTCAGCCAGACCGCCGGCCGGACCGCGATACTTGCCAGATGGCACTACTACGCTGGCCTGGAAGACGCCGCTGTACATCCGGTGATGCCACCCAGGGTGTTGCTCGCAGTGTCCGTCGGCAGCGTGCAGGCTTCGTTCTCGACGACCACTTTCACCGGTGGAACTCTGGCTTTCGCCCTGGCAATAACCCGGGCCTGGTAGCTAGTGGCGACCACGTTATGGCTCATACCTGGTTGTTCCTGATGGTTTCGTCGACGATCTGCTGGAACCTGGCCAACGTGATCCGGACCATGCCTCCGGGGCCGTGCTTTGAATGCCCGTATTCAAGCGGCACCGCATAAGGCAAGTTGTTCACGATGTAGGCTGTCTGGCTTGCTGTCAGCTGCCCGACCTGCAGCCGCAGCTTGGCCAGGGTCACACCTCCAGAAGGATCGACCTGATCCAGCGTACCGTCGGCGGGTGTATCGATCGAGGACTGCCAATTCCCCCGGAAGCGGCCGCCGACATAGTCCTTGCCGGCGACCAGGCCGCTGACGCTGAAGTTCTGGTCACGCTCGGTCTTGGTCAGGGGCTTAGCGTACTTCATGTCGCAGCTTGCCAGACTTGGTAAAGTTGCTTTCGTCCAGGTTGATCAGCGTGTTGCGCACCGAGACCTTGAAGTCGTAGTCGTCGGCTGTCCGCGTATTGGCCGCACGGTGCGCCACGTTGGCCGTCCAGATCTCTGGGGTTCCCACTGGTGACATGCGAATCACGCTGCTGCCAATCTCGATCACGATCTCGCGAACGGTAGCGTCAATGCCGGCCTGGGCCTGCTCGGCGAACTGGCGGATGTTCTCGGCGAAGCTGCCGTTCCTGCCCGCGTAACGCGAAGACATGGCTGAACACCTCCCTGATCATCAGTCGTAAAAAAGCCCGCTTGGAGGCGGGCTTTCGAATAGTGGAGGTCATCGCATAAGAGAATAGTGACTCAGTACTCACCTAAGGCTTTCGCCGCCTCAAGGTCCTGATCGACGCATTCTTTCACCATACTGTATCCGTACTTACGCATCTGCTTCATGCAGCGTGCAACGGTATTCTTATGCTCATCTGGGATTTGCTTAAGGCCAGTGACCGCTTCTAGATCTTGGTCAACGCAGGCTTTCACCATCACTGATCCGTACTTATCCATCTGTGACTTGCAGCGATCAACGATCTCTTTTTTGATCATCAGTGTCTGCATGTGCAGCGACTGAAAAGAAAACAGCCGCGCCAACAGCAAATACAATACCGCGCATATCCATATACTTTACTCACAGCCGGAAGATAAAAGCACAACGCCGTTACGGCATCGAGTCGTTGCCCACCCATCAATACAGGTAGTGCGAAAGCCACCTTTCGAAGCCTACGCCTTACAGGCAACTCCAGGGTTTATCTTAACTGCCGTCATCATTCGGGCCGGCTCATGAACGCACCTGCAGCTCGTACAGAATCGGCGTACCTGCCGGGTTGATCTCTTTCAGCGGCGGAACGATGTACCAGGTGCGGCCTTGTATGACCACCTTGTTCAGCAGATCCGGCGCCCACTCCAGCCCCTGGGCGTCGACCTTGAGCTTCTTGTCGCCCTGCTTGATGAGGCTGTTGTTCTGGAACTCCAGGCCTGTGAAGTCGAGCAGAATGCCCTTGGCCGTCTGCTCGATGATGGTGTCAGGGCCGGCCGAGTCGGTATCAGGATCGTACTCGGCAGGCTTGATGTCGCGGATGGTTACCTCCCTCCCCCTTCAAAGTCAGCCGCTATGGCGGCCAAAGACGAAGTCATGCCTGAAGAAATCAAACTGATCCAAGCAGCACCGGTCGTTCGCGACGAATACGGAATGTTCCAGCACCCCGAGTTGCCGGATTTCGACGAGGGCGACGGCGAAAAGTGCAAGGCTTGGGTCGCACAGCAGGGCCTGAAGCTCGTCATGATCAGCCTGGAGACAGACGCACCGGAAGAGGTGCAGATCGCTACTTCCAGTCCGACGAGCCGCACTGCGGCTACTGGGAGCCGGGCAAGCCTGAAGGCGAAGGCTGGTTCTGCTTGGCTATCCATGACACCGACGACGGCCCGGTCTGCTACTGGGCGCGTCGGGAGGTGCAGCCATGTCCTCCCCGCCCTCTACATGCTCTACCGGATCTACACGGGACCAAGGCCATGAATGACGTTGCCGAACCTGCGCGGCCTAGACCAAATCCAGCGTTACCCATAACCGTAAATGCACTTTTGGTTCATTGCCCGAGGTTAGGCTGGACCGGAATCAGATCCTGAACTTTTGCGCAAGAGTAGGTGTTGGAATAGTCGAAGAATTTCGGCCTTAATTCGGAGCCGTAGCTCATACATTGGAACGCAGACGAGCCTTTTTGCAAGATTAGAAAGTGAACCGTGCCAACTCTTGCTGGCGACTGGTAGGCGGCTTTGATCTCATAGCCACTGCTTAATAGATCGGTCACCTTTTGAGTTTCTGCCAAGGCCAATGTGCTAGTGACTAGTAGGCCCAGCAGCGAGATGCTCAGGGCATTTTTTGCAATACGATTCGTTCTTGGCATGAGTCCGTCATCCGTGAAGGGAAAATGCCAAGTTACCTAAGTTCAACAAAACCGTCACGGCCCAAGCCAGCTGAGTCGTAAAACTCAGCGGACGGGTCACACTCCGACAGGACTGGTCAAGAAGAGTCCGCCAGACCCGAGAGCCCTGGACTTGAAATGAAGGACTAAGCCGGGCGAACGCTGCAAACCACAGCCAGGCGCGACGCCAGGGCAAATCAGCACCATCTGAAACAACACCCTCAACAATCGGAAAGCCTGCCGGCGATGGCGGGCGGGAGACGCGCATGTCCGTCATAAAAGTTCAGTGCTGCCGCTGCAAGAACAAGGACATGGAAAGCGAGCGGCTAAAAGTGCCAACCAAGAAGTACGGCTCAGGCGTCAGCGACATGATCTGTCCAAGGTGCCGGTGCACCACCTACTACCGGCTGCAGGCCGAGTAACCACCTTCTGCCGCTACGTGCGGCGTGGATATCCGCGATGGCCGCTTAGCTGTTCAACAAGGAAAGACCAAGGCAAAGCGCCGCATCGAAATCACTGGCGAACTGAAGATTGTTCTTGATCGAATAATGGCGAGGAAGGACTCCCGCCAATTCCGCTCGACGCGGCTGATCGTTTTGGAAGATGGCACACCATTGACGGTGGCAATGCAACGAAGAAGATTCGACCTTGCTCGAGAGGCGGCCGGGGTTAAAAAGGCTGATTTTCAAATGAGGGATCTGCGCGCAAAAGCAGGCATGGAAAAGTTCGAAGCTAGCGGAGATATTCTGCAGGCACGCGACCAGCTTGGGCACACAACTGTCGTCATGACCGAGCACTACATTCGCAATCGGATAGGTAAGAAGGTCTCGCCAACAAAGTGAATTGCGGAGCAGTATTTGAAATTGCGGAGCAGTTAAGGATAAGGCTCACTCAAAAAAACCGTGCAAGCCCTTGAAATAGATGGTGCCCGAAGCCGGAATCGAACCGGCACGCCCTTACGAGCGGGGGATTTTAAGTCCCATGCGTCTACCAGTTTCGCCATTCGGGCGGTAGCGCGATCACGCGGCACTGGAACAGTCAATCGGCATCAGGCCGGCCAGTGCTTAAAGCAGGGTGTGGAATATATACATCCAGTCCTTGTGAAGCAAGGTCGAAGCAGGCAAAAAAACCTCTCCCTTCACTCTGAGCCCTGTGTAAAAAAACACAGTAAATCAGCAGCCTACAGCGGCGGTCTGATCATCCTGGATAGGCTCATCAAACATCGCGTCGACTTGTTAAGCGGCGCCAAGACTAACACGGAGATTTTATCCAACCAACTGATTTATAAAGACTTATCACCAGCCACAAGTTCATTCGAGAGGGGCGCCAGCCAAACCATGCAATGCGTTCAGCACGAAGCGGGCCCTTGGCAGGTCTCAAGCCTCAGCCAGAAAATTCAACGATAGTTTGAGTTTGAGCGGGTCGTCCTGGGGGACGGCCAACTCGGTTTCCAGGTGAGTCGAAAACGCCTGTTCCACTGGCGCCTCGGGGCCCTTGACCTGGGTCGCTGTGCGGTTGTTTTCCAGCACCTTTGACAGTTGTGCGTAGGTGTAATTGGCGGGAGGCGTATTGCCTATGTTCATGGAGGTCGTCCTTGATATCGAGTCAATCCGCAAGGACAGATCGAAGAGTCAAAAGTCATGGCATGCCGCGTCCCGGTTCATTGACCAGATACTGACGCTGCGATGGGATACTACAGGCCCTGGGCTGGATATAAGCACATCGATAGCCAACGGAGTTCGCCCAGTACACATGACCTCGCCATCCATGAACCGGTAAAGAGTCATAGATACCGGGCGAACGCCACAAAACTATGCGTTCGGAATGACATGTTCAACTGTCACCAATGACAACCGGGGGGTGTTAACCAGCGTAGTTGGTAAAACCACCGGCAAAGCCTCTGCGCCCTGCCCGCAGCTCAGTACGCAACTCGCCGATCAGGTTGGAGATGTCGCGCACACTGGTGAGCTCGGCAGTCGAGACTCCGGTTAACAATAAATCCACCCGGCCTGAATCGGCATCGTAGATCTTGATCGTCAGGGAGCCGCTGGGATGCACGCTGCAGACGCAGGAAAGCGGGAGAAAGCCGGACTCCAAGATGTGGCAAAGCTCGCTGGTGGAGAGCATGGCTTATCGCCTGTGTGGAATTTTGTGGATTTTTCCCATTCAGAATAGGTCAGCGCCTTATCCTTTGTATCGAAAAAACACACAACAAATGCTAACTACCTCTCAGTTCTACTGCGCAGATTCTGCGCCAGGCCACGCACTGATCGCCTGGGTCTACCTGCTTCTCCAGCGTTATTCTGCGCTGTGCTTTTTTCCGTCAGTTGTGTAAGTTTCAAACCTATGAACCTGAATCTTCAGTCCCGCCCCGCCGCGATTATGACCGCCTGCATCAGCAAGGTGGGCTAGCGGTCGTTCAACCCCTAATCATCCCGCCTCGGAGGCGGGTTTTATCACCCGTCTTCTGAAGCGCAAACCCCAGGAGACAAACATGAGCCACTCACCCCCTGCTGTTCTACACCTGCTGTGCGGCAAGATCGCCTCGGGTAAATCCACACTGGCCAAGCGACTGGCCCAAGCTCCCGACAGCGTGTTGATCTGTGAGGACCAATGGCTGGCGCAGTTGTATCCGGGCCTTATTCATTCAGTTGCTGACTATGCGCTGCATGCCCAGCGCCTGAAAAACGCGCTGGAGCCTTTGCTGATCAGTCTGTTGCGTGGTGGCAACAATGTCGTACTGGACTTCCCCGCCAATACTTTGGCCCAACGCGCCTGGTTGCTAGCCTTGGCAGATCAAGCACAGGTCGAGCATCGACTGCACCTGTTGAATGTCGATGAGGATGTCTGCCTGAGAAGACTGCGGGAACGTAACAGCCAGGGAGATCACCCCTTTAGTACCAGCAAGGAACAATTCGAGCTGATCTGCCGTTACTTCGAGCTTCCACAGACTGAAGAAGGACTGTACATCCTGGAGCATTGAATTGCGGGATTGTCGCCCGCGATGCCGGGCCGGCTTCTGAAGCTTGCGTAGGAAGGGTGCGTCGAGAAAGGCGGCGGAGACAAATTTCAGGCAAAAAAAAGCCCAAGTAGCTGATGGACACTTGGGGCTAAAAATGCATAAACCGTGGTAGGTGAACGCGGAGCTATAGTAACGGAACAGTACATTCTGTAACAAGATATTTTGAAGAAAAAAACGCAAATAAAATCACCTAAGTCATTAAATATCCACACTTTTTTTGAGTACTTTAGTTTCATGTCACGCCTTCTCGCACCTTTTTAGGCACCAAGATGATGCGCCTGAATTGCCCATCACCGCAGTGCGAGAGTCCGTCCACCGTTAAACGAAAATGCGCTGAAAATTCACAGAATCGCAACAGACAGACAACGTTGCTCACCTTAAATTGCCGGCACTTGCCTGAATGGAATGTGTGGGTATGAATGACTTTCTCGACGCCCTGCCCCTGATGCTGTGCCTGTCCACCTTTGCCTGGTGTTGCTGGGGCTAGGCTTTGTACGAAAGTGATACTGCGTTGAAAACGGTTCCAGCCCCCTTCTCACGCCGACTCGACGACTGCGGTGGTACTGAACAGTGCCTGCCCTAGCGCTCGTGTCCGCTCCAGGCAAGGCGCCACATCGCCGCTCTCCGAGTCAAACATCAGTTGCGAGGTCAGTACCCTGGCGCCGCAGTAGTCGAAGATTCCATGGTCGATCTGGGTCTGCATCGCGCCGAGATAACCATGTCGCTCATAAGTGCCAACGTCGGCCCCGGCAACGCCTATCAGGTGCACGCTCAGACGCCCTAGCTTCTTCTCCAGCTTGGCGTCCGCGCGAAAATCGAAGGCCCAGCCATTGGAGAACACGCGATCAATCCAGCCCTTGAGCAGCGCCGGCATGGACCACCAATAAACCGGATAGACCAGCACCAGAGCATCGGCGCGGTCGATCCGTGCCTGTTCGGCGAGCACATCGGCGGGAGGAAGCACCTGGGTACGATGCACAGCAATATCGGCAGCACCGAAGCGTGGTTCGAACCCTTCAGCCCAGAGATCGGCAATCTCGAATGAATGCCCGGAACCGCCCCCCAGCCCCTCGGCAATCTGCGCCGCAAGGCTATGGGTGAGAGACTTGGGATCATGATGGGCGACAACAATAAGTGCATGCATGGCGAGTACTCCTGCGGACGGATTGCGCTGGGGGATTGAGCTTTATATACTTTTAGTAAGTTACTGCCGATAAGTTACTTTTGGTATATAGCCATGTCAAGCAGTCAGAAAACCGATTCCACTTCATCGCCGCGACGGCGCCTGTCGCGGGAGCAACGCCTGCAACAACTGATGGCCGTAGCCTGGCAGATTGTCCGTGAGCACGGCACCGAGGCGCTCACCCTGGGATATCTGGCGGAACAGGCCGGCGTCACCAAGCCGGTGGTCTACGACCATTTCGGCACTCGAGCGGTGCTCCTGGCGGCGCTGTATCAGGACTTCGACCAGCGCCAGACGCTGCTGATGGAACAGGCCCTGCAAACCAGCGAACCGACCCTTGCCGCCCGCGCGGCAGTCATTGCCACGTCCTACGTCGACTGCGTGCTGCTGCAGGGCCGCGAAATCCCCGGGGTGATTGCCGCCCTGGCCAGTTCGCCGGAGCTTGAGATCATCAAGCGCGAGTACCAGGCAATATTCCTAGAGAAATGCCGCCATGCTCTGGAACCCTTCGCCGCCGGAGCCGTGATCGCAAGGGCCGGGCTGCGCGCCATGCTGGGTGCGGCCGAAGCGGTTTCCCACGCGGCGGCGCTGGGAGAAATCACTCCCGCACAAGCCCAGGAAGAACTCTGCGCCACCATCGTGGCCATGGTTGAAAGAGCACGCGCCAGCACCTCTGCAACCCAATGAGCCACTGCCCGGATATCAATGACCGGCCCCAGCGCCAGTCCTGCAAGGGAAAAGCAATGTTGCTGACACGATTGGAACCGCTGGATCAATTGCTGGAACGCTATCGCCAAGAGTTGGGCAAGGACTTCACCGGCTATCGCAACCACGTGTACCGGGTCATCAACTTCTGCAACCTGCTCATCAATGCCGATGCCCAGCAGTTGCAGAAACTGGCCATAGCTGGCGCCTTCCACGACCTGGGCATCTGGACCGCCAAGACGTTCGACTACCTACCGCCATCGCTGCGCCTGGCTGAAAACCACCTGGATGAAATAGACAGGTCCGAGTGGAAAGCCGAAGTGCTGGCAATGATCGAACAGCACCACAAGATCACCGCCGCCCCACCCCCAGGCAGCCTGGTGGAAAGTTTTCGCCGAGCCGACTGGATAGATGTGTCGCTGGGAATGTTGAATTTCGGCCTCTCGCGAGACGATCGCCGCCGGGTATTTTCAGCCTTTCCTGATGCAGGCTTTCATCTGCGCCTGGTTCAGCTGTCTTTCAAGCAACTGCTGATCCGCCCCTGGAAACCTTTGCCCATGCTGCGCCTCTGATCCTCCGGCTATCCGGCCCGCGGCTAAAGGCTGGAGCGCGTAAACTGCATCCATTACTGGCAATACCGGCCGCGAATCAAGCGGCTGCAACCACCGAGAACAGCTATGTCGCCCCCCCCTAAGACCCTGCCGCCCCTGAGCGCTGAGGCTGAAACACAGCCGCTACCCCCGGACACCGTTGGACTCAACGCCGATGCCAACCCAGTGCTTTCGGTATTCGACTTCGACGGAACCCTCACTCGCCACGACAGTTTTGTGCCCTTTCTGAAGTTTGCCTTCGGGCAACGCGGGTTCAACCAACGGATACTCAAGCTGGCGCTACCCAGTCTGGGTTACCTGACTCGTCGCGTTGACCGCGACCGACTCAAGGCGCAATTGATCAGCACCTTTCTCAAGGGCATCGAGGCGGCGTGGCTCCAGCAACAGGCCGAAGCCTTCTGCCTGAAATCCTGGACCCGACTGATGCGCCCGAGTGGGCTGCAAGCCGTAGCCGGGGAACTGCGTTCCGGAGCGCTGGTGACCCTGTGCTCGGCGTCGCCGGCCCTGGTGCTGCAGCCTTTCGCCACACGCTTGGGCATCAGCCTGATCGGAACCGAACTGGAGGTGGTCGATGGCGTGCTGACCGGCCGCATCGCCGGCCACAATTGCCGTTGCGAAAACAAGGTACTGCGCCTGGAAAGTGTCTACGGCCCATTGAACCAATATCGACTCAGGGCCTGGGGCGATACCCGGGGTGACCGCGAACTCCTGGCGGCGGCACAGGACGCGCACTGGCGACACTTCCACCCGGCCTGGCGCCGCGGGCTTGGCGCTCGCTGACACCCGCCGCCCCCCTACACAACACCCGACCAACGGCAAACGGCCAGGAAAAAGATTCGCTATACCCAACAGCAGGCGCCCCTGCGGCCATGAGCCGGAGGGCGCCCGCGACGTCAAGCAGCCTGGAGACAAGAGCGGCCTCGCAGACCAAGGAAAAACAGCCGCCCACACAAGGAGAGGGCCTGCCACGATGAAAACCAATGGCTATCTGCTGCGTACGCTGGCCGTGTTGCTCGCGACCGGCGCACCCGCCGCCCTACTTCTGAGTCACCCCACCCCTCCCTCGTACCTGACAGTTGCACCTGCATTCGATTGGCCACGCCTGGGCGCCTGGGCCAGTTGCCTGGCCGGCCTGTTCGCCTTGTTCGTCCTCGCCGGTCTGCGAATTCGCGGACGGGTACTTGGGGTGCTGATTGACGAGCGCAACCGGTATTCGCTGTCACGCCTGCAAATGACCCTGTGGACACTGCTGGTACTGGCCACTCTGTATACGGTGTACATCGGCAACATTGTCCGGGGAAACGCCACTACGGCGCTGATGGTGGACCTGGACTACAACCTGATCGCGTTGATGGGCTTCAGCCTGGCCAGCTTCGTCACAGCCCCCATGGCCTTGAACCGCAAGGCCGAGCAGCCTGCAGACACCAACGCTCTGGCAACCACCGGCCAGCAGTTGCTCGACAGCCAGAGCCTGGTCGCCTTGCCGTCAGCCAAAGGCCAGGTACTGATGAAGAGTGACCCGAAGGATGCGCGATTGGCCGACCTGATTCGCGGCGAGGACGTGACCAATGGCGTCATCGTCGACCTGCCACGCCTGCAGATGCTGCTGATCACCATGGTGGTGGTGTTTGTCTATGGCGCCGCCGTCGGCCATAGCCTGGGCTCAGGCAGTTGGGTGCTGGAGGTGTTGCCGAAACTGCATAACACACTGCTGTTGCTGGCCCTGATCAGCCACAGCGGCTACGTGGTAGGGAAATTGATCCCCAGTAACCTCAATCCTTCCGTCCTTCTCCTGGGACCCACCGTCCAGAGCGAGCCGCCCGGCAGCGCAGCCGCTCCACGGAGCCAGCCCCAAACCGGACTCACTCCACCATAGCCATCAGTCGCTGACGCATGCCGACGCTGGCAGCAGGTCCCGCCTGTACCGTGCACGCCTGCAACGGCACCAGATGACCATCGGCAACATCCACCATCACTGGCTGCACAGGTCGTCCGCTCTCACGCTCAACCAGTTGCACGCTTTCGCCCTCGGGCGCGTAGTGGCGATTGCCCCAAGCTACAAAGGCCATGAGTACGACACGGAAATCCTCGCCCTTGGCTGTAGGCACATATTGATAGCGCAAGGGGCGCTCGCTGTAGGCCTGGCGCTCCAACAGCCCCGCCTCCACCAGTGAGTTCAAGCGTCGGGTCAGCATGTTCGGGGCGATCTCCAGGCTGCGGGAGAATTCGTCGAAGCGCCTCAGGCCATGCAGCGCGTCGCGCATGATCAAGATGCTCCACCATTCGCCGACCCGCTCCAGGCTGCGGGCAATGGGACATTCAGCGTCGATCAGACTTTTTCGTTGCATGGCTGGCTCCTGCGATGCACCTCAGTATTTGTGGATTCGGATGTTACTTTCATGATGATAGTATCGTCCACGTTTCGTTGTTCCCCACGCAAACCAACTAAGGAGCAGGACCCGCATGAGTAAACGCATCGTAGTCACCGGTATGGGCGCAATCACTCCACTGGGTTGTGGGGTCGAGCAGGTCTGGCAGCGCCTGCTGGCGGGACAATCCGGAATCCGTCAATTGCCGCAAGAGTTTATCCAGGATCTGCCCACCACCATTGGCGGCCAGGTGCCCGACGTGCTCGAGGATCCCCAGGCCGGCTTCGACCCGGATCGGCTGCTGGCCCCCAAGGAACAGCGCAAGATGGACCGTTTCATCCTCTTCGCCCTGGCGGCGGCCGAAGAAGCCCTGGCCCAGGCCAACTGGAAACCCGATAGTCCCCAGGCCCAGGAACGTACAGCCACCATCATTGCCTCTGGTGTAGGCGGCTTCCCGGCCATCGCCGATGCCGTGCGAACCACTGACAGCAAGGGCCCGCGGCGCCTGTCACCGTTCACCATTCCGTCATTCCTGAGCAACATGGCGGCAGGTCACGTTTCGATCCGCCACGGCCTCAAGGGACCATTGGGAGCGCCAGTCACTGCCTGTGCTGCCGGAGTCCAGGCCATTGGCGACGCCGCGCGGATGATCCGCGCCGGTGAAATCGACATCGCCGTCTGTGGTGGAGCTGAGGCGGCGATCCATCGGGTCAGCCTGGGAGGCTTCGCCGCAGCCCGCGCGCTGTCCAGCGAGTACAACGACACCCCGGAACGGGCTTCACGCCCCTTCGATCAGGCACGGGATGGCTTTGTCATGGGTGAAGGCGCCGGACTGCTGGTCATCGAAGAGCTGGAACATGCCCTGGCTCGGGGCGCACAGCCCATCGCGGAGCTGGTGGGCTATGGCACCAGCGCCGACGCCTACCACATGACCGCGGGGCCGGAAGATGGCGACGGCGCCCGGCGTGCCATGCAGCAAGCCTTGCGCCAGGCCGGCGTGCAAGCCTCTCAGGTCCAGCACCTGAATGCCCATGCCACCTCCACGCCAGTGGGCGACAAGGGCGAACTGGCTGCCATCAGGACTGTATTCGGCACCGGCAGCGGCCTGGCCATCAGCGCCACCAAGTCCGCCACCGGGCATCTGCTGGGTGCCGCCGGCGGCATCGAGGCGATCTTTGCCATCCTCGCCCTGCGTGACCAGATCGCGCCCGCAACCCTCAATCTGGACAACCCGGACAGCACCGCCGAGGGCCTTGACCTGGTGCGCAACCAGGCACGCAAAATGGCCATGGAATACGCACTGTCCAATGGTTTCGGCTTTGGTGGGGTCAATGCCAGCGTGCTGTTCAAGCGCTGGCAATAACGCTTCGAGAAGACGGACTCGATGTTGAGATTTCAGCCACGACAGGCTGAAACCTCAACAGGCCCGCCAATCAGTTGAGGACGTCATTGAGCACTTCGTAGATGATCCCGCTGGCGATAGCCACCAGAATCAGGTCGGTTCCGGCCTGCCGCCATTCATAACCGTCATAGCGAGGAAGCTGCCCCAACAGCCGGTGGTCCAGCTTCTTGGCAATTCCCGGGGGCAGAGGTTTGCCCCGAGCCAGGTTTTTCTGAATGCCTGGAGGCAGCGCCGGTCCCGGGCTCCAGTAGTCACGGTGCCCACCCAATATGCCCAGGACACTGCCGCGATCGACACTGGGGCCATGACTCCAGTCATCGGCGTCTGACTTCTTCCCCTTGCCATGCCCCCCCCTGGTCACCCTGAGAACTGTGTTTGGAATGCCCCTGCCCCTTGCCATTTCCGGGGTCGGCCAACGCCAGAGGGGAAGCGCCAGCCAAGAGCACGCCGGCAAGAACAGCGATCAACGAGCGAGACTTGAGCATGTCGGTTCTCTTTGGGAAGCCAAGGTCACACTTAACTGTAGACGGTCGTCTCTGTCAGTGATCGAAGGTCAGACACTTAAAGGCCGCCATGAGTGAGCGGCAGGTCATCGGCCAGCTCAAGATCAAAGCGTGCAGCTGTACTGATACTCGAAGGGAAACATCAGCGTATCCACCACGCCGGAGAATGGAGCATCCAACGCCAGAAAAGGCCAGAGCACACCGTTGTTCTCCTTAGCCAATGCCCAATCCATGCGCACGCCGATATAGGGGCAACTCATGGGAGTAGTGCGAGTCATCAGGGCCGTGCATCCACTCAAGACAAAGCTCAACACCAGCAACAACAGACTTCGCAACACATAACTTCCTTATTACGTTCAGGACATGAGCGCTATGGACTCGGCAGCCGAGCCCAGGACGGCGGTTCCTGGCTATCAGGCCTTGTAGTCGCAATGAATCTGCAGGCTTTCCGTGTGATTGCGATGAATCTCGAAACCGTGACGCTTCAACAGGATCTTGACCTCATCAACGACAGCCGAGTACCGCCCTTGCAACTGTTGCTGGCGCGCCGGCGGGGTAAACACCCCCAGTGGTAAAAAGCGCAGGCGCTTGCCATTGAAGACAATGGACACATCGATATGAGTGCCATCCACATCATGGCCATTGGAACCGAAGATATCCTCCAGCTCCTCTTTACGCCCTGGATAACACAGGCAGAACAACCTGATCCCCAGCCAGCGTGACAGCGTCCTGAAAAACCCCAGGTAACTGCTCTTGCGCTCGTAGCCCCGGGTCACCAACAACTGCACCGAACGCGGCAGGCTGGACTGGACCTTGAGCAGTTGCACAAAGACTTCGCGCTCCATCAACACCTTTGCGGACGGCCAGCGCGGCCCTACCCTCAAGCCCTGGTTGTCGCCCTTTTTCAATATCAGCATGCAGATTGCCTCTGGTGCTTTTTTCGCGGGCAGCAATGGTACACAGGGCTGCCACAGGCGTGCTGAAAATTCAGAAGCGCAAACGCCTATCAGCCCGCGACACCGCCCATCTTCTCCCGATGACAGCGCACCTGCCGTTTAGTTAAAATAATCATGGCTCATAGCCACTACTCATAAGCACAGTGACCATAGGGGCTGTATGTACGACTTAACGAATCTGGTCATTGTCGATAACCGCTTTGGATTGAATGTCCTGCAAGTCACCGCAGACCTGGTGGCCGGCGCCCTGGATGAACTCCTGGCCAATTGCGCAGACGGCGCCAACATCACCCAAAAGCTGGATTACTCCATTCTGACGATCTATCAGGACAAACTCGCCGCGGCCATTCGCGACGTGGGCCTTCCACCCC
This sequence comes from Pseudomonas sp. LPH60, assembly GCF_030718165.1. Lineage (NCBI taxonomy): Bacteria > Pseudomonadati > Pseudomonadota > Gammaproteobacteria > Pseudomonadales > Pseudomonadaceae > Pseudomonas > Pseudomonas sp. LPH60. The sequence goes on from NZ_JAVAJH010000011.1 coordinate 101,301, forward strand.
TTTCCATACCCTCTCCAGCCGATAGCCTTTGCTGAATAGTGCAACTTGCCACCCCGTGGCAAGTTGAGCCCGGGGCCGAATCACCGCCAATGGCCAAACTTGCATCGTCCCTAGTGAAGCACGCGCAACATCGTTCACCTGGAACCTTTTCCGTCAATGAGGATCAGTGCTGGACATTTCCCTATCAAACAGTGAGCGAGTGCCAGCATGGCCCTGAGAAAAACCGTCCTCTACATTGCATTGGTGTCCGTCGGCTTCTTTGCCGGGTACGCGGCAAAACCAACAAGTGGACTACAGGTCACGGCGGGGCAACTGATAAGTTGCGGCAAAAGCACCATGCCAACTATTGAGATGTGATTGCCAGGCAACGCAGCACTCAGTGACACAACGCCCAATACTCAGCAATACCGCGTCTTTCCAGAACCACAGTTTCCAGCATCAGGCCGCCGGAAACGAAAAAGCCCGGCAAGAGAACCGGGCCATAAGCAATCGTGAAGACTCATTTGGAGGACATGAACAACCAAGCGACCACAGCTGCGCCGGCCGCCATATAGGTACCGACCGTCTTGGTCTTCTCCCAACCATCCTTCTCGGCCCAGGACTTGCCTGGCTCAGGCGAACCTTGCGGTTCTTTGTGCTTGGTCTGCTTAGGTGTGATCGAAGCAACAAGCTGCTTCAGATAAGCGACTACTTGCACCCCGCCCTTGCTGAAGTCTGCAAGATCCACCTCGACAACACGCTCATGAACCGCCTTGTTGCGCACGCTCGCAATCCAGCGGATCTTTTTCGCCATTGGCGGGCTGATCATTCCCTCAATGGAACTCAGTTTTTCATGCAGACCTCGGCCTGATGCCCCCAGCTGCAGGAGCAACGATTCGACCTCTGTCGAGATATCCAGTATCTGGCCCCGCATCCCGCTCTCCCTTTTCAGTGGCGGCACTTTAACACCGCACCTGTGCATGCCCAAGGTTCTGATCATGCAGACGACCGCCACTCACAGGTTTCGTTGACCCGATCGATAACGGCAATGCGCCATTAGCACATCCGCCCTAATCGACCGCTACTGCCGGCCAGACCTATATTCCTTCTTCTGGACGGTCCCATGCGGCCACGGACAAGCCCCATCAAGGAAGGAAATATCATGGCGATTCCATTCCCCCGCGCCAGATGGTTGCCGCTATCACTCATCCTGCTGTGTACCAGCGGCACGGCACTCGCCACGCCTCAAGGTGAATACTGGATCGTCTACGGCAAGGGCGAGCGTTACCACAACGAGGTATTCGTCGCCGATGCCGCCGGCATCCTGCAAAAGCCCCAGGGGGTGCAGTCGGCCATGATCATGCAGATCTTCGAAGACCCGGCGATGCCCGTGCTGGCGGCCTACGAGATCCAGTACAAGTGCAAGGAGCGCAAAGTGCGCTTCGACAGCGCCCGCGCCATGCGCCGCTTCGACCACGCCATGAAGGACGTGACCACTGCCCAGGGCTGGATCGCCCCGAAAGACTACTGGCTGCAGCGCACCTTCGCCTTCGTCTGCGCAGCAGGCAACCGCGAGAACAACCAGATGCTGCCAATGGGCAAAATGGCCGCCGGCCGCATGGTCGAGACCGTCCAGGCCATGTTCCAGCAACTGTACGGCATCCAGGCCAACAGCGAGGCCGTGCAGAGCCTGGACGCAATGCTCGGCAACAGCGCGCAATGAAGGAGGCCGTCATGACCCGGCACCTACTTGCCCTCGGCCTGCTGTTGCCTTTGCTGAGCGGCTGCATTCCCACCCTCCCGGAATACAGGGCCGGCCAGCAATGGAAGGGACGCGATGCCAAGGAAGCCATCGACTTCTTCGGCCCGCCCGGACGCATGCAGCCCTCGCCCGACCGCAGCGAGGTGCAAATGCAGTGGTACCGCGACACTTCCTACGTGAAAAAGGAAGTGGTCGGCAGCTCCAGCGAGATGCAGGGCGGCGTGATGGTCCACACCAACTACTGGGACGATGTCACTCACACGAGCGGCTGCACCCTCTCCATGACTGTCGACAAGGCCAGACAGATCAAGGACTTCTCCATTCGTGGCCGCTGCACGGGCGTGGCCTTGGCGCCTTAGTGGCTGGCCCGACATAGATAGTTCAAGGACTGATACATGAGACTGTTCCGACTGCGTTTTGCCCTTCCCACGGCGTTGCTTCTCTCCCTATCTCTCTGCGGCTGCGTCTCCGATCTCGACTCGGGTGCCTACGGCAGCATGGACGATCCGCGCTACGCGCAGCTGTTGGACCAAGTGGACGCAGCACTCAAGGCAAACATGGCGGTAGTGCTGGTGGCGGACGTGATGCCGCACAAGTCGCTGAGCGATGCGCTGACCATGACGCAATGGACGCCAACGGTGATCTGGGAATACGAGAAAGATCCGAAGGTGACCTTCGGCCGCAAGTTCCAGACCAACGCGCTGCAGAGACCGCCTGGCGAAACCTACCTGTTCAAGGCCTTCGAGGTGCATATCCTGCCACCCGGCAAATACTTGCTGACCGGCGGCGATGACTACCAGCTCCGCGGTTTGCTTGACCAGGTCGACGCCCGCAGCGGTCCACCCGGTTCGGGCCGTGGCGCCAACGGGACCGCCTACCTGTCCCCTGAACTGTATCGCGAGTACTACAGGGAAGAGGTCTGGAAGGACGCTACCTATGGCAGCGAGACCAAGACCGAGCGTGTCTGTACCGCTGTAGTCAGGGCCTCGGGTGCCTGCGTGAGCTGGGGTGAACAGCAATATACCCAGACGACAGCGGGCTCCCCGGCCGGTTACTACCAACAGACCGACTCTCGCGACATTCCCGCGATCAAGGTCCAGGCGCGCCTGCCGGTCGACAAGGCGCTCGCCAGTTTCACCATCCAGGGCGGGCAATTGCTGCTGGCCCCGCGCATGCATCTAAAGACCCCTGGCTACAAGTACCAGCAGTCGAAGTGCCGAGCGATCGATCCGAAAAAAATCGAGTGTCCGCTCGACAACCTGACCGTCTACACCTGGCCGGCACCCATGAGCTTTTCGCAGCACCTCATCGAGCAGCGCAACCTGAGCGAGAAGCACCGGCAACTGCTGTCCAGGCTCCAGCCCATGCAGATCACGCCGCTGGGCAAACAAGGCATGGAAGATCCCATCTGGGGGGTGCCGTTGTCGCTGTCCAAGTAAGGCAAGTCCGGGGGTATGCGGGGCAGGATTTTGATTGCGGAACTGATTTCTTAGGGGCTTTCAATGCTCAAAAGGGGTCAGTCATGAACGGCTGCTTTCAGGTCCGGCGATTCGTTGAGCTGAACTTCAATTGCTTGAAGCTCTTTCATTTGCGTCTTCAACTTGACGATTTTCTCTTCCAGCCGCACGGCGCTGGGCTCGGAGACTGTTGGTTCTTGCCGATCGGCAGCATCAAGTGCCGTCAGGTAACGGTTGATGCTCGATTCAATTTCTTCCATTCGCCGCTTCAGTTTGGCGCTGGTGAAATTGCGTTGAGCCTCTCGCTCCAGGCGCCGGGGTTCTCGACAATGTTTTGTTCACGATTTCAGGCCAAAAATAGATCCCACACTTGACCTACTCCGGATCGTGACAACAGACGCAAAGCTTGTTTCCTTCAGGGTCTCGAAAATACGCCCCATAAAAATTCGGGTGGTATTCGGGTCGCAAGCCCGGAGCGCCTTCACATGTTCCATCCAATGCCAACGCCAGGGCATGGGCGTTGTCTACGCGCTGTCGATTAGGTGCCAGCAGAGCAATCATTTGCCCATTGCCTAGCGCCGCAGATTCGCCGTCGAACGGCTTGCCCACCACGAAAAGAGGGCGTGCAGTGTCGGGGTGTTTCCAGCCCGCCCATGGGCGTTCAAGGTCTGTGAACTTGAGATCAAGTCCGAGCACCTGCATGACCCCTTGGTAAAACACAAGTGCTCGATTGAAGTCATTCACTCCGATGAATACATGTGAAATCATTTTTTTTGTCCTAATGAGAGGAAACCGTCTCGCACCATACCAAGAGTTTCCAGGCTGTTTTCAACTCCTCTCCTGAAACAAACTCCGCCGGTCTTGGAAGCGGTTTTTACACACTCTGGGCCAGTAGCGGTCACTGCATAAACTCCGCGCTCGCGAACCGGTAAACCGGAACGCCTGCGTTGTCCACGCTCCTGAAAAAGACTCAGTTGCCCAAGCACTTTAACAACAGGGCCAACACCCAGTCTTCTTGCAACGCCAATGCCGCGCTGATCTCCTCGCATCTCCCATTCAGAGACAGCAGGTCGCCAGCCAGTACTTCTCCACTGGACATGCACATATCCAAAGCGATACTAAAAACTCCGCAACTTACCTGCTTGCTCTCAAAAACAAGCTCAACCTCTTTAGGGAAGATCGTCACGTAGACGAAGAGTATTTCATCCGCGTATGTGTAGTGGCCATGATTCCTTTTGAGTAAAACACTCTGGCTTTTCGAAGCCTTCTCATAAACATTATCTAGAAACCTTTGAAGTATGAACAAAAGCTCTGGCTTTTCAGTGCTCATTGGATTCCCTTGCGAGCAATAGACTTCAACACGCCATTCTAACCAACATCGACGGTGCCCGAGCTGCACGATGCGCAGGGGCGATTCAGTTTGGCGTATGGATTACTCCATTTTTGCCCCACAACCTCACCTCCCTAGCCAACAACCAGTTCGCCAAATGCAACCAGGGTCGCGAAAATAGAGATTCGAACCCCTTCCCGAATCTGCTCAGGCCGCTTTAGGCCGATTGCTGCTGCGCGATGAGAGTAAAAGCTGGAGCGGTATAATGATTGATAGCCTGGAGGTTCAAGAGTTTGATTGCCTTGAAGAGGCGTTACTTGAAGCGAGCGTGTCTTTCGGCGAAATGACACGTCAGTACGCTCGCTACTTGCTCAGCCTGATTGACGGTGGTGTACTTGCTACCATTTCTGATTCTAAGTTGAAGGTGCTGATTCCATATATCGAAGATAGTATCCTGCGAGAGCGTATAGAAAGCGATGGAGATCTCCGAAGAAAGCTTACACTAGAACTCTGGGCGGTAAAGAAACAGCACCGTCAATCAGATGGAAACTTTGCGTTTCTCATACGCTGTGTTCTTTTTGCTTTGAAACTGAAGAGCGCTGGATAGAGGCAGGCACAGGTGACACAACACCTATCTATCTTTACTTTCTGATTCTAAAAAATATTGCCTGGCATAAGACAAGGCTTTATTAAAAGCTTTCAAGATTTTATTGCAGCCAAGAAGAAACATACGTTCAAAGAATAGATCGGCCAGGCCGGGCATCCCCAGGCGCACATCGGCGGTGCTGCGCTGAAACGCAGCCAGGCGGAACTGATAGCGGCTCACGTCGCCGCGGGTGATGGTGACGGAGCCAAGAGCTTTGCCGCTCGTGGCTTGGCCCGGCCTACCGAGGCTGCACCAAAAGTTTGCCTTCGATACTTGGCTGATGACCCTCCTGAACTGGACATTCCCCTTCCCTCCCTTGATAGAAAACTCCACTCAAAGATCATAATTGAAAGGAACTACGCGGCCTCTCGACAAACCTCCAGAACACCGTCAATCCAAGCCATGCAGGCCTTCCAGAGCTGACGAGTCCTCTCTTCGCCGAACTTCATTTTTTTGCCGACTTCCACCAGAAAGGTGTCTCAGCTGGTGTGGTACCGCATCAAGGGGCAGAACGATACAGCGCTGATCATTCTGAATGTAATCGGCTTCATCGAGGCTTGAGCGCTTGACTGGTTCGTGCTTGTGCTCGTGCTCGTGCTCGGCAAAACGATGATTTACTCGAACTCGCCGGGATGTTCGCCATTACTCGCGGTATATCTTAAAATGGCCGGCTGCCGACAAACCGTAATGACCATAGCCATGGCGGGCTTCCATCCTTTACAAGTAAGTGTGGTTAAGATGAACAAGCCTTTTATTTCGCTGTGCCCTGAAATTACTCGGGCGCACGCGCTGACGTTGATGGATTGGTTGGAGGATGAGCGCGTTACCTGCTATCTGAGCGATTCACGCGATGTCTCTCGCTCCATCGAGCAAGTCATCGATCGAACTCAATTGCCGATCCTGACCCATCTGTTCAACCGGGGCGGCCGATTCTTCATGGCCTATGACCGGCATGACGCGCCGGTGGGCTTTGTCCGTCTGATCAAGACCGGCTCCAATTGCGAGATAGTTCTGGTCATCGGAGACAGCGACAAATGGGGCCGAAACCTTGGCGCTCGCACCATCCGCGAAGGCATGAAACTGGCCTTCCTCGACATGCGGGCCGAGAAGCTCATCGCCAAGATTCACCCGGATAACACGCGCTCGCTGAAAGCCTTTCAGCGCAGCGGCTTTCTGCTTGAAAGCGAAACGCCGACATTGACATCATTTTCCATGACGGCGGGGCGCTATCTCCAGTTATTGCGCGAAGGTACCCTTGCCGACTCCACTGAGATCTACATCACCGAAATCGACAAGGCCAGGCTCGAGAGCCTGATCGCGCTCGAGCAAGGCCCGGCCGTTTTTGAACTCGAACATGAGCTTGAGCGAGCCATTGTCGTCAAGCCGCAGCAGGTGGCGCGCAATGTCGTCACGATGAACTCCAGGGCCCTGCTGCAACTGGACGACGAAGAGATCGAAGTAGCCTTGGTCTACCCGGAAGACGCGGACAGCAACGCAGGGAAGCATTCCGTGTATTCCGATATAGGCGCCGCCATCCTTGGCTATCAGGAGGGGGACACCATCGACTGGCGGATTTCTGATCGGACCCGCCGGATTGAGATCAGGAAAGTGCTTTACCAGCCGGAGGCTGCGGGCGATTTCCACCTATAATTGCGCCTTTCGCTCGGTGTTCACCCATCAGAGGCGAGGACTCCCCAACCCAAAGGACGGCGCCTCGCGTTCTGTGCCTGAGCGGCTCGTTGTAGGGTCAAGGGTGGGCGCGGAGCCCGTTGCGAAAGCAGGAGTCGGCAGAACGGATCTAGCCGACTCCTACGACAATTTGAATTCTCTAAATCGACGGATTCCCGTAATCCCCCAACCCAAATCAAATTGCCACCACCGGTCACGGAGGGCGGCGCCTGCAGCATTTAAGAGCAAATAGGAAACTGACTAATTTAATGCTTGCGGCCTCCTCCCAACACCGAAAGCACCGCCGCCGACAGTGATCACACTGCGACCTTTCTTCGTTTTTTTGGGGGGCTGAATAAGGGTCGCAGGCATCTGGCTCTGCCGGCACCAGCCAAGCCACAAACTCTCATGCCTTCAGGGCCTTTGCATGTGTCGAGATGTTTGCGTAAGCGCTTAAAATTCTCGATCTAGGCGATGCAAGCCGGTTTCTCGGACACTCTAAACAGGAGACTACGAAGAAGATTTACGTTCGCGTCCGAGACATCGCGAGCCCGACGAAATAGGAAAGTTTTGGTACGCCAGCACTTTCAAGCGGGCAATAAAAAACCCCGTAGACGTTAATCTACGGGGTTTTCAAGGGTGGAGGCCGAGGTCGGAATCGAACCGGCGTAGGCGGATTTGCAATCCAGATAATATTTAATATTTTTCAATGAGTTAGTGATAAACCAGTTCCACTAGTTCGACTCTTTAGGAAGGCTGGAACCCAAAGCCTGCGCGGGTCATGATTTTGATTGCGGAACTGATTTCACTGCTGCCCCTAGCGGTTCAGAACCCAGCGACAGCCGCCGCCCTAAAGGCCACTCCAAGCATCCCCCAATAACCCTACCAACTCAAGCGATCCGATAATGGACTGGGCATAACCCTTCCCTAACGCCCTGCCAGCTGTGCTTATCCGCTGCAACCTCTTCGCTTTGTAACAATTCTAAGCAAGCTGCAAGTACTACCTAACACGGGCACTGCCGATACTATGCTTGTATTTTTCTAGAAAGGGATCGACGTCTTGCCAAGCAGTTATTCGCTGCCGGACATACTGGAAAGAATCTTCGAAAATCAGCAGGTTCTGGAGGCGAACATTATGAATTAATCCTCCTAGTTGAGGAGCAAGGGGCGCAGGAAGTGGGCGGGAATTTCCGTGGAGCACTATGGAGCATGGGTGAAAATGCCGGCCATATCAAACAAGGTCTGGCGCGATTGAAGACATCGGATATCGGTTAAGTTATGTCGGGGTGAATTCTGGGTACTAGTTCTGTGCACGTCACAGATGACGAAGGCCAAGAGCGGAAAAGTGTTTTCTAGGCAGTCAGGGGCAATACACCTCGGGCATACTTTAGCAACCGCGATTTCATGCGCTAACACCTACCCATGGGCACGGAATTAGTATGGAATTCGCCGCTGGGCAGAATCTCTTGGACGCAGTGTACGCTGTTCAAACCTAGATGCGCTGAATATGGACGGAGACTCTGTGAATGGAGGTGCTCCCGCCTATCAGCTGGTTGCGGAGCAACCCGTTGGCTACACAAAAAGAAGGCTCCGGAAATGGAGCCGTCCTTTCTAAGCTATGTGTCAGTTCGATCTGTTGCCCCTAATGAGCTTCCTGATTCTGACCACCTTGTGTGATCATGCCGCCCTGACCGCTCATAGTATTAGTAGCACCGAGCATTTTAATCTCCGTAGTTGGAGTATTCTTAAAAGCATAATTGCATCTATTCGCTAGCTCAGTTGGCATGTCCCCCCAGCCCTTTGCTCTATAGGTTTGATGGGCATCCAAACATATATAGAACAGATCATTCATCCCTGTTACTGCCTCTGAAATTTTCTCTACAGCTGCTGTCACTAGCGCCACTGACGCAGGATCCAGCCCCCCCCCAACCCCTGGCTTATTTACAGCGTTCGCAGTTGCCTCAACAACTGCCTTCTCAGCTCTAGCTATATTCGCAGCGTAGCCATCAATTTCTGCTTTAAGTGCTTTACCGTCAGGTTTATTTTGGTCAGTAGTCGATAGTGTTTTATACTTGGCTTCAGCATTTTCCTTGGACTTCTTATAAATCTCAACTAGCTCTTGATTAGGACCAACTGAGCTCACCCCCGAAAGTTCAACACTTGAGCTTCGAAGAACACCTGTCAACTGCTCAATAGCCATCAACGCTACAGTATTACGCTGATTACGGGCCAACATCATCTGATAAGTCGGCCCCGTAACCCCCTCATTTGCATATGCTTGACAGATTGCAAATAACTGATCTCGAAGCAACTGAACTGAATGCGTCCGCAGTCCAATATTGGCACCTGCCTCAGAATAAGCCGCAGCAACTGTTGCAACTTGCTGCTTTTCAACATTCATTGATCCAGCCAACGTCTTAAGTGCGTCGGGGCTTGGTTCCGCACACATCACTTTGATCTTTCGAGAGTTTTCCATACTACTCTCAGGCCTCTCAGTATAAAAGATCGCTCGCTCCTCTGCCTCAAGCACTCTTGTGTGAGTGTAAGGAGCACATGCGGACACCGATGCAATGACCAATACTGCCAATGAAAATTGCGCAATTGGTTTCATGGAAGGCTCATCCTTAAGTTGAGTGAGTTATTGCGAGAGAACTGCCTATCCCTCCAGAGTGAGCATAGAAGGCAAAGTGCCATTTTGCCGCTCTTGGCATCATAATTTTCCTGCCCACCCATTCAGCAGACCTAGGCTAGACCACTGATCGTGCAACCGCGCCCATTGCACAAAAATTGCGCAAGGCCCGCCGCCGCGATGGTGATAAATGCTTCCATTACGTAGCAGTCGCTACTCACCTTCTAGATAGAAATGAAAAACACTTAGTTTTACATCTTATTTTCTTCAGGAAGAATAGCCTGCGTGATTTTTCTTTCGACAATCACATTGCCTCATGCTCGAACGTAAGCCAATTAAATCAATAGCGATTTCGTATAAAAATCACTTAAAACATTGAAATACTCGCTTGAATAAGATTTTTTTGTGACTATTTTTACGTAGCGGAGCTCTGACAGACGTGTCCTCCTAGACTTGCCAGACTCCATTTTTAACTTCACCGCCCTGAGGACAAATCATGTCAACTATAAAAATGGCAGCTTTAGGTTCTATAATTTTTCTAAGCTTTACCAACAGTTACGCCATTGATGAAAAAGAAACAATAATGGAAGGTCTACCAGAACACCTAATTTACCTATATACGCAAGAATCATTCACTGGCAATGAGCCAAATCACCAAGATCAGTTAGTCGTTAGGGAAAGGCGTTGGGAGCCAAATAGGGTATTGAAAGTTTGTATGTTTGGCGGAAACCCACGCATTGCAACTCTCATACGTAGCGTGGCAGGCGAATGGAATGGGGTCTCCAGTGTTTCATTTGACTTCGGCCCATTACCAGGCGGTTACAATTGTCTTGTTTCACAGGCCGGATTTTATCAAGTAAGAGTTGGGTTTTCTGAACGGGGCTACTGGTCAGTACTTGGTAGAGACAGCGAATCGCGACTAGACCCGCTCGTTCCTTCAATGAACTTGGAAGGATTCAACCGAGTTTACTCCGAGGCTAGATATCCTTCTGGTGATATTGTTTCAAAGGCAGTTGCATACGATAAAGCTATCATCCGTCACGAATTCGGACATGCCTTGGGATTGTTGCACGAACATCAAAATCCGTCTCTTAAGTGCCAGGACGAAATAATATGGCAGGGAAAGGGGAATGTTTATGAGTATTTTGCTGGCCCACCAAACCACTGGTCCGCTAGCCAAGTGCAGAGGAATCTTGGATTCATTCAAGACACCGACCCAGACTATCAACAGGGACAGCCTGACCCCCGCTCTATAATGATGTACTCATTGCCAGAAAACATATTCAAAAACGGAAAGTCAAGCAAATGCTATGTAGCAGTTAATTATAATATATCAAACAAAGACAAGCAAATTATTGCAAGCATCTATCCCACTATCTCTCAGACTCAGGTTGCGCAACTTTCCGCTGACGAACAATCCAAGATAAAAGCATTGCCATTATCAATGGCATACTCCGAAAGCAAAGACATAAGACACAGAATATTAGCTGACCTTGAATCAAATGACGATTACGTTCGCCGTGACGCCCGCGTGCGCTTAACAAATTATTTGCAAAGCGACCCAAAGGCGGACGTCAGCTCTTTAGTACAACAAATGCAAGTGGCCTCATATCGATACAAATTAGGGGTAGCTGTAGCACTGGCTAAATCATCGGGAAAAATAAACTTGGACACGCAGACGCGGGAAAACTTAGCTAAATTGGCAATGAGAGAGAGAGACAGCACGCTAAAAGCCAATCTAGAATCAGCGGTCAAATAAATGTCCACTGTGCTACAGCATCGCTAGCCTAACTCTACGGTTTGGGCGGAAGCTAGAGCATGTCCAGTAGTTTATGACCAAAAGTCTCATTCGCGAGTGGGGGTGGATTCAGTCAGATTGGTCCGAGCATCCGCTTCTGGCCCTAGCTGTCCTTCGCTAGAGGCAGCTACGGATCCAAAGGAGACGATCATACGCCGATTGTGCTCGGGTATTAACGCAAAAAAGCCCTACAGCCCCGAGAAACAAGGGCTATAGGGCTTTTTTGACAAAGCTAGATAGATCGTCGCTTGGCATTAAATGGCATTGTTTGGCGTATGGATTGCCCCATATTTGCCCCATGCACCCCATGAGAGCCTGTGTTCTGGAGTGCATGAGTCTCGGCAAGTGAGGCTCAGCTCTATCGCCGGTTGCGTAGCCAAGAGCCTGGGATTAACATCAATTCCCTTCCAAGGCGCAAGCCCGACAAACCTTATCAGGGTGCGTAAGGGCAGATCTTCATCTACCTCAGGCTGATCGCCTGATAGCTTTGAATCAGCCGGGAACTCAACTTCAATTCTGAATATTGGGTACCGGCCAATGTTAAAGCACCTTGCTGCCTGTTTAAGAATTTTAGCTATCTCGCCTCAGCTTCGGCTTTTCTTACTCCCTGTGTCACTTTCCGTCCCTGTACTGTCCATTGCCCTTCTGATATGGGTTTGCCACATCTTCTAGTTAAGATGCTGGCTCCCCTATCTTCTTTGCCTCAATCGGACAGTTGCCAAGACCGGACCAGAGCAAGCACGACGGCTTTGTGATCATCCCGGCCGACAGCAGCCGGTCGGGATGTTGACGCATCCAGGCCAGCCGCTTCTTTTTGAATAGGGACACGTTCTGAATCAATTTATCGGACTAAATTGACTCTACAAATTTGACGGGCGATACCGCCCTGCTTAGCTGGAAGGCTCCGGCTTAACTTAAGCCAAACCAGTTGGATTAATTCCGACTCAACGGAGCGCGAAAAATGCCTGATGACCTCACGAAAACTGGTAAAGCGGATCGGGACAAGGTGAACGTCAACCAATCGCATGAGCTGCGCGACTGGTCGAAAAAGTTAGGTGTGACGGAAGATCAGCTAAAAAAAGCAGTGAAAGAGGTTGGTGTTTACGCTGACGATGTGAAGAAACACCTCAAGAAGTAAGTTGTAAATGCCCCTGAAACTCAGGGGCATTTTTCGTTTCATTACCTATCGAGCATCACGGTCCTTGTGACTTCCTTAACGTAGCTTTGGCAGGCCGCCAGGGCAATCAATCCTTGGTCGCCGTCTCCGGCGATGCCGACAATTCGTTGAGCAGCCGCTGGGGCAAGTTCGGCTCGCGCCGCTCCATGAACCACGTCGCAGGTGCCGGCGGTGGCTGACACCCCACCGCTACCACCCGAGGCGGCGGTGTTGAGTAGGACTGACAGCCGCAGGTCAGCAGTAGCAAGCCGATCACGCAGGCGAGCCTGGTTCGCTTGAGCATCGCGCAATTCCTTGTAGTGGGTTTCGTCATTCGCCTGCAGGCGATCCTCCAGGGCCCGGCGGGCATCCTGCTGAGTTTCCTGCCAGTTGATCACCGCCGTGGCGGCCTGCTCGCGATCAGTGCTGTACGCCTCGGCCTGATCAGCGAGATCCTTGCCGTAGGCGTTGGCCTGCCACGTCCAGGCCAGCCAACCACCCAGGGCGAACCCCAGCACCAGGGCCAGGACCGGCAACAGCCACCCCGGGGCCTTCAAGGCAGCACCTTCAATGCACGCTGATATAGCGCCTCACGATCCGCCAGGCCGTTGGTTCCTCCGTTGATGCGCTTGGTGATGGTGAGGAAGTCGCCTTTATCGGCCAGGGTGTTCAGCCCTACCCGCTGCCAGAACCAACCCGCCGACAGCGCGGCATAGACCGGGGCTTCCAGCAGCTCCGGGGTGTTGAGTAGTCGAGCATCGCTGAACAGCGCTTCACTGCAGGCTTCGTAGTTCGCCCGGCCGGTGACCTGAATCAGCCCCCTGCCCCGGTACTTCTGGCCGTCGCCATCCGCTTCGGGTGTATTGCCCAGGCGCTTGGCCAGGGTGCCAGTGTCGTACTTGCTCAGGTACTGATTGCTGCCCAGCTCGCGTACCCATTGCAGTTGGCCGGACTCATGGCCGATCTGCGCGATGAACGCTGCCATCCGCAGCCGGGTGATAATTGCGTACTTGCTCATGGCAGCGTTGAGAGCAGGAACAAAAACGCCGGCTTTAGCGCCGGCGTTGGGGAGGATCTGCAGCAGCTGCTGCACGGTAATCGTCATGCCTGATATCTCCAGTGATGATGGGGGTTAAAGCTGCACAACCTTGAGCGGCTTGGTTTCTTTCTTTTTCTTGCCTTTGGCTTTCGCCTTACCCTTCTGCCGCCGTTGCATTCGACCGTAGTGCTCCACCCGGACTGGGTGAACACCTGTTCGACCGAGTCCACCAGATACTCGCCATCGAGGCCGACCTTGAAGCCCTGGGCATTGATCATGCGTTCAGCGAATAGATCGGTTCGGCCGGACATCTCCAGCCGCACACCGGCGGTGCTGCGGTTGAATGCCGCCAAACGGGCCTTGGCGGCCTATTCGGCGGCGGACTTGTTCGGGTAGATGTGGCGGTCGGTGTGCACCGGCGGCAGGCCGTCCGGGGAGTCCTCGTTGCCCAGGTCGACAACCCGCAGCTTTCCGCTCTTTTTGTCCTGGTGCTTGGTCTGTACCGCCTTGTGGGTGCTTTTGTCCCCCAGGCGGAACTGATAGCGGCTCACGTCGCGGCGAGTGATGGTGACGGTGCCAAGGGCCTTGCCGCTGGCGCTCTGCCCGGCCTGTCGGGGCAGCACAAGCAGCTTGCCGTCGGCCACCTTGGCCGTGCAGTCGTACTGCTTGGCCAGACGGGTGATGAAGTTGAAGTCGGATTCATTGAGCTGATCGACCCGGGGCACCTTGGTGGTCACCGGGCACACCGGCTGCCAGCCATTGCGGGTCGCCACATCGCGCACGATCTGCTGCAGCGGGACGTTTTCCCAGCTCCCGCTGCGGGTAGTCTTGCCACTGCCGCGCATGTCGCTGGCCTTGCCCCGGATCTCGATAGAGTCAGGCGGACCCGTCACCACGACCTCGTCCACCATGTAGCGCCCCAGGCGGGTCAGTGGCTGGCCGGCGTAGCCCATGAACACCTCGATGCTCGCGCCCCGGCTGGGCAGCGCCACAGCGCCGTCGCGGTCGTCGATGCGCAGCTCAAACTCGTCCGACTCCATGCCGGGCTTGTCCGAGGTGCGCAGGGTCAGCAACCGGTCATTTATCAGCGCGGTAATATCCCGACCATCAGCGACGATTCGGAAGATCGGAGTCATAAGTGTACCTCCATAAACGACAAAGCCCCGCACAAGGCGGGGCTTCTTCATGTAGACCAAATGCTAAAACGACTCAACAGGCTTTTTGGCTGCCTCTGAAATCTTATTAGATTCAAATTTAGGATAACTAAAACGAATAATCAGACCTGTATCACCCTCCTCACTCACCAACATAATCTCTGCTGCTCGAGTATTATCAGGAGATGTCGCCAGAAGACTGGTTGTATTCGTATTTTTTTTACCCACGCCTTCTAGGAGGGTATATGTCACATTGCCACCAGCCAATGCAGCTGCCTCATAATTTGAAAGCCGGGATGCAAACTCATCACGACTTGATGCCTTAGCAGCTAACTCGACTACGTCCAAATGAGACTTACTGTCTGAGATAGATGTGAGGCGAAACGTTTTGCCAATAGATCCTATCGCTGTAGCAAAAAGACTTTGATCGTACTCACTCATTAATGACACCATGATCAACTTCGAGTTTGAGAAAACCAGACCAGCTGTAAATTCTTTCCCCAAAAACTCCACACCATCAAGACACTTGGCAGTACCACCTAAAATTTCAGAACAATCATAGTAACCTTTGGCCTTTGTATAGGAGGACACCGGAGAGCCATAGGCGTAAGACTTGAACAAGTTATCTGCTGCCGAAGCGCTCAGCGCGCTACCTAGCATCCCAACACCCACCAATAGCCCTACGAGCATATTCTTATTCATTCAGTCACATCCCTGCGTAATACTAGAAATAGGTGGCCGGATGCTATCAAACCGTTCCCCCTAATCCCAGAGCTGCACCGTGGTCTCGGTCTGGCTCTGCAGATCCGGCAGCACGATCAGTACCCCAGCCCGGAACGGCTGGGGCTCATCGGCCAGCCCCTGGTTGGCATCGAGCACCGCTTCGAAACTGCCATTGAGGTGCCCGTAATACTGGTAACACAGGGTGTCAAGCAGATCCCCGTCAGACGTTCTGCATGTCGTCGCCATAGCTCACAAACTCCATTGAAAAGCCTTGCTTACGCGGGATGCCCCCGGCCAGCAGATGGCTCTGCTCCTCCTCAAGGCTGGTCATGCACCAGGTGCCCGGCACTTCGCCATAGCCCGTGGTCAGGCTCAGCGGCTGTGGCCGTCGCCCGATGCTACGCAGTTTTCGCAACTGACCCAGCTCCCCCCCCTTGAACCCAGGAAACACCGCACCCTTGCGGGTGATCTTGTCGTCGCCCTGCCCCACTGCCTGCTGCACGATGCTGCGGGTCAGGTGTTCCTGGCCAGCCCAGCGGAACCCCGTCTGACGACGCAACTTTTCAAAGGCTGCAGTATCAAGGTTGAAGTAGTACGGCTGTCCGTCAGTCTTAAGCGGGTGGATGATCAGCAAGTGCGGGAACGGCTTCACCACCTCGGCCGCCGGGGTGCCCAAGTTACCGAATGATCCAGTCGGAAGGATGTTGCCGAAGGAAGGACTGACTTGCCCTCCGATCCGGTTGATCGCAGCGCTGGCCTTGGCGGTCTGCTCCTGCAGCGTACCAAGGCGCTACTGGATCTGCCCCACCGCCGTCACCGCCTGGCTGTGCTTAGCCAACACCTCGCCGACAACGGACTGCACGGTGATGCGGCGCAGGGTTCGCTGGAGCTTGGCGCCCATCTCAAGCCCCACAAACGGGATGTTCTCCAGCTCCGAGGCAGCACCGGTAATCTCGCTAATGGCTCCGTTCAGTCGGGTCAGCATGCCATCCGCACTGCTGCGGCCCGCCTCCCCATCTGAATACCGCAATGACAGAGCACTTAGACAACTCACAGCCAAAACGCTCAACATCTCACGCTCAATGCAGGGAGATTTTTCTTAAATTCGACGCTAAAACCCGCGATTTGCAGAAGCGATCCAAAAAATTGCGGAAGCGATTACCCAAATCCCAGGCAATAAAAAACCCCGCAGACGTTAATCTACGGGGTTTTCAAGGGTGGAGGCCGAGGTCGGAATCGAACCGGCGTAGGCGGATTTGCAATCCGCTGCATAACCATTTTGCTACTCGGCCCCAAATGTCCAATGCCTGAATTACAACACTGAACACGTACAAACTGGAACGGCTTTCGAGATCAACCTCATCTCGCAACTCTTTGATTTCTAAAGAGTTTTTCCGTTTCCTCGCTGAGGAATGGTCGCAATTATGGACATGTTTTCCATTCCTGGCAACTCCTATTCGATATTTTTTCTGCCGGGCTGTTTCTACAGGTTTCCGGGCGGGCCAATACGCCTCGAAGTCGCCGACGGGGCTGGATGATTGCATAAATCAAGTCCGATAGCTCGCCCTTGCCTGTTCCTCGCTCACCTACCCGATCGGGTTATGGCGTGTGTGCGGCCGCTCGCGGACAGTAGCGCCAACGGCTCGACCCGGGCTCCTCCCATCAGGCTCAAGGCGGAATTCCAGCATGCGTACAGCATTCCCTGCGGTGTTTGGCGTGGTTCTGATAGTGGCGGCAGCCTGGGTGCAGGCCGAGGAGCCCGCAAGCAAGACGCTACGGCTGTACAACTGGTCGGACTATATCGGCGAGAACACCCTCGCCGGCTTCGAGAAGGCCAGCGGCATCAAGGTGATCTACGACACCTTCGATTCCTATGAAACCGTACAGGGCAAGTTGCTGCCCGGGCGCTCCGGCTACGATCTGGTGGTACTCAACGCGGCGCTGGTGCCGCCCTTGATCAAGGCGCGGGTGTTCCAGCCGCTGAACAAGCAGTGGTTGCCCAGTTGGCAGAATCTCGATCCCCAGGTGCTGACAAGCCTGGAGAACTACGACGCCGGGGTGCAGTACTCGGCGCCCTATACCTGGGGCAGCAATGGGGTGACCTATAACGTCGACAAGATCCGTGAGCGGATGCCGGACGCGCCCATCGGCTCCCTGGCAATGCTGTTCGATCCCAAGGTGGTGTCGCGCTTTTCTGATTGCGGAGTGACGCTGCAGGACTCGCCTACGGACATTCTGCCGCTGGTGCTGGCCTGGCTGGGGCGCAATCCCAACAGCGCCGAGCCCACAGACCTCAAGGCCGCGCAAGATGCCTTGATGGCCATACGGCCCTATATCCGCAAGTTCGACTCCACCAGCTACCTCAATGGCCTGGCCAATGGCGACCTGTGCCTGAGTGCGACCTGGTCCGGTGATTACGCCACCGCCCAGGCCCGGGCCAATGAAGCGGGGGCACCGGTCAAGCTCGACTATTTCATACCCAAAGAAGGTTCGCTGATCTGGTTCGACAACTTCTACATTCCCGCCGATGCACCGAATGTGGCCAATGCCCATGCCTTTATCGAGTACCTGTTGCAGCCGCAGGTGATGGCCGAGGTCAGCGACTACATCCGCTATGCCAATGCCAACCTCAAGGCCATCCCGCTGCTCGCTACCGAGGTGCGTGACAACCCGGCGATCTACCCCGATGCCCAGACCCGGGAGCGACTGTTCACCCAGAAGATCCAGTCCCCCGCCAGCACCCGCCTGATCACCCGCACCTGGAACATGGTGAAGATCGGCAGGTGATCCATGCCTACCCATTCCACGGACGTTGCGTCCAATGGTTCAACCCGAGGTGAAGCCCATGGCCATCCAACCCGAAGCCTTTTTTCAACAGTTCGACGACCCACAACTGGTGGCCGCCGACAAGGCCCATTACATGCACGGCTTTCATATGTTCGACGAGCACCGCGAGCAGGGCTCGCTGAACATCGCTGCCGGTGACGGTGCTTATATCTATGACACCGCCGGCCGGCGCTACCTGGATGCGGTCGGCGGCATGTGGTGCACCAACATCGGCCTGGGCCGTGAGGAAATGGCTGAAGCGATTGCCGATCAGGTACGGCAGTTGGCCTACTCCAATCCGTTCTGCGACATGGCCAACGTCAGCGCCATCCAGCTCTGTGAAAAACTCGCCAGCCTGGCACCGGGGGACCTGGACCACGTGTTCCTGACCACTGGCGGCTCCACTGCGGTGGACACCGCCTACCGCCTGGTGCAGTTCTATCAGAACAGTCGTGGCAAACATGAGAAGAAGCATGTGATCTCGCGGATCAATGCGTACCACGGCTCGACCTTCCTGACCATGTCCATCGGCAACAAGGCCGCCGACCGAGCTCCCGAATTCGACTTCATGAGCGACCTGTTTCACCACATCTCCTGCCCCAACTACTACCGCGCCCCGGCCGGTATGAGCGAGGCGGATTTCCTCGATTTTCTGGTGGCCGAGTTCGAGGACAAGATCCTCACCATCGGCCCGGACAAGGTGGCCGCCTTCTTCGCCGAACCCATCATGGGCTCAGGCGGAGTGATCATTCCGCCCGAGGGTTATCACCGGCGCATGTGGGAAATCTGCCAGCGCTACGACCTGCTGTATGTCGCCGATGAGGTGGTGACCTCGTTCGGTCGCCTGGGCACCTTTTTCGCCTCCCAGGACGTGTTCGGCATGCAGCCGGACATCATCACCACCGCCAAGGGCCTGACTTCGGGCTACCTGCCCCTGGGGGCCTGCATCTTCTCCGAACGCATCTGGCAGGTGATCGGCGAGCCGGGCAAGGGCCGTTGCTTCACCCACGGTTTCACCTACAGCGGGCACCCGGTCAGTTGCGTCGCGGCGCTGAAGAACATCGAGATCATCGAGCGGGAAAACCTGCTGGCCCATGTCGAAGAGGTGGGGGTCTACATGGAGCAACGCCTGCAGACCCTGGCGCAGTTGCCCCTGGTCGGCAATGTACGCTGCAAGCGGCTGATGGCCTGCGTCGAGTTCGTCGCCGACAAGCACAGCAAGAGCCTGTTGCCGGAGGCCCTGAACATTGCCGAACGCATCCACCTGCGAGCCCAGGCCAAGGGCTTGCTGGTGCGCCCCATCGGCCATCTCAACGTCATGTCGCCACCGTTGATCATCACCCGTGCGCAGATCGACGAAATCGTCGATACCTTGCGCGAATGCATCCTCGAGGCTGCAGCCGAGCTGCGCCGTGACGGCCAGTACCTGGGTTGATGAATCGACAACGGGCACCGACAGCACTGCGAATCGGGGTCTTACCCGGCCTGCGCCCGGCAGTTAAACTGCCGGGCATGAGCGCATCTGCCAATCCCCCCAACGCCCCTCTCTCCCTCCATGCCCTGCAGGCCTGGCATGCCGGCTTGGCCAAGGCATTCGACAGCGTGGACGATGAGGCCTTCCTCAGCCATCTGGCGGCAGCGCTGAATGCCCTGACCCCCATCGAATCCATGATGATCAGCCTGGAACGCAAAGGCTTGCCACCCCAGTTGCTGCATGAGCAAGGCATTGTCGGCGCGTACCGCGACGAGATCATCAACCGCTATTTCTCCCGCGGCTACCTGCTCGATCCCTTTTGCCTGGCGGTGGAAAACGGTCTGGCGGAAGGTTTCTACCACCTCTCGGAAATCGCCCCGGACGACTTTTTCGCCAGCGAGTACTACAAGACCTACTACCTCAAGACCGGGGGCGCCGAAGACAGTTACTACATCGTCGACCTCGACCCACACAGCAAGATTTCCCTGTGCATGTTCCAGGGCTTGAGTGGTGCACGCTTCGCCAGCGAACCCTTGGCGCTACTGCGGGCGGTGGAGCCGCTGGTGCGCGAACTGATCCGTCGTTTCGGCACTGCCGGCGGCCTGCAGCAACTGGTGCGGCACGCGACTCAGGGCTCGCTGCCGGCCCAGGCACCGGCCGACCTCAACCAACAGATCGAAGCCGCCTTCATGAGCTTCGGCACTCCGCTACTGACGGTGCGTGAACGGGAGATCGCCCACCTGATCCTGCGCGGTCACTCGGTGAAATCCACGGCCAAGGTGTTGGAAATCTCTCCGGAAACCGTGCGCATGCACCGTAAGAATCTCTATACCAAGCTGGCCATCAGTTCTCAGGCGGAGCTGTTTTCGTTGTTTATCGACTGGCTGACCCAGCGCCCTCAAGCCCCCGCCCATTGAGCCGACGGGTGTGTCCAGCTCGCCGCCGCACCAACGCCGTCAGATCCCGTCAATCGGACCAGGGCCTGCACAGCTTGTGCAGGCCCTTTTTTCCTCAGTGCATCAGTGAGGCGTTCAACGGGCCGCCCAGGCGTTGAAGCGCTGCTCCAGCTCCTCGCCATGGTCGACCCAGAACGCCGCATCCACCGCCCGCGCGCCTTGCAGGTTGGCCTCGTAGGTCGGCAGTTGCTGCTGCACCGCCTCAGGCAACAGGGGCAGTGCCTGACGATGCACCGGTCCATAGGGAATGTTCTGCGAGAACACCTTCTGCGCCTGGGGCTGGCTGGCGAACAGGATGAAATCTTCGGCCAGGGCCTTGTTCGGCGAGCCTTTGACTACCGCCCAGTACTCCGGATCGTACAGGCTCTGGGGCCAGAGGATACTCAACTGCATGCCCTCCTTCTGGGCCATGGCAATGCGTCCGTTGTAGGCCGCGCTCATGACCACGTCACCGGCCACCAGCCATTGCGGAGGTTGCGCCCCGGCTTCCCACCACTGGATGTAGGGCTTGATCTGATCCAGCTTGGCGAAGGCCCGGGCCACGCCTTGCGGGGTGTTGAGCACCTGATACAACTGGGCCGGCGCCACACCGTCCGCCAGCAGGGCGATTTCCAGGGTGTACTTGGCGCTCTTGCGCAAACCGCGCTTGCCGGGGAAGTCCTTGAGGTTCCAGAAGTCGGCCCAGGACCCGGGCGCCTTGGCCAGCTTCTGCGGGGCAAAGGCCATGACCATCGACCAGACGTAGGTGGCCACGCCGCACTCGCTCAGGGTGCCCGGGACGAACTGCGCCGGATCACCAAAGCGGGCCAGGTCCAAAGGTTCGAACAAGCCCTCGTCACAGCCGCGCAACAGCTCCGGGCTCTCCACTTCGACCACATCCCAGCTGGTCTTGCCGACATCGACCATGGCCTTGATCTTCGACAGTTCACCGTTGTACTCCCCCGCCACCACCCGGGCTGCCCCGCTCTGGTTGAAGGGTTGGAAGTAGGCTTTTTCCTGAGCCTGTTTGGTGGCTCCGCCAAAGGAAATGACGGTGAGGTTCTGCGGTTGGGCCCAAGCCCCGGTGCACAGCAGAACCCACGACAATGCAACGCCGCAACGCAAGGTGTTGGACATAAAACCCATCCTCAAGAAAGCCGGCTCGCCCGCACGAACCTGCACAGCAGGAGCCTGGAAGCGACCGTATTCACGGGCGGTACTGCACCAGGCACTACGAGTCTTGGTCAGCGGTGCAAGGCACCTGGCAGCAAAGGCCGGGTAGCCGGATCGTCACCGTTGCGGGCTCTTTGGCCCCGTTCGCTTGGAGTGTTTGCAACCGGTCCGGAGTGAGCGGACGCGGTCTTGCTCGAATGGCGGTTCATCGCTTGCTCCCTGTTGTTTTTGTAGGAAGAACAAATCGATCGGCAGTGCATCGCAACAACGTCCCGGGCAGTCGGGCAGGCGTATGCAGGGGTTTATTGTTTGCCCAACCCGAGGCATTGCGAAACGAGGTTTTTCTGAGGCACAGGCAAGGGAAAAGCTGCCTAGACGGCAGACTCGGCCCGAGATCGACGAAGGGAATGCGCACACCGAGCGGCGCGCCTGGACGGACAAGCAAGTCCGCCGGAGCAACAACAGAAACCCCGCCAGGGCATCACCCGGGCGGGGCGTTTTGACAACTCATGGGTCAAGGGCGCCGCAGCTCAATCCAGCACGACCAGCAACCCCGAGATCACCCCGATGCCCATCACCGCCGAGAGCAGCATGCTGCTGGACACCTCGATCTCGTAGGTCTTGTAGCGCGAGGCCAGGATAAAGACGTTCACCGCCACTGGCAGCGCCGCCATGATCACCGCGATCTTGACCAGGAAATCGCCGAGGCCGAACACATAGCGGGCGGACACGAACACCAGCACCGGCAACACCACCACCTTCAACAGGGCCAGGGCCAGGGAGTCGCCCTTGATCAGGTTCTGCTGGCGGTGCACGGCAAAGGCAGCACCCAGGGCCACCAGCGCCAAGGGGCCGGTGGCGTTAGTCATCTGCGTGGCGAAGATCTGCAGCGGACCGGGCAAGCGCCACTGCAAGGCAATGCACAGCGCCGCCAGGGCCACCGCCAGAATCAGCGGGTTGCTGATGATCGACTTGCCGGTGGTCAGTAGCACACGGGCCAGATCCGGCTTGGCCCGGGCTTCGCGCGGCTCGGTGAGTTCCATGATCAGGGCGCCCCCCGCCAGGATCACCAGGTTGTCGGCCATGGTGATCATCAGCGTGGGCAGCGCCGCTTCATCGCCGAACGCCATGACCATCAAGGGCAACCCCATATACCCCACCACCCCGGAGATGGACGACAGCCCGCGCAGGCCGGCCACCCGCGCGTTGCCGCCCCAGATCAGCCGCCCGCCCACGGCGGCGATCATGAAGGTCACCAGGCAAGCCAGGTAATAGGCGCCGAGCAAGGCCCAATCCAGCTCGCCATGATCCCGGGTGCCGAGGGTCTTGATGAAGATGAAGCACGGCAGGAACAACCAGAACACCACCCCCACCAGGCCCTTGACCGTTTCCTTGCCGATCACCTCCAGCCGCACAATCCAGTAGCCGGCGAAAATCATCGCAAACAGCGGCATCACCACCGTAAAGACCTTATCCATGGGCCGGTTGCTCCTGAAGAAGCTGACGCTCGGCATAGCGGGCCAGGTGCATCGGGCTGTAGGTGCAGGAGCGATAGAACTCCATCACCCCGGCCATCGCGTGCTGATAACGGACCTCGATGTCCGACATCGAGGCCCGCATTTCCTCTTTCAGACTCTCGACGATTGGCCACAGCTCCTCATCGGCAATCTCGGCCACCTGGGTGCTCAGCGATGAATAATCGGCCAGGGCCTGACGGATGGTCTGCGGATGCAAGCCCACATAATTGACGAAGTAAGCCTTATCATCCTGAGTTTCCAGAAAGTCCGGAATATTCAAGACGCCATAATTGGAAAGTGTTTCAAACTTGCCACTGACCGGACGATAGACACCGGGCAACTGCAGCAACTTTTCCTCACAGTAACGAGCGGCGCCGATCAACTTGTCCAGATCCAGCGGCTGCGCGCCCAGCTGTATATTGTTGTCCCGACACAACTTCACAACTTGCTCCAGCGGTGCAATTCCGGAGCGGTTGCCAAATCCGGCCAGGGCCCCTTCAACCATCTGAAAACCGCATTGAATCGCCTGCATGGTATTGGCCAGGGCCAGCCCGTTGTCGTTATGGGCATGCAGGCAGAACACCAGGCGGGGGTAATCCGCCACCAGCTTGGAGCACAGCCAGCGGGTCACATGGGGTTGCAGCGAACCCACGGAGTCGTTGATGCGGATGATGTCCACGCCCAGGTTGACGGCCCAGTCGATCTGCCGGCAGATCTCGGCATAACGCTGCTCGCACACTCCATTGCGAAAGTTGTTGAGCACGCTGGCCTTGAACTTGACGGCGCCGAGCTCGCGAAACGCCCGGATTGCATGCTCGAATTCACCGTCGCTCTGCCTGTAGGTGATCATGCCGAAGCTGAAGACGGTGTCGGCAATCCATTCCCGTCGATGGGCCCGGGCCTTGAAATAAGCCAAGGCGGTCTCCCAGCAGTTCAACAGGACGATGAACGTGGCCTGGGTATCGGCCGGCAATTCGCCGGCTTGCCGTGCCCGATGCAGGCGGTCCCAGACCAGTGGTTCCTCCGGTCCGCAGCCCACCACGAAATCCCGTAGTCCGGCCTCGACCATGGACTTGAGGATGGATAACTTGGCGTCCACCGTGATGGGAAAGGCTGTGCGCTCAATCCCCTCCCTAAGTGTTTCATCCACCAGATAGGGGACGGAAAAATCACGGTAGCGAATTCCATTTTCAAGTTTCATCGCCCTGCTCCTTTTTATTGGTTTTTTTCGCAGCCCACACTGTTTTGCTTGGCACACAAGACCTGCAACAACCGCCACACCATATAACAGCGAGTAAAAACCCGACCTAAGAAATACCTTAAAAAACAGCGCAAACAGGGTTCGAAAAAAACGCCCAAAGCGAAACATTCGGCACTCCAAATATCCCTATTTAAATAAACAGGCGTCAGGGCTCGTTCAAGCCGCCCCGCGCTCGCCACAAATGCTTGCGACCACCACGCCGACCAACGGCCCACCCCGTTATTCCCTACCGGATGCCCGCGCAAGCGCTAGAATCTGCGCTACCTTTCCCAGGCGACGAGAGCCGTTCATGAGCTTCGATTTCGACACCCTGCACCCCCGCCATGGCACCGGCAGCACCAAATGGAGCCGCTACCCCGAAGATGTCCTGCCGATGTGGGTGGCGGACATGGACTTCGCCGTGGCCGACGGCATCCTCCAGGCCCTGCGCCAGCGCCTGGAGCACCCGCTGCTGGGCTACAGCGTGGCCCGCGACGAATTGCGCGACGCGGTGGTCGCCGACCTCCGGGACAAGTACGCCTGGCACGTGCAGCCCGACGAACTGATCTTCCTCCCCGGGGTCGAGCCCGGCTTCAACATGGCCCTGCACGCCTTCGTCAAACCCGGGCAATCGGTGGTGCTGCAGACCCCCAACTATCGCCCGCTGCGCCTGGCCCCGGGCAACTGGGGCCTGGACAAGGTCGAAGTGCCGTTCCAGCTCACCGAGCAAGGCACCTATGTCACCCCCATGGATGCACTGCGCCAGGCCCTGCAAGGCGCCGGGGCGATGCTCCTGAGCAACCCGCACAACCCGCTGGGCAAGGTTTTCCCCCGGGACGAACTGCAAGCCGTGGCCAACGCCTGCCTGGATCAGGGCGCACTGATCATTTCTGACGAGATCCATGCCGAACTGTGCTTTGACGGCCGCCGGCACATTCCCACCGCGTCCCTGAGCCCGGAGATCGCCCGGCGCACCATCACCCTGATGTCGGCGAGCAAGGCCTACAACATCGCCGGGATGAAGACCTGCTTCGCCATCGTCCAGGACCCGGCCACCCGCCTGGCCTTCAACAACGCCCGCGCCGGCATGGTGGACAGCGTCAGCCCCCTGGGCCTGGAGGCGACCCTGGCCGCCCTGACCCACGGCGGCCCCTGGCTGCAGGCGCTGCTCGGCTACCTGCAAGCCAACCGCGACTACCTGCTGCACGCGGTGCAGACCCGCCTGCCGGGCATCCGAATGCACGCGCCCCAGGGCACGTATCTGGCCTGGCTCGATTGCAGCGAGCTGGGGCTGGACGATCCCCATGGCTACTTCCTCAAGGAAGCCAAGGTCGGCCTCAGCGCCGGGCTGGAGTTTGGCGATGACTGCGGGCAATTCGTGCGCCTGAACTTCGGCTGCCCGCGGGCCATGCTCGAAGAAGGCATCCAGCGCCTGCAGGACAGCCTGCAACGGCGCTGATCGCCGCACAAACCCACCCCGCCAGCGCAGCCGCCAGGTTCCCACCCCTGGCGCTGCGCCCTCCTGGCCCAGCCCCGCAGCCACGCCCCCACCCTGCCCCGGCGGTGCGCTGACACGCGCCCAATGGATCCATAAAAACCACACCAATGGATCCACAAACCTCAAAAATAGCCGATTATCGAACAGAAAATCCGCGCATTCATTTGACACCCCCAGAGCACGAACCCTTTAATGGATCCATTAAATAAAAACAACAAACGCCTGGAGAGACGTCATGTACCCCAAGAATGCCTGGTACGTTGCCTGCACCCCCGATGAATTGCAGGGCAAGCCCCTGGGCCGGCAGATCTGCGGCGAACGAATGGTGTTCTACCGCGCCCACGAGGGCCGGGTAGCCGCCGTCGAGGATTTCTGCCCCCATCGCGGCGCCCCGCTGTCGCTGGGCTATGTCGAGAACGGCAACCTGGTGTGTGGCTACCACGGCCTGGTGATGGGCTGCGACGGCAAGACCGTGGACATGCCCGGCCAGCGGGTACGCGGCTTCCCCTGCAACAAGACCTTCGCCGCGGTCGAGCGCTACGGCTTCATCTGGGTCTGGCCCGGCGACCAGAGCCTGGCCGATCCGGCGCTGATCCATCACCTGGAATGGGCCGACAACGAACAGTGGGCCTATGGCGGCGGGTTGTTCCACATCCAGTGCGACTACCGGCTGATGATCGACAACCTGATGGACCTGACCCACGAAACCTACGTCCACGCCTCCAGCATCGGCCAGAAGGAGATCGACGAGGCGCCGCCACAGACCACGGTGGACGGCGATCAGGTGGTCACCGCCCGCCATATGCACAACGTCATGCCGCCGCCGTTCTGGCGCATGGCCCTGCGCGGCAACCAGCTGGCCGACGACGTGCCGGTGGACCGCTGGCAGATCTGCCGCTTCAGCCCGCCCAGCCATGTGCTGATCGAAGTCGGCGTGGCCCACGCCGGCCACGGCGGCTACGACGCCCCGGCGGCATTCAAGGCATCGAGCATCGTGGTGGATTTCATCACCCCCGAAAGCGACACCTCGATCTGGTACTTCTGGGGCATGGCGCGCAACTTCAACCCCCAGGACCAGGCCCTCACCGCCAGCATCCGCGAAGGCCAGGGCAAGATCTTCAGCGAAGACCTGGAGATGCTCGAACGCCAGCAGCAGAACCTGCTCGCCCAGCCCCAGCGCAGCCTGCTCAAGCTGAACATCGACGCCGGCGGCGTGCAGTCGCGACGGGTACTGGAACGCCTGATCGCCCAGGAGCGCGAGCCCCGGGAAGCACTGATCGCGGCAAGCCGTTAAGCCCTTCTCCGCCCCCGACAGCCAGCCGGCCCGGATGCGGCCACTGGCGAGGACCGACAATGATCGACGTACTGGTGGTCGCGCGCCACAACGAAGCCCTGGACATCTGCAGCTTCGAACTGGCCGCGGCCGACGCAAGCCCCCTGCCCGCCTTCAGCGCCGGCGCCCATATCGACGTGCATCTGGCCAACGGCCTGGTGCGCCAATATTCACTGTGCAACCACCCCGAAGAACGCCACCGCTACGTGATCGGGGTGCTCAAGGATCCGGCCTCGCGAGGCGGCTCAAGCAGCCTGCACCAAGAGCTGGAAGTGGGCACGCGCCTGCGCATCAGCCAGCCGCGCAACCTGTTTGCCCTGGCCCCCGGCGCGCGGCGCAGCCTGCTGTTCGCCGGCGGCATCGGCATTACCCCGATCCTCAGCATGGCCGAGCACCTGGCCCACGGCGGCGCGGATTTCCAGCTGCACTACTGCGCCCGTTCCGCCGAGCGCGCGGCCTTTGTCCCGCGCCTGCGGCAATCGCCTTTCGCCGACCGGGTCAGCCTGCATTTCGACGAACAGCCCGAGACGGCCCTGGATATCGCGCACGCCCTGGCCGCGCCGCAGGATGATCTGCACCTGTACGTCTGCGGCCCCGGCGGGTTCATGCAACACGTGCTGGACAGCGCCAGGGCCCAGGGCTGGAAGGAACAATGCCTGCACCGCGAGTACTTCAGCGCCGCGCCCGTGGACCACGGCAGCGACGGCAGCTTCGCGGTCAAGCTGGCCAGCAGCGGCCAGGTGTTCCAGGTGCCGGCCGATCGCAGCGTGGTCCAGGTGCTGCAGGACCAGGGCATCGAAGTGGCGATTTCCTGTGAACAAGGGATCTGCGGCACCTGCCTGACCCGGGTGCTGGAGGGGGTACCGGAGCACCGCGACCTGTTCCTCACCGAGGAAGAACAGGCGTGCAACGATCAGTTCACGCCCTGCTGTTCCCGCGCCAAGACCCCATTGCTGGTGCTGGATCTCTAGGCGTTGCACGAAAAGCCTCGATACTCGGTGATGCTGCATTGAAAACGATCTTGTGCGCGAGTCCGATCGGAATGCTCATTGACACCCCGTAAAGTCGGACGCGCCCCCGGCCGCTCCTCGACCGTTTTCGCCTTGCCTGACCTACGTCTCAAAACGGTTCGGACAGCGCCTTGCGCCTCACGGCGAGGGCAGGATCAGCTTCATGCGCTCATCGGCCACGGCCGAGCCGAAGATCTCGGCGTAGCGCAAGGTGGCGTTGGCATGCTCGCGCATCAGCGCTTCGGCCCGCGCGCCCTGGCCATTGACCAGGGCGTCGAACACCGAATGATGCTGCATGTGGGCGTAGTTGAAGCGCCGGTATTCCCGGGCCATGTCCTGGCGATCCACCGCCAGGGCGGTGACCGAGGCGAACGGCAGATGGTCGTTGCGCGCCAGGGCATCGGCGATCGCCGGGTTGCCGCTGCCCGCCACGATCACCTGGTGAAACCGCATGTTGAGGTCGTGGTAGACCTCCAGGTCTTCCTCGTTGACATAACCCTTGTCGAACAGCGCATCGCCCTCGACCAGGCAACGTTCGAGAATCGCCCGGCCCTCGGCCGACAGCCCGCGCTCGGCGGTCTGGCGCGCCGCCAGGCCTTCCAGCACCCCGCGCACCTCCACCGCCCCGGCAATGTCCTCGGCGCTAACCGACCGCACCTGAAAACCGCGACCGCCGAAACGCACCAAGAGGCCTTCCTGCTCCAGGGTGCGAAAGGCCATGCGCACCGGCATGCGCGACACCCCGAAGCGCTCGGCGGTAGGCACTTCCATCAAGCGCTCGCCTGCCGCCAGCTCGCCCGAGGCGATCATCTTGCGCAGCGCGACCAGCACCGTTTGACCGGGTTTGCTCATCCGGGCAGCTTCCTTAAAAAAGGTGGGCGGCCATAGTAACGCAAGGCCCGCCACAACACGCCCCCCCGACAATACCTGTAGCCGCTGCTGAGCCCGCGAAGCTGCGCAAAGGTCCGCAGGACCTTGCCTGGCGATCTCCCGCCGAACCTGCAGCGCCTTCGAAACCGCCGCGCCTCCTGCGACGAAGTGCCGCCCAGAGCGTTCGCAGCCTGCGGCAGCGGCTACAGGGTTTTCAGAGTGACAAGGGGTAGCTGACGATCAGCCGGGTCTGGTCGAAGTCGCTGTTGAAGCTGCGCCGATTGGTGGCGTTGTTCAGCCGCAGGCTGAGGTTCTTCAAGGTGCCGCTCTGCAGGGTGTAGCCGATCTCGGTATCACGCTCCCACTCATGGCCGTCCTTGCCGGCCTTGGTGGTGGCGTTGTCGCCTCGCCCGTAACGCACCATGGCCAGCAGCCCGGGAACCCCGGAAGCGGCAAAGTCATAGTCGTAGCGCAGCTGCCAGGAACGCTCGCCGGCGTTGCTGAAATTGCCGTTGAACATGTCGTTGCCCAGGGTCCGGCCGCTGCTGCCATAGACCGACATCCAGGGGCTGTCGCCGCTGACCTTCTGCACCCCCAGGTACAGCGTGTGCCCGGCCCGCGCGGCGGAAAACAGGCCATAGGCGGTGTGGCTGTCGACCCGGCCGATGCGCGCGCTGCCATCGTCGCGGTCGATGAAGTAGCCCAGGTTGCCCCCCAGCACCCAGTCGCCCAGCGGCTGTTTGTGCTGCAGGTTGAAATAGCTCTGGCGGTAGATGTCCTGCAGTTGCGAATGCCAGGCGCCGAACAGGGTGCGCTGCTGGTTGAAGCGGTAGTCGGCGCCCACGTAGTTGAAGCCATCGGACTTCACCCCCGGCGCGGCCCAGGCCGAAAGGTCCTGCATGTCCGACGAGTTGCGCAGGCTCACCGCCCGGTACTGCCCGGCCTGCAGGCCCAGGCCGTCGATCTCGCGGGACACCAGCATGGCCCCGCGAAAGGTCTGCGGCAGCAGGCGGCCATCGTCATAGCGCAGCAGCGGCACGTCCGGCAGCAGTTCGCCGAGCTTGAACTCGGTGGCGGAAATCCGCGCCTTCAACGCTGCCCCGGCGCGGCCGAAATTGTCCGCCGCGCGGCCGTCGTCGTGCACCGGCAGCAACTCCGAACCGCTGACCCGGCGGCTGCTGTCGAGCTTGAGGCCGAACAGGCCGATGGCATCCAGGCCAACACCCACGGTGCCCGGGGTGTAGCCGGAGCTGAACTTGAGGATGAAGCCCTGGGCCCACTCCTCGATCTGCCCCTTGGGCGCGTCGTGGTCGCGAAAATCCCGGTTGAAGTAGTAGTTGCGCAGCAGCAGGTCGGTCTTGCTCCCCTCGAAGAAACCGCTGTCCTCGCCAGCCCAGGAAGGGGCGCACAGGCCCGCTGACAGACAAGCCCCGACCAGGGAACGGCAAAGCATCGGATGACGGGTGTTCATTATTATTGTTCTCCGTTTTTTCATGGACGCAGCCGTGCCCCGACAGGCACGTGACGGCCCGTCCATTCACGGATGCTCAAAAACCCGGCCAGGGCGGCCGGGGTTGTTCAGGTCAGCCCGTCAGAAGGGATACTGACGCGGCCGGTGTTGCACGCTGATCCAGTGGTCGCGGGTGAACTCGTCGATCGCCCAGTCGCCGTTGAAGCGCCCCAGCCCGGAGTTCTTCTCGCCACCGAACGGCGCGTTGGCCTCATCGTTCACCGGCACATCGTTGATGTGGGTCATGCCCGCGCGCACCTGGCGGGCGAAGTTCACCCCGCGCTCCAGGCTGCGGGTGAACACCGCGCTGGACAGGCCGAACTCGCTGGCATTGGCCAGCTCCAGGGCATGGGCTTCATCCCGAGCGCGCAGCAGCCCCACCAGCGGGCCGAAGATCTCATTGCGCGCCAGGTCCATGTCAGCCCGCACCTCGCCGTAGACATGGGGCGCCAGCAGATTACCGTTCACCCCGCCCTCGTACAGCGGCTCGGCGCCCTGCTCCCGGGCCAGGGCGATCTTGTCCTGCAGGCCCTGCAACTGGCGGGCATTGATCACCGGGCCGATCACCGTCTCCAGCGATTGCGGATCCCCCACCTTGAGTTGCTTGACCCGGGCCACGAAACGCTGGGCAAAGGCCTCGTAAAGCCGCTCATCGACGATGATCCGGTTGATCGCCATGCAGATCTGCCCCTGGTGCAGGAACTTGCCGAACACCGCGGCGTTCACCGCCTGCTCCAGGTCGGCATCGTCGAGCACCACGAACGGGCTGTTGCCCCCCAGCTCCAGGGCCACGTGCTTGAGATGCTCGCCACCACTGGCGATGCGGCCGATACCGCGCCCCACCGGGGTCGAGCCGGTAAAGGTGATCAGCGCCGGCACCGGGTGCTCGACAAAGGCATCGCCAATCTCGCTGCCGGCCCCCACCACCACGCTGAACACCCCGGCGGGCAGCCCCGCTTCCTCGAAGATCCTCGCCAGCAGCAGGCCGCCGCACACCGGGGTATCGCTGGCCGGCTTGACCACCACCGCGTTGCCCAGGGCCAGGGCCGGAGCGATGGAACGCTGGGTCAGGTGCAGCGGAAAGTTCCACGGGCTGATCACCCCCACCACCCCCAGGGCGCTGCGGTACACCCGGCTTTCCTTGCCCGGCACATCGGACTCGACAATCCGCCCATGGACCCGCGCCGGGAACGACGCCGACTCCAGGGTAATGGCCCGCGCCGCGCCCCACTCGGCCAGGGCCTTGATCCGCGTACTGCCGGATTCGCGGATGATCCAGTCGACGATTTCCTCCTGGCGCCGGTCGAAGATCGCCACCGCCCGGTGCAGCACCGCCGCACGCTGCGACGGGCCCAGGGCCGCCCATTGCGGCTGCACCTGGGCGGCCTTGGCATAGGCCGCATCCAGGTCGCTGCGGTTGGCCTGAGCCACTTCCAGCAACAGCGCGCCATCGTAGGGGTTGGTCACCGCCAGGGGCTTGCCAGCGGCACCGGCGCGCCACTGCCCGGCGATGGGTTGCAGATGCAGATCGCGATAGGCCGCGTTGGATTCACTCATGAACAATCTCCTCAAGAAACAGCATTCATAAACCGATGTGTCACCCAAAACCCGGCTTGTATGGGGCGGGCTGGTGCAGGAGCTGGCTTGCCAGCGAAGACGCCCGCAAGAAACACACAAGACCCAAGGTCCTCTTCGCCGGCAAGCCGGCGCCTACAAGGCGGCGCGTTGCTCGATCAGCCGCAGCAGGCCGAGCAGGGTTTCGGTGTGGGGCACCGCCACCCCCGCCTGCCGCGCCCGGGCCACTACCTGGCCGTTGATCGCGCCGATCTCCGTGGGCCGCCCGGCCAGCACGTCCTGCAGCATCGAGGGCTTGTGGGTGCGGTGGTTGGCCATGGCAAAGGCCACGCTGTCCAGGCAGCGCTGGGCATCCAGCACTATCCCCTGGGCGCCGGCCACGGCCACCACCTCCATGACGATGGCCCGGGCCAGCGCCACGCCTTCCGGCGCCGCGTCCAACTGGCCGACGGTGCAGCCGGTGGCCGCGCACAGGCTGTTCAGCGCCGCATTGAAGGCGACCTTCTCCCAGATCGACGTCCACACCTCGGGGTCCACCGCGCAGCTCAGCCCGGCCGCGTCCAGTACCGCCGCCACTTCAGCGCTGGCCTGGCGCTCACCTTCGTCGAGGGCCAGCACCCGGACCATGCCCTGGCCATGGGAATGCACCTGCCCCGGCCCGAGCAGGTCGGCGGGCCAGTTGGTCATGCCGATCAGCACCTGCTGCGCGGCCACATGCCGCGACACCGCTTCGGCGTTGCCCAGGCCGTTCTGCAGGGTCAGCACCCGGGTGTGCCGGGTGATATGCCTGGCAACGCTGCGTAAGGCACTGTCGGTGTGCAGGGTCTTGGTGAAGACCAGCAACAGGTCCGGGTGCCCGCTGGCCTGTTCCGGGCGGCAGGCGTTCAAGCCCCGGATGCGCCGCTCGCCGTGGTCGGTGGCCAGCAACAGGCCGTCACGCTGGATGGCCGCCAGATGCGCGTCGTTGATGTCCAGCAGCGTCACCTGCTGCCCGCTTTCGGCCAGCAGGCCGCCAAACAGCGAACCCATGGCGCCCGCGCCGAGAATGGTGATGTTCATCGAACCTCCTGATGGAATGAGCCTTTCAAGGGCCACGTTCATGACTGGCCCGGCAGGCGCCGGGGAATGTGCCGGCGCACGATCAGCAGCGCGATCAGCGCCATGAGCATCACCGCGCCCAGCAGTGTCAGGTAGCCCTGGGCGCCGCCCCGGGTGATCACCAGGGCCCCGGCGAAGGCACTGAGGATCGCCCCCAGGCGCCCGAAGGCCAGGGCCGAGGCGGTGCCGGTGGCGCGCACTCCGGTGGGGTAGATAAAGGCACACAGCGCATACATGGTGGACTGCACCGCGTTGACGAACAGGCCGTGCACGCCGAAGCCGAAGATCAGCAAGCCGGTGTGCTGATGGATATCCACCCCCTGCAAGGCAAAGGCGCTGGCCGCGCCGCCGGCACAGCAGATCAGCAACGGCCAGAACGAGCCCCAGCGGGTGATGGCCACCGCACAGACCAGCGCGCCGATGACCCCGCCGAGGTTGTAGGCGGTCAACCCGGAACCGGCCACCGACAGCTCCAGGCCTTCGGCCAGGAGCATGGTCGGCAGCCAGCTGAAGGCGCTGTAGACCGCGGTCAGGCACATGAAGAAGGCCACCCAGAGGGCCAGGGTGTCGCGCCCGTAGCCCCGGTCGAACAGACTGCGGAAACCGCCCTGCTTC
Source organism: Pseudomonas sp. LPH60 (assembly GCF_030718165.1). NCBI lineage: Bacteria > Pseudomonadati > Pseudomonadota > Gammaproteobacteria > Pseudomonadales > Pseudomonadaceae > Pseudomonas > Pseudomonas sp. LPH60. Next base: position 135,316 of record NZ_JAVAJH010000011.1, read on the forward strand.
TCGCTCTTCTGCTCCAGGGCATCGCTGTAGCTCACCCCTGCGGCCATGGGCCGGCCCATGCGCCCCAGCAACGCGCTCAACTCCCCCCAGCGCTGCGGTCGGCGTGCCAGAAAGCGCGGCGACTCCGGCAGGGTCACCAGCAACAGCAGGGCGAGCACCATGGGCAGGCTGCCACCAATGAAGAACAGCGTGCGCCAGCCATACAGCGGCAACACATGGGACGCGAACAGCCCCGCCAGCATCCCGCCCAGGGGCACGCAGACGATGGTCGCGGTCACCGCCAGGGTGCGCCGCCGCGCCGGGGTGAACTCCGCCGTCACCGTGGTCGCGCTGGGCAGCGCGCCACCGATGCCCAGGCCGGCGATGAAGCGCAGGACCGCCACCGCCAGCGCATTGGGCGCCAGGCCAATGGCGCAGGTGGCCGCGCCAAACACGAACACGCTGGCGATGACCGCCATGCGCCGGCCGAAACGATCGGCGAACAGTCCGGCACAGGCACTGCCGATGCCCATGCCGATCAGCCCGGCGGCCACCGCCGGGGCGAACGCCTCGCGGGTGATGCCCCATTCCTTGATCATCAGCGGAATGGCAAAACCGATCAGTTGACCGTCGAAGCCGTCCATGACGATGGACAGCGCCGCCAACAGCACCACCAGCTTCTGCATGCCGGTGAAGGGGCCCTGGTCGAGCAAGGTGCCGATGTCGGCATGGGAGGGAGCGCAACGCGCCGACTGGGGCGCATCGTCTATCGCTGCTGTGACCGAAGTCGTGTTCATATCCACCTCTTTTTATTCTTCTGGTGAGTCCGCAAGCTGCGGTGGGCAAGGCCGGGCACCGGGCCCGGCGACAAGGCTGTCTTCAGGGTTCGATGGTCAGGGTCGGCACCTCGATCAGTACCGGGCGCTGGCCCGCCAGGGCCGCGGCAAACGCCTCGGCAAACGCCTCGCGGGTGTTGGCCTGCACCGCGTGCACGCCGTAGCCGCGGCCGATGGCGCAGAAGTCCAGGCCCGGCACGTCCAGCCCCGGCGCATCGCTGACCTGCAGCACATCGGCGAACCAGCGCAGGGCGCCGTAGGTGCCGTTCTTGAGAATGATGAACACCACCGGGATCTGGTACTGGGCGGCGGTCCACAGCGCGGTGATGCCGTAATTGGCCGAACCGTCGCCGATGATCCCGATCACCCGCCGCTCGGGCCGGGCCAGTTGCACCCCCACCGCTGCCGGCAAGCCGAAGCCCAGGCCGCCAGCCGCCGGAAAGTAGTAACTGCCGGGCTCGCGCATCTCCACTCGCTGCCAGAAGGCACCGACGGTGGAGGTGGATTCCTTGACGTAGATCGCATCCCTGGGCGCCAGCTCGTTGATCACGTCGAACACGGTTTCCGGGCGCAGCAGGCCGCCGGTTTCCTCGACCGGCGCCGGTGCCGGCAAGGCTGGCGGCTGCGGCCGGTCGCACTCCGGCAGCGCCCAGACCAGGGCCTGCAGGGTCTCGGCAATGTCCCCTACCAGCGCATCGCCCATGGGCGAGCGTGCCGCTTCGCCGGGGTCGCAAGTGATGTGCAGCAGCTCGCAACCCTCGGGCAGGTAGTCCCCCGGGGCGAACTGGTGGTAACGGAACACCGGGGCGCCCACCACCAGGATCAGGTCATGCTCCGCCAGACAGCGGCTGATGCCGGCGATGGCCGCCGGCAGCACCCCGCGAAAGCTCGGGTGGCGGGTCGGGAACGGGCAGCGGGACGCGGACGGCGCGACCCAGGCCGGCATGCCGAGTCTTTCCGCCAGTTGCACCGCCAGGTGGTTGCTCTGGCTGCCGTCCACATCCGGCCCCAGCACCAGCACCGGGTTGCGCGCCGCCACCAGACGCTGCACCAGCTGGCGCAATTGCGCCGCCGAAGGCAGCCCGGCCGTGGCCACCTGGCGCCGGGCCAGGTGCTCGACCCCGGCCGGCGCGGCGCGGCCCCAGTCGTCGTAGGGAATCGACAGGTACACCGGGCCCTTGGGCGCCTGGTTGGCCATGTGGATGGCCTGGCTCAGGGCCCGGGGCACATCCTCGGCGCAAGCCGGTTCATGGCTCCACTTGACCAGGGGCTTGGGCAACTGCGCGGCATCGACATTGGCCAGCATGGCTTCGACGCCGATCATCGAGCGCACTTGCTGGCCGGCGGTGATCACCAGCGGGCTGTGGGAGTACCAGGCATTGGTCAGCGCGCCCATGCCGTTGCCGGTGCCGGCCGCCGCATGCAGGTTGACGAACGCAGGCTGGCCGCTGGCCAGGGCGAAGCCGTCGGCCATGCCGACCACCGCGCCTTCGTGCAGGCCGAGGATGTAGCGGAAGTCTTCGGGAAAGCCCTTGAGAAAGGGCAACTCGTTGGAACCCGGGTTACCGAACACCGTGGTCAGACCGTGTTGCCGGAGGATGTCGTAGGAAGCGCTATGGACGGTTTTCATAGGGACCTTTGCCGCTGCTTTTTTAGAATTTGAGTTACTCTTGCAGCCGCGATGAAATTGATCAAATCGATACTATTTCTATTGAAAATAAGACCCATCTATATCCATGAGGCAGCATGAGCCACATCGATCTGAACCTGATCCGCACCTTCGTCACCCTCTACGAAGCCCGCAGCGTGACTCTGGCCGCCGAGCGCCTGTTCGTCACCCAGCCCTCGGTCAGCTACGCCCTGGCGCGGCTGCGGGACCTGTTCGACGACGGCCTATTCAGCCGCAGCCGCGACGGCATCCAGCCCAGCCAACTGGCCGATGAGCTGTACCCGCCCCTGCGCGAATCCCTGACGCGGATCGAAAACACCGTGCACAGCACCCGGCACTTCGACCCGGCGACCACCGAGCGCCGCTTTCGCATCGCCCTCTCCGACCTCGGCGAAATGGGCTTTCTGCCGCTGATCCTGGCGCGCCTGAACCAGCAGGCCCCGGAGGCCGAAGTCGAGGTCCTGCCGCTGCAGGTGGACCAGGCCGGGGAATGGCTCGGTAGTGCCAAGGTCGACGCGCTGATCTGCCGCAAGCCCCTGACCGGTACCCGCAGCCAGGTACTGATCCGCGAGCGCTACGTGTGCCTGCTCAGCGACCGCCACCCGCGCATCGGCGAACACCTGAGCCTGGAACAGTTCCTCGCCGAACGGCACATCGCCGTGACCCGCACCACCGGCCACGGCAGCGTCGAGGACGTGCTCAAGCAAATGAACGCCACGCGCCGCATCAGCCTGCAGGTGCCGCACTTCTCGGTACTGCCCAAGGTCCTGCCCGGCACCGACCTGCTGGCGGTGCTGCCGGCGCAGATCGCCCGCCTGTTCACCCTCGAAGGCGGCCTGCGGCAACTGGAGCTGCCGTTCCCGGTGGGGGAGTTCGACGTGTCCCTACACTGGCACCCCAACAGCGACAGCTCCGCCGCCCTGACCTGGTTCCGCCAGACCGTGGCCGCGGCGATCATCGACGGCCAGGCTTGAAGCGGCGCCCGCGGGCGCATCCGGTTGCGCAGGCTAGGCCAGGGCCGCTTGCGCCTGCGGCGCCGCCGGGCGCAGCAGCAACAGGCAAGCCGCCGCCAGCACGAAGACCACGGCAAACACCCCGTACAGGTGCAGCGGCTGCCAGCCGGCATCCAGCAGCACCCCGGCCACCGTCGGCGAGACAATCGCGCCGATGCGCCCGATGCCGATCCCCCAGCCCACTCCGGTAGCCCGCACCGAAGCGTCGTAGACCACCGGCGACAAGGCATACAGCCCGGCCACGCAGCCGTTGGCGAACAGCCCGATCAGCAGCCCCAGGCCCAGGGCCGCGGCAATCGACGAGGCGCTGCCGACAAACAGCACCAGGAGCCCGGCGGTCACCAGCATGAACAGCGACAGCACCCGGGTCAGCGGCCAGCGCGAAGACAAGCCGCCGATCAGCGCCGCGCCGAAGATCCCGCCGACACTCAGCAGCACCCCGCCGGTGATCCCCTGCTGCGCCGAAAGCCCGGCCGCCACCAGCAGTTTCGGGGTCCAGCTCATGACGAAGTAGAAGCCGAACATCACCAGGAAAAACAGCAGCCAGATCAGCAGCGTGGTGCGCCGCATCGGCCCGGCGAACAGCTGGCCGAAGCCGCTGCCGGCGCCCTCCTCGCGCAGCGCCGCCGCGGGCAGCCGCGCCAGCGTCAGGTGCCCCAGGCGCTGGGCCAGGCGATTGACCCGCGGCAACGCATCGGCCGGGCGCCGGGCCAGGAGAAAGTCCAGGGATTCGGGGAGCCAGAGCAGCACCAGGGGGATCACCAGCAAGGTGACGACGCCGCCAAACACAAACACCGAGCGCCAGCCCCAATGGCTCAGCAGCCACACCGCCAGCAAGCCGCCCAGGGTCGCCCCCAGGGCATAGCCGGTGGATTGCAGGCTCACCGCCAGCCCCCGCCAGCGGCGGCTGGCGTATTCGGCGGCGATCACGTTGCTGCTGGCCAGGATGCCGCCGATGCCCAAGCCGGTCAGGCCGCGCAACAACGCCAGTTGCAACGGACTCTGGCTGGTGGCCGAAAGCAGCATGCCGATACCGGACAGCAACAGGCACCCCAGAATCAGCGGCCGGCGCCCGAAGCGATCGGCCCAGGGCGCGATAAACAGCGAACCGCCGGCCATGCCGAACAACCCGGCGCTGAGCAGCAGGCCGATCTGCGCGCCGTTGAGTTGCCACTCGGCGGACACCGAGGCGGCGGTGAAGGCCATCACCAGCACATCGAAGCCGTCGATCATGTTGAGGACGATGCAGATACCGATCGCCAGGCACTGGAACGCACCCATCGGCCCCTGATCGAGCCGTTGCTTGAGATCACCGTTCATGGCCGCACCTGCCGTTCGGCCACGAGCCGAAGCGCAACACCCAGCGAACCTGTGCACACAGACAGCCAGCGCGCGCCAGCCAGGTGGCTGCACGCCGTCGAAAAGACATTCATGACGAAACCCTTTTTGTTGTTTTTATTGCGGACGGTCAGGAGGGCTCCTGCCATCGCCAGGTCGCCAATAAAGCGCTTAATGGATCCATTAGCAAGGGATAAGCGGGCTGAAAAGGCTGCTCAAAAACCCCTTTGCCAGCCATGGACGGGGTCAATTTCCATAAGGATCAAACGCTTAGGTGCCCGACACGGCGCCGGGATTAGCGGGCGATTATCGGCCAACCAAGCATGTGGCGAGTGGGCTTGCTCCCGTTCGATGGCACAGCCATCGCACAGCCTGCGGGTGCGGTAGGCCTGGAAACGCTCGCCGGCCAGCGATGGGGGCGCTGCGCACCCCAGCGGGAGCAAGCTCCCTCGCCACAAGGTTTGCCTCCTCCTTGATTGGATCCAATAACCCACATCACCTCAGATAAACGCCAACCCTGCCCGGGCGCTGCGTACCGCCGTCATCCGCTGTTCGACCTGAGGCAACAGGTAGCTGAAAAAGAACCCCGCCGTCTCCAGCTTGGCCCCACGCAGCGGGTCGCCCTCGGGCAGCCTGCGCGACACCCGTGCCGCCCGGGTCCAGGCCAGCGCCAGCAGGCTCAGGCCACACAACGCCAGAAAATCCCCGGCCGCGCGATACGGGTACTCGGCATCCTCCAGCGCCCACTGCTGCACCTGGGCCACCAGTGCCTGCAACGCCTCGGCCAGATCCGCCAACGACCGGGCGAACCCCGCGCACTCGGGCACCTGGGCGCTGTGCCCGGCCTCATCGCGCAATTGCTCAAGCAACAGCGCGAAGCCCTGCCCGCCATCCCCCAGCACCTTGCGCAACAGCAGGTCGTTGGCCTGAATCTCGTTGCTGCCTTCGTAGATCATGGCGATGCGGCTGTCGCGCAGGGTCTGCTCGATGGCGAACTCGGCGACGTAGCCGTAGCCGCCGAAGACCTGCAAGGCGTTGCTGGCCTGACGAAAGCCCTGCTCGGTAAAGAACGCCTTGATGATCGGCGTCAGCAGTTGCGCCAGCTGATCGGCCTGGCGCCGGACCGGGGGTTCAGGGTGATGCTCGGCCTGATCCAGCAAGTGCGCGGCCCAGTAGCCGATGGCCCGCAGGCCTTCGCTGGTGGCGCGCAATTCCAGCAGCACGCGGCGCATGGCCGGGTGGTAGCGAATCGGGTCGGCGGCCTGGGCAGCAACCCCGGCGGGGCGCAAGGGCGCACGCATCTGCTGGCGTTCGCCGGCGTAGTCACGGGCGTTCTGCCACGCCGCTTCGACATGCCCCAGGCCTTGCAGGCCCACGTGCAGGCGCGCCGAATTCATCATCACGAACATCGCCGCCAGGCCGCGATGGGCCTCGCCCACCAGCCAGCCCTGGGCCGCCTCGAACACCAGGGAACAGGTGGCGCTGCCCTTGATCCCCATCTTGTGTTCGATGCCGTCGCAGCGCACGCCGTTGCCCTGGCCCCGCTCCAGGCGCTTGGGCACCAGGAACAGCGAGATCCCGCGGCTGCCCTCCGGCGCGCCCGGCAGCCGGGCCAGCACCAGGTGCAGGATGTTGTCGGTGAGGTCATGTTCGCCGCCGGAAATGAACAGCTTGCTGCCGCTGAGGCGATAGCTGCCGTCGGCCTGGGGCTCGGCGCGACAGCGCAACAGGCCGACATCACTGCCGGCCTGGGGCTCGGTCAGGCACATGGTGGGCAGGCTTGCGCCGCTGATGATCCCCGGCAGGTAGCGCTCCTGGAGCCAGGGCGCGCCGTGGGTCTTGAGGCACAGGTAGGCGCCGTGGGCAATGCCGGTGTACATGGCCCAGGCGTGGTTGCTGGCGTAGAGCATCTCTTGCAGCGCCGCGTCCAGCAGTTGCGGCAGGCCCTGGCCACCCAGGGCTTCGGCGCAAGCCAGGGCCGGCCAGCCGCCCTCGACATAGGCCCGGTAGGCCTCGGCAAACCCCTGCGGGGTGCTGACCTGCCCGTCCGCCCACCGGCAGCCCTGGCGATCGCCGCTGGCGTTCAGCGGCGCCAGCACGTCCTGGCTGAAACGCCCGGCCTGCTCCAGCACCTGCAGCGCCAGGGGCAGGTCCAGCGCCTCGAACGCCGGGCTCCGACGCCACGCCTCGGGGGCCTCCAGCCAGTGCTCAAGGACAAATTGCATATCGCGCAGCGGCGCCTGGTAGCTCCACATGGGGACACCTCATCGAGTAGAAATAGAATGACCCGCCAGGGGCGGCGGGCCGGTCGGGCTCAGCCGCGCCAGGCCAGGTTTTCGATCAGCAGCGCCATGCCCTGGCCGCCTCCCACGCAGGCGGCGGCGATCCCGTAGCGCAGGTTGTGCTCGCGCAGTTGCCGGGCCAGGGTCAGCACCAGGCGCAGGCCGCTGGCGGCCAGGGGGTGACCCAGGGCCAGGGAGCCGCCCCGGGCATTCAGGCGGTCACTGTCCAGCTCCAGCTCCCGGGCCACGGCCAGTACCTGGGCCGCCTGAGCCTCGTTGATTTCAAGGCGACCGATCTGCTCCAGGCCCAGGCCGCTGCGCTGCAGGAGCAGGCGGATCGCCGGGGCCGGACCGATGCCCATGCACTCCGGCGCCACCCCGACCACCGCACTGCCCAGCAACAGCGCCAGGGGCGTCGTGCTGCAGGCCGACGCCCGCCCAACCAGGGCCGCCGCCGCGCCATCGACCACCGCGCAACTGTTGCCGGCGGTCTGCACCCCGCCCTCGTGGATCGTCCGCAAGCGCGCCAGGGCAGACAGCTCACCAGGGCGCGGATGACTGTCCCGGCTGACCGTCTCGACACCCCGTGGCAGGCGAATGCCGCGCGGTCGATAGCCGTCGAGCTCGAAGGCCTGCTGGCTCACGGCGACGATTTCCGGCGCGAACCAGCCCGCCTGCTGCGCCGCCAGGGCCCGCTGATGGCTGGCGCAGGCATAGCCGTCCACGGCTTCGCGGGTCAGGCCATAACGCCGCGCCAGGTTGTCGGCGGTGGCAATCATGTCCAGCCCCGGCGCCGGGTCGTACAGCGCCTCCCATAAGAAGTCCTTGAACTGCACCGCCGCCCCCAGGCGAAAGCCGCCGCGATGGGTGTAGGCGGCAATCGGGTTGCGCGACATCGATTCACTGGCCACGCACAACGCCAGTTGCACCTCGCCCCGCAGCTGCTCGGCCGCCTGGCGCAACAGCTCGAAACCGGTGGCGCAGATGCGCTGCACCCCCCAGGGCCGGCACCGCTTGCCCGACGCCGCTGTACAGGCCGATGTGCCGGGGCAGCAGGTAGGCGTCGAAACTGGCCTGGGCCATGGAGCCGGCCAGCACGCTGTCCACCGCCCGGGCATCGATGCCGGCGCGCTGCAGTACCTCGCGGCCGACCTTGATCCCCAGATCGATCGGCGAGATCTCCGCCAGGTCCCCGCCAAGGTCGACCCAGGGCGTGCGCAACGCCTCAAGGATCGCCACATCGGCAAACTCGCTGTACTGCCCGGCGCCGTTCATGGCTTGGGCTCGGCGCGCAGGATAGACGGTTCGCGGCCGCGATACAGGTCCTCGACCTGCTCGGCGCGCCACTGCAACACCGCGCGCTGGTTGATCGAGCCCTTGTCGGTGATTTCCCCGCGGTCGATGGACGCCGGCTCCACCTGCAGGGCGATCCACTCCAGGCGGCTGGCGTTGCCGCTGGCCTCGCGGTTCAGGCGCTGCAACCAGTCGCCGAACCACTGGCGCACCGGCACGCTGGCCAGCACCTGGGCATCGCTGGCCTCGGCGCCCAGCGCCGCCAGCCGCCGGCATTCATACAGGCGCGGGAACACCAGGGCCCCCAGGCACTCGCGGTCCGGGGCGGCCACCACCAGGTCCTGGACATAGGGCGAGCCTTCGAGCACCGCGCGATTGCGCAGCGGGCCGACGCTGACAAAGACCCCGGACGACAACTTGAAATCCTCGGCGATGCGCCCGTCGAACATCAGCCCCAGCTGCGGGTCCTGGGGGTCGGCGAGCTTGAGCGCATCCCCCGAGCAATAGAAGCCCTGAGCGTCGAACACTTCGGCGGTCTGCTGCGCCGCGCGCCAGTAGCCGGGCATGATGTGCGGCCCGCGAAAGCGCCCCTCGAGCTTGCCGTCCACCGGCACCAGGCGCACCTCGCACCCCGGCGCCGGCAGGCCGATGTAACCGGCCATCGACAGCGGCCCGGTGGTGAAGGTGCAGGACGGCGCGGCCTCGGTCATGCCGAGCCCGGCCATCATGCGGATGCGTTCGCCGCAATGCTGCTCGGCGACCCGGTCGAGACGGTCCCAGACACTTTGCGACAGCCCGGCGGCGGCGAAGAAAAACAGGCTCATGCGCTTGAAAAAACACTCGCGCAGCTCGGCGTCCTGCTCCAGGGCGTTGACCAGCTCCTCCCAACCCTTGGGCACGGTCAGGTAGGCGGTGGGGGAAATCTCCTTGAGGTTGCGCAAGGTCTCGGCAAAGCCCTGGGCCGTGGGCTTGCCGTCGTCCAGATAAAAACTGCCGCCGTTGTAGAGCACGATGCCGACGTTATGGCTACCACCGAAGGTGTGGTTCCAGGGCAGCCAGTCCACCAGCACCGGCGGCTCTTCGCCGAACACCGGGAAGGTCTGCAACAGCATCTGCTGGTTGGCGCAGAGCATGCGCTGGGTGGTGATCACCGCCTTGGGCAGCTTGGTCGAGCCCGAGGTGAAGAGAAACTTGGCGATACTGTCCGGCCCGGTGGCGGCAAAGGCCGCATCGGCCTCGGCCCCACCGGGCTCGGCCAGCAGACTGGCGAAGCTCGCCTGGCGTCGCCCCGGCACCTGGCCACGCACGCAGATCAGCGGCGTCTCGGGGGGCAGCACCGCGTCGATGGCCCGCTGGTAGGCGCCAGCATCGCTGACAAACACCAGCCCCGGCTGCAACAGGTCGCAGACGTGGCGCAGCTTGGCAAAGTCCTGGGACAACAGCGAATAGGCCGGCGACACCGGGCAATAGGGAATCCCGGCGTACATCGCGCCCAGGGCCAGTTGCAGGTGTTCGATGTCATTGCCCGAAAGCAGCGCCAGCGGCTTGTCGGCGGACAAGCCGTAGCCGAGCAGGCCCTGGGCGATGGCGCGCACGCTGTCGAGCATCTGCCCATAGCTGACCCGGCGCCAGTCGCCGCCGGCCTCGCGGGCGGCAATGAAGGTCTGCTCGGGGCGCACCCGGGCCCAGTGCAGCAGGCGATCGAGCAAGCGCTGCGGCAAGGGCGCCAGGGGTTCCAGGGAGCGCATGTGCAACACGCCCTGCTCTTCACTGACAGCAACCGCCGGCCGGCCGATGGACACCTGGCGGTAACGCGGCGGCTCGGCCGCGGGTGGGGATGGCGCTCTGAATTGGCAACTCACGTACATGTCCTCCATCAAGGCACGCCTGCGCCGCGCACGCAGGGCGACGGCTGGCAAGCGTGGCAGCCGGGGGCTGCGGCCTTGTTATTGTTATGCCCTGCCTGCACACGGGCCGCGTGCTCAAGAACCTGCTTGCGATCTGCTGCGCTTGGCTGACGCGGCGTTAAAAAGCGTTGTTCGCCAGATCGAAAGCCGGTTCAGAGGGCACCGCGCCCGTGGCGACGGATCAGATCGGGTAGTGCCGCGGGCCGTTCTGCAAGGTGACCCAGCGCAATTGGGTGAAGTGTTCGATCGAGGCCTTGCCGCCAAAACTGCCGTAGCCGCTGGACTTGACGCCGCCAAACGGCATCTGCGCCTCGTCGTGCACGGTGGGCCCGTTGATGTGGCAGATACCCGACTCGACCCGTTGCGCCAGGGCCAGGGCCCGCCCGGTGTCGCGGCTGAAAATCGCCGCCGACAGGCCGAACTCGGAGTCGTTGGCCAGACGCAGCAACTCTTCATCGCCGCTGCCGCGCAGCAGCACCGCCACCGGTCCGAAGGACTCCTCGCGGTACAAGCGCATCGATGCGGTGACGCCGTCGAGCAGGGTCGGCTGCAGAATGCTGCCGTCCAGTTGCCCGCCGACCACCAGCCGCGCGCCCTGCTCCAGGGCATCGTCGATCAGTGCCCGGATACGCGTGCCGGCGCTGGCATCCACCAGCGAACCGAGCACCGAATCTGCGGCCGCCGGGTCGCCGGCGCGCAGGCTCTCGACCTTGGCCGCCAGCTTGGCGACGAAGGCATCGGCCACCTTGGCATCGACGATCAGGCGCTCGGTGGACATGCAGATCTGCCCCTGGTTGAAGTAGGCGCCAAACGCCGCGGCCGCGACAGCTGCATCCAGGTCGGCATCGTCCAGCACCAGCAGCGGTGCCTTGCCGCCCAGCTCCAGCAAGGCCGGCTTGAGGTGGCGCGCCGCAAGCTCGCCGACAATCCGCCCGACATGGGTCGAACCGGTGAAGTTGACCCGGCGCACCGCCGGGTTGGCGATCAGCCGCTCGACAATCGCCGCGGCATCGGCCGGGGCATTGCTGATGACGTTGACCACGCCATCGCCCAGGCCGGCGTCCTGCAGCACCTGGCCGATCAGGCGATGCACCGCCGGGCTCAGTTCGGAAGCCTTGAGCACCACGCTGTTGCCACAGGCCAGGGGCATGGCGATGGCCCGGGTGGCGAGAATCACCGGGGCGTTCCACGGGGCGATGCCCAGCACCACGCCACAGGGTTGGCGCAGGGCCATGGCGAAACTGCCGGGGACATCCGAGGGAATGACTTCGCCGTTGATCTGGGTGGTCATCGACGCCGCTTCACGCAGCATGCTGGCCGCCAGGCGCACGTTGAAGGCGTACCAGTTGGCCATGGCCCCGGTCTCGCCGGCGGCGGCGATGAATTCCTCGCTGCGGGCCTGCAATTGCTCGGCGGCCCTGAGCAGGCGGCTGCGGCGTTCGTTGGGGGCCAGGGCCGCCCAGGCGGGGAATGCGGCCTGGGCCGCGGCCACGGCGGCGTCGGCATCGTCCAGGGTCGCGGCGGCCACGCGCGATACCACCGCGCCGGTCACCGGGTTGCGGCGTTCGAAGGTTCGACCGTCGCCGGCGGGGCGCGACTGGCCACCGATCAGCAGGGGCACGTCCAGCATGGTGATTCCTCTTGTTGTCTTTGTCGGGAATGCAGCGCAGCGGTGTAACAGTAAGGCCAGGGGCATGGCGAACGGCGGGATGGGCCCGCCGTTCGCCGGCCGGGCTCAGCGTTTATACGCCTGCAGGCCGGGCTTGATGCTCTTGTCGTCAAGAAACTGCTTCATGCCCTGCTCGCGGCCGCCTTCGGTGTCCAAAAGGCGCGACTGATCGAGCTTGGCGTACAGGTAGTCTTCGTTCTGCTCCCAGGTCAGCTCGCGGCAACGCTTGAAGCCGTGCTTGGCGGCACGCAGCACCACCGGGTTTTTCTCCAGCAGATTGCGCGCCAGTTCAATGGTGACTTCACGCAATTGCGCCAGGGGCACGCTTTCATTGACCAGGCCCATCTCGGCGGCTTTCTGCCCGCCAAAGGTCTTGCCGGTCATGATGTAGTACAGCGACTGGCGATGACCCACGGTGTCGGCCATGGCCTTGCTCACCAGGTTGCCCGGCGGGATGCCCCAGTTGATTTCCGAGAGGCCGAAGGTCGCCTCATCGGCGCAGATCGCCAGGTCGCAGGCCACCAGCGGGCTGAAGCCGCCACCGAAGCACCAGCCGTTGACCATGGCGATGGTCGGCTTGGCGTACATGCGCAACAGTTTCCACTGCCACTGGGAGGCTTCGCGACGGATTTTTTCCTGAAGGATCTCCGGCCCGGCATCCACCTCGCGAAAGTACTCCTTGAGGTCCATGCCAGCGGTCCAGGCTTCACCGGCGCCAGTCAGCACCAACACGCCGGCGGCCGGGTCCTGCTCCAGGGTTTCCAGCACGTCGATCATTTCCCGGTTCAGGGTCGGGCTCATGGCGTTGCGTTTTTCCGGGCGATTGAGGATGACCCAGGCAATGCCCTCTTCGATTTCGACCTTGACCGTTGTCCAGCGACCTTCGTAGTTGCTCATGGCGATGCTCTCTTGTTCTGGCTTGAAGATGGGTCGAAATTAAACCGCAAAAATAGTTATGTCAATTAACTATTAATTTGATTAACCATTTTTCTTCACCGCGGAAAAATCCTTCTGCAACGCCTGCCAACACAGGCAAACGTAGCTATCAGCGGCCGACCCCGGCAAACTGGATAGCCTTGTTAACCGACCCAGGATGTTTTTGTCATGGCCAAGCCCGCTCCCCTCGCCGACCCGCGCGAGGCCCCACCCGCCAACGCCGAGGTCCAGGCGCCGCTGGATTCGGCCCTGGACGAACTGATTGGCTACGCCATGCGTCGCGCCCAGCTCAAGCTGTTCCAGAACCTGATCGGCCGGCTCTCGGTCCACGACCTGCGGCCCGCGCAGTTCTCGGCCCTGGCGATCATCGACAGCAACCCGGGGCTGATGCAGGCCGACCTGGCTCGCGCCCTGGCCATCGAGCCGCCGCAAGTGGTGCCCCTGCTCAACAAACTGGAAAGCCGCGCGCTGGCGGTACGGGTGCGCTGCAAGCCGGACAAGCGCTCCTACGGGATCTTCCTCAGCAAGACCGGCGAAACCCTGCTCAAGGAGCTCAAGCAGATCGCCGCGCAAAGCGACGTCGACGCCACCTCGGCCTTGAGTGGCGAGGAACGCGAAGAACTGCTGCGCCTGCTGAAGAAGGTTTACCAGGACCAAAGCCAAGGTGCCGGCACAGGGCCGGCACGCTGAGGCGGCAAGGTGCTTGCGGGCCTACCAGATCGGCAAGGTGTAGAGCACCAGGAAGCGGGTCTGGTTTTCATCGCGGAACGCCGCGCCCGCCGGGAAATCATTGCGATAGATCGACTTGCGCGCCACCAGCCCGAGGTTCTTCAACGGACCGCTCTGCAGCACGTACCCCAACTCCATCTGAAACTCGCGCTCCTTGCGGTCGCTGGCATTGAAGGCCGCCAGCTCGATATGGTCGCCGCGCACGTAACGCAGCCGACTCTTGAGCCCGGGCAGGCCGGAGGCGGCAAAGTCATAGTCGTAGATGGCTTGCCAGGTGCGCTCCTTGGCGTTGAGAAAGTCCGAACTCATGGTCAGCTCGCTCATGCCCATCAACTCGGTGCCGGAGATGTAGGGCGTGGCCGTGTCGCCGCTGGAATGCATGTAGCCCAGGCTCACCCGGTGCCCGCCGAACGTGTAGCCGAACAGCGCCGAGAGGTTGCGGTTGTCGACCCGACCGGCCTTGGCGCTGCCGTCTTCCCGGCTGAAAAAACTGCGCAGGTCGCTGCTCAGCACGCCATCGCCCAGGGGCAGGTTGTGCAGCAGGGCCAGGGTGTCCTGCTGGTAGAGGTCGGCCACCTGGGCGTGATAGGCGCGCAGGCCGAGGTCCTTGTTGACCTGGTAGTCGCCCCCCAGGTACGCCAGGTGCGAGGTGCTGGCCGTGGCATTGAAACGCCGGTTGGGCGAGGCAATGGTCATGGCCTGGTAGTCGGTGGAGTCGCGCTTGTTGATGCGGTCGATGTAGCCGGTGTTGAGGGTCAGGCCGTCGATGTCCCTGGAGCTCAGGGTGGTGCCGCGAAAGGTCTGCGGCAGCAGGCGCGACGGGCTGGCAAAGGCGAACGGCAGGAAGATCGAGACATCGCCGGTCTTCACCGTGGTCTGGGCAAAGCGCAGTTTGGCGGTGGGCGCCAGCCGCGAGTATTCATCCGCGGCGCGCTTGTCGCTGGCCGACACCGGCAGCAGTTCGGTGCCGCTGCGGTCCGGCGAGGAGTCGAGCTTGACCCCCAGCAGCCCGCGCACATCCAGGCCGAAACCGACGCTGCCCTCGGTGAACCCCGACTCCATGTTCATGATGAAACCCTGGGCCCATTCCCGGGCGGCGGTCTTCGCCCCATCGTCCTTGTAGTCGCGATCCAGGTAGTAATTGCGCAAGGTCAGGGTGCCGTGGCTGTCGTCGATAAAACCCGCCGCCCGGACTGGGCCGGGCAACAGGCTCAAGCCCAGCAAGGCCAGAGCCAGCCGCGTGGGGAGACTGGGCACACAGGAAGCTGACGCCGCAACGGCGTTGGTGGGGAGATTTGGCATGTCCGATGTCCATTTTTTGTTGTTGTTTTAGGGGGCGAACGAGGGCCTGGCAGCCGACGTCGCGGACAGAGAATGGAAACAGCCCAAACCTGACGTCAACCGCAAATGACCGATAATCGAACATTAATAATATTATCTATTTTTACAGGTAATCCTTATTGATAGTTTATCTATCTGATTTAAATGGCTTTATTTGCATTTATTAGCCGAAATCAAGGCGCTGTTCATTTTTTAGTTATCTTTGTTATCTTAATCGCCAGCCACCAGCGCCGGCGCATTCAGGCCCGGCGTCCGACTGGCCACCACAACAAAAACAACAATGAGGTTTGCCCATGGACAGTCCATCGCGTCGTTCGACGCTGACCATCGCTTTGTGCTTTATCGTTGCGCTGATCGAGGGGTTCGATCTGCAGGCGGCCGGCACCGCCGCCGCCGGATTGCGCCAGAGCTTCGCCCTGGATCCGAAGATGATGGGCTGGGTGTTCAGCGCCGGGATCATCGGCCTGCTGCCCGGGGCGTTCTTCGGCGGCTGGGTCGCCGACCGTATCGGCCGCAAGAAGATCCTGGTCGGCGCGGTGCTGCTGTTCGGCCTGTTCTCGCTGTGCACGGCCTACGTCGAGAGCTATTCGAGCCTGCTGCTGGTGCGCTTCATGACCGGCCTCGGCCTCGGCGCGGCGCTGCCCAACCTGATCGCCCTGTGCGCCGAAGCGGTGAGCGAACGCCGCCGGGGCACGGCCATCAGCGTCATGTACTGCGGCGTGCCCCTGGGTGGCGCGCTGGCGGCGGTGGTGGCGATGTTCTCCAGCGAACATTGGCAAACCACCTTCATCATCGGCGGCCTGGCGCCGCTGCTGGTGGTGCCGCTGATGGCCGGGTTGCTGCCCGAATCCAGTGCCTTTCGCCAACACACCGCCAGTGCCGGCACCCAGCGCGCCTCCACCGCCCAGGCGCTGTTCGGCGCAGGTCGCGCGCGCACCACGCTGGCCCTGTGGCTCAGCTACTTCTTCACCCTGACCGTGATGTACATGCTGCTCAACTGGCTGCCCTCGCTGCTGCTCGAACAGGGCTTCAGCAAACCCCAGGCGGGCCTGGTGCAGATGCTGTTCAACATCGGCGGCGCCCTCGGCTCGCTGCTCGGCGGCCTGCTGCTGGACCGCTGCAACGGGCTCAAGGTGGTGCTGTTCGTGTACGCCGGGTTGCTGGCGGCGCTGGCCGGGGTCGGGCTGTCGCAGGGCATTGCGCCCATGGCCCTGGCCGGATTTGCCGCGGGGCTGTTCGTGATGGCCGCACAATTGGTGCTCTACGCGCTGGCACCGCCCTCCTACCCGACCGCGGTGCGTGCCACCGGCGTGGGCGCTGCCGTGGCCATCGGCCGCCTGGGCTCGGTGGCCGGGCCCCTGGCCGCCGGGCAGATCCTCGCAGCCGGCGCCGGCACCGCCGGGGTTTTGCTGGCCACCTCGCCAGGGCTGGTCATCGCTGCGCTGTCGATCCTCACGGTCATCGCCCGGGCCAACGCCACGCCCGAGCTCAAGCCTGCGCATTGAACCTTGCACAGGGCGGTTACCGGGCTCCCGGTAACCGCGCCAACAAGCTTGGCCCGCGACTGCGCACTGTTCGAGGACGGCCCTAGAACCCCACCGTCGCCGACACCAGCCAGGTGCGCGGCGTCGACAAGGTCAACCCCGCCGCGCTGTCGGAAGAGCTTGCGGCCGAGGCCCAGTAGGCGGTGTTGAGCACGTTCTCGACACTGGCGCGCAGGGTGATCGGTTTCTTGCCCAGCTCGAAGGCATAGCGCGCCCCCAGGTCATAGCGCTCCCAGCCGGGGATTTTCTGCTGGTTGGCCGGGTCCAGGTATTGCGAGCTGGAGTGAATCGCCCGCGCGGTCAGGGTCAGGCCGCGCAGGCTGTCGATGTCCCATTCGGCGCCAAGGTTGGCGTTGACCACCGGCGAGCCGGTGCCGCGATTGCCGTCATACAGGCCCTGGCCGGTTTCGGTCTGCACGCTGTCGAGCAGCATCAGCCCGCCCAGCAGGCGCACGCCGTCATGGGGCTCGCCGAAGACATTCAACTCCAGGCCCTGGTTGCGCAACTGACCATCGGGCTTGTAGTTGTTGTTCTCGTCGTAGACATAGGACGGCTGCTGGATGCGAAACAGGCTGGCGCTCATGCCGAAACGGCCCAGGTCGTACTTGGCGCCGACCTCCACCTGTTTGCTGCGATACGGGGCGAACACTTGGTTGGCATTGGTGGCGGTGGTCGGGGCGGTTGCGCCCTGGCTCAGGCCTTCCATGTAATTGCTGTACAGCGACAGCTGATCGGTGACCTTGACCACCAGGCCCAGGGCCGGGGACAGGGCCTTCTCGTCATTCACCGGTTCTTCGCGCACGCCATCGCTCCAGGTGCTGACCTGGACCCGCTGCAAGCGTGCGCCCAGGGTCAGCAGCACCCGATCCTCGGCAAGGCTCAAGGTGTCGGCCAGGGCCAGGCTGGTGAAGCGGTTTTCCGTGTGGGTGCTGGTGTCGAGGCGATTGGGACGCCCGGGCAACGGCAGCTCCACCGGTCGGTAGAGGTTGCTGACACCGCGCGGGTAGCGCTCGCCGGCGTTGTCGAAATCCATGTTGAAGCGGTTCAGGCTCAGGTTCACGCTGTGCCCGACCGGCCCGGTCTGAAACCCGCTGCGCAGGCCAATGACGGCGGTCTTGACGTCCTCGTCGCGACGGAAGGTGCGCGGGGTCACGGTGAAGTCGCCGGCGCTGTTGGTCACCTGCACCGCATGGCGCAGAAAGTCGTAGTTGCCTTTGCGCGCCCCCAGGGCGGCGTACACCATCAGTGAATCGCTGAGGTCATACTCGCCGCGCAGCGCGCCGAAGCTGTCCTTGGAATGGGCATAGGTCCAGGACTGGGCGATGTTGTGGCGGATGTCTTCGGCCTTGGGCATTTTCGCCGTGGCCGCCACTTCGACCCGCTCGATCGGCGCGTCGGCGTGACGTTCCTGGTGCCCCAGGTCCAGGGACAGGCGCAGCCGCTCATCACGCAGGTCGAGGCCGATGACTCCGGTTTCGCGCTGGAGCTGCTGGTGGTCCCACTCGGTGTCGCCGGACTGGCGCACACCATTGAAACGCAGGCCGAAGCGGTTGCCCTCGCCAAAGCGCCGGCCGATGTCCACCGCGCCACCGGTCTGCCCTGCGGACGCATAGAGCGCGGTGAACTCGGTCAGGGGGCTGTCCGCGGCGCGCTTGGGCTCGATGTTGATGCCGCCGCCGACGCTGCCCCGGGGCGCAATCCCGCCCAGCAGCATGCCCGGCCCCTTGAGCACATCCAGGCGCCCGACCATTTCCATGTCGATGGCGTAGGTCGGCAGGATCCCGTACAGGCCGCCGTAGGACACGTCACTGTTGAACAGGCTGAAGCCGCGCACCGAGAACTGCTCGAAACGCCCGCTGGCCGGGTTGGTGGTGCGAACCGAAGGGTCGCTGGCCACGGCGTCGCCCAGGGTTCGCGCCTGCTGGTTCTTCAGCGCCTCGGCGGTGTAGGACGTGAGGTTGAACGGGGTGTCCATGAAATCGCGGTCGCCGAGCAGGCCCTGGCCGCCCTTGCGATCCACTTGGCCCCCGGCATAGGGCTCGCCGCTGACAGGGAGATCGCTGCCGAGAATCGAGGTGGCAGGCAGCGCCAGGCCGCCGGCCTCGGGGACCGGCGCCAGGGTGTAGGCCTGTTCGCCCACCGCGTGCAACTGCAGGCCCGAACCCTGCAGCAGCCGGGCAAAGCCCTCCTGCACCGCGAACTCACCGGAAAGCCCGGGACTGCTGCGCCCTTCGACCAGCCGCGGGTCCACCGCCAGATCGACTCCGGACAGCCCGGCAAAGCGGGTCAGGACAGCGCCCAGGCTGCCGGCCGGCACCTGGTAGCTGCGGCGGCCACCCTCCTCGGCCCAGCTCAAGGGAGCCAGCAACGGGCTGGCGCTCAGGCTCAGCAGCAGACTCAGACGCAACAAGGGACGCACAGCAGCAGGCATGACGCAGGGCATTGAAGAGGCTCTCTTTTTCGTTCACTTACCTGCAATGACAGGCACCTGGAAAAAAGGGGACAGCCCTCAAGCGAGTTTTTTACGCGAACGCAGCGTGACCCAGAAACGCGTCCGCGCCTGCACCTCCAGCGGCAGGCTGGCGGCCAGCAAGGCCAGCACCCGGTCGGTGTCCTCGACACGGAAACTGCCGGTGACCCGCAGCGCCTCCAACTCCGGGTCCCAGCGCAACACGCCGCGGCGGTAACGACTCAACTCGCGCAAAAAATCCCCCAGCGGCTGGTCCTGGGCCAGCAACACCCCTTCGCGCCAACCGGGTATCGCGCTGTCGAAGACCTGCGGCAACCCGGCGCCGGAAGCCTGCAGACTGACCTGCTGCCCGCCGTGCAGGATCAGGGCCGGCCCCTGCAAGGGCTGCACCTGGACCACGCCGCTGACCACCGAGACCCGACAGCCGAGGCGCTCCTGGCGCACGCAGACTTCGCTCTGGCTGACCCGCACCCGGCCGAAGTCGGTGTACAGGGTCAGGGCCGAATGGCCCGGCACCCTAAGCGCGATCTCGCCCTGCACCAGGGTCAGGCGGCGCGCCGCCAGGTCCAGGTCCAGCGCCGTGGCGGTATTGAGCTGCAGGAAACTGCCGTCGGCCAGGGACTGCTGCTTGCGCTCGCCGGTGGCGGTGTGCAGGTCGGCGCGCCATGCCTCTAGGGGCAGTTGCCGGCTCAGCCACCAGGCGCTCGGCACCAGCAGCGCCACCCCCAGGCCGCGCTTGAGCAGGGCCCGACGTCCCACTTGTGGGCGGTCGAGGCTGGCCAGGGCCAGGGCCGGGGGCAACTCGGCGAAACGTTGGCGCAACAGTTGGGCTTTCTGCCAGGCCTGTTCGTGGCTGGCGCAGCGCTCGCGCCATTGTTGCAGGCCCTGCTGGTCGCTCTCGCTGGCGCTGCCGGACTCCAGCAAGGCCAGCCAGCGCGCCGCGGCGCGGGCGACCTGACGCGGATCGCTGCCGGTGGACGAGGTCACAGCTCCACCAGCAGGCAGTGTTCGTAGGCTTGGGCCATGTAGCGCTTGACCGTGCGCTCGCTCACCCGCAGGCGCTCGGCAATCTCGCGGTAACCCAGGCCTTCCAGCTGGCTCCAGAGAAACGCCCGGCGCACCGGATGGGGCAGGCCATCGAGCAGCTCGTCCAGCGCCTGCAGCGCTTGCAGGACGATCCAGCGCTGTTCGGGCGAAGGTACGCAGGCCTCGGGCAAGGTCGCCAGGGCGTTGAGGTAGGCCTGTTCGAGGCTGCGCCGCTGATGGAAGTTGATCAGCAAGCGCTTGCCCACGGTCAGCAGGTAGGCCCGCGGCTCCTGCAACTGGGCCAGGGGCTGGGCGCTGCCGAGCACCCGCAGGAAGGTGTCCTGGCTCAGGTCGGCAGCATCCCAGGCGTTGCCCAGGCGTCGCCGCAGCCAGCTTTCAAGCCAACTGCGGTGCTCACGGTACAGGTTGTCGAAGGTGTGCTCCGTTGGCAGTACGGCGTCATTCATGGCAAGGGCACCCGGCGTGGCACGTTAAATCAAATGAGACTCATTCTATTTAATATCGCTCGCCGGCACACCTTCTTTCGTTGCCCTGGTCCTGGCGTGCCCCGCCCCGCTCATGCCCCATCGGCGCACTGGCCAGGTTCAGACCGGCGCCGCGCAGCCGCCTGGCGTCCCCACGCTACAGCCGGCTACCACAGCGCAATATGGGAGTCCGCCCGGGGCTCGGTGCCGCCACAGAACACGCCGCTGACCGGGTCGCGCAGGATGATCTGGCCGCGTCCGTAGTTGAGCAAGTCGTGGGCGATCTGTACCTGATGGCCGCGCCGGGCCAGGGCGTTGGCCAGATCGCCCGAGGCGCCCTGCTCGATGCCCACGCGCATGTCCCCCAGCCATTGCCAGCGCGGCGCATCCAGTGCGGCCTGCGGGTTGAGGCCGAAATCCACCAGGTTCATGACCATCTGCACATGGCCCTGGGGCTGCATGTAGCCACCCATCACGCCGAACGGTCCGAGGGGCACACCGGCCTGGCTGAGAAAGCCCGGGATGATGGTGTGGAAGGTCTTCTTGCCCGGCGCCAGAGCGTTGGCGTGCGCCGGGTCGAGGCTGAATTCCTGGCCGCGGTTCTGCAGGGCGATGCCGCTGTCCGGCAGCACCACCCCGGAGCCGAAGCCGTGATAGTTGCTCTGGATGAACGACACCATGTTGCCCTCGGCATCCGCCGTGGCCAGGTACACCGTACCGCTGGCATGGGGGTCGCCAGGTTTGGGCGGTTGCGCCTGTTCGGCGATCTGCCCCCGCCGCCGGGCGCTGTAGGCGTCGCTGAGCAGATCGGCCACCGCCACGCGCATGTGCGCCGGGTCGGTGATGTGGTGCAGGCCGTCGCTGTAGGCCAGCTTCATCGCCTCCAGCTGGCGGTGCCAGGTCTGCTGGCTGTCACGCTGGTCGAAATCGAAGCCTTCGAGGATCTTCAGCGCCATCAGCGCCACCAGCCCCTGGCCGCTGGGAGGGATTTCCCAGACCTGATAGCCGCGGTAATCGACCTTGATCGGTTGCACCCACTGCGCCCTGTAGCCCTCAAGGTCACTGGCCCGCAGGTAGCCGCCGGTGGCCCGGGAATGGGCGTCCAGGCGTTGGGCCAGTTCGCCGCGATAGAAGCTCTCGCACAGGCTGGCCGCCAGTTCCTGCAGGGTCCGCGCCTGGGCCGGGTTGCGAAACACCTCCCCGGCCCGGGGGGCGCGGCTGTCGATCAAGAAGGTGTCGAACCAGGGCTGCAGCAGCGGGTCGCGGTGGGGAGCGAACTCCTCCAGGGCGATCTGCCATTGCCGGGCGACCACCGGCGACAGGGGGAAACCGTCCCGGGCCAGTTCGATGGCCGGTTGCAGCAACTGGGCAAAGGGCAGCTTGCCGAAGCGCCGGGACAGCTCGGCCCAGGCCGAGGGGCAACCCGGCACGGTGACCGGGGTCCAGCCATACAGCGGCATCTGCGCGTGCCCGGCGGCCCGCACTGCCTCGATGCTCAGGGCGGCCGGGGCCTGGCCGTTGGCACTCAGGCCATGCAACTGGCCCTGGGTCCAGACCAGGGCAAAGGCGTCGCCCCCCAGGCCGCAGCCCGTGGGTTCGACCACTGTCAGCACTGCGGCGCTGGCAATCGCGGCGTCGATGGCATTGCCACCGCCACGCATGATCTCGATCCCGGCCTCGGCGGCCAGGGGCTGGGACGCGGCGACCATGCCGCGACGGGCATACACGCTCTGACGTTGTGAGGCGTAGGGGTACTCATGGGCAGAAAAATTCAGCATGGCAAAGGCTCGTGCAAGGGTTGAGGCCGCAAAAAATCACAGCACGCGACTGAGAAAGGCTTGGGTCCGCGGGTGGCTGGGGCGGCTGAAGATCTGTTCCGGCGGCCCCTGCTCGATCAGCTCGCCCTGGTCGAGCACCACCACCCGGTCGGCCACCTCCCGGGCAAAGCCCATCTCGTGGGTGACCACCACCATGGTCATGCCCTCTTGCGCCAGCTGCTTCATCACCTGCAGCACCTCGCCCACGGTTTCCGGGTCCAGGGCGCTGGTGGGCTCGTCGAAGAGCATGGCCTGGGGTTTCATCGCCAGGGCCCGGGCGATGGCCACCCGTTGCTGCTGGCCGCCGGACAGCATCGACGGGTAGTGCCCGGCCTTGTCCGCCAGGCCGACCCGGGCGAGCAAGGCCCGGGCCTGCTCCACCGCTTCGGCCCGGGGCACGCCGAGGACCTGGATCGGCGCCTCGATGATGTTTTCCAGGGCCGTCATGTGGGGAAACAGGTTGAAGCGCTGGAACACCATGCCGATGTCCCGGCGCTGGCGGGCGATGTTGCGCTCGCTATCGCGCACCAGGCTGCCGTCGGCGCGCTCGCGATAGCCCATGGCCCGGCCGTTGACCCGGATCAGCCCGGACTGGATCTGTTCCAGCAGATTGATGCAGCGGATGAAGGTGGTCTTGCCCGAGCCCGAGGCGCCGATCAGCACCACCACTTCACCGCGGCGTACCGACAGGGAAATGCCCTTGAGGATCTGCAGGGCGCCGAACGACTTGTGCAGGTCCCGGGCCTCGATGATCAGGTCTTCACTCTGGTGTGCCATGTTCAACGTCCCCGCAGCAATTTGAAGGTGTGGCGCCCGAACATCCGGTGGCCCGCGGCCGGCGGCGCGGGTCGGTCACTCTGGCCGAAACGCTTTTCCAGCCAGCGCTGGAAGAAGCCCCACAGGGTGGTCAGCAGCAGGAAGTAGAGGGCCACCACCAGGTACAGCTCGAACACCCGGAAGGTCGCCGAAGTGACCATCTGCGTGCTCAGCAGCAGCTCCTGCACGCCGATCACGCTGACCAGGGTGGTGTTCTTGAGCATCACGTTGAACTCGTTGCCCAGGGGCGGAACGATCACCCGGAACGCCTGGGGCAGGACGATGCGCCGCATCAGCTTGGCGAAGGTCATGCCCAGGCAGCGCCCGGCCTCGTACTGGCCCTTGTCCACGGCGCCGATCCCGGCGCGGATGATCTCCGCCATGTAGGCGCCTTCGTTGAGGCCCAGGGCGATGATCGCAGCCTGGATGTTGCCCGGCACCACCAGGCCGAACAGTTGCAGGTCCTCGAAGCGAAAGATCCCGCCGGCCGCCAGGGCGGTGTAGAGAAAGACGATCTGCACCAGCAACGGCGTGCCGCGCATCAGCCACACGTAAAAACGTACCGGCAGGTACAGCAAGGGGTTGCGCGACAGGCGCAGCAGCGCCGCCGCCAGCCCCAGGACACAGCCCAGCGCCATGCCCAGGACACTGATCACGCACGTCAGCCAGAGCCCGGTGAGGTACACCCCGCTGGGTTGCAGCAGGTACTGCCAGAACACATCCCAATTGAAATTCATCGCGGCGCTGCCTCAGTTCAGGGTGTCGCTGCTGACCTGCCACTGGCTCAGCAACCGGGCATAGCTGCCGTCGCTGCGCATGTCGTTGATGATCTGCTGCACCGCGGCGCTCAACTGCGCATCGTCCTTGCGGATGCCCAGGCCGGTGAGGATCCGGCTGAAGGCCGGCACCCCTTCCTGAAACAGGTCCGGGGCCATGGCGGCGTAGTAGCCGGCGGTTTCCACGGTGGTGCCGTAGGCGTCCACCTGACGGATACGCAAGGCCTGGAAGGCATCGGTGTCGCTGTTGTAGACCACCAGTGTCATCGGTGCCTTGCCAGCCTGGGCGAGTCTGGCGTTGTGGGCGTCCAGCAGGGTCTTGATGGTCGAGCCATTGAGCACCGCAACCTTGCGCCCGGACAAATCATCCAGGCTCTTGATCGCCTTGGGGTTGCCCTTGGGCACCACCACCGACTGGCTGGAATACATGTAGTTGACGATGTCGATCACTTCGCGCCGTTCGGGCTTGTCGAACAACTGGTCGACGATCATGTCGCACTGCCGGGCCAGCAGCGCCGGGAGCAACCCGGAGAACGGAATCACCCGCCATTGCACCTCCTTGTTGCCCAGGCGGCGGGCGATTTCCAGGCCCAGGTCGACGCTCAGCCCGCGGGGCTTCTGGGCTTGGTCGAAAGACACCAGGGGCGGTGAATCCATCCCCGAGCAATAGGTGAGCTTGTCGACCTGTTGCAGGCGCTCCGGCACCTGGGGCGCGGCGGCGGCCCACTGTGCACAGAGTCCCAGGGATACGGCCACCAGCAAGGCGCGGCGTTTATGCATGACCAGACACTCCACTTCGTTGAACAACGGGGGCAGGATTCAAAGTCAACACAAGGGGCGGGCTCGGGCCCGCTTCTATTGTTCCGTTTGCAGAAACTGGATCAGCGCCGGCACCGTGCCCTCGATGTGCTCGCGCACCACCGCTTCGGCACGCTCGGCATCGCCGGCGCGAATCGCATCGAGGATCACCGCGTGCTCCTGGCGGGCGCTGAGGGGTTTTTCGCCGTGTTGCAGCCACAGGCGCATGGGCGCCTCCACCAGCGAATAGAGGGCCGAGATCTGCTTCATCAGCCGGGGCCGGCCGCTGAGGCTGCACAGGTATTCATGGAAGGCCCGATGGCGGCTGACCCACTCGGCGCTCTCGTCGCGGTAGTCGTCCATCTCGTCCAGCAGCCGTTCCAGGGCCGCCAGCTGGCGCTCGCCGATACGCCCCACCGCCACCCGCACCGCCAGGCCTTCGAGGGCGCTGCGCATCTCGAACACTTCGTGCAGCTCTTCGATGTCCAGGCCGCTGACCACCGCCCCGCGATTGGGCCGCAGGGTCACCAGGCCCTGGGCATCGAGGCGGCGAAAGGCTTCGCGCACCGGCATGCGGCTCATGCCGATCTCGCTGGCGATGTCCTCGGCGATCAGCCGGTCGCCCTTGCGGTAGCGGCCGCCGCAGATCGCCTCCAGGAGAAAGTTGTAGGCCTCCTCCTCGGCAGTCAGCGGCTGGCGGTCAACGTAGGCGGGAGCGAATTGCATAGAGGCACCTTTTGTATTTTTGTATCCAATTATCCATAGATACAAAAAAGCAGAATGCGTGCCAGCTTTGCGCAAGCGGACTCAAGTCATTGATTTGCCGAACCAGTGCTCGATGAGCAGGAAGGTGCCAGGAGCGCGGCCAAGGCCAGGCTGCTACGAAAACGCGCAGGCAGTGAGTCAAAGTGGGGCGTACAGGTTGCGCCTGGTAACAAGCGCCATCGGGGCTGCGGCAACCCCCGGAGCCACCCGGGCGTTGCCGCGATCAACGCCTCAGAACGTCAGGCAGATTTTCCCCAGGTGCGCGCCCGAGGCTTCATGGGCGAAGGCCTTGGCGATCTCTGCCAGGGGGAAGGTGCTGTCGATCACCGGCTTGATGCCGGTGGCTTCCAGGCCACGGACCATCTCGATCTGCTGCTGGCGGCTGCCGACGATCAGGCCCTGCAGGCGTTGTTGCTTGGCCATCAGTGCCGCCGTCGGCACCGGGCCGGCCCAGCCGGTGAGCACGCCGATCAGGGCGATATGCCCGCCGATGCGGCAGGCCGTGATCGACTGCGGCAAGGTGCCCGGGCCGCCGACTTCCACCACGTGATCGACGCCGCGCCCGCCGGTGAGCCTGAGCACTTCGTTGCCCCACTCAGGCTGGGTGCGGTAGTTGATGGTGTGGTCGGCCCCCAGTTCGCGGACCTTGGCCAGCTTGGCGTCCGAGGACGAGGTGGCAATCACCGTGGCGCCCATGGCCTTGGCCAGTTGCAAGGCGAAGATCGACACCCCGCCGGTGCCCAGCACCAGCACGGTGTCCCCGGCCTTGAGCGCGCCATCCACCACCAGCGCGCGCCAGGCGGTCAGGCCGGCGGTGGTCAGGGTCGCGGCTTCGGCGTGGCTGTAGCCTTGGGGCGCGTGGGTGAACCAGTGGCTGGGCTGGATCACCACTTCACGGGCGTAACCGTCGACGCCATCGCCCGGGGTGGTGCTGAAATCGGCAATCGCCGGGCCGCCATCGTGCCAATGGGGGAAGAAGCAGGACACCACCGCATCGCCGACCTTGAACTCGCTGACGCCCTCGCCCACCGCTTCCACCACCCCGGCACCGTCGGCCATGGGAATCCGCCCATCGGCAGTCGGCAGCGCGCCGGTGACCACGGCGTAATCGTGGAAATTCAGGGAACAGGCATGCAGGCGCACGCGGATCTGCCCGGCGCCGGGTTGCCCGGGATCGGCCAGCTCCACGGTTTTCAGGTTGTCCAGGGATGCCGGCAGGCTGAGCTTGATGGCTTGCATGGAATGGGTCTCCACAGATCGATAATTGTCCAGGGGGCTAACCCTACCACCAATACCGGCGATCTGTAGCCGCTGCCGCAGGCTGCGAACGGCTCCGCAGGAGACGCAGGTTTTCAGTGCCGCTAGGGGCTCGGCTCGGGACTGCCAAGCAAGGCCCTGCGGGCCTTTGCGCAGCTTCGCGGGCTCAGCAGCGGCGACAACGCTCAGCGGGTTTCAACGCTCCCCCACCCTGGCTCGCACAAAACACTGCTCGGTCATCGTTGCGCCCCACTGGTCGCCCACCTGCTCCTGCGCCAATACGAAGCCGTGTTGCTCATACAGCGTGCGCGCCGCGTCCAGGCCCTTGAAGGTCCACAAGCGGGTGGCGGCAAAGCCCCACTGGTCGCAGAACGCCAGGGCCTCGCCCAGCAGTCGCCGGCCCAGCCCTCGACCGCGGGCAGCATCGTCGAGGATGAAGCAACGCAGGATCGCCTCGCCGCCCTCGCCTTCCCCATCAATGGCGATGGACCCGACGATCCGCTCGCCCCGCAGCGCCACCCAGACCTGGTTGCGCGGGTTGTGCAAACGCCCCATCAGCTCGGCCATGTCCGCCGCCACCAGGCTTTCGAAGGGCTGACCGAAACCGGCCCGGGCGGCGTAGTAGCAGGCATGCATTTCGGCAATGCGGCCAATCACCCCCGGCCGGTAGCCAGCGGCGATGGACCAGCACTCGGGCGGCTCGGGCGCCTCGCCCAGGCGCACCGCACGCAATGCCCGGGCGTAGTCGGCGATGCCTGTCGAGGCGCAAAGCTGCTGGTCCGCGCTCAGGTGCGCCAGGGCCGCGGCCACCTGGGCCTGGGCAAAACGGTCGATGCCGGCCAGGGTCTGGCGTCCCTGGGCGGTGAGGTGCAGCCGCTTCGAGCGGGCATCCTGCGCATCGGCCTGTTCGCCGATCTCGCCCGCCTCCACCAGCTTGCGCACCAGCCGGCTGACGCTGGATTTCTCCAGGCCCAGCAGCGTCACTAGGTCACTGGCGGTCAAGGCATTGCCCTGGCCGATTTCCAGCAGCGCGTGCACCGCCGAGGGCGGGTAGTCGGTGGCGGCCAGGGTGCTGTGCATGAAGCCCAGCTCGCGAACCATCTGCCGGGAAGCCTGGCGCAATTGAGGGATGAAACCTGCGGATGGGCTCGACATAAGCGTGACCTCGTTCGTGGACTTTTTAGTTGTAGCTTACAACTATATAGCCGACAAGCCCGATGTGCTCGGGCCCTGGTCGGCAGCGATAAAAACTCGAGCAAGCACTAATGAGAAGCATTACCATAAACACCCTTTTCGCCCGCCTCGGTCCCGGAACCTCTATCGATGGTGCCCAATTCTTCGCTACAGCACGCCGTGGGCGAGCTCTACGTCCAGCATCACAACTGGGTGGTGCAGTTGCTGCGGCGCAAGCTCGGCAACCAGGACCAGGCCCTGGACCTGGCGCAGGACACCTTCCTGCGCATTCTGCGCAGCGAGCAACTGCCCCTGTTGCGTGAACCCCGGGCCTACCTCAATACCGTGGCCAGCCGCCTGTGCGGCCAGTATTTCCGCCGTCAGGCCCTGGAGCGCGCCTACCTGGAATCCCTGGCGCAGCTGGAGCCACAGCACCAGCCTTCGCCGGAAACCCGCCTGCTGGTGCTCGAAGCCCTGGACGCCGTGGGCCAGGTACTGGATGGCCTGGGCGCCCGGGTGCGCGAAGTGTTCTTGCTGTCCCAGCTCGAAGGCCTGACCTACCCGCAGATTGCCGAGCGCCTGCAGCTCTCGGTCAACGTGGTGCAGAAAGCCATGCTCAAGGCCTACCGCCATTGCTATGCGGCGGTGTACCCGGGATGAACGCCTTCCAGCCGGTGGACGATCAGGGCGCCTTGGAACAGCAGGTCCTGGACCAGGCCCTGGAGTGGCTGGTGTTGCTGCAATCGGGCATCAGCAACCCCGAGCAGCAGGCCGCCTGCCTGGCCTGGCGCCGGGCCGAGCGGCAACACGAACTGGCCTGGCAACGCCTGGTCGGCATCGGCCAGGACCTGCGTGACAGCACCCGCAGCCTGCCCGCGCCCCGTGCCCGGCAGCTGCTGCAGGCCCGCAGCCACCCCGGGCGGCGCACCCTGCTCAAGGGCATCGTCGGCCTCGGCGTGGTGGCCGCCAGCAGCTGGAGCGTGCGTGAACGGCTGCTGTTGCCGCAGCTGTTCAGCGACTACCACACCAGCACCGGCGAGCGCCGCCAACTGCAACTGGCCACGGGCGCCAGCCTGCAACTGGACACCCGCACCAGCCTCGATCAGCAGCACAGCCCCCTGGGCCTGCAACTGCGGCTCAACACTGGCCGCCTGCTGTTGACCCTGGGCAACGCCGCGCCGCTGCGGATCGTCACCGCCGATGCGTGGATACTGCTGGCGCCCCAGTCGCAACTGATCCTCAGCGTCGGCTGGCCGGGCAGCCACGGCACCCGGGCACAGGTGCTCGCCGGCAGCGGCTCGCTCAGTAACGCCCAGCACCCCGCGCTGAGCCTGGGCGCGGGCCAGCAAGTGGAAATCAACCAGCAGCGGATCGGCGCCCTGACCACAGTGCCCGCCACCGCCAGTGCCTGGACCCAGGGCCTGCTGATCGCCGAGCGCCAGCCCCTGGGCGAGGTGATCGCCGAGCTCGACCGCTATCGCCCGGGCCTCTTGCGCTGCGCCGCCGAGGTCGCCGGGTTGCGCGTCTCCGGCTCGTTCTCCCTGGACCAGCCGGACGCCAGCCTCGACCTGTTGGCCAAGACCCTGCCGATTCGCATCCGGCGGGTGATGGGTTACTGGGCCACCGTGGAGGCCAGCTGATTTTTTCGGTTTTTTTTCCGAAGCGGCGGCAGTTTTTTCAATCTCGTGCATCAAGACCAGGGAAGAAGCTGGAAAACAGCTCAGCGCCAACCCTTCTCAACCCACGGATTTCCCTTATGCACATTCGCCTTACGCCCCTTGCCGCGGCCTTGCGCCCGGTGTTCATCGGCCTGTCCATCGCCAGCACCAGCCTGCCGCTGATGGCCGCCGAAGCCGGCGCCGCCGTGACCGACCGCCAGCAGCGCGACTACGCCATCGCCCCGGGCAACCTGGACCAGGTGCTGGGCGCCTTCGGCCAGCAATCGGCAAGCATGATCGCCATCGATGCCAGCCTCAGCGCCGGCAAGCGCAGCACCGGCCTCAATGGCCGCTTCAGCGTGGACGAAGGCCTGCAGCGCCTGCTCAAACCCCTGGGCCTGCAAGCCGTGGCCGAGGGCGCGGGCTATCGGGTGGTCCAGGCCAGCGGCGGTGAACGGGTCGAGCTGGGGGCGACCACGGTCAGCGCCAACCAGTTGGGCAGCGTTACCGAAGGCACCGGTTCCTATACCCCAGGCACCATCGCCACCGCCACCCGGCTGGTGCTGACCCCGCGGCAAACCCCGCAGTCGATCTCGGTGGTGACCCGCCAGGTGATGGATGACTTTGGCCTCACGGCAATAGACGACGTGATGCGCCACACGCCGGGTATCACCGTATCCACCTACGACAGCGAACGCACCAACTACTATTCCCGCGGTTTCTCCATCGTCAATTTCCAGTACGACGGCATCCCGACCCTGCGTGACGCCCAGTACTCGGCCGGCCAGACCATGACCGACATGGCGCTGTACGACCGCGTCGAAGTGCTCAAGGGCGCGACCGGCCTGCTGACCGGCGCCGGCGGTCCTGGCGGCACCATCAACCTGATCCGCAAGAAGCCCACGTCCGAGTTCAAGAGCAGCATCGAGCTCGGCGCCGGCTCCTGGGACAACTATCGCACCCAGATTGATGTCAGCGGGCCGCTGACCGACTCCGGCAACGTCCGCGGCCGGGCGGTGGCCGCCTACCAAGACAAGAAATCGTTTCTTGATCACTACCAGCGCAAGACCAATGTCTACTACGGCATCCTTGAATTCGACCTGTCACCGGACACCCTGCTGACCCTGGGTGCCGACTATCAGGACAGCGACCCGAAGGGCTCGAGCTGGACCGGCACACGTACCGTCTATGACCCGGACGGCAATTATCTGAACCTGCCTCGCTCGTTCAACAATGGTCCGAAGTGGAGCAGTTGGGAACAATACACCCGTACCGTGTTCGCCACCCTGGAGCACAACTTCGACAATGGCTGGGTCGCCAAGGCCCAGTACAACCACCAGATCAACGGCTATGACGCGCCCCTGGGCTACGTCTCCCAGGACACCGCTACCACCAGTTCGATCTACGCTCGCAAATACACTGGCGAAACCACCAGTGACAGCCTCGACGTCTATGCATCCGGACCTTTCGAACTCTTCGGTCGAGAACACCAGCTGGTAGTGGGCCAGTCCCTGTCGATCTCGGAATGGAAGGGCAAGGACTATTCCGACGCCACCTATTTCGACAACGCCTATGACTTCTACAACTGGCACGGCGAAGCCATCGAGCCCCTGTGGAACCAGCCGACCAAGATCAACGATGAAACCACGCGCCAGACCGGCACCTACCTCACCGGCCGCTTCAGCCTGACGGACGACCTGTCGCTGCTGCTCGGCACCCGCGTCGCCAATTTCCAGGTCACCGGTACCAGCGACACCAAGGAGAGCGGCAAGGTAGTGCCCTATGCCGGCCTGGTCTACGACCTCCACGACAATGTCTCCGCCTACGCCAGCTACACCGAGATTTTCCAACCGCAAACCCAGTACCGTGACCGCACGCGCAAGATGCTCGAACCCAACGAAGGGAAAAACTACGAGGTCGGGCTCAAGGGCGAGTTCTTCGACGGTCGCCTGAACTCCAGCCTCGCCTACTTCGAGGTACACGAGGAAAACCGTCCAATCGCCGACACCATCTACAACTCCAATCCTGGGGTCGACTTCTCCTATATCGCCACCAAGACCAAGACCAAGGGCTACGAAGCGGAGATCTCCGGTGAGCTGCGTCCTGGCTGGCAATTGCAGGCCGGCTATACCCACAAGGTCAGCCGTGATGCCGACGGGGTGAAGGTGGCCACCTGGGAACCGCAAGATCAGCTCAGTTTCTATAGCAGCTACAAGCTCGGCGGCAGCCTCGACAAACTGACCCTGGGCGGTGGCGCCCGCTGGCAGGGTGAGGGCTGGCAAACGCTGTACAACCGTGGCAAGGACCGTTACGAAAAGTTCTCCCAGGACCCGTTCTGGCTAGTGGATCTGATGGCGCGCTACCAAGTCACCGACAACCTTTCGGCGACCCTGAACGTCAACAACCTGTTCGACAAGTCGTACTACACCAACATCGGTTTCTATGACTCGGCCTACTACGGTGACCCACGCAATGTGATGGTGACCACTCGCTGGGACTTCTAAGACCTAGTCCCCCAATCAGTGCACCCTGCCCAATCGGGCAGGGTCGGGCCGCTGACAATCACCTGGTATCGGGTAGCCCGATGCGGCGACCACGGCAGCAAAATCACTACAGCCATCCGCACACTTCTGTTAAAACTCCTGGCTGATCGTTCCGTGGTGAAGCCTTCCATGTCCCCAACCCTGTCCCAGCGCCTGCGCCGTCGCTGGCTTTCCCTGCTGTGCCTGGCCACCCTGATCGTCGGCCTGCCGGTGAGCTGCGCGGTGCTCGAACACCAGGAGCGCAAGTTGGTGTTTCGCATCGAGCCGGGCACCGCCGGCTGGTATCGCGGCCTGCCGAGCACGGTGCAGGAGCTGGAACTCAAGCCGAAAAGCTTCAAGGCCGGGCAGAACCTCCACGCCTGGTGGTGGCCGGCCACGCGCGCCGACGCCCCGGCGATCCTCTACCTGCACGGGGTGCGCTGGAACCTCACCGGCCAGCTGTTTCGCATCGAGCAACTGCACGCCCTGGGCTACTCGGTGCTGGCCATCGACTACCGCGGCTTCGGCCAGAGCCACGGCGACCTGCCCTCGGAAAGCAGCGTGTATGAAGACGCGCGCATCGCCTGGGAGCGGCTCAAGCTGCTGCAGCCCGACGCCCGCAAGCGCCTGATCTACGGCCACTCCCTGGGCGGCGCGGTGGCCATCGACCTGGCCGCCGAACTGGGGCGCACGGCCGCCGCCGAGAAAACCCCGATTGCCGCCCGCGGGCTGATCGTCGAGTCCACCTTCACCAACCTGGCCGATGCCGCCGCCGCGGTGACCAAGACCTCGCTGCCGGTGCGCTGGGTGCTGTCGCAGAAGTTCGACTCCGTCGACAAGATCCGCGACATCGGCATGCCACTGCTGGTGGTGCACGGCCTGAAAGACGACTACGTACCACCACGCTTGAGCAAGGAACTGTTCAAGGTTGCGCTGCAACCGAAAAAGCTGCTGCTGGTGCCCGGCGGCACCCACAACAACAGCATGCGCCTGGCGGGCAAGGACTACGGCCAGGCGATCAATGCCCTGCTGCGGGCCAGGCCGGCGTCCAGCGTCGCCGGCCCGACGGCCAGCGCCGCGCCCACTGGCTGAAGCTGCTGGCTAGGACGCGAGGCCGGGGCTTGGCTGGGGTCGCCAGGCAAGGCCCTGCGGGCCTTTGCGCAGCTTCGCGGGCTCAGCAGCGGCTACAGGAAACCCTCTGTGTAGCCGCTGCCGCAGGCTGCGCAAGGCACCGAAGGGGCCTCGACGCCCTCAGGATCGCTGCACACCTGCGGCTCGTTCGCAGCCTTCGGCAGCGGCTACAAGGCGCTCTGCCCGCCGCTCACGGCCACGCTCGGCAAGGCCGCTGGCGGACACAACGCGTCGCCAATGGTGCGCAACTTCAGGCAGGTTTCCTGGTACTCACTCGCGGGGTCCGACTCACCGACAATCCCGCAACCGGCAAACAGGTGCGCCTGGTTGCCGCGAATCAAGGCCGAGCGCAGGGCCACGGCAAA
Organism: Pseudomonas sp. LPH60; assembly: GCF_030718165.1. NCBI lineage: Bacteria > Pseudomonadati > Pseudomonadota > Gammaproteobacteria > Pseudomonadales > Pseudomonadaceae > Pseudomonas > Pseudomonas sp. LPH60. Next base: position 168,911 of record NZ_JAVAJH010000011.1, read on the forward strand.
CTCGCCATCGCCCTCGGCGTTGAGCCAGCCCACCGGGGCGGCGTACCAGCCACGGTCCAGTTGCTCATGCGCGCGGATATACCCCAGGGCCTTGGCCCGGGGCAGGCCGCCCACCGCCGGGGTCGGGTGCAGGGCGTCGACCAGTTGCAGCAGGTCCACCTGGGGCCGCAGCCGCCCCAGCACCGGGGTCAGCAGGTGCTGGACGTGGGCCAGGCGGTGCAGTTGCGGCTGCGCAGGAATCTCCAGCATGGCGCAATAGGGCTGCAGCGCTTCGCGCAGGGTCTGCACCACCAGGGCGTGCTCGTGGCGATCCTTGGCGCTGTCCATCAGGCCCTGGCCCAATTCGGCGTCCTGTTGCTCGTGCTGACCGCGGGCGCAGGTGCCGGCCAGGGCCACGGTGTTCAAGGTGCCCCGGGCCACGCGCACCAGACGTTCGGGCGTGGCGCCGAGGAAGCAACTGTCGCCGCGGCTGAAGGCAAACAGGAAGGCCTGGGGATAGGCCGCCCTGAGGTTCTCCAGCAAGGGGCCGCAGGGAATGCTGCGCGGGGCCCGCAGGCAGACTTCCCGGGCCAGCACCACTTTGCTCAGTTCACCGGCGTTGATCCGGCCGATGGCGCCGGCGACGGTGGCCTGCCACTGCTCGGCGCCCGGGGCGTCGTCGTCCTGCCGGGTGCCCACCGGCACCTGCAGTGACGGTGCATGGGCATAGCGGACCTGCAGCAGGTTCCATTCCGCCGCAAGGCCGGCAGCGCAATGGGCCACATCGGCGCCCGGCTCGATCCACAGGCTGAACAGCCAGTGCTGCTGTTCGCCTTCGCGCAACAACAGAATCCGTGGCAGCACCAGGGAGGTGGCGGCGAACGACTGCCACTGAGTACTGCGCGGCGCCTGGGGATCGAAGGCGAAGCCGCCACACAGATAAGCCTTGCGCGGGCCGACCTGATGAGCCTGCTCCAGCAGCTGGCGCCAGGCCTGGGTACTGGCGGCAAAGCGCTCGGCGGCCGGCGGGCTGATTTCCTCGGTGCAGCCGAACCCGGCCAGGGCCAGAGCACCCTGCTCGCTGGACCAGAACAGGCTCTGGCCGAACACCTGGCGGTTGGCGGCAAACAGCCGCAGTGGCTCCAGGCGCTCGGCGGCCAGGCTGAACACCACCAGTACCGCGCGACTCTTGCGCCGAGCCTGGGCCTCGCCTTCACGCAGGGCCTGGGTCAGTCCGGACAGGCACGACTCATTCATTGCCGACTCCTTGCTCAAGCCCGCGCTGAACGCGCCAGTGGCGCACTTGCTGGGCGATGTTCCAGTGGATGATCTGGGCAAACAGCGGCACCACGAACATCGGGTCCAGGCCCGCCTGCTCGGCCCATTGCTGACGCTGCGGGAGCATCGCCGCGACCCGCTCCGGCGCGGCGATGCTGTCCTGGGTCGGCTTGAATTGTGCGGCCGCCTTGACGTAGGCCAGGCGTTGGCCGAGGGCCTGGATGATCTGCTGGTCCAGGGTGTCGATCGCCCAGCGGATGTCTTCCAGGGCGCTGCATTGCTCGGGGGTTTTCATGCTGATGACTACCAAGGGAAAATTCACGGGGTCGAGGGCCAGCAGTGCCACGGCTGCTCGCCGTGGCCGGCCAGCAGCCGGGTCAGGTGCCGCAGCACTTCGGCCTGCTGCTCGCGCAGATAGAAGTGAGCACCGGGGAAACTCTGGAAGTCGGTGACCTGGGCGCTGACCTCGGCCCAGGCATAGGCTTCGTCAGCATCGACTTCAGGGTCCTGGCCCCCCAGGCACACGCTCAGGGGCAGGTCCAGGGCGCGGCCGATGTCGCCGCGATAGGACTCGATCAGCCGATAGTCGTTACGCAGTGCCGGCAGGTACAGGTCGCGCAGCGTCGGGTCGTCCAACAGGGACGGCGCGCCATCGGACAGGCGCCGTACATCCGCCAGCAACGCCTCGTCCGACCCCAGGTGCAGCTCGCTGTGGCGCTGGCGATGGGGCGCCGGGTGTGCTGACACAATCAGGCGCTGAGGGGCCGAGCCTTGCTGCTGCATGCGCCCCGCCACTTCATAGGCCAGGGCCGCGCCCATGCTGTGACCGAACAGCACCAGCGGCCGGTCTACCAGGTCCGACAGGGCCCGAGTGATAGTGCCCGCCATCCACTCCAGGCTGCCGGGCCAGGTCTCGTTGAGGCGCTCTTCACGCCCCGGGTACTGCACGCTGATCAACTCGATATCGGCGGGCAACAACGCCCGCCAGTCATTGAAAAAACTCGCGCTGCCCCCAGCATGGGGCAGGCACACCAGCCGGCAGCGCGGCGGTTGCGGCTGCGGGTAACGGCGCAGCCAGGCACTGGGAGCCTTTCTCACAGCACACCCTCCTCTAGCTCGGCCAGTGGCGTACCGGCGCTCAGGCCCAGGCTGACCCGGGTGTCCGGCAACCACTGACAGACCTGCTCCAGGCAGGCTTGGGCATCCAGCACCTGGGCCGCGTAATGCAGGCCTTGGGGCAATAGCTGCCAATGCAGCGCGCAAAACGCCGCGACGCTGCCGGTCAACCGCGAACCGTCGCCGGCCCGTAACCAGGCACTGGCCTGCTGCGGGCGGCCATCACGCAGGCCGTCGAGCTCCACCGCCAGCAGTTGGTACGGCCGCCGTCCGGCCACATCCAGGGCGCTGGCCTGGACCAGCGCGGCGATGTTCTGCGGCGTGTTGCGCGCCTCTGGCGCCGAGCCCTGGATACGCTGCAAAGTCGCCGCCAGTTGCCCGCCTTCGAACAGGTTGAAGCCCTGTCCATGGGGCACTTGCAGGTCACTGAACAAGCGCTGCTGCTCGGTGCTCAGGTAGGGATAGGCCTGTACCCCAGCCACCGGCAGCCAGTCCCGTTGCAGAGGCTGCCGGGCACTGCCCCTGCTACGCACCACCCGCCCCTCGCGCCAGCCGCACTGGGCCTGGCCGAAGCCATTGCCCAGGCTCAGCAGGAAGTCCTCGGCGGCCGTGGCGGACAGCCGTCCCAGGCCGCCGGCATAGCAGCGCATCTCATCGACTCGCTGGAAGGACTGCGCCAGCAACCGCGGGAACACCCCCGACAGCCCCGGCAGCATGCCCGCCGACAACAGCACCCGGCGCCCTGCGGGCACTTGACCGGCCAGACGCTCGTGCACCGGGTCGTCGCCGCCCACATCCAGGTAATCGGCGCCCGCCGCCAGCGCGGCCCGGGCCACCCGGTCGAGAATCCGGTAGCTGGGCCCGGCGCAATTGATCACCAGGGTGCAGCCGGCGCAAAAGCTGGCCAGGCTTTGCTCATCCCACAGGTCCAGGGCGCGCACGTCGGCGCACGCCCCCAACTGCTGGTTCAACTGCTCGGCCTGCTGCCGGTCGCGTCCGCCCAGGCGCAAGGCAAGCCTGGGTGCCAGCAGTTGCGCCACCTGACGGCCGACGCTGCCATACGCGCCGACCAGACCAATGAGCGCCCCACTCATGCCGCCACCTCGGCGGCGTCGAAGGCCCGGGCCACGGCTTGCACTTGGGGCTGCTGCATGCAACTGAAGTGATCCCCAGGCACATCCACCACCCGCAGTTCGCCCAGGCACAGGGCCTGCCAGTAAGCGCTCATGTCGCGGTGCATGCCCGGCAGCACCTGGACCTCGCCGCTCTGGCGGATGAACAGCAAGTCGCCCTGATACGGCGTGGCCTCATGCAGGGCCACCGCCGCCAGACTGTGACGCAACACCTGCAATTGCTCGCGCAGCCAGTCCAGGTCACTCAACTGCGAACCGGCGTGACGCATGGCTTCGGCAATCGCCTGCAGGCGTTGCTCGGGGGTCTTCTCTGCCAGGCGCCGCAGACAGGCCAGGGCCGAGGTGCATTGGCCATCGTCGCTCAAGGCCAACAGCGAACCCTGGGGCACCCGTCCTGGGGTCTGGGCCAGGACCCGGGCGATGCTGCGCTCCATGGCCTGCTCGTCCTCGGGATACCCCAGCACCAGCGGATCGGCCTGCATCACCCGGGCGAACACGTACTCGGCCAAGAGGTCGTCCTCGATCATGAACGGCACCCGGTAGCTGCTGATCACGCTCAGCTGCAGCACCTCGATGGAACGCGCCGCCAGGCACGCCGCCAGTTCGGTGGCCAGCAACCCGCCCAGGCAATAGCCGACGATGCTCACCTGGCGCCGGCCTTCGGCCTGCAGGGTGTCGGCATAGCGCTCGGCCAACCGGCGAATCGCCGTGGCCGGCTCCAGCGCCAGATACCCCGGCACGTCGTTGAGCACCAGCCCTTCCAGGGGCGCGTCTTCCCCCAGGGCAGCGAACAGCGCGCGATACGGCGCCAGGGTGCCGCTGCCGTCGTGGACGAAGATCCGCGTCGGGCCCTGCACCTTGTCGCTGATGCGCACCAGCGGTGAATCGCCTTGCCCACCCTGCCCGCGCAGGTAGTCGGCCAGGGCCGCCACGGTGGGCTGGTTGATCAACTGCCGCAGCAAGTCGCTCCAGGGCAACTGCCGGGCCTGGGGCAAGGCTTCGCGCAGGCGACCCACCACTTGCGCCACCAGCAACGAGTCGCCGCCCAGCTCGAAGAAGCCCTGCTCGCGGCCCACCGCCGGCACCCGCAACAGGGCCTGCCAGACCTCGGCGATGCTGCGTTCCAGATCGTCCACCGGCGCCGCGCCGCTGTTGACCTGTTGCTCGGGCCCGGCCACACCGATCCGGGCCAGGGCCTGGCGGTCGACCTTGCCGTTGGCGGTCAGGGGCATCTCATCGAGGATCTGCCAGTCCGCCGGGATCATGTAGTCCGGCAGACGCTGGGCCAGATGGGCACGCAGTGGCTCGGGCTCCAGGGTCTGGCGCTCGCTCTTGAAGCGGGTGATGAACAGGTGCTGTCCGATCTGCGACATGGCGTCATCGGCCTTGGGCAGGCACAGCGGGGTTTCGCCCCCGGCCTCCAGCAGCAACTGCTGCCACTGCTCGCGCCGGATGAAGGTGGTGTCCAGTTCCGCACGGAAATCTTCGAAAGCGGTCAGGCCTTCCTTGAACTCCATGGAGGCCATGATCTGGTAAGTGTCGCGGGTGGCCTCGATGAAGATCAGCCAGCCGCCCGGGGCCAGCATCTCCCGCAGCCGCTCCAGCACCCGGCTGGCATGCCGCGAGTTGTGCAGCACGTTGGCGCAGAGAATCACGTCCTGGGAGTTGGCGGCCACGCCCTGGGCCCAGTGGTCCTGGTTGAGGTCGAACAGCCCGTAGCTGACCCAGGGATAGGCGGCGAAATGTTCCCGGGCCTCGTTGAGGAAGAACTGCGACAGGTCGGTGAACTGGTAGTCCACCGGCAGGCCGTCCAGGGCCGGGATCAAATCGGCGCTGGTGCCGCCGACCCCGGCGCCGATCTCCAGCAGGCGCAGGCGCTGGCCGACAGGACGCTGGCGGATGATCTCCTGCACCGCGGCGCACACCGCCTGGTTCAGGTACTGGCTGATCAGGTTCTTGCGGTAGGCGCCCTCGGCGGTATCGGTACGGCCCTCGGGGAACAGCAGGTGCAGCGGGTCCAGCTGATCGCTCATCAGCGCCGGCAGTTGCTCCTGGCTCTCGCGCAAATAACGCAGGACCTCGGCGCCCCAGCCTACGCGAGGCTCCAAGGCGTCGATGCGCTGCCACAGCTGAAGGTATTCCTCGCGCTGCACCCGCAGGTCCGAGTAACCACCGGACTGCCGGTCATGCTGCACCAGCCCTTCTTGGGCCAGGGCCTGCAACCAGCGCCGGATCAAGCGCTGGTTGCGCGGCGCGACCTCGCTCAAGGCCCATACCTCTTCCAGGGAGTGACACTGCCCCGCCTGCTGGAACAGCCCGGGACGCTGCAGGGCCAGGCCCATGGACAGCAGCGCGGCACGCTCGACACAGGCCGACATCTCGCTGACCAGGGCATCGCTCAGATCACCGCGCACGGCCTGGGCCGCGGCCTGGGTACGCGCCTCCAGCTGCTCCGGCCAGGCCAGCGGCATGTCCCGCAGACTGGCCCGCAAGCAGGCCTGCAGTCGCCGTTCGAAAGCCCCTTCGCCAGCGGCCACCACCACCGCGGACTCCACATGGGGATGGCTGAGCAGTGCACTTTCCACTTCCGCCAGCTCGATGCGATGACCGCGCACCTTGACCTGGAAATCCTCGCGACCAAGGAATTCGATCAGGCCATCTTCCAGGTAGCGGCCCAGGTCGCCGGTGCGGTACAGGCGCTCGCCGCTGCGGGGGTGATCGACGAAACGCTCGGCGGTTTTCTCGGCGTCCCCCAGGTAACCCAGGGCCAGGCCGCTACCGGCGATGTACAGCTCACCGGCCACCCCTTGAGGACGGTCGCGGCCCTGCTCGTCGAGGACCATGAAGCGCTGGTTGGCCAGGGGCGCGCCGTAAGGAATGCTGCGCCACTGCGGATCGACCTGGGTGATTGGGTAGTAGATCGACCAGATGGCCGCTTCCGTGGCCCCCCCGAGGCTGATCAGCCGCAACTGCGGCAACAGTTGGGCAGCCTCCGCCGGCAGGTTCAGGGGAATCCAGTCCCCCGACAGCAGCGCCAGGCGCAAGGCACCGGGCGCCATCGACGGCACTGCCTGCAGGTAGTGGGTAAGCATCTGCAATTGCGCCGGCACCGAGTTCCACAGGGTCACCCCGTGCTCCCGGGCGCACGCCGCCCAGTGCGAAGGATCGGCGCGGCGTTGCGGGTCGGGCAGCACCAGGGCGCCGCCCACGGCCAGCAGGCCGAAGAGGTCATACACCGACAGGTCGAAGCCCAGGCTGGCCAGGGCCAGGACCCGATCCTCGGCGCCGATGGCAAAGCGCTGGTTGATGTCGACGATGGTATTGAGCGCCGCCTGATGGCTGATCATCACGCCCTTGGGCACCCCGGTGGAGCCGGAGGTGTAGATCACGTAGGCCAACTGCTGCGGATCGATGTCCAGCACCGGCAACGGAGCTTGCGCCGCCAGCGGGCTCTGATCGACCTGGATCACCTGGGTCACCCGTGCCGGCCAGCACAACTCATCGCTCAACCAGGACTGACTGAGCACCCGGCCGACCTCGGCGTTATCCAGAATCAACTGGCGCCGGGCCTCGGGCTGGTTGGTGTCCAGGGGCAGGTAGGCCGCCCCGGCCCGCAGAATGCCCAGCACCGCAATCACCTGCTCCAGGCCCTTGTCCATGCACACCGCGACCCGCTCTCCCGGTTGGCAGCCGGCGTTCAGCAGGGCCTCGGCCACGGCCTCGGCGCGTCCGGCCAGTTCGCCGTAGCTCAGTTGCCCGGCGCCCTGGATCAAGGCCACACGCTGCGGCGCAGCAGCTGCCTGACGCCAGAACGGCTCATGCAGCCCGCCGGTGGGCAACGGCGCCGCTGTCTGGTTCACCAGCTCGCGTTGCAGGCGCTGGGCCGCCGGCAATTCCAGGCAATCGTCCAGGGTCCAGGCCGAGGGTTCCCGGGCCAGGCGCTTGAGCAGCCGTTCGAAGGTATCGAACAAGTCGTCGAGCAGCGCCTCGCTGAACACCCCTTCGCGAATGTCCCAGTTGATCGCCAGGCCGTTGTCCCGTTCGCTGACCTGGCAATCGATCAGCACCTGGGGCGTCTGGCTGATGCCGAACACCAGCTCGGCTCCCGGCATGAAGGCCCCGCCGCCGCTTTCGCCGCCGGCACCCAGGGTGCTGGTGAAGGCGTACGGCATCAGCGCCGCATCCTGGCCCTTGCGCCGCGCCAGCTCGCGCAGCACTTCGATGCCCGAGCACAGGCGATGGTCCATGTCCTGCCACAGCCGTTCCTGCAACTGCTGGCTGCGCTGGCCGAAACTGCCCCCTTGCAGGGTCTGCACTTCCAGCAGTTCCACCGAGCTGAAATCCCCCACCAAGCGGTCGACCTGAGGGTGCAGGGACAGGCGATTGAGCAGGGTCAGGCTCAGGCAGAAGTGTCCGCGCCGACTCCAGCGCCCAAGGGTTTCGGCGTAGGCCGAGAGGATCGCCGCCGACACGCCGACCCCGGCGGCGGCCGCATTCAGGCGCAGGGCCTTGCAGTCCCGCGCTTCCAGGCTCATGGCCCGGCGCTGGAAGCGTGGCCCGGTGGGTGCCCCCAGCAGCGGCAGCTCCGGTGCCCCCGGCAGGCTGTCGACCCGCGCCCACCAGTAGTCACGGTCGCGCTGGTAGCGCGGTTGTTCGCGCAGGCGCCGCTCGCCCAGCACGTAGTCGCGGAAGCTGATCTGCGCCGGTGCCGGCAGGGCCTCGCCGCGGTACAGCTGCTGCAACTCGGCCAGCAGCATGCGCACGCTCTGGTAGTCGCACACCAGCAGGTCCACCGACAGGTGCAGGCGCGAGGTGTCGCGGCCCTGGCTCACGCACAATTCAATCAAGGGCCATTGCTGAGGCGTGGCGCGGCGCAGTTCCATGCGCTCGCGCAGGGCCTGCAAAGCACTGCCGTCGTCCTGGCTCAGGTCGTGGTGCGCAATGGCGTAATGGGGCACCTGGGGCAGGATGCGCTGGTAGCCCTCCTCCAGCACCACGGCGCGGAGCATCTCGTGACGGGCGATCAGCTGGTTCCAGGCCTGTTCCAGGCGCAGCGGGTCGAGGTCCTGCTGGGCGAACTCCAGATAACCGTGGCAGGCCACGCCGCCAAAGCTGAAGGCTGTGGTGCGGCCCAGCAGATAGGCCGCCTGCACATCGGTCAGCGGGAAGGGTTCTTCCCGGGCCGGCAGGTCGGCCTCCAGGGTCGGCATCTGCGCCGCCTGCAGCTGTTGCAGCAACGCGTCCTTGTGTTGCCGAAGTTGCTGCAGGCGCGCGTCGTCCATGACCCCGGCCGGGGCCCGATAACGCAGGCGGCCCTGTTCTTCCCAGAGCTCCACGCCCAGTTGTTGCAGATCCTGTTGCAGTTGCTGCAGCGTCATAACACGCCCTCCACCATTGCGTTCTGAGTGACGGGCCGCTGTTCCCGGCGCGAGGCGAGCAACTGCCCCTGCAGGGCCACGGTGGCCGCGTTGAAAAAGTCCTTGAGCGACAGTTCCACCTGGAACTGCCGAGCGATGCGTTCGATCAGGCGGGCGGCCAGCAGGCTGTTGCCACCCAGGGCGAAGAAGCCCTGGTGCCGGCCCACCTGTGGCACCTCCAGCAACTCCTGCCAAAGGGCGGCCACGGCCTCTTCCCACTCCCCTTGAGGAGGCTCGGCGCTGTGCGGCGCGATGCCACGCCGCTGCTCCTGCAGCAACCACAGCAAGGCCGCGCGATCGACCTTGCCGTTGCTGCTCAGCGGCAGCTCGGCCAGGGTCAGCCAGCTGTCCGGGAGCATGTGTTCGGGCAGCCATTGGCCCAGCCACTGCCGCAGGGCCTGGGTCGAGGGCAGCGGCTCATGGGCCACCAGCACCACCGCCAGCTGCGGCTCGCTGCCGGGCAGCACCAGGCTCAGGGCGCGACTGATGGCCGGGTGGCGTTCCAGGGCCAGGTCGATTTCCGCCAGTTCGATGCGAAAGCCGCGGACCTTGACCTGATGGTCCAGGCGTCCGAGGAACTCCAGGGTGCCGTCGGCCCAGTAGCGACCCTGGTCGCCGGTGCGGTACCAGCGCCCGCCGTCATGCTCGACAAAGCGCTGGGCACTCAGGCTGGGCAAGCCGCGATAGCCCGCGGCAACCCCGGCGCCGCCGATCCACAGCTCGCCCGGCACCCAGTCGGGGCAATCCCGGCCCTGGCTGTCCACCACCCGGAAGCACTGGTTGTCCAGGGGCCGGCCATAAGGGATCGAACGCCAGTGCCCGGGCACCACGTCCACGTCCTGGCAGTTCGACCAGATCGCCGCCTCGGTGGCGCCGCCCAGGGCCACGAACTGCAGCTCACGCCCCGCCGCCTCTCGCAAACGACATGGCAGGTCGAGGCCGACCCAGTCCCCGGAAACCATGGCCAGGCGCAACGCCGCCAGGCCGCCAGCGTCCCGTACCTGCAAGGTCAGCATGTCCAGCAGCGCCGGCACCGAGTTCCACAGGGTGACCTGCTGTTCGCGGATCAGGCGCAGCCATTCCTGGGGCTCCTTGCGCAAGGCGTCGGCCGGCAGCACCAGGGCGCCACCGACACTCAGGAGGCCGAACAGGTCGTACACCGACAGGTCGAAATCCAGGGCCGAGACGCCCAGCATCCGATCCTCGGCGCTGACCCGATAACGCCGGTTGAGCGCCTCGATGGTGTTCATCGCCGCCTGGTGCGACAGCTCCACCCCCTTGGGTTCACCGGTGGTGCCGGAGGTGAAGATCACATACGCCAGGGCATCGGCCGCAAGCGGCAAAGGCTGCGCCAGGGCGGCTGCCGGGCGTGCCTGGGCCAGGGTCACCACCCGCAGTGCGGCGAGCCAGATACCACCGTCGCGGTGAGCCGTGTCGGTGAGTACCACACGCACCCCGGCACGCTGATAGATCATGTCGCGCCGGGCCGGCGGCTGCTCGATGCCCACCGGCACGTAGACCGCACCAGCGGCGAGAATCCCCAGCACCGCGATCACTTGTTCGCGGCCCTTGGGCAGGGTGATCGCCACCGCCTCGCCGGGTTGCACGCCCCACTCCACCAGGGCGCCCGCCAGTTGCAGGGCTTGCCGGGCCAGCTCGGCATAACTCAGCTGGCCCTGGTCGCAGATCAGCGCCAGCCGCTCGGGATGGGCCTGGGCCTGTTGGAAGAAGCCCTGGTGCAACAGCCGGGCCGGGGTTGCGTGCCGGCAGTCGTTGACCGCGCTGCGCACCCGCTGCTGGTCGGCCGGCAGGGGCAACGGCGCCACCTGTTGCCAGTCATGCTCGCAAAGCCACAGCAGCAGAGTGCGATAGGCTTCGAACATCTGCTCCAGCAGGCCCTCGGGGAACAGCCCCTGCACCGCGTCCCAGTTCAGCAGCAGACCGTCGGCCATCGGGTAGCTCTGGTGATCCAGCCACACCTGGGGCGTCTGCGACAGCGCCCAGCCGGGCTCGCCCAGTTGCTGGCGGCAGGTGTCATCGACAAAGGCCGGGCCCAGGTTGCAGGCAAACACCACCGGCGCCCCCTGACCACCGCCCTGACGCAGGCGCGCACGCTCGCGCAGCACCTCGACCCCGGGCCAGGCGCTATGGGCGATATCCCGGTGCAACTGAGCCTGCAGCGCCAGGGCCTGCTGGCAGAAATCCAGGGGCTGGCGCTGATCCACTTCCAGCAGCACCAGATTGGAGAAGTCCGCCAGCAAGTGGGGCACGCAAGGGTGCAGTTCCTGGCGGTTGAACAGCGGCACGTTGAGCAGGAAATGCTGACTGGCGCTCCAGCGCCCCAGCACCTGGGCATAGGCACAGGCCAGCACGCTGGCCAGGGTCAGACCGTGCTGCCGACCCTTGTGCTCCAGGGCCTGCAACTGGGCTGTATCCAGGCGCATGGCCAGACGCTGGAAGCGTGGCGTACCCAGTTGCTGCGGCTCCCGGGCCAGGGGCAATTGCGGGCCGTCGGGCAACGCCTCCAGGCGCGGCAGCCAGTAGTCCCGGGCCGCCGCCAGTTGCGGCGCCCGGGCCGCCTGCTCGGCTTTCAGGTAGTGGGCAAAGTCCCACTCCAGCACCGGCAATTGCTGTTCGAGACCGGCATGGATCAGGGCCAGATCCCGCAGCAGGATGCCAATGCTCAGGACATCCGCCACCAGCAGGTCGATGTTCAGGTGCAGACGGCTACGGCCTTCGGGCAGCAGACTCAGTTGCACATCGAAGACCTCCCCGCGACTGACCTCCAGGCAGCGGTGCGCCAGGCGCTGACGAATCTGCTCCAGGGTCTGGGCCACACCCACGCTGGAGGCCTGGCGCAGGTCGTGGACGGTCAGACCGAGCCAGGGGCTCTGGGGCAGGATGCGCTGGCAGGTATCGTTGACAAAGCAGGCCCGCAGCATCGGATGACGCTGGCACAGGCGGCGCACGGCCTGCTCCAGGCGCTGGGGTTCCAGGTCCTGGCCATCCAGTTCCTGATACAGGTGGCAACCCACGCCCCCCAGGGGCATGCCCGGATCGCGACCGAACCAGTAGGCCTGTTGCAGCGGGGTCAGAGGAAAATCAGCGTTGTCGCCGGCGTCGGCTACCGCCTGCAAGCACGGCGCCGCAAGGCCCCGGCGGGCCTCGATCAGCGCCCACCAGCCGTCCAGGGTCGGCTGCTGGATAAGCTCGGCAAAACTCAGGCTCACGCCCTCGGCGGCCAGCAACGCCGGCAGGCGCATGATGCTCACCGAATCGAGACCCTGCTCGATCAGCGAAACATCCGCCTCAAGCTCCTCGGGCGCGTAGTCGAGCAGTCGGGCAATGCCCGCGCAGAGGCCTTGGGGTGAATGACTCAGGCCGGCGTGCGCTGGATGAGCGCGTGCCAGTGCTGGGTTATCAGTCATGGTGGACGGTCCTATGGGGTACGGAAGGGGTAGGTCGCAAGCGCCAGCGATTGATCGCCTCGCGCTCGTGGAACAGTTCGCGATAACGGCCGGTAGCCGCCATCAGTTGGGCATGGGTGCCGCGCTGGGCCAGGCGGCCCTGGTCCAGCAGGAGGATCTGCGCGGCATGCGGGGCCAGGGTCGGCTTGTGGGTCACCAGCAGCACCGTGTGCTTGCGCGCCAGTTGCAGCAGGCTGCGGTTGACCCGCGCCTCACTGATGGCGTCCAGGGCGGCGGTGGGTTCATCCAGCAGGATCAGCGTGGCGTCCTTGAGCATGACCCGGGCCAGGGCCAGGCACTGGCGTTCGCCGCCGGAGAGGCTGACACCGCCCTCGCCCACCCGGGTCTGCCAGCCCTGGGGCAGACGCTGAGCCAGGCGGTCGAGGCCGGTGGCGTGGGCGGCGGCCATCAGTTGCGCCTCACTGGCCTCGGGGCGGCCCAGGCGCAGGTTGTCCAGCAGGCTGGCGGCCAGCGGCGGACAGTCCTGGAACATCAGGGCAATGTCCTGGTCGCGCTGCCGGGCCGAGAGCTGGCGCAGGTCCACGCCCCCCAGCAGGATGGCGCCGTTGCTGACATCGCAAAAGCGCGCCAGCAAGCGCAACAGGCTCGACTTGCCGGAGCCCGAGGCCCCCACCAGCAGGTTCAGGGAGCCCGGTTCCAGCTCGAAGCTGATGTCCTGCAGCAGCGCTCGGCCCTGGCGCACCAGCCCCAGTTCCCGCACCTCGACCCGTTGCCCCTGCGGCGTCTGGGGCTCGCTCGGCTCCGGCAGGGGCGGCAGGTTCAGCAACTGGCACAGGCTGTCCACGCCGTGGCGGGTCTGGCGCAACGTGGTGCCCAGGTTGACCAGGGCGCCCATGGGCTCCACCAGGCAAGTGGCGAGCACCGCCAGGGCCAGGTATTGCACGGCCCCGAGACTGCCACCGAGGACCGCGTAGAGCCCGCACAGCAACACGGCGGTGTAGCCGGCCTGGAGCACCACCACCAACCCCAGGGCTGCCGGAAAGGTGCGCCAGTGGGCCTGGCGCTGGGCCTGACGCTGTTGCTGCAAAGCCTCGCCCAGCAGGCTGAAACCTTCACCGTTGCGCCCGCTGGAGCGCAGCAGCGGCTGCTGCCGCAGGAACTCCAGGACCCGCGCCGCCGCTTCGCCGGCCGCCGCTTCGCTGAGGCGCTCGGCCTGCCCGCCCCAACGCACGCCCCAGTGATAGAACAACAGCAGCAGGGGCACACTGGCCAAGGCGGCCAGGGCCATGGAGCGGTCATAGAAAAACAGCGCCAGCAGCAACGCCAGGGGCGTGAGCAAGGCGTTGGCCATGGGCTGCAGCAGGTGCGCCGGGGCACTCATGATCTGCGCCACGGTGTGGGTCACCAGGCGGTTGAGCTCGGCGCCACGCCGCTCGACGAACCACTCCAGGGGCAGGCGCGCCAACTGCTGGCCGATGCGCAGGTTCAGCGACTGCGCGGCCGCCGCCCCGGCCCTGTAGCCGGCCAGCTGGGCATGGCGGCGCAACCCCAGGCACAGCCCGGCGAACCCGGTAAAAGCCCCGGCCCAGAGCCAGGGCGCCTTGCCCGACGCGGCGTCGAAGACACCGGCAAACGCCATGGGCAGCAAGGCCAGCGCCAGGCCCTGGGCCAAGGCACTGGCCGCCATGGCCAGCAGCGCCCGGCGCAGCAGGCCGGCTTCCTTGGGCTGCAAGCTGCGTAACAGGGCAGCGATCATGACAGGGCCCTCGTCAACGGGGCCGCGCCAAACTGCTCCGCCGCCCAGAGTCCGGCATACACCCCCTGCTGATCCAGCAAGACCTGGTGCCGACCGCACTCGCGCAATTGCCCGCCCTGGAGCACGGCGATCTGGTCGGCGTCCTGGATGCTGCTCAAGCGATGGGCGATCACCAGCACCGTGCGCCCCGCTGCCAACCGCGACAGCGCCTGCTGGATCGCCGCTTCGGATTGCGGATCGCTGGCCGCGGTGGCCTCGTCGAGCACCAGGATCGGTGCCTGGCTGAGCATGGCCCGGGCAATGCCCAGGCGCTGGACCTCGCCGCCGGACAACTGCACGCCGGTCCCCAGCAGGGTGTGATATCCCTCGGGCAAGGCGCAGATGCGCTCGTGGATCTGCGCGGCCCGAGCCGCCTCTTCGACCTCTGCGAGGCCGGCCTCGGGGCGCCCCAGGCGCAGGTTGTCGAGGACGCTGGTGCGCAGTAGACGCACCTCTTGAAAGACAAAGGCCACCTGGCGATACAGGGTCGCGCTGTCCATGTCCCGCAGGTCGACACCGCCGATGCGGATCGCCCCGGCGCTGACATCGGCAAAGCGCGCGAGCAAGGTGGCCAGGGTGGATTTGCCGGCCCCGGAATCCCCCACCAGGGCGGTCAGGGTGCCGGGCTGCAGGCACAGATCGATGCCCTGCAGCACCTGAGTGCCGTCGGGGTAGCTGAAGTCCACGGAATCGAAGGTCACCAGGGCACCTTCGGGCTCTCGGGAGAACGCCGGCTGCGCCAGCACCGGCGTGCTCAGCACCGCGCTGATGCGCTGCGCCGCCGCCCGGCCCTGGACCAGGGAATCGGCGCCATGGCCCAGGGCCGCCACTGGCGCCGACAGGGCCGGGCCCAGCAAGGCAAACGCCAGCAACTGCGCCGGCTGCAGCCAGCCGCCGGCAATCAGCGCCACCCCGGCCACCAGCACCAGGGCCAACACCAGCAGAGGCGAAAGCAACACTTCGACACTGGCCCCCAGGCCGGCCCAGCGCTCGACCCACTGGGAGAAGAAACGGCCGAAATCCTCTACGGCCTTGAAGAAGTCGTCCTGCACCCGCTCCACCCGGCCAAAGGATTTGACCATGGCAATGCTCTGCACAAAGTTCAGGGTCGCCGTCGACAGCGTGCCCATGGCCGCGCCCAGGCGCTGGCGCTCGGCGTGGTACGCCGGGGTACGCATCACCCGCAGGCGCCACAGCGCAACCAGCGGCGGCGCCAGCACCACCAGGGTCATGGGCAGGCTCACCGTCAGCAGGTAGATCAGGCTGGCCAAGGGCACCACCAGGGCCGCCACCAGATTGTTGGGCAGGTGCGCCACCAATTGATGCAGGGCGCCGACATCCTCCAGCAACACCCGCTCGGCGGTTTGCCGCTGGCCACCCAACCAGGCCAGGGGCACCCG
This sequence comes from Pseudomonas sp. LPH60, assembly GCF_030718165.1. Taxonomy (NCBI): domain Bacteria; kingdom Pseudomonadati; phylum Pseudomonadota; class Gammaproteobacteria; order Pseudomonadales; family Pseudomonadaceae; genus Pseudomonas; species Pseudomonas sp. LPH60. The sequence goes on from NZ_JAVAJH010000011.1 coordinate 184,457, forward strand.
CGCCAGATGGGCAGCGATGCGCTGGCGCAGATGGCGCTGCAGGTCACTGTCGGCCAGATGGGTGATCTGCAACCCCGCCGCCAGCCCCAGCAGACGCAGGAGCAAGGCCCCGCCCCCGGCCAGCAGCCAGAAGCCCGCGCGGTCCATATCCAGCTCGCCCGCCAGCAGCAGCGGCGCCAGTTCGGCCACGGCCATCAGCGGCAGCAGGCCCACCAGCGCCGCCAGCACCTGCAACAGCATCGCCGCCAGCAGACGTCCGCGCACCGGTTGCAACAGGTCAGTCAATCCTGGTTGTTCAGCCACGGGCATCAGTTCCCACCCGGCCTTGGGCCTCAGCACCGAAGTACAAGGCCTGAATGGCCTCACGCAGGTGTTTGCGGCTGACCTTGCCGACCCCGGTCTGGGGAAAGGCCGGGATGAACTCGAAGCGATCCGGCAGCTTGAACGCCGCCAGGCCCTGGGCCCGCAGATGGCGCAGCAGTTCCACAGCCCGGGGCGCCTGGCCACGGGCAATAACGAAGGCGCAGGTGCGCTCGCCAAGGAAGGCATCAGGCATCGCCACCAGGGCGATGTCGGCCACCGCCGGATGGCTCAGCAGCAGGTTCTCCACTTCTTCGGCAGCGATCTTTTCGCCGCCGCGGTTGATCAGGTCCTTGTCCCGCCCTTCCACCATCAGGTAGCCGTCGGCGGTGAGCTGCACCCGGTCACCGGTGCGATAGAAGCCGTCGGCGGTGAAGGCCTGGGCGTTGTGCTCGGGATAGCGGTAATAGCCGCGGATGGTGTAGGGGCCACGGGTCAGCAACTGGCCCACCTGGCCCACCGGGACGGGCTGGTCCTGCTCGTCCACCACGCGGATTTCGTCCGCCGGCGACAGGGGCCGGCCCTGGGTGTGCAGCACCCGTTGGGGCGGGTCTTGCGGGTCGGTGTAGCAGATCAGCCCTTCGGCCATGCCGAACACTTGCTGCAGGCGGCAACCGAGCACCGGTTCGATACGCCGCGCGGCCTCGAAACTGAGCTTGGCCCCGCCCACCTGCAGCAGCTGCAACGAGGAAAGCCCCCGTCCGCGAGCCTGGGCCGCTTCCATCCAGACCAGGGCCAGGGGCGGTACCAGGGCGGTATGGGTGACGGCTTCGCGCTCGATCAGTTCGAAACAGACCTCCGGGCTTGGCGAGTGGCCGAGCACCACGCGCCCGCCGACCGACAAGGTGCCCATGAACCCCGGGCAGCACATGGGAAAGTTGTGGGCCATGGGCAGCACCGCCAGGTACACGCTGGCACTGGACAAACCGCAGCGCTCGACGCTGGCCCGCAGGTTGTAGAGGTATTCGTTGTGCCGCCGCGGAATCAGCTTGGGAATCCCGGTGGAGCCGCCGGACAACTGGAAGCAGGCCACGGCATCGGCACTCGGCGCCGGGAAAGCCGGCGACGGGGCCGGGTCATACAGGCCATCAAGGGCGGTGAATTCCTCGGCCTCGCCGGCCACTATCACCCACTCCAGGTGCGGATTACCGGCCTTGAGATCCCGGGCCATGGCCCGGTAATCGAAGCCGGCGTCACAGTCGGTGCACAGGTAGGCCCGGGCCTGGGCGAATTCGCAGAAACGACCGATCTCCAGATGCCGGTGCGCCGGCAAAGCGAAGATCGGCCGCACGCCGAGGCGATACAGGGCAAAGCAGGTTTCGACGAAAACGCTGCGATTGGGCAATTGCAGGACCACATTGTCCCCGGCGCGCAAGCCCAGGCGGTACAGGCCGGCGGTCAGTTGATCGACCCGCAGGTCCAACTGCCGATAGCTCAGGCGCTGTTCGCCATCGGTCAGCGCCTCGCGCTCGGCAAAAGCCTGGGCCGCCACCCGCAGCAGGTCGCCAAAGGTTTCATCGCGCCAGTAACCGGCCTGGCGATAGCGCTGGGCAAAGGCCTCGGGCCAAGAGGGGCAATCCTGCAGATCATCGAAAGTGGACATGCTGTCTCCTGAGTTTTTTGACGCAAAAAGCGGCCCTGGACCTGAGGTGCCAGGTCCTTGGAATGAACGGGAAAACGTCGTCGGCGCTAAAGGAAATGAAGGTCCACAGGCGCTCCTGCGGTGCTGTTGCGTGGGGTGTCGTCCATGAAGGGCTGCCGTGCTTGCAAATGAGAGTGATTATTAACCGGCAATTTCCAAGGCCCGGCAATCGGCAGGACATTCGTTTGCGCGGCTTTTTCTTTTGATTGCGCGGCGCGGCCCCGGCAGGCCCTGACAGGACGGGGCGAGAAAGCTAAAGGATAATCATTCTTAATTACAGGGGCGGATTTTCCTGATAGCTTATGGCCTCTTTTTCGGGTTCACAGGGAGTTCGCCATGCTCAGCCCCCACGCTGCGCCGCAGCCTGTCCAAAGGGATTTCACCCTGCAGTTTCCCAATCCGCAGCACGCCGGCACGGCGGCGGTGGTGCCGGAAATCACCTTGTCCACCGGGACTGTGCTGATGGACAGCCAGATGTGGATGCAAGAGCCGCTCTGGCAAGGTTTGAAAATCATCCTGGTGCTCAGCGGCCAGCTCAATTGCCGGGTCGAGGGCCAACCGGAAGTGGAAATTCGCGGCCCGACCCTGTGCGCCGTGGCCAACCAGGGCGAGCACTGCGGCGACCACCTGTTCGCCCGTGGCGTACCGGTGCGCTACACCACGGTGCAGCTGGACTTCCCGTCGATCCGCAATGCCGGCCTGGAACCCGAGCGCCTGCTGGACCCGCGGGGCGGCGGGCCGATGCTGTTCTGCCAGCCGGCCAGCAAGCCACTGCTGGCCCTGGCCCAGCAGATCTTCACCTGCCCGCTGCAAGGCCCGACCCGCTCCTTCTACCTGGGAGGCAAGGCCCTGGAGCTCACCGCCCTGGGGGTCGAGGGCATCCTTGCCCATGCCGAGTCGCGGCCGCTGCAGGACAGCCCCGGCAGCGCGGCGGACATCGAACGTATCCACGCCGCCCGGGACCTGCTGCTCAACTCATTGCAGGACTCGCCGTCGTTGTCGGAGCTGTCGCGTCAGGTGGGCCTCAATCCGCGCAAGCTCACCGCCGGCTTTCGCCAGGTGTTCGGCACCAGCGTCTATGCCTACCTGCAGGAGCAGCGCCTGGGCGAGGCTTACCGCTTGCTGGCCAGCGGCGAGACCAATGTCTCCAGCGCGGCCTATCGGGTCGGCTACAGCCCGGCGCATTTCTCCACCGCCTTTCGCAAGCGCTTCGGGGTGTCGCCCAAGTCCTTGCGCTGAATCGCCCTGGTCTTGCATGCCTGGAACCTTGAACAACGCCGCAGCCCGGCGCTGTCGAACCGCGCGCCTGTTGCCCCGGGCGCCCTGCCCGCGCGGTGCCGCAAACGAAAGAAATGGTCGCTCAAGCCAAAGTTTTAGCCGGCAACCCAGGCGCACAAATGAGATACGTTTGCATTCTCATTTAATCCCCATCACGGAGTGAAGCATGGGTAGCCGCGTTGCGCACCAAAACACCCAAGGTTGGCCGGCCGATTGTCCGGTCCTGCGTCCGGCGCTGCGCCGCAGCCCGCTGGCGTGCCTGATCCATGGCCTGGCCCTGGGCCTGTCGCTGACCCAGGCCGGCGCCGCCCTGGCCGCCGATGGCGAGGCCGACAAGGACCACACCCTGACCCTGGACACCAGCGTGATCAGCGCTACCCAGGTCGACTCCCCCACCGGCCAGCAAAGCGGCTACGTGGCCAAGCGCAGCCTCAGCGGCACCAAGACCGATGCTTCGCTGAGTGAGATTCCCCAGGCGATTTCCGTGGTCACCCGCGATCAGATGGACGCCCAGCAGGTGCAGTCGGTGAACGAGGCATTGCGCTACACCGCCGGGGTCCAGGCCAACACCACCGCCGCCAGCCAGCGTTTCGACACGATCTCGATCCGTGGTTTCGACGTCACCACCGGCATGCTCCGCGATGGCCTCAAGGGCAACACCGCCCAGGCCTGGCCCAAGGTCGAAGCCTATGGCCTGGAACGCATCGATGTGCTCAAGGGCCCGGCCTCGGTGCTGTTCGGCCAGAACTCGCCCGGAGGCGTGGTCAACCAGATCAGCAAGCGCCCACTGGAGCAGCCCTTCCATGAAGTGCAGATCCAGGGCGGCAGCTTCGATCGGGCCCAGGGCCAGTTCGACTTCAGCGGCCCGCTGGACGATGAGGGGCAATTCCTCTACCGCCTGGTGGGCCTGGAACGTGACAGCGGCACCCAGTTCGAGCACATCAAGGACGACAAGCAGTACTTCGCGCCCTCCTTCACCTGGAAGCCCAACGACGACACCCGCCTGACCCTGCTGGCCGACTACACCCAGGATGCGTTCGGCGCACCCAGGGTGTCCCTGCCGGCCCAAGGCACCCTGCTCGGCAACCCCAATGGCAAGCTCAAGCACAACGTCTTCCTCGATGAACCGGGGCTGGACAACGACCGCACCCAGTACTCCCTGGGCTACCTGCTGGAGCAGCGCCTGAACGATGTCTGGAGCCTCAATTCCAGCGCCCGCTACGGCCACGTCAACCTGCTGACCAACACCGCCAGCGGCATGTCCCTGGCCCCGGACCTGCGCACCTTGAACCGCGCCGCCTATCGCTTCCGCATCGTCGGCGACACCTACTCCCTGGACAACAACGTCCAGGCCCGCTGGAACCTGGGCAGTACGCAGATGGTGTCGCTTTTGGGGGTCGACTACCGGCGCACCCGCGAGGACTACTACCTGCGCGGCGGCGCTGCCTCGTCCATCGACATCTACAACCCGGTGCATGGCGGCGTGTTCAACCCCAACACGCCGTTCACCAACACCGTGCAGCGCGCCGATCAGGTCGGGGTCTACGCCCAGCAGCAGTTCACCTTCGACGAGCATTGGGTGCTCAGCGTCGGTGGCCGCCAGGACCGCTCCAGCGCCCGTACCGATAACCGCATGAACGACAGCGGCAGCAAGCAGAACGACGAGAAGTTCACCTACCGCACCGGCCTGGTGTACCTGGCGGACAACGGCCTGGCGCCCTACATCAGCTACTCCACGTCCTTCGACCCGGTACTGGGCACCAACTTCTACGGCACGCCGTACAAGCCCACCAGCGCCAAGCAATCGGAAGTGGGGGTCAAGTACCAGCCACCGGGGATCGACAGCTACATCACCCTGTCGCTGTTTGACCTGACCCAGGAAAACGTCAAGACCGCCGACCCGGCCCAACGCCTGAACACCCTGCAGACCGGCGAGGTGAACGTGCGCGGCATCGAGCTTGAAGGCAAGGCCAGCCTGGCCCGGGGCCTGGACCTGCTGGCGGCGCTGACCTACAACGACGCCGAGGTAAGCAAGAGCAACAACCCGCTGGAGAAAGGCCAGCGCCCCACCGACACCCCGGAAAAGATGGCCTCGCTGTGGGCCGACTACACCCTGCCCGAAGGCCCGCTCGGTGGCCTCGGCTTTGGCGCCGGCGTGCGCTACATCGGGTCTACCGAAGCCGATGCCGCCAACACCGTCAGCGTGCCCTCCTACACCCTGCTGGACGCGGCGGTGCACTACGACTTCGACAAGCTGATCCCGGCGGCCAAGGGCCTGCGCCTGGCGGTGAACGCCACCAACCTCACCGACAAGCGCTACTACGAAGGCTGCTCGCTGACCAATTGCAGCGCCGGTTATGACCGCAGCGTCATCGCCAGCCTGCGCTACCGCTGGTAAGCCGCCGATGCTGCCCATGCGTGAACTCTGGCTGCGGCTGCATCGCTGGCTGGCCCTGAGCCTGGGGCTGCTCCTGGCGTTGTTGGGCCTGAGCGGCGCCTTGCTGGAGCTCAAGGGCCCGATCCTGCGCTGGGAGGTCGGTGCAGCGATGCTGCAACTGGCCCCCGGCGAGCACGGCACGCGGCTGGAACAGGACGCCTGGATCAGGGCCGCCTCCGACGCCTACCCGCAGTTGCACAAGGTCTTCGGCGCAGCCCCTCCGCGCCAGGGCTTTCTCGAATCGGACAACGTGATCGTCTTCGGCGCCCTCAAGGAGCGTCCCGGCACCGGCATCGCCATGATCGATCCCTACAACGGCGCGCCCCGGGGCTTCTTCGTCTTCGAGGACCTGTGGCTGGCCAAGCTGGTGGCGCTGCACCGCAGCCTGCTGTTGCCGCGGGCCTTGGGCTCGACCCTGGTGCTGCTGTGCGGCCTGGTGCTGCTGGGCTCGCTGGGCAGCGGCCTGTACCTGTGGTGGCCGGGCCGCCGCAGCTGGTGGAAAGCCGCCAGCCTGCGCCCCGGTAGCCAGGGCCCCCGGCGCCTGCGCGAATGGCACAACCTGGCCGCCGCGTGGCTGTGCCTGCCGCTGCTGCTGATTGCCGGCAGCGGTGCCTGGCTGGCGCGCCCGGAGCTGTTTGGCTGGCTCACAGCCACGCCGATGGCGGTCAAGCCGCTGTTTTCCGCCGCCCACGGCCATCTGCTGCTGGGGGCTCCCGGCGCCTGGCTGGGGTTTGTCTGCGGCCTTTCATTACCCCTGCTGTACATCACCGGCCTGCTGTTGTGGTGGCGCAAGCGCGTCGCCCGCCGGGCCGTTCAATCGTTCAAGGAAACCTTACATGACACACCGTGATTTCTTGCGCCGCGCCCAGCGCGGGCTCTTGCTCGGCCTGCTGCCCCTGGGCCTGCTGTGGGCCGCCACGGCCAGCGCCGCGACCCTCACCGATCTGGCCGGACGCCAGGTCCAGGTGCCGGACAAGGTCGAACACATCCTCCTGGGGGAAGGCCGGATGATCTATTCCCTGTCGCTGCTCGAAGGCCAGAATCCCTTCGCCCGTCTCGCCGGTTGGCAAGGGGACTTTCGCGGCCTCGACGTGCAGGGCTACGAGGCCTACCACAAGGCTTTCCCCGAGGCGGACAAGGTGCCGCTGGTAGGCGGCACGTCCGCCGAAACCTTCAGCGTCGAAAAGGCCCTGGCGGTGCACCCGGACCTGGCGATCATGGCCCTGAGCGGCGGCCACGGGCCCAGCCCCGACAGCGAAGCGGTGCAGCAGCTGGAAGCGGCTGGAGTGGCGGTGATCTTCGTCGACTTCAGCGACCATCCCCTGAGCAACACCGTGCCCAGCATGCGCCTGCTGGGGCAGGCCCTGGGCCGTGAACAGCAGGCCGAGGCGTTCATCGCCTTCTACCAGCAGTCCCTGGCCCGGGTCAGCGACACCCTGGCCAAGGCCGGCAAGGTCCAGCAGCCGAAGATCTTCATCGACATGCTCGCCGGCTTGCAGGATTGCTGCGGCTCCCCGGGCACCGGCAACTTCGGCGAAATGATCAAGCTGGCCGGCGGGCGCAACATCGCCGACGGGCGCATTCCCGGGCCCATTGGCGTGCTCAACGTGGAGTACATCCTTTCCAGCGATCCGGATGTGTACGTCGCCACCGGGGTCTTCGCTGCCGGCCAGGGCGGCGTGACCCTGGGTTATTCCGCCACCCTGCAACAGGCCCGGGACAGCCTGCGCCAGGCCGCCCAGCGCCCGCCGCTGAACGAGCTGCGAGCAGTGCGCGAGGGCAATGTGCATGGCCTGTGGCACATTTTCTACGACTCGCCGGAGCACCTGATCGCGGTCCAGGCCCTGGCCAAGTGGCTGCACCCGGAGCTGTTCAAGGACCTGGACCCGGACCAGACCCGCCGCGAGCTGTACCAGCGCTTCATGCCGATTCCCGCCAGCGGCGTGTTCGCCACGAGCCTGCAACCATGACCCAGGCTGCCACCGACGTGCAGGAGCGCGTTGCCTCAGGGCATTACCAAAAACGTCATGGCCGCCGGGTGCTGCTGTTGTCCGGGCTGGCTCTGGCCTTGCTGCTGTCCCTGGCCCTGGACATCACCACCGGGCCTTCGGGCATGAGCCTTTCGCGCCTGCTGCAGGTGCTCTGGGACCCGGGCTCGATGCCCCGGGTCGAGGCGGTGATCGTGTGGAACGTGCGCCTGCCCTACGCGCTGATGGCGGTGCTGGTGGGCGCGGCCCTGGCCCTGGCCGGAGCGGAGATGCAGACCGTGCTCGACAACCCGCTGGCCAGCCCCTTCACCCTCGGCGTGTCCGCCGCCGCGGCCTTCGGTGCGGCCCTGGCGATTGTCCTGGGCCTGGGCCTTCCCGGGGTGCCGGCGCAGTATCTGATCTCGGCCAACGCCTTCCTGTTTGCCCTGGCCTCGGTGGCCTTGCTCTACCTGCTGGCACGCTGGCGTGGCTTCGGCGTGGAAAGCCTGGTGCTGTTCGGCATCGCCCTGGTGTTCGCCTTCAACGCCCTGGTGGCCCTGCTGCAATTCGTCGCCACCCAGGACAGCCTGCAGCAACTGGTGTTCTGGACCCTGGGCAGCCTGGCCCGGGCCTCCTGGGAAAAGCTCGCCCTGCTGGCCCTGGCCCTGGCCCTGTGCCTGCCGTTTTCCCTGCGCCAGAGCTGGGCCCTGACCGCCCTGACCCTGGGCGAGGAACGGGCCCGCAGCTTCGGCATCGATGTCGGCCGCCTGCGCCTGCTGGCGTTGCTGCGCATCAGCCTGCTGTCGGCCCTGGCGGTGTCCTTTGTCGGCACCATCGGCTTTATCGGCCTGATCGCCCCGCACATCGCCCGCCTGCTGGTGGGCGAAGACCATCGGCTGTTCCTGCCGGCCAGCGTGCTCAGCGGCGGGCTGATCCTGTCCATGGCCTCCATCGCCAGCAAGGCCCTGATCCCCGGGGTGCTGGTGCCGGTGGGCATCGTCACCGCCCTGGTGGGCATTCCGTTTTTCATGGCCATCGTCATGCGCAACCGTCGAGGTGTCCTGTGAGCCTTAACGCCCCCTCCACGCCCGGGCTGTGCACAGCCGGCCTGAACATGCATTACGGCAGCCACCAGGTACTGCGCGACGTGAGCCTGCCGCCCCTGGCCCCCGGCAGCCTGACCGCGCTGATCGGCCCCAACGCGGCGGGCAAATCGACCCTGCTGCGGGGCATCGCCGGGTTGCAGAAAACCAGCGGGCAGGTGCTGCTCGATGGCGTCGACCTCAACCGCCTGCCCCAGGTCGAGCGCGCGCAGCACATCGTCTACCTGCCCCAGAGCCTGCCGGAACGCACCCGCCTGTGCGCCTTCGAAGCGGTGCTCAGTGCAGCCATGGCCGGGCATCGCGGTGCCGGCTTCGCCCCCGGCCGACCCAGCGCCGCGGTGCTGCACGGGGTCGAACAGGTGTTGCGGGACCTGGACCTCACCGCCCTGGCCGACCGTCCCATCGATGCCCTCTCTGGCGGCCAGCGCCAGTTGGTGGGGCTGGCCCAGGCCCTGGTGCGCCGGCCTCGGGTACTGCTGCTGGACGAACCCACCAGCGCCCTGGACCTGTACCACCAGTGCCAGGTGGTGGAGGCCATTACCCGGGCCACCCGCGAACGCCAGTTGATCACCCTGGTGGTGGTCCACGACATCAACCTGGCCCTGGGTTTCAGCCAGCAGGTGGTGATCCTGCACAACGGCCGTCTGGCCGCCGCCGGACCGGCCCTGGAGGTGATCAACCAACAGCTGCTGCGCGACGTCTATGGCGTCGACGGCCGCCTGGAGCAGGTGCGCGGTCGACCGCTGGTGATGGTCGACGGCCGCCTGCCCTCTCACTCAGCCCTGGGATAAATCATGAGCAACATGCAACAGCTGCCCTTCGACACCCTGGAAACGCCCCAGGCCGCCCCGGCCTTCAACCTGCGTCCACTGCTGCTGGCCAACCTGGCTTGCACCATGGCGATGATGGCCTTTGTCTCGCTGATCGGTCCCATTGCGCGGATTCTCGGCCTGGCCACCTGGCAAGCAGGCATGGCGGTGACCGTTTCCGGGGTGATCTGGATGCTCCTGGCCCGGCCCTGGGGCCGGGCCAGTGACCGCCTGGGCCGACGGCAGATCCTGCTGCTGGGCACCGGCGGCTTCACCCTGGCCTTTCTCGCCCTGAGCCTATTCATCGACCTGGCGCTGCACGCCTTGCCCTCGGCCATCCTGGCCTTTGCCGGGCTGCTGCTGGGACGCGGCCTGATCGGGGTGTTCTACGCGGCGATTCCGGTGGGCGGCTACGCGCTGATCGCCGACAACATCGAGCCCGAGCACCGGGCTCGGGCCATGGCCTCGCTGGGGGCGGCCAACGCCTGCGGCCTGGTTCTGGGCCCGGCGATTGCCGCGCTGCTGGCCCGCTACAGCCTGAGCCTGCCGTTCTATGTGCTGGCGCTGCTGCCGCTGCTGGGCTTCGCCTTGCTCAAGGCGCGGCTGCCGCGCCAGGAGTTGCACCTCAAGCAACCGCCCAAGTCGGTGAGCCTGACGGACCCGCGCCTGCGCCGGCCGCTGCTGGTGGCGTTCGTCTCGATGCTGTGCGTGGCCATGGCGCAGATCACCGTCGGCTTCTTCGCCCTCGACCGCCTGGGCATGGGTCCGGCGGAGGCGGCGCAGACCGCCGGTGTCGCCCTGACCCTGGTGGGGCTGGCGTTGATTGCCTCGCAACTGCTGGTGCGCAAGCTGGAGTGGCCGCCACTGCGGATGATCCGCGTCGGCGCCCTGGTGGCCGCAATGGGCTTTGCCGCGAGCATCCTCGCCGCTCACGCCTGGGTGCTGTGGCTGGGGTTCTTTGTCTCGGCCGCCGGCATGGGCTGGATCTTCCCCTCCTTTGCCGCCCTGGCCAGCAACGCAGTGGACGCTGCCGAGCAAGGCGCCACTGCCGGCTCCGTCGGCGCGGCCCAGGGCCTGGGGGTGGTGGTCGGGCCCTTGGCGGGCACCCTGATCTACGCGGTGGAGCCGCGCCTGCCCTACCTGCTGGCGGCGCTGCTGCTGGTGCTGGTGGCCTGCTGGCCCGAAGCCCGACGCCGCTGACCTTGGCGGGCGGACGGCGCGCATGCTCGACATCGCCCCACTGTAGCCGCTGTCGAGCCTCTGGCGAGGCTGCGCGAAGGTCCGCAGGACCTTGCTTGGCGATCGACCGCCGAACCTCCGGCGCCTGCAAGGCCGCCGCGTCTCCTGCGGAGCCGTTCGCAGCCTGCGGCAGCGGCTACACAACCCCGCTGTAACCCGGGGCTGCGCAAAGGTCCGCAGGACCTTGCCTGGCGATCTCCCGCCGAGCCTCTGGCGGTCTCAAGACTTTGCGTCTCCTGCGGAGCCGTTCGCAGCCTGCGGCAGCGGCTACACGTTGCTGCGGGCCATGCGCCGCAGGGCCAGGCTGTAGAGCAGCAAGGCCAGGCCCGCCAGGGCGCCGCCCGCCAGCCCGACATAGGCAAAGCCCAACTGTCCGCCGACCCAGCTGCCCAGCAACGCACCACCGCCGATGCCGATGTTGTAGATCCCGGAGAACATCGCCATCGCCACGTCGGTGGCGTCCGACGCCAGCACCAGCACCTTGGATTGCAGGGCCAGGCCGAAGCCCATGATCGCCATGCCCCAGACCACGCTCAGCGCCACCAGGGACCAGACATGGCCGTTGAGGGGCAACAGCAGGCTCAGGCACAGCGCCAGCAGGGTCACCGCCGTCAGCAGGAAGCCCTGGGGGCTGTGGCGGTGCAGCCAGCTGAACAGCAGCGAGCCGATGATCCCGGCACCGCCAAACACCAGCAGGATCAGGGTCACCACATCGCCCCCCAGGCCCGCCGCTACCTTGATGAACGGCTCGATGTAGCTGTAGGCGGTGAATTGCGCGGTGACCACCAGGGCCGTCAGCCCATAGATCGCCACCAGCGCCGGGCGTTTGAACAGCAGCGGCAGGCTGCGCAGGGAGCCGGAGTTCTGGCTGGGCAGCAGCGGCAAGGTACGGATCAACCACAGCACCAGCAAGCCGGCCATCGCCGCGATCACGCCGAAGGTGGTACGCCAGCCCAGGGCTTCGCCCAGCAGACGCCCCAGAGGAATGCCCAGGACCATGGCCAGGGAAGTGCCGGTGGCCAGCAGGCCCAGTGCCTGCACTTGCTTGCCCGGCGGCGCCAGGCGCACCGCCAGTGACGCCGTGATGGACCAGAACAGGGCATGGGCCAGGGCCACGCCGATGCGGCTGAGCATCAACAGGCCGAAGCTGTTGGCCAGGCTGGACAGCACATGGCTGACGATGAACAGCCCGAACAGCACCGTGAGCAACCGGCGCCGCTCGACGTTGCGGGTCAGCAGCATCACCGGCAGCGAGGTCAGGGACACGATCCAGGCGTAGATGGTCAGCATCAGCCCGACCCGCGCGGTAGGCAGGTCGAAGCTGGCGCCGATGGCGCTGAGCAGCCCCACCGGCACGAATTCCGTCGTGTTGAAGACAAAGGCCGCCAGCGCCAACGCGATGACCGGCTGCCAGTTACCTTGAGGTGTAGCCGCGGAGTTGCTCATGGGCGGGTCGTAATACTCTATCGATGATCGAACAGGTCCAGGACCCGATAAAAATGCACAACCCGGGCCAGGAACCATGACCGGGGGCTGCCCGCTTGCGCAGCTGGCGCACGGTGTCGCTGCCTGTTTTTTTGCGCGACACAGGCTGGCAGGCGCCTGGTCAGTTGCCCTGCGCCGCCTCGAAGACCGTCATGGCCAGCGTCACCCCTTTGAGCAGGCGCGCCTGGGTGACCCCGTCCCGGGCCTGTACCGACAGCCCGTGCAGCACCGTAGAGTAATAATCCCCCAGGGAAGTTGCATCGGTGTGTGCCGGCAGTTCGCCGGACTGCACCGCCGCTTCCAGGCGCTGGATGATGCTGGCGGTACGGGCCCGGCGATGCTCGGCCAGCCACTCACGCACGCCGTCGTTGTCACTGGAGCAGTTCACCGCCGAGGACACCACCATGCAGCCCTGGGGATGACCGGCCCGGGTGTAGAGCGCCACCGCCTCTTTGAGCATGCGCTCGATGGCGACATAGGCGCTGGCTTCGCCCAGGGCCTGGTCGGCAAAACCGCCCTCGTGGCTTTCATAGAGTTCGATGGCCTCGCGAAACAGCGCCTCCTTGGAACCGAAGGCGGCGTAGATCCGCGCCGAGGCGATCCCCAGGGCCGCCACCAGATCGGCCATGGAAGTGGTTTCAAATCCACGGGCCCAGAACAGCTCAAGCGCTTGGCGCAACGCCTGGTTGCGATCGAATTCGCGGGGTCTTCCAGCCATGGGGGTCGGGTATCTCGTCAGGACAAGGAAACTGACCGGCAGGGGCCGGTCAGTGGGTTGGCGCAAGGCGCCGCGACGAAATGATATTAGATTTGCACCGGCCCCGGCCATTTTCCATGGCCCGGGACCGCCTGCCCTTTGTTCAGTCGGCGCCCTCCTGAAGAAAGGGCAGCAGGTGAGCGAGGAACTCCTCGGGCGCCTCTTCCATGATGAAGTGCCCGCAGTCGGGCACGATGGCGCCGCGCAGATCCGTGGCGTGCCCCTGCAGGGTCAGCAAGGGTGCATCGTTGGTGGCGTGCTCGGCGCCAATGGCCAGCACCGGCATTGCCAGCGGTCGCTGCGCGCGCAACTGATTCTGGCGCACGGTCTCGGGAATCGCCCGGTAGTAGGCAAAGCCCGCACGCAGGCCGCCCGGCGCGGCGTACGCCTCGATATAGACCTCGGCGGCCACCGCCTCGCGGCGATGGGACCAGTGATCGAATATGTAATTCAGGTAGGCCCGCTCGCGTCCGGCGATCAAGGCTTCCGGCAAGTCCCGCAGCTGGTTGAACATGAAGTGCCAGAGAAAGATGTTCTGCTCTGGCGCGACGAAGATCGGCGGCGCCGCCGCCAGCCCCGGGATCACCGCTTCGGTCAGCGCCAGGCGCTCCACCGCCTGCGGATGATCGCTGGCCAGGGCGTAGGCGATCCACATGCCGACGTCGTGGCCGACCACGCTGTAGCGCTCGAAGCCCAACTGCCCCATCACCTGGTGCAGCACCCCGGCCACATGGCCGGTGTCGTAGCCCTGCTCCGGGCGGTCGGACTGGCCGCTGCCCGGCGGGTCCACGGCAATGGCCTGGAAGCCTCGGGCGGCCAGGGCCTGGATCACTTCGCGCCAGGCGTACCAGGTCTGCGGCCAGCCGGGAATCAGCAGCACCGGCCGGCCTGTGCCGGCGCTGACACAGTGGATGCGCTGGCCGTCGATGCGCACATAGCGATGGGTCAGGCCGCCAGTGTCGGCCTGGGTGTTGTCGGTGAATGCAGTCATGGGGGTTCTCTTGATGAAGGGTTCAGGCAATGCCGAGCATGCGGTTGATCTGTTGGCGGTCGATCCCGGCCCCGGCGAAGTCGTCGAAGATCCGCTCGGTGACCTGGATCATGTGGCGGTTGATGAATTCGGCACCTTCCCGGGCGCCGTCCTCCTGATCCTTGAGGCAGCACTCCCACTCCAGGGTCGCCCAGCCCGGGTAGTCGTATTGCGCCAGCTTGGCAAAGATCCCCTTGAAGTCGACCTGGCCGTCGCCCAGGGAACGGAAGCGCCCGGCCCGCTCGACCCAGGAGCTGTAGCCGCCGTAGATGCCCTGGCGGCCGCTGGGATTGAACTCGGCATCCTTGACGTGAAACATGCGGATGCGCTCGTGGTAGATGTCCAGGTAACTCAGGTAGTCCAACTGCTGCAGCACGAAGTGGCTGGGGTCGAAGAGGATGTTGCAGCGCGGGTGACGGTCGACCAATTCATAGAAGCGTTCGAAGCTGGTGCCATCGTGCAGGTCCTCGCTGGGGTGGATCTCGTAGCACAGGTTGACCCCCTGCTCGTCGCACAGATCGAGGATCGGCCGCCAGCGTCGAGCCAGTTCCTCGAAAGCGGCCTCGATCAAACCTTCTGGACGTTGCGGAAAGGGAAACAGATAGGGCCAGGCCAGGGACCCGGAAAAGGTGCCCATGTCACCGAGCCCCAGGCGGCGCGAGGCCTTGGCCGCCAGCTTCATCTGCTCTATGGCCCAGGCCGTTCTGGCTTGGGGATTGCCCCGCAGCGCCTGGGGCGCGAAGTTGTCGCACATTGCGTCGTAGGCCGGATGCACTGCCACCAGCTGGCCGAAGATATGACTGGTCAGCTCACTGATCACCAGACCCTTTTGTGCCAACTGACCCTTGAGGTCATCGCAGTAATCCTGGCTGTCCGCCGCGGTGGCGACGTCGAACAGACGCGCATCCCAGGCAGGAATCTGCAGTGCCTTGAAACCCAGATCAGCAGCCCACTGGGCGATGCCCGACAGGCTGTTGAAGGGGGCGGTATCGGCACTGAACTGTGCCAGGTGCAGGCTGGGGCCCTTGAGGGTTTTCATCGCATTGCTCTCTATTTTTTGTTGGTCGACAAAGAATAGGGAGCCGCTGTTGCCACGTCAATCATCGGTGTGCAGAAAAATGCTTTGGGGACGGGCTGATCACCGGTAGCAACTGGCTTGCCAGGGATGGTGCCGTTCTGCAAACGCGAACGCGCCGGGTACATGAACGGGAAACGCATGGCGCTTCTCCACACACTCGCCAGCTCGCACACTTTCAGTTGTTTGTTTCGCCTATCAATGAATCCTGCGGGCAATAGACTTGTACAACTGAATGAACAGCACATCATGAATGTGACTAAAGACTCAGTGAAATCAATTCATTTCCTCTCAATTAATAGTCCAGCATAAAATGCAGCTCAATGATCGATAGCTTAGAAACACCACTAAGCAAAAGAACCTAGCAATAACATTGGAAAGTACAGAGAACCGATAAATAAATTCAGGTTCCATCTCGGAAACCAGGACGCCATGAACAAAGAGCTTACATTTACCATCAAAAGCATTTGCTTCGACGAAAACTATCACCCCTCCGAAAATACACGTATCACTACCAACTTCGCCAACTTGGCCCGTGGCAAAAGCCGCCAAGACAACTTGCGCAACACGTTGAAAATGATTGACAACCGCTTCAATGCCTT
The DNA here is from genome assembly GCF_030718165.1 of Pseudomonas sp. LPH60. Taxonomy (NCBI): domain Bacteria; kingdom Pseudomonadati; phylum Pseudomonadota; class Gammaproteobacteria; order Pseudomonadales; family Pseudomonadaceae; genus Pseudomonas; species Pseudomonas sp. LPH60. The sequence goes on from NZ_JAVAJH010000011.1 coordinate 200,241, forward strand.
GGCGCATTGGGACAACCCCAAAGGCGATCGTTACGCTGTCGAACTTGAAATCGTTTCCGTTGAAATGGACATTGACACTGCAAACAGTGGCAACGCCATCCCTTTGATTGAAATACTGAAAACGAACATTTTCGACCGAAAGACCAATGAACGCCTGGAAGGCATTGTCGGAAACAACTTCTCCTCTTACGTACGAGATTATGACTTTAGCGTTCTGTTATTGAACCACAACAAGGACCAGCCAGAATTCAGCACTCCCGACAACTTTGGAGAGCTGCATGGGAAGCTGTTCAAGCACTTCATCCACTCAAGCGCCTACAAGGAAAACTTTAACAAACCACCGGTTATTTGCCTGAGTGTTTCCAGCAGCCGAACCTATCATCGAACTGAGAACCAGCACCCTGTCTTGGGCTTTGAATACCAGCAGGATGAATACTCTCTAACCGATGAGTACTTCAAGAAGATGGGATTGAAGGTTCGCTACTTCATGCCTGCGAACAGCGTTGCGCCTTTGGCTTTCTACTTCGTCGGTGACTTGCTCAGTGACTACACCAATCTTGAGTTGATCAGCACCATCAGCACGATGGACACCTTCCAGAAGATTTACCGCCCTGAAATCTACAATGCCAATTCTGCAGCAGGAAAATCCTATCAACCCAGTCTGAAGCACCAGGATTACTCACTGACTCGTATTGTTTATGACCGAGAGGAACGTAGCCGCCTGGCTATTGAGCAGGGGCAGTTTGTTGAGGAGAACTTCATCAAGCCGTACCAGGCCATCCTTGAGCAGTGGTCCGCCCATTGCGCTCTTTGACTCATTGAAATCACAAGGCCATTGATGATGAAAAAACTGTTACCCACCTCAACTGCCGGCAGCTTGCCTAAACCCTCCTGGCTTGCACAACCTGAAACACTATGGTCGCCCTGGAAGTTGCAAGACGAGGAATTGGTCGAGGGCAAACACGATGCTTTACGTTTGTCACTGCAGGAACAGCAACAGGCCGGTATTGATATCGTCAGTGATGGCGAACAAACACGCCAACACTTTGTCACTACCTTTATTGAACACCTCAGCGGCGTTGATTTCGCGAAACGTGAAACCGTTAGGATTCGTGATCGCTATGATGCGAGCGTGCCAACGGTGGTGGGTGCTGTTGCTCGGCAAAAACCGGTATTTGTTGAAGATGCCAAGTTTTTACGTCAGCAAACCAAACAACCCATAAAATGGGCGCTGCCAGGCCCCATGACCATGATCGACACGCTTTATGACAGCCATTATAAAAGTCGCGAAAAACTGGCTTGGGAATTCGCCAAGATCCTCAATCAGGAAGCCCGAGAGTTAGAGGCTGCCGGTGTGGACATCATCCAGTTTGATGAGCCCGCCTTTAACGTTTTCTTTGATGAGGTGAATGATTGGGGAGTGGCCACTCTGGAAAGGGCCATTGAAGGCCTCAAGTGTGAAACGGCGGTCCATATTTGCTATGGCTACGGCATCAAGGCCAACACCGATTGGAAAAAGACTCTGGGATCAGAGTGGCGACAATATGAAGAGGCTTTCCCCAAGCTGCAAAAATCCAGTATCGATATAGTCTCGCTGGAATGTCACAACTCTCATGTCCCAATGGATCTCATTGAACTCATCAGAGGCAAAAAAGTGATGGTCGGAGCCATCGACGTGGCATCCAACACCATTGAAACACCAGAGGAAGTGGCCAATACCCTACGCAAGGCACTGCAGTTCGTAGAGGCCGACAAACTCTATCCATGCACCAACTGTGGCATGGCGCCACTAGCTCGCGAAGTGGCAAGAGGCAAGCTAAAGGCATTAAGCGCTGGTGCAGACATTATCCGAAGAGAACTCTCGAACCCGTGCTGAGCTGAAGCCGGCAATGCTGTGCGGGAGGATTGAAGCAGTGGATTAAAAAGTTACCGGGCTGCTTCAGGCCCTCCTCGACACTTTCGAGCAGCACCCGATATTTAGGACCCTCCATGTCACTTCCCAGAACGGCTATCGAGCCATTGAGCTTTCGCGAAGCGCTCGGGCACTACGCATCCGGTATCACGGTGATTACCTCGCAGATTGCTGGCGAGCCGATCGGCTTTACCTGCCAGTCGTTTTATAGCGTGTCGATGAGCCCGCCACTGGTGTCATTCAGCGTCATGTCCGGCTCGGCCAGCTATCCCAGGATTCGCCAGGCAGGTCGATTCGCGGTCAATATCCTGTCCGGTGAGCAGGTCAGGATTTCCAACCAGTTCGCTCGTAAAGGCACGGACAAGTGGCATGGCGTCCAATGGCAGGAATCGCCGCTGGGGAATCCGATCATTGCCGGCAGCCTGCATTGGCTGGATTGTGAAATTCACGCCGAACACGCCGCAGGTGATCACCTGATCGTGATTGGTGAAGTGAAAGCGTTGAACCTGCAACAAGCGTCGGCTGCGCAGCCACTGCTGTATTTCAAAGGGCAGTATTGCAACCTCGCAGCCCATGGCTCGTTTTGAAGCCTTGAGCTGCGCGGTGCTCTTTCGCTGAGGGCCTGTTGCAGGCCACTGGCTTGCTGGCGAAGCAGACAGACGCCGTTGCCGCGGCCTCTTGGCGATAGTGCCGAACCACGATAGCCGCCAAACGTCCGCACCTCCCTCATTACTCTTGTACCGGAATCTGCCGCAACGGCTTCACCGACTTGAAGGAAAAGCTCGAGTAGATTTCCTTTACCGCCGGCAGGGTCTGCAGCACCTCTCGGGCAAATTCGCCGAAGGACTCCAGGTCCTTGGCCAGCACCTCGAGAAGAAAGTCATAGCGCCCGGAGACGTTGTGGCAGGCGATGATTTCCGGGATTTCCAGCAGCCGCTGCTCGAAAGCCCGAGCCGTCTCCCGGGAGTGGGACTCCATCATCACGCTGACAAAGGCAGTGACCCCATAGCCCAGCGCCTTGGGCGAGAGGATCGCCTGGTAGCCGGTGATCACCCCACTCTCTTCCAGCAACTTGACCCGGCGCCAGCACGGCGAGGTGGTGAGGGCCACGCTGTCCGCCAGCTCGGCATTGGTCAGCCGGGCATTGTCTTGCAGGGCAATCAGCAGGGCTTTGTCCGTACGATCCAGGCTCTGGGGCATGTTTTGCCTCTTTATCTTGTTTTTATGATGTTTTATTCCAATCAAGTGCTTTTTTTGGAGCTAGATTAGAATTTATTGCGCCGGATTTGAGCATAGCATTAGGGAAAATCCGAGAGTGTTCACCATGAACAATAAAAACAGTGACCTTGGTTTTTCCACCCGAGCCATCCACCACGGCTATAACCCTCAGGAGCATCAGGGCGCGCTGATTCCACCGATCTACCTGACCTCCACCTTTACCTTCGCCACCGCCGAATATGGCGCTGGCTGCTTTGCCGGCGAACAACCCGGCTACTTCTACACCCGCATCGGCAACCCGACCCTGGCGTTGCTGGAAGCGCGCATGGCAGCCCTGGAAAATGGCGAAGCTGCAGTGGCCTTCGGTTCCGGCATGGGCGCCATTGCCGCCACCCTGTGGACCCTGCTGCGCCCCACCGACGAAATCATCGTCTGCCGGACCTTGTATGGCTGCACCTTCGCCCTCCTGCACCACGGCCTGGCCGAGTTCGGGGTCAAGGTGCGCCATGTGGACATGAGCGATCTGGGCAACCTGCGGGCCGCCATCAGCCCGGCCACACGCATGATCTATTGCGAGTCCCCGGCCAATCCCAACATGCAACTGGTGGACATTGCCGCCGTGGCCGAAATCGCCCGCCAGCATCCGCGCATCACCTTTGCCGTGGACAACACCTATTGCACCCCTTACCTGCAGCGTCCACTGGAGCTGGGGGCCGATCTGGTGGTGCATTCGGCGACCAAATACCTCAACGGCCACGGCGACATCACCGCCGGTATCGTGGTCACCCGCCAGAGCCTGGCGGAGCGCATTCGCCTGCAGGGCCTGAAGGACCTCACCGGTGCCGTGCTTTCGCCGCAGGACGCCTTTCTCCTGATGCGCGGCCTCAAGACCCTGGCCCTGCGCATGGAGCGCCACTGTAGCAACGCCCAGATCATCGCCGAGTACCTGCAAGAGCATCCGCGGGTGCAGTGGGTCGCCTACCCCGGCCTGCCGTCCTTCGCGCAATACAGCCTGGCGCAACAGCAGATGAAATTGCCCGGCGGCATGCTCGCCTTTGAACTCAAGGGCGGCCTGGCCACCGGTAGCCGCTTCATGAACGCCCTGCAACTGTTCAGTCGTGCAGTGAGCCTGGGGGACGCCGAGTCCCTGGCCCAGCACCCGGCGAGCATGACCCATTCCACCTACACCCCGGAAGAACGGGCCGAACACGGCATCGCCGAAGGCCTGGTGCGCCTGTCGGTGGGCCTGGAAGACGTCGCCGACCTGCTGGCCGATCTCGCCCAGGCCCTGGATGCCTGTGTCGAACCCGCGGCGCCGCTACCGGCCGTCGAGGCCGTGGCCAGGATCGGCAAGGCCCTTCCTTGAGCCGGGTCAACGCCGTTCCGGGCTGCCCGGTCTACAACCCCGAGTTGCCGATGCGCCGCTGCCTGCGGCGCATCATGCATCCAAGCAACACCCGCAACACCCTTTGAATCGTTACCCACAGGAGTGGAACAACCCATGAGTCGTATCAATAACAAAGCCACCCAACTGCTCAGCGCCATGATCCTTGCCGGTCTCGCCTGCCATTCCCTGGCAGCCGACAGCATCCGGATCGGCATCGCCGGGGCCAAGACTGGCCCGGTGGCGCAATACGGTGACATGCAGTTCAGCGGCGCGCGCATGGCCATCGAGCAGATCAACGCCAAGGGTGGCGTCGACGGCAAGCAACTGGTGGCCGTGGAATACGACGACGCCTGCGACCCCAAGCAAGCGGTGGCCGTGGCCAACAAAGTGGTGAATGACGGCGTCAAGTTCGTGGTCGGGCACCTGTGCTCCAGCTCCACTCAGCCGGCATCCGACATCTACGAAGATGAAGGCATCGTGATGATCACCCCTGCAGCCACCAGCCCGGAGCTGACGGCCCGGGGCTACAAGATGGTGTTCCGCACCATCGGCCTGGACAACGCCCAGGGCCCGGCGGCGGCACGCTACATCGCCCAGCTGAAACCGACCAATGTGGCGGTGCTGCACGACAAGCAGCAGTACGGTGAAGGCATCGCCAGCTCGGTCAAGGACATCCTCGGCAAGGAAGGCATCAAGGTCGCGATGTTCGAAGGCATCAACGTCGGCGAGCGCGACTACTCGTCGATCCTGGCCAAGCTCAAGCAGGCCAATGTCGATTTCGTGTACTTCGGCGGCTACCACCCGGAAATGGGCCTTTTACTGCGCCAGGCCAAGGAAAAGGGCCTGACCGCGCGCTTCATGGGCCCTGAAGGCGTAGGCAACGACTCGATCTCGCAGATCGCCAAGGACGCCTCCGAAGGCATGCTGGTGACCCTGCCCAAGTCCTTCGACCAGGACCCGGCCAACAAGGCCCTGGTAGAAGCCTTCGAAGCCAAGAAGGAAAACCCCAGCGGTCCGTTCGTGCTGCCGTCCTACTCGGCCGTGGAAGTGATTGCCGGGGGCATCGCCGCGGCCAAGAGCGAGGACCCGGAGAAAGTCGCCGAGGCGATCCACAAAGGCACCTTCAAGACCCCCACCGGGGACTTGAGCTTCGACGAGAAAGGCGACCTCAAGGACTTCAAGTTCGTGGTCTATGAATGGCATTACGGCAAGCCCAAGAGCGTAGCGGCAGAAAGCGCCGGGCTGTAAGCCGGTAACGGCGCGCCGCTCATCCCCGGGGAGCGGCGTCCCGCTGGCGTCAAAAAAAACAACAACCTCAAACAAAACAGGGTCTTAGAGCAAAAAACTTTACTACTCCGCCCCCCGCAAAAAGAATACCCTACTTATCAACTTGGGAATAACCACCCCACAACAGCAACTAAGACCTGTTACCGCTACACTTCAAGCATGCTGTAAATCCGCCAAAACCCAGACTAGACAACCAATACTTTCGGCGTAGATCGTTAGCACGCTTAGTTACTTGACAATGAACTTACGATTTCGAAAAGCCGAACTCAAAAGCCTGCAACCAGCCTGGACATCCCGCCCTCACCCCGCCCCCGCTGGACATAACGCCCTGAACCGAGCGACAACCAGCAACACTGTGAAAGACTTCCTTCTTGAAATCTCTTAGCCGGAGCGTCAACTACCTGCTAATAGACGAGCCCTCCGTTAATTACCACCAAACAACTTGAAATAACATTTGCACACTAAATTCACTTTTGTTTATTGTGCGCCTACGCACTTGCTAGTCTATTAGTAAGAGACGGATTCCCGGCGTCAAAAACTTGTTCAAGGAGAAAAGAACGTGGATCCTTTTATCGGAGAAATTCGCTTGTTCCCTTGGGGCTGGGCACCTGAGGGTTGGCTCCCTTGCGAGGGCCAGGTTCTACCCATCAACACCAATGTGGCGCTGGCTTCCCTGCTGGGCAAAACCTATGGCGGTGACGGCAGTACGACGTTCGGCCTGCCGGATCTGCGTGGCCGGGTCGCTCTGGGGCAGAACTACAGAGCCTCCACTGTCGATCCGATCATGGATGTGCACGCGCTGGGCACCAAAGGCGGTAGCGAAACCGTGACGATGCCGCAGAACTCGGTGGCCCAGCATAGCCACGCCACGCATGTCTCCAACGATCCGGGCAACGATGACCCGGGCGGCAACATTCCCGCTGTCAGCTCGAACACCAAGGGGGTCCCGGCAAAACCGACCTATACCTCGGCAACCGGCACTCTGATCGCCCTCAACAGCGCGACCGTCACCCCAACGCCAGGCATGCCCATGCCGAATGTGCAGCCCTCCATCGTGGGCTATTTCTGCATTGCTACGACGGGCATCTACCCACCTCGCCAGTAACGGCTGTCTACAGACCCTCAAGCAAGGAAACTGACATGTCTGAAGCTTTCGTCGGAGAAATCCGCATGTTCGCCGGCAACTATGCGCCAGAGAATTGGGCGTTCTGTGACGGATCGCTGCTGCCCATCAGCAACTTCCAGGTCCTCTACTCGTTACTGGGCACCCTGTACGGTGGCAACGGCATCACCAACTTCGGTCTCCCGGACTACCGTGGCCGGCTCCCCGTGGGCCAAGGCACCGGCACCGGACTGACCCCAAGGACGCTAACGCAGAAGTTTGGCGTGGAAACCGTGACCATGAGGCCGGAAAACACTGCCCCCCACACCCATGGCTTTATGGTGAGCGCCCAAGATGCCACCTCGGCAGTCCCATCCCCAGCCGCAACGCCCAATAGCATGACCTTTGGCAAATTCCCGGGCGCGGGGATCATCACCGGGCTGTACAGCGCAGGAACCGGAACATCCACCGCCGTCCCGATGAACCCGCAGTTTCTCGACTCGGCACTGACCCCGAGCGGTGGCGCCGCGACCCCCCACAGCAACCTGATGGGTTCGTTGGCGATCAACTACATCATTTGCCTGGTCGGCCTCTATCCGACCCGACAGCAGTGAACCCCTCACTCAATCTGGAATGACCGATCATGGACGCTTTTACCGGTGAAATCAGACTGTTCCCCTACAACTTCGTCCCGCAAAACTGGGCGTACTGCGATGGCTCGCTCATCACCGTCCAGCAGAATCCGGCCCTCTATTCGGTGATTGGCAACCTGTATGGCGGCACCCCCGGACAGAACTTCAAGCTGCCCAATCTCAACGGGCGCGTGGCCATGGGGGCCGGGCCCGGCCCCGGGCTGACCGACAGGCCAGTTGGCACGGCCCTGGGAGCCGACCGGATAACCATGGTGGCCAGCAACTTCGCCCCGCATACCCATCAGGTGTTGGCCAAGGACGGCAGCGAATCGGCGGCCGCTCTGGATACTCCCAACAACACCGCCTACCTGGCACAACCCCGCAACGTCCGCCTGTACAACAACACCGCACCGACGGCGACAAACCAGACACTGGCGGCCATCACGGTGGGCAACGCCGGTAGTGGCACAACGTCGACGGCCTTGCGCAACACCATGCAACCCTTCCAGACGCTGTCCTACTGCATCTGCCTGGAAGGCGAGTACCCGATCAGAAGCTCATGACTCACATCACCGCTCTCCATTTGCCGGCAGGCAACGTGGCTGTACTGCGCAAGCAGAACAGCCACGACCTGGGATTTCTCCAGGCGCTGTACGCCTCACGCCGCTGGGCCGAAGTCAGTGCAGTGCCTGGCTGGAACGACGCCCAGCGCCGGGCTTTCCTGCACTCCCAGGCCGAGCTGCAACGCCAGCACTATGAAAAGCACTTTCCCGCTGCGGACTTTCTGATCGTCGAGCAGGCCGGCAGCCCGATCGGGCGCCTGTGCGTGCAGTACGCGGCCGACGATGTGCGCATTGTCGATATTGCCCTGCTACCGGACTGGCATGGCCGGGGCATCGGCACCGACTTGCTGCGCACGGTACTGGCCAAGGCCGACGCCCAGCGTCAGACCTGCAGCCTGAGCGTCGAACAGGGCAGCCGTGCTCGCCGGCTGTATGAGCGGCTGGGCTTCCGGGCCGGTGCCGACAGTGGCCTGTACACCCAAATGCAGCGTCCCGCGCGGATGACCGCCCGGGAAGAGATCGACAGTCCCTGAGCATCAAGTAATACCTGCCCCCCAAGGGGCCGGCTGTAGCCGTGCTGTAACCGCTGGACCTTTATCAACACTTACGCTGGACACGACCCTCAAACCGGTCGCAAGGCAGGAAGCCCTCATGAGAACACCACTGACCACGCTAGGTATCCGGCTGACACGCCCGCTGATTTCGCTGTTCCTGCTCCTGGTCATGTTGACCGTGAGCAGCCAGGCAATGGCCGCCGCTCCCGTGATCACCAACCCGGCTACGGGCAGTACCTTGCCCAGCGTGGCAGTGGGCCAGCCCATGAGCATCGTCATCAATTCCGTCGGCGGCGCACAACCACTGGACCAATGGGTGGAGTGCGACGCCAATGACCCGGACTACGACGGCGTGACGCCCTGCCTGCCGCCGGGCCTGATCCTCGATCCGTCACCGGGCAGCTCGAACACCCTACTGCACGGCACTCCCACCACCGCCGGCACCTACACATTCAGCATCACCCTCAATGACGGCCTGAATCAGGGCGGCGTCGCCACCTATACCCTGGTGGTCACCAGCTCCGCGACCCCGACCCTGACCGCCGTCAACCCGAACACCGGCAGCACCGCAGGCGCCACCTCCGTCACCCTCACCGGTACCAACCTAACCGGTGCCACGGCGGTGAGCTTTGGCGGGACAGCCGCCACCGGTTACATCGTCAACAATGCCACCACCATCACCGCCACCACCCCGGCCCACGCCGCGGGTGTGGTTAACGTGGTAGTCACCACCCCAGGGGGCACCGCGACTCTGACCAACGGCTATACCTACAACGTGCCGCCCCCCACCGTCGGCCCGGTCAGCGCCACGGTGGCCGCCAACAGCAGCGCCAACCCAATCACCCTGAGCCTGAGCGGCGGCGCCGCCAGCAGCGTGGCCGTGGACACTGCCGCCAGCCATGGCACCGCCACCGCCAGTGGCACCAGCATCACCTACACCCCGACCGCCGGTTTCTCCGGTTCCGACAGTTTTACCTACACCGCCACCAACGCCAGCGGCACTTCCAGCCCGGCCACCGTGACCATCACCGTCACCGCGCCGACCCTGGCGATAACGCCGACGACACTGCCCGACGGCACTCAGGGCGCAGCCTACAGCCAGACCCTGAGCGCCACCGGCGGCACCGCGCCGTACACCTACGCGATCAGCGCCGGCAGCTTGCCGGCCGGCCTGAGCCTGAACACCAGCACAGGCGTGATCAGCGGCACGCCGAGCAGCAGTGGCACCAGCAACTTGACTGTCACCGCCACTGACGCCAACAGCGCCACCGGTTCCCGCGCCTATAGCCTGGTGATCAACGGCCTGGCGCCGGTGGCCGGCGCCGTCAGCGCCACGGTGGCGGCCAACAGCAGCACCAACCCGATCACTTTGAATATCACCGGCGGCGCTGCCACCAGCGTCGCCGTGGCCAGTGCT
>NZ_JAVAJH010000012.1:0-117479 GCF_030718165.1 Pseudomonas sp. LPH60
CTTCAAAAGTGAGCCGCTGTAAGAGCGGAACCAATATCCGCCGCACCCGCAGCAACGGATATGCCCACCAACAAGACCGCACCCTCAGGTTCCACGACCACTACGCGCCCGAGCGGGATCAAGCTCCCTAGCCACGTCAAGCCACCCAGCAGCAATGCATGATCACCCGCCTATGTGCCCCAACGCACAGACACCCTCCCCCACTCCCGCCACCGTCAAGGTTGCAGCTTTTTGCCTGAAACGTTCGTCGCGACGGTGCATCGATTTGACCGCACGCCCCGCTCCCGGCCCTCCCTCGCACCCCGTGCCGAGGGACGGCTCTGTTATGCCAAGGAAAACATGGACAGTCATTGGACCCACACATTCCTGAGGTTCTGCCGTCTGCCCGCCGCCAGATACGGCCAATGGAAGGCCTCGCGCAACAGCGTCGAATACGAAGCGCCGCTGCGCTCGGAATTGTTCAGCAGTGAACAGATGGCCAGCCACGGCACCCTGCTGGCGCACCAGCACCGCCTGAGCCACAGCCGCAACCCCGACTGGCTGCTGGCACGCCTGTCGGACAACGCCAGCGCCCTGGCCAGTTGCTGCAAAAGCCTGACCGCCGCCACCGGCAGCTCGCCCCGGGCCACCCCCGCCGCCGAATGGCTGCTGGACAACTACTACCTGCTGGAAGAACAGATCCGCATCACCCGCACTCACCTGCCCCGGGGCTACAGCCGGCAATTGCCGCGCCTGGCCAACGGCCAGTCGGCGGGTCTGCCACGGGTCTACGACATCGCCCTGGAAACCATTTCCCACGGCGACGGCCGGGTCGACAGCGAAAGCCTGGGGCGTTTCGTCGACAGCTACCAAAGCGTCACCCCGCTCAAGCTCGGCGAGCTGTGGGCGATTCCGATCATGCTGCGCCTGGCCTTGATCGAGAACCTGCGGCGCGTGGCCTTCCGAGTCATGGCCAACTGGAGCGAGCGCAATCTGGCCAACGACTGGGCCGACCGCCTGATGGAAACCGCCGAGCAGGACGCCAAGAGCGTGGTGCTGGCGGTGGCCGACATGGCGCGCTCGGCACCGCCCATGAGTGCCGCCTTCGTCGCCGAACTGGCGCGGCGCCTGCAGGGCCAGAACGCCGCCCTGGTGCTGCCCCTGGCCTGGATCGAGCAACTGCTGGGGGAAACCGGGCTGAACATCGAGCGCCTGGTACAGCTCGACGCCCAACAGCAAGCCGCCGATCAGGTGTCCATCAGCAACAGTATTTCCAGCCTGCGCCTGCTCTCGGCCAGCAACTGGCGCGAGTTCGTCGAGCTGATGAGCCGGGTCGAACAGGTGCTTCAGGACGACCCGGCCCAGGTCTACCGGCGCATGGATTTCGCCACCCGCGACCATTACCGGCATGTGCTCGAACGCCTGGCCCGCCACTGCCCCCTGAGTGAAGAACAGGTGGCCCGCCAGTGCATCGAACTGGCCCGGGCCCACTACTGCGCCGAGGCCCCGGAAGCCGTGGCCGGCCATGTCGGGCATTACCTGATCGGCGCCGGACGCCGCACCCTGGAACAACAGATCGGCGCCCGAGTCCCCCTGGCCGAACGCGGCCGGCGCCTGCTGACCCAGGCGCCCCTGGGCTTTTTCCTGGGGCCGGTGATGCTGCTCTCGGCGCTGTTCGCCTGGCCGTTTCTCGATGCCCTGTATCAGGAAGCCAGCCCCGGCCATTACTGGCTGGCACTGTGGGCGGTGCCGGCGTTGCTGCTGGCCAGCCGCCTGGCCATTGGCCTGATCAACGGCCTGGTGACCCTGACCGTGGCCCCGGGCATTCTGCCGCGCCTGGACTACAGCGAAGGCATTGCGCCCCGGGCCCGGACCCTGGTGGCGGTACCCTGCCTGTTCGGCAACGCGGCGGATGTCGAAGAGCTGGTGGAAGGCCTGGAAGTGCGCTTTCTGGCCAACCGCGATGCCCAGCTGTACTTCGCCCTGCTCAGCGACTTTCTCGACGCCCCCAGCGAAACCCAGGACGGCGACACCGCCCTGCTGGCGCTGGCCCGACAAGGCATTGAGGCGCTGAACCTGAAGTACCCCGAAGAGGCGGTGGATCGCTTCTACCTGCTGCACCGGCCACGGCTGTGGAACGCCGCCGAACATTGCTGGATGGGCCACGAGCGCAAGCGCGGCAAGCTCGAAGACCTCAACGCCCTGCTGCGCGGCCGGGGCCAGGAACGCTTCTCGCTGATCGTCGGCGATATCCAGGCCCTGCCCGAGATCACCTATGTCATCACCCTGGACAGCGACACCCAACTGCCCCGGGACGTGGCCCAGCAATGCGTGGGTGCCATGGACCACCCGCTGAACCGCCCACAGACCGACCCGCTCAGCGGGCGCATCGTCAGCGGCTACGGGATTCTCCAGCCGCGGGTCGGCATCAGCTTGTCGAGCACCGCGCGCAGCGCCTATTCCCGGCTGTTCGCCAGCGATGCCGGGATCGATCCCTATACCCGCGCGGTGTCGGACGTCTATCAGGACCTGTTCCAGGAAGGCTCCTTCGTCGGCAAGGGCATCTATGCCCTGGACACCTTCGAGCAGACCCTGGGCGGGCGCTTTGCCGACAACCGGATTCTCAGCCACGACCTGATCGAGGGCTGCTACGCCCGCTCCGGGCTGCTCAGTGATGTGCAGCTGTTCGAGGAATACCCGGCGCGCTACAGCGCCGACGTCAAGCGCCGCCAGCGCTGGATTCGCGGCGACTGGCAACTGCTGCCCTGGCTCCTGCCCTGGTCGCCCAAGGCCGCCGGCGGCCTGGAAAGCAATCGCCTGAGCCCGCTGGCACGCTGGAAAATCCTCGACAACCTGCGCCGCAGCCTCGAACCCCTGGCCTTGCTGAGCATGCTGCTGTGGGGCTGGCTGGGCTCCACCCAGCCCCTGGCCTGGACCCTGGCGGTGCTGATTGTGCTGCTGGTGCTGCCCCTGTCCGCCGCCTTGCGCGAGCTGGTGCACAACACCCCGGAAGTACCGTTGCTGCAACAACTGACCGCTGCCCTGGGCAGCGCCGGCCAGCACCTGTCCCGGGCCCTGCTGCCCCTGGCCTGGCTGCCCTATGAGGTCGCCTACAGCCTGGACGCCATGGCCCGCGCGTTGTGGCGCATGGGCATCAGCAAAGCTCATCGCCTGCAGTGGCAACCGTCCCGGGAAGCCGAGCGCGGCCCGGATGACAACCTGCTGCAGCTGTACCGGCGGATGTGGATCGGCCCGTTGCTGGCCCTGCTGCTGACAGGGCTGCTGTGGCCGCGGCCGCAACTGCTGATGGCCGCGCCCTTGCTCCTGGCCTGGCTGGCCGGCCCGGCCCTGGCCTGGTGGCTCAGCCGCCCGGCAAGCCAGGTGGCGTTCGAGCCTTCCAGCGGCCAACGGCGTTTCCTGCAGAGCCTGGCCCGCCGCACCTGGGGCTTTTTCGACCAGTACGTCGGCCCCGATGACAACTGGCTGGCTCCGGACAATCTGCAGGAACAGCCCCAGCAGCGCATCGCCCATCGCACCTCGCCGACCAACCTCGGGCTGGCCCTGCTGGCCCATCTGGCGGCCCACGACTTCGGCTACCTGAGCAGCCGCCGACTGATGCAACGCCTGGAGCAGATGCTGGCCAGCATGGGCCGGCTGGAACGCTATCGCGGGCACTTCTACAACTGGTACGACACCCAGAGCCTGCAACCCTTGCCGCCGCGCTATGTGTCCACCGTGGACAGCGGCAACCTGGTAGGCATGCTGCTGACCCTGCGCCCCGGCCTGCAGGCCCTGGTGGATAGCCCTCCGGCGCTGCTGCAGATCGCCAACGGCCTGCTGGACAGCCTCGATGTGTTCCAGGACGCCCTCACGGCGGCCGGCCAGGACACCGCCCCAGTGCTGCGCTGGCGCCTGGAAACCCGCGCCGTGCATGAGCACCTGAGCCTGCATGCCGATGTGGCTCCGGATGCCTTGCTGGGGCTGCTGCAACGGATTGCCGACAGCGTCGAGCAGGCGCAGGCCGGCACAACGGACGATGTGGACTTCTGGCGCCAGGCACTGGCCGCGCAATGCCGTGACCTGCATGACGAACTGCAATGGCGCTGCCTGCCGCCCATGGCCGATGGCCGCCGCTTCGGCACCCTGAGCTGGCGCCAGCTGGCCCAACTGGACGCCGGGTATTGGTTGCCGATGCACCATGAGCGGATCGCCGCCGTGCAGGAGCTGGCCCTGGAGCGCATCAGTTGCCTCAGTCGATTGCTGGAAGCGGTAGCCAGCATGGCGCAGATGGACTTCGGCTTTCTCTACGACACCCGTCGCCACTTGCTGGTGATCGGCTACAACGCCGATGAACACCGCCTAGATGCCGGTTACTACGACCTCTTGGCCTCGGAAGTGCGCCTGACCCACTTTGTCGCCATCGCCCAGGGACAGTTGCCCCAGGAAAGCTGGTTCGCCCTGGGCCGCCTGCTCACCAGCAGCGCCGGCACCCCGGTGCTGCTGTCCTGGACCGGTTCGATGTTCGAATACCTGATGCCGATGCTGGTGATGCCCAGCTACCAGGGCACCCTGCTGGACCAGACCTGCCGCGCCGCGGTGGCCCTGCAGATCGAGCACGGCCAGCAACTGGGCCTGCCCTGGGGCGTGTCCGAGTCGGGCTACAACACCCTCGACAGTCAGTTCAACTACCAGTACCGGGCGTTCGGCGTGCCGGGCCTGGGGCTCAAGCGTGGCCTCGGCGCGGAACGGGTGGTGGCGCCCTACGCCAGTGTCCTGGCGCTGATGGTGGCGCCCCAGGCCGCCTGCCAGAACCTGCAGCGCCTGGCACAGCTGGGGCTGGGTGGACGCTTCGGCCTCTATGAAGCCGTGGACTACACCGAGTCGCGCCTGCCCCGGGGCCAGGACCATGCCGTGGTGCAGTCGTTCATGGCTCACCACCAGGGCATGAGCCTGCTGGCCCTGGCCTGGTTGCTGCTGGATCAACCCATGCAACGGCGCTTCGAATCCGATCCGCAGTTCCAGGCCATCGCCCTGCTGCTGCAGGAACGGGTGCCGAAAACCGCCGCCCAGTACCTGCACGCCGCCGGTGCTCCGGAAGCCGACGAAGCGGCCCGGGCCCATGAAAACAAACTGCGGGTATTCGCCGACCCGGACCGCAAGCGCCCGGCCGTGCAACTGCTGTCCAACGGTCACTACCACCTGATGCTCAGCAGTGCCGGTGGTGGCTACAGCCGCTGCAACGAACTGGCGGTGACCCGCTGGCACGAAGACCCGACCCGCGATCACTGGGGGCAGTTCTGCTACCTGCGGGACGTGGCCAGCAGCGACTTCTGGTCCGCGGCCTACCAGCCAACCCGCCGCCGCCCAGAGCATTTCGAGGCGATCTTCACCGATGCCCGGGCCGAATTCCGGGTACGTGAACGGGACTTCGACAGCCACCTGGAAATCGTCGTGTCCCCCGAGGACCCCATCGAACTGCGCCGCCTGCACCTGTGCAACCGGGCCCGGGGGCGCCGCAGCATCGAGCTCACCAGCTACGCCGAGGTGGTCCTGGCCCCGGCCCAGAGCGATGCGGCCCACCCGGCCTTCAGCAACCTGTTCATCGAAACCGAACTGCTGCCCAGCCTGCAGGCCATCGTCTGCAGCCGCCGGCCACGGGCCCAGGAGCAGCCAGTGCCGTGGCTGTGCCACCTGCTGGCGGCCCACGGCGTGGACATCGACGCCATCTCCTATGAAACCGATCGCGCACGCTTTATCGGCCGCGGCCGGGATCTGGCCTCGCCCCTGGCCCTGGACCCGCAGGTCGAACGACTCTCGGGCAGCGCCGGACCGGTGCTCGACCCGATCGTGGCGATCCGCTGCCGGATCACCCTCGACCCCGGCCAGAGCGCCACCATCGACCTGGTGACCGGGGTCGCCGAGAGCCGCGAACACTGCCTGCAACTGATCCACAAATACCGTGACCGGCACCTGGCGGACCGGGTCTTCGACCTGGCCTGGACCCACAGCCAGGTGCTATTGCGCCAGCTCAACGCCTCACTGGCCGAAGCCCGGCTGTTCCAACAGATGGCCGCCTCGCTGCTCTATGCCAACGCCAGCCTGCGGGCCGACAGCAGCCTGCTGCTGGCCAACCGCCGCAGCCAGTCCGGGCTCTGGGGCCAGGGCATTTCCGGGGACCTGCCGATCGTCCTTTTGCAAGTGGGCGATCTGGCCAACATCACCCTGGTGCAGCAACTGATCAAGGCCCACGCCTATTGGCGGCAGAAAGGCCTGGCGGTGGACCTGGTGATCTGGAATGAGGATCAGGTCGGCTACCGCCAGCAGCTCCAGGACCTGATCATGGGCCTGGTGACCTCCGGCAGCGAAGCCAGCCTGATCGACCGTCCCGGGGGCATCTTCGTGCGTCCGGCCCAGCAATTGTCGGGCGAAGACCGGGTGCTGATGCTGGCGGTGGCGCGCCTGGTGATCAGCGACAGCCGCGGCAGCCTCGCCGAGCAGGTCCACCGGCGCCGCGCCGATCCGTCGCTGCCGCGCCTGGAAGCGCCCCTGGTGCGCCTGCCACAAACGGCCAGCAGTGCCCCGCCAGCCCCGCTGCCGGAACTGATCCTGGAAACGCCCTACGGCGGCTTCAGCAGCGACGGCCGCGAATACCTGATCACCCTCAACCCCGGGCAACCGACCCCGGCGCCCTGGGCCAATGTGCTCGCCAACCCGCTGTTCGGCACGGTGATCTCGGAAAGCGGCGGCGCCTACAGCTGGCGCGAAAACGCCCACGAGTACCGCCTCAGCCCCTGGCACGACGACCCGGTCAGCGACCCCAGCGGCGAAGCCCTGTACCTGCGTGACGAAGACAGCGGCCAGGTCTGGTCGCCCACTCCCCAGCCCTGCCCCGGCAACGGCAGCTATCGCACCCGCCATGGCTTCGGCTACAGCGTGTTCGAACATGAGGAGAACGGCATCCACAGCGAGCTGACGATCTATGTGGCGCTGCAGGCGCCGATCAAGTTCTCGCGGTTGAAGATCCGCAACCGCAGCGGCCGGCCACGGCGCCTCACAGTGACCTGCTACGTGGAATGGGTGCTGGGGGAATTGCGCGGTCGCTCGGCCATGCATGTGGTCACTGAAAGCGATCCGGTCAGTGGCGCGCTGTTCGCCCGCAACCCCTACAACATGGAGTTTTCCGGGCATGTGGCGTTTCTCGACACCGACTCGGCGGTGCGCAGTTTCACCGGCGACCGCAGCGAGTTCATTGGCCGCAACGGCAGCCTCGCGGCGCCGGCCGCATTGACTCGGGGGCGCCTGTCCGGACGTTCCGGCGCCGGTTTCGATCCGTGCGCGGCGATGCAGGTGGCGCTGGAGCTGGCGGACGGCCAGAGCCAGGAAGTACTGTTCCGCCTGGGGGCCGAGGTGGATGCCAAGGCCGCAACCCGACGGGTCCTGCAATACCGCGGCACGCAGATGGCGCAGAGCGAACTGGCCGCCGTGCACCAGCACTGGCAGCACAGCCTGGGCACACTGCAGGTGCATACCCCGGACCCGGCCATCGATGTCATGGCCAACGGCTGGCTGATGTACCAGACCATCGCCTGCCGCTTCTGGGCGCGTAGCGGTTTCTACCAGTCCGGTGGCGCCATCGGTTTTCGCGACCAGTTGCAGGACAGCATGGCCATGATCCACGCCGAGCCGACCCTGGCCCGCGAGCACCTGCTGCTCTGCGCCGCCCACCAGTACCCCGAGGGCGACGTCCAGCACTGGTGGCACCCACCACAGAATCGCGGGGTGCGCACCGGCTGTTCCGATGACTTCCTCTGGCTGCCCCTGGCCACCAGCCGCTATGTGCAGATCACCGGCGACCGCAGTGTGCTGGAGGTTGAAGTGGGTTACCTGGAAGGTCGCCAGCTCAATCCCGGGGAAGAGTCCTACTACGACCTGCCCCAGGCCAGCGGACTGCGGGAAAGCCTCTACCGCCACTGCCAACGGGCCATCGAGCACGGCAGCCGGCGCGGCGTCCACGGCTTGCCGCTGATGGGCACCGGGGACTGGAATGACGGCATGAACCGGGTCGGCGAGCGGGGCCTGGGGGAAAGCGTGTGGCTGGGGTTCTTCAGCCACGAGGTGCTGCAGCGGTTCGCCGTCACCGCCCAACAGCACGACGATCCGGCCTTCGCCCGGGCCTGTCGCGAGCAGGCCCTGGCCTTGCGCACGGCCCTCGACAGCCAGGCCTGGGACGGGCAGTGGTATCGCCGGGCCTGGTTCGACGACGGCCAGATCCTGGGCTCCGCCGACAACCAGGAATGCCGCATCGACTCCATCGCCCAGAGCTGGTCGGTGCTCTCCGCTGCCGCCAGTGACGTCCGCCAGCATCAGGCCATGGAGTCCCTGGACCGGCATCTGGTGCGCCGCGACAGCGGCGTGGTGCTGCTGCTGGACCCGCCGTTCGCCCACAGCCCCCTGGACCCGGGCTACATCAAGGGCTATGTGCCCGGGGTGAGGGAGAACGGCGGCCAGTACACCCACGCGGCGATCTGGGCCAGCATGGCCTTCGCCCGTCTGGGGGACAGCGCCCGGGCCTGGGAGCTGCTGCACATGATCAACCCGGTGAGCCGACGCAGCGCCGAGCAGGTGGCCACCTACCGAGTCGAACCCTATGTGATGGCCGCCGACGTCTATGGCGTGGCGCCCCACACCGGACGCGGCGGCTGGAGCTGGTACACCGGCTCGGCGGGCTGGATGTACCGGCTGATCGTCGAGTCGTTGCTGGGGCTGCGCCGCGAAGGCGAGCAGCTGTACATCGAACCGGTGATCCCGGCCCACTGGCCGGGCTACAGCCTGGACTACCGGTTTGGCGCGACGGTCTACCACATCGAGGTGCAGCAGACTCCAGGCGCCAGCCTCAGCCTGAGCCTGGACGGACGCCCCCTGCCGGAGCTGGCCATCCCGCTGCTGGACGACGGCATCACACGCCGGGTGTTACTCACCTGGCCCGTCAGTGTCCCACCGCCGCAGACCGGGCATTCCCCGACAGCGGCCATCACCGAGTCGGCGCCATGACAGACACCGGGCAACGCCCTGGACTACCCTGAGTGAGCGCTGACGCCTTGCCATCCGGTGGTTCTGAGATGTTCGACAACCTTGGGCTCGGGCCCAATCACTTGCTCAACGCACTGCCGGCCCAGGTGCAAGAGCGCCTGCTGCCCCACCTCAAGCCGGTGCCCCTGGCCCTGGGCCAGGTGCTCTACGAGTCCGGGGATATCCCGCGCCACGTGTATTTCCCCACCGACGCGGTGGTGTCGCTGCTGTACCTGATGGAGAACGGCGCCTCGGCGGAAATCGCCGTGGTGGGCAACGAAGGACTGGTGGGCGTGTCCCTGGTCATGGGCGGCGAGAGCACCACCAGCCGGGCCATCGTGCAAAGCGCCGGGCATGCCTTGCGCCTGCCCGGGCAGCGCCTCAAGGACGAGTTCAACCGCCACGGCGAGATGCTCCTGCTGATGCTGCGCTACACCCAGTCGCTGATCACCCAGATGGCCCAGACTGCGGTGTGCAACCGCCACCACTCCATCGACCAGCAACTGTGCCGCTGGCTGCTGCTGTCCCTGGACCGCCTGCCGGGCAACCAGTTGGTGATGACCCAGGAGTTGATCGCCAACATGCTCGGGGTGCGCCGTGAAGGGGTCACCGAGGCCGCCGGCAAACTGCAGCGCCAGGGCATCATCGAGTACAGCCGGGGACGCATCAACGTCCTCGACCGGCCACGCCTGGAACAGCACAGCTGCGAGTGCTACGCGGTGGTGCGCAAGGAGACCGCGCGGCTGCTGCCGTACTTGCCGGGCAGCCAGGGCGACGAGCCGGGCTGAGGCTCGCCGCTGGCAGGGTCAGAGCAGGGGTTTCAGTTCGGGCTCAACGCCTTCACCGCCAGGATGCTGCCCGGCATCGAGTACAGGGCACGCTCGGTGGTGCTGCCGATCAGCCGGCCAAAACCGGTGCGGTGCACGGTGCCCATGACCACCACGTCCACCAGGTACTCGTCGACGAACTGGGCGATGCCCGGCACCGGCGGCCCCATGATGAAATGGCGAAACTCCTGGGGCACGTTGTATTGATCGCCCAGGCGTTCGAACTCCTTGTGCAGGGAGTCGCGCAACTCGTCCAGGCAGTTGACGCTCCAGGCGGTGGACGCCACCGGCGCGACGCCATCAAGCATCGGCATCAGGTCGTAGGCATACAGCAGGTGCAGTTGCGCATCGCATTGCAGGGCCAGGGCGTTGGCGGTCTGGATGATCAGGCCGTTGAGGCCGCTGATCTGGGTGTCGGACTGGGCCGGGTCGACGGCGGCGACGATGCGCCGGGGCAGTTTGTGCGGGGCGTCGTTGACCAGGTGCACCGGCACCGGGGCTTCACGCAGCAGGTGGCAGTCCAGGGGGGTGACGAAAACGCGCTTGAGGGCCGATTCCAGGGTCACGTCCTTGATCAGCAGATCGGGCTGGAACTCGTTGATGTAGTCCAGCATGTCCTTGAGCACCTGGGTGCTCCAGATCACCTGGGTGGTGACTTCCACCCCCTGCTCGCGCATCCACTCGGCTTCCACCTGCAGCCAGCGCTCATGGCGTTGCAGGTAGGCCTGGCGTTCACTTTCTTCCAGGTGCTCTTCCCACAGGTAGGTGCGCGCCGGTGGTTCGACGAACACCAGGGCATGCAAGGCTGCTCCGCTGGCCTTGGCCAGGGCGGCAGCGCGGCGCGCCGCGGGAGACTGATGCTGTTGGGGATCGGCAATCAGCAACAGACGCTGGTACTGGCTCATGGTTGACCTCCTTGGACGTTGATGGGCCTGAGTGTCGAGGCAGACGACCCCGGGCGCCTTGATATGCATCAAGGCCACCCGGTGCTCGGATCATGGCGTCACGGCAATCTTCATCACCCCGTCGCGCTGGCTGGCGAACAGCTCGTAGGCGGCTTCGATGTCATCGAGCTTGAAGCGGTGGGTAACCAGGGGCTTGAGGTCCACCTGGCCACTGGCGACCACCTCCATCAAGCGGCGCATGCGCTCCTTGCCGCCGGGGCACAGGGTGCTGAGGATGCTCAGGTCGCCGAGACCGGCGGCGTAGGCATCCAGCGGGATGCGCAGGTCGGAGGAATAGACCCCCAGGCTCGACAGCTTGCCGCCCGGGCGCAGCACCCGCAGCGCCGATTCGAAAGTGCCCTGGGTGCCCAGGGCCTCGATCGACACATCGACCCCGCGGCCGTCGGTCAGCTCCATGATCTGCTTGACCACGTCGCCCTGCTTGAAGTCCACCACATGGGTCGCCCCCAACCCGCGCGCCACGCTCATGCGCGCGGCCACGGTGTCGACGCCGATGATGGTGGTGGCGCCCTTGAGCCGGGCCCCGGCCACCGCGCACAGGCCGATGGGCCCCAGGGCGAACACCGCCACGCTGTCGCCGATGTTCACCTCGGCGCGCTCGGCGCCGGAGAAGCCGGTGGACATGATGTCCGGGCACATCAGTACTTCTTCGTCACTCAGACCGTCGGGAATCGGGCACAGGTTGGCCAGGGCGTCCGGCACCCGCACGTACTCGGCCTGACAGCCGTCGATGGTATTGCCGAACTTCCAGCCGCCCGTAGCGCGAAAGCCATGGCGGGTGTCAGGCCCATCCTGGGAGCCGCAACCACAGAGGCAGGCGTAGCTCTGGCCGCTGGGAGTGATGGCCCCGGCGATCACCCGCTGGCCCTCATGAAAACCGCGGACCTGGGAGCCCAGGCGCTCGATCACGCCCACCGGTTCGTGGCCGATGGTCAAGCCCTTGGCCACCGGGTATTCGCCGCGCAGGATGTGCACGTCGGTGCCGCAGATCGTGGTGGTGGTGATGCGCACCAGGGCGTCCAGCGGACCGATTTCGGGGATGTCCTTGTCTTCCAGGACGATGCGGTTCTTTTCGACGAATACCGCGGCTTTCATCTTGGCCATGTTGCCGATCTCCATTTCCGGGAAGGGGCTGCGCCGTTGCACAGATCTGCCTACAGGCTGCGCGGATGCACCGGGCAACGGCTTGATCATGGTCAAACAATGGACCCTTCAGGGACGGTGCGGCGACCGCGTGTCGCAAACCCGGCTTTCATGTGCGGCGGCGCGCACCCAGGCACAGCAACAAGGCCGCCGCGCCGCACAGGCAAAGGCTCGGGCCCAGGGCCTGCCCCCAACCCACCAGCAGCAGGCCGGCGCCGATCAGCAGGTAATAGAACAAGCCGAACCAGGCCCCGGCGCTGCCCAGCCGGTCGCTGTAGGCCGCCAGGGCCGAGCCGAGAATGTTCGGAATCGCCAGGCCAAAGCCCAGTACCACCCCGAGCATCGGCAGCACCAGCCACAGGCTGTGCTGCAAGGCCAGGACCCCGCCGCCCCCGGCCAACACCGCCAGGGCTGCCAGCATCAGTAGCCGCTCGCTGTGCCAGCCCCGGCCCAACAGCCGGCGGTTGAGCCAGGCACCCAGGCCGGAGCCCAGGGCCAGCAACGCGCCGCTGTAACCGAACCATTGCGCGCCCTGCCCCAGGCTACGGAACACAAAGGGCCCGAGGCTGTAATAGCTGAGCAAGGCCAGGTTGAACACCGCCACCAGCAGCGCCGAGCGCCAGATCGCGGGGTCCCGCAGCATCTGCCACAAGGTGCCGCCCAGGGGCGCCAGGGGCTGCGCAGGCGGACGGGTTTCCGGCAAGGCCCGGGCGCACCAGCCGAACAACGCCAGGGCCAGCACCAGCAACCCCGTCAGTGCGCCCTGATAGCCAAAAGCACGGCTCAGGGCCGCTCCCGCGAACAGGCCGATAGCGGGACTGGCCGCCAGCACCATGCCCATCAGTGAGAACACCCGGATCAGTTCGCGGCCCTGGAACAGGTCCCGCAGCAGGGTCTGGGTCACCACCGAACCGGCAGCCACGCCCAGGGCCGCCAGACCCTGGCACAGCAACAGCTGGGCAAAGCTGCGGGCCTGCAACTCCAGGGCCAGCGCCAGGGCATACAGCGCCAGCCCGCCAAGCAAGGCCGGGCGCCGCCCCCAGCGATCGCTCAGGCGTCCCCAGAGCACCACCCCCGGCGCGAACCCCAGGATAAACACCGACAGGCTCTGGGCCGCCTGCTGCGCCGGGACACCAAAGGCCCGACCGATATCGGTCAGGGCCGGGCTAAAGAGGGTCTGGGCGATCTGCGGGAACATCAGCAGGGCCATGGCCAGGGGCAACAGGGAACGGGGATTCATCAGGTGGATGCTCGGCAAAAAAAACATGCCGGCGATTCTAGGCAGGCGCGGCTGGCGTATTATCGCAACCCGGCCAATAAACAGCGGAAATCGGACAAAGATGGCATGGCTCGATCCCCAGGCACGCTTCGACCCGGACCCCTTCAGCGCACCGGTGATCGGCGTTGCCGCCACCCTCGGCGATCATGACTCCGGCCTGCACCGGCACCGTCGCGGGCAACTGCTGTACACCCGCCAGGGCTGCACCCGGATCACCCTCGCCGACCGCCTGTGCCTGCTGCCGCCCTCGCGGGCGGCCTGGATTCCCGGTGGGGTGCAGCACCGGGCGCAGATGCAACAGAGCGTGGATTACCGCTCGCTGTATTTCAGTGTCGAACTCAGTCCGCGCCTGCCGGCGGACGTGGCGGTGATCGATGTCAGTCCCCTGCTGCGCGCCGTGCTGGAGCCCATGGCCCTGGCGGCGTTCGATTGCGACTGGAGCCAGGGCCGCTACCCGCACCTGCTGGGCCTGTGCCTGGAGGAAATCGGCGCTGCGCTGCACCAGCCGCTGTCCTTGCCGCTGCCCTGGGACAAGCGCCTGCAGCCGCTGCTGGAAGACTTGCAGCGCCTGCCACCGGAGCTAAAGGTGCTGGCCACCCGGGTCGGTGCCAGCAGCCGCACCATCGGCCGCATCTTTCAGCGCGAGACCGGCCTGGGTTACCAGCAATGGCGCCAGCAATGGCGGCTGATGCGCGCCATCGAGTTGCTGGCCACCGGCCGTAGCATCGGCTACACGGCCTTCGAACTGGGCTTTGCCAGTGACAGCATCTTTATCGCCTTCTTCAAGGCCATGACCGGCACCACGCCCCGGGCCTACTTCAAATGAGGAACCGCAACGGGGCACCTCAGGTGCGGCTGCGCAACCACTGCAGAAAGCCCTTCTTGGCCACAGGCTTGGGTGGCGACTGGGCCAGGCTCTGGGCAATGTGCTGGCGGAAGTCCAGCAGCGTCTTCATGGCGTCGCCGATGTCGTGACGGGCATCCAGGCAGGGTTTGAGGAACTCGTTGTCGATGCGGTACAGGCTGCAGAAGGTCTTGGCCGAAAACTCCGCGAGCGTCGCCTGCTCAGCCACCACGCCCGCCTCGCCGATCACTTCACCCGGGCCCATGCGCCCGGCTTCGAAGGGCTTGCCGTCACGCTGCATGGTCACCGACACCACGCCGGACTCGATGATGAACAGGTGATCGCTGACCGCCCCCGCCGGCAGGATGGTTTCGCCGGCACGGAAGGTCTGCAACTGCATGTTCTGGCTGAAGGTGTCCTTCTCTTCCTGGCGCAGGGTGGAAAAGATACTGGAGGCGTCCAGCAGCGCCCGAGGTCGGGACAGCGCCTGGTTCTGCACCGGCTCGTCGCTGGACAGCAGGCTGATGCCGCTGGCCTGCAAATGACGGAATGCCAGGTCGAACAGCTGGTTTCGCACTTCGCGCTTCTGCCCCATGGTGGCGACGAAGCCGCTGATCTCGTATTCCGCGCCGCTGCTGCCAGAGCTTTTCAGGGCCACGCTGGGGGCCGGGGTGCCGAGCAGGAAACGGCAGCCGAGCATGGCCCGTTCCAGGGCCTCGATGACCTTCTGTGGGCGAGCGTGGGGGCTGACCTGCACGCTGATGGATAAACCATAGATATCGCTGGGGCGGCTGAAGTTGGTGATCTTGGCCTTGGACGCCAGGGAGTTGGGGATCACCACCATGCTGCCCTGGGAGGTCTGCAGCCGGGTCGCCCGCCAATCGATGTCCACTACCCGGCCTTCGGTGCCGTCGATGGCGATCCAGTCATCGATCTGATAGGGCTTGGTGGTATTGAGGACCAGGCCGGAAAACAGGTCGCTGAGGGTGCTTTGCAGGGCCAGGCCGACGATGATCGCCAGCGCCCCGGAGGTGGCCAGTACGCCCTTGACCGGCAGGTCCAGCACGTAAGCCAGGGCGGCGATGATGGCGATCAGGAAGATCACCGCACCCATCAAGTCCTGCAACAGCCGCCCGGTGTGACCGACCCGCTGCATCATCAGGGTGCCCAGCAACACCGTCAGGGTCCGGGCGCCGAACAGCCACCAGCCGATCTGTAAACCGGTGGCCGCCAGGTGCAACGGCACATCGTCCGGCCAGGGCGCCGTCTGCATGGGGCTCAGGCCCTGGTTGAACAGCATCAGGCTGTACAGGCAGAACATCAGCACCCGTACCGCCAGCTTCCAGCGATCGCCCTGGGTACCGATCAGGTGCCACAGGGCAAGGTCCAGCAGCAACAGCGTCATCGCGGCCAACAGCAGGTGATCGGCGAATGGGGCAAGCATCGAGCAACTCCAGCAGGACAATGGCGGCAAGATCGCACGAAAGACGCTGGGGCAGGTATAGCTGGAAAAGACAAAAACCGGTGATGCGGCCATGCCACGCAACGGCGGGCGCGACGCCCGCCGTTGCCGGGGCTTTACTGGCCCTGGGTCAGGGTGTTGTAGCTGGTCATCAGGTTGCGGTAGTCGGGGATGTGGTTGGAAAACAGAGTGCCCAGGCCTTCGACATCGTTGCGCCAGTCACGATGCAGCTCGCACGCCAGGCCGAACCAGGTCATCAACTGCGCGCCGGCGTTGGACATGCGGTTCCAGGCCGAGTCCCGGGTCAGCGCATTGAAGGTGCCGGAGGCATCGGTGACCACAAAGACTTCAAAGCCTTCTTCCAGGGCCGAGAGCGCCGGGAACGCCACGCAGACTTCGGTGACCACCCCGGCAATGATCAGTTGCTTCTTGCCGGTGGCCTTGATCGCCTTGACGAAGTCTTCGTTGTCCCAGGCGTTGATCTGGCCGGGACGGGCAATGTACGGCGCGTCGGGAAACAGCGCCTTGAGCTCTGGCACCAGCGGGCCGTTGGGGCCGGTTTCGAAACTGGTGGTGAGGATGGTCGGCAGCTTGAAGTACTTGGCCAGGTCGGCCAGGGCCAGCACGTTGTTCTTGAAGCGATCAGGCTCGATATCGCGGACCAGCGACAGCAGGCCGGCCTGGTGATCAACCAGCAGAACGGCGGCATTTTCCTTGTCGAGACGTTTGTAGGCGTTAGTCATGGTGAGTCCTCGCTAATGATCGATGCCGGATTACCCGGCTGGGGTTAAACCCATGGCCGCACCTGTAGCGTGAGGGCGGACATTGGGGATAGCGCGCGACTCGCAGAGCCTAGTCGGCCATGCGCGCCGCGCCAGCGCTGCCGGTCAGTGACCGGTGGCGTCCATCTGGCCGAAGCGTCCCGATTGAAAGTCGACGAAGGCCTGATGAATTTCCTCTTCGCTGTTCATCACGAACGGGCCGTGACCGACGATGGGTTCGTCGATGGGCTCGCCGCTGAGCAACAGCACAATCGCGTCGCTGTCGGCTTGCAGGCTGATCAGGTCGCCCTCGCGTTCCAACAGTGCCAACTGTCCTTGCGCGACCCGCTCCTGGCCATTGACCTGCAGCGTGCCACGCAGCACCACCAAGGCGGTGTTGCGCCCCGGGTGCAGGGGCAGCTCCAGGTGCTTGCCGGCCAGCAGGCGCATGTCCCAGACGTCAATGGGGGTGAAGGTCCGCGCCGGGCCGCGCTGGCCGGCGAACTCACCGGCAATCAGGCGCAGGCTGCCGGCATGGCCGGGCAGCGGGAGCTGCTGGATGTCCGCCGCAACGAGGGTCTGGTAACCGGGAGCTGCGAGCTTGTCCTTCGCCGGCAGGTTGACCCACAGCTGGACCATTTCCAGATTGCCGCCACGCCGGGCGAAATCGGCGGAGTGGTACTCCTCATGGAGAATCCCCGAAGCGGCGGTCATCCACTGCACGTCGCCCGGACCGATCTTGCCGCCGCTGCCGGTGGAATCACGGTGCTCCACTTCGCCGTCGTAGACGATGGTCACTGTCTCGAAGCCGCGATGGGGATGTTCACCGACCCCACGGCGGGTGTTGGTGGGGCTGAACTGGGCGGGGCCGGCGTGATCCAGCAGCAGGAACGGGCTGATGTGCTGACCCAGGTTGTCGTAGGAAAACAGGGTGCGGACCGGGAAGCCGTCACCGACCCAGTGAGGCCGGGGGCTGGTGTAGATGCCGATGATGTTTTTCATGTCGTCCTCCAGAACTATCTGATGGACACACCTTAAAACTCACACCTTTGCCGCGCTAGACTGCAAAAATCGCCCTTAGCGTTCTATTTGGAGAACGATCTTGGAAGACCTGAATACCCTCTACTACTTCACCCAAGTGGTGGAGCACCGAGGATTCGCCGCCGCCGGGCGCGCCCTGGACATGCCCAAGTCCAAGCTCAGCCGACGGATTGCCCAGCTGGAGGAGCGCCTCGGCGTGCGCCTGATCCAGCGCACCAGCCGCCACTGTTCGCTGACCGAGATCGGCCAGGAGTATTACCAGCGCTGCCTGGCCATGCGGGTGGAAGCCGAGGGCGCGGCGGAAGTCATCGAACGCAATCGCTCCGAACCTCAAGGCCTGGTGCGCGTGGCCTGCCCCACGGCCCTGCTCAACTCCTGGGTCGGGCCGATGCTCACCCGTTTCATGCTCAAGTACCCCCTGGTCGAGCTGTTCATCGAAAGCACCAACCGCCGGGTCGACCTGATCCACGAGGGCTTCGACATTGCCCTGCGGGTGCGCTTCCCGCCCCTGGAAAACACCGATCTGGTGATGAAGGTACTGGGCAACAGCACCCAGAGCCTGGTGGGCCATCCGGACTTTCTCCAGCGCCTGTCGAGCCCGGCTACACCGGCAGATCTCAGTGGCCTGCCGAGCCTGCACTGGGGAGCGGCGCAACGCGATTACCAATGGCAGTTGCTGGGGCCCGACGGCGCCGAAGCCTTGATCCGCCATCGGCCGCGGATGGTCACCGACGACTTGCTGGCCCTGCGCCATGCGGTGCTGGCGGGCGTCGGCATCGCCCACCTGCCCAAGGTGGTGGTCCGCGAGGACCTGGACGCCGGGCGCCTGCTGGAACTGGTGCCCGGCTGGGCGCCGCGCTGCGGGATCGTCCACGCCATCTTCCCGTCACGCCGCGGCCTGCTGCCTTCGGTACGCAGCCTGATCGACTTTCTCGGCGAGGAGTTCAGCCACAGCGACATGGCCTGAACCCGACGCCGGCTCCATCGGCGGCGCCTTGTCCGCAGCGCAACGTAAAACGGCATCCCTGGGGATGCCGTTTTGCATAGAGCGCGATTGAATCAATTGGCACTGGCGCGCCAGCCGCCGTGCTGCAGTTCCGGCAGCCACTGAATGCCGCCTGACCTGGAGGTCCGGAACACGGGCGGATCGATCTGCTGCATCAAACGCCGGATCGCCTCGCTGTCCGGCAACTCGGCGCGGCTGGCCTGGATCCGGTGCCGCAGGCTGCTGGGGATGGGTGGAAAGCGCTGGCTGTCATAGATCAGGGCGTGGCCGAGCTGGGGGTTGTCCAGGCAGAAGTCCAGCAGATCGAAACCGCTGTGGGTGGCCAGGCTGCCGTTGATGATCAGCAGATCGAACGGATCACAGGCGTACTCCACCAGCGAAAGCAGTTCCTCCAATGTGTGCACGGGTGCAATGCGGTAGTAATTCAGTTGATTCAAGGTTCGTTCGATCTGCATCCGATGAAAATGTTGATCATCGGCAATCAGTATGCGCAGCGCTCTATTGGACATTTCTGGATCCTGCTTTTGAGACTACGACCGGCGACTGCCGGCCTTCCTCCTAGATCGGTAGAAGGCTAGGGAAGTGTCGGAGGGTTTTCTCTAGGATTAATCTGAAAACCACGCCCAGCATGCTCTTGCCGTAGTTTTTTCGGACAAGTCAGCTACTGCACAAGCCCAACCGCTAGCTCTTTCTAAGTCGCTCACTACCTTAATCGCCGCCCGGTTTTTTTAGCAGAGGGGTACGAGACTGAAAGGTCTTGTTGTTTTGTAAGGCTTTTCCCAGAACCCACTGCCGGTCTCTGAGAACAGCAAAAGACAACACGCCAGCCATCATCAAGCCCCTATCACTCGGTGGTGCTCGGGCTCCAGAACGCCTGCTGCACCAGGGCCGAGGTGGACAGCCGCGCCACCAGCGCATCCAGTTCTTCACCGTCCACCGAGGTGCTGGCCAGAGTCGCCTCGATCTCCACTTCATCGTTGCCAAAAGCATGCACATCGACATCGCTGGCCGGGTAATTGCTGCGCGTCAACTCGGCTTCCAGCAAGGCGAACACGGCCTTCTGGTTCGAACGCTGGGCAATGACGTAGACGATGTTGGTGACCTCGGCGGAGATCACGTCCAGTGGCTGGCGGTTGATGTTGTTGACGATGGGCCGCAACAGGGTATTGGCGGCCAGCACGAACAGGGTGCCCAGCAGGGCTTCGAGAACCAGATCGGCACCGGCACAGGCGCCCACCGCCGCCGAAGCCCAAAGGGTGGCGGCGGTGTTCAGCCCGCGGACGTTGCCCTCCTCGCGCATGATCACCCCGGCGCCGAGAAAGCCGATGCCCGACACCACGTAGGCCACCACCCGCACCGCGCCGTCGGCACCGCCCAGGCGGTTGGCCATGTCGACGAAAATAGCCGCGCCCACCGCCACCAGCACGTTGGTGCGCAAGCCCGCGGTGCGCTGCCGGTACTGGCGTTCAAAGCCGATCAGGCCGCCAAGGATAAAAGCCGCGCTGAGGCTGACCAGGGTATCGATCAGCGAGTCCAGGTTGATGTTGTGCAAGGCCTGCATATCGAAAATCCTCTTGGCGACTAGCGGCAAGCTACAAGCAGCAAGTTACAAGCAGTACGCCGCAACCCCGAAACTTGCCGCTGGCCACCACGACGCGGCCAGAGGAATCGAACAGTTCTCAAGCCAAGGTTCAGGAACGCCTTCGCCGGCAAGCCGGCTCCTGCAAAAAACACCCGGGATAACCCCGAACGGCAGGAGCCGGCTTGCCGGCGAAGAGCTCTGCAAGATTGTCTTGGCGCCCGTCCGCGCAGGCCACGCAAGAGCGGCCGTGGCGCCGGTCAGCTGGCGGTAGCCAGCAGCAGGTCGCGGACCGAGCGGCTATGACCGCGGGTCTTGCCATGTTCGTACAGCGAATCGGCGATCTCCTGGGCACGAATCGGCAGTACCGACAGCAAGGTGTCGCTCAAGCCATGGCTGGCCTGGCTGAAGCCCTGCATGTAGATACCGGCCTTGCAGCGCTCGTCGGTGATCACCCGATAGTTGCGGTCCACTTCGAAGTCGCCCAGGTATTCCTGCAGAGGCGCCAGCAGTTGACGATGCATCTGGCGCTCATAACCGGTGGCCAGCACTACCGCGTCGTAGTGCTCAGTGGTGCAGGCGCCGGTGGCATTGTTGCGCAGCACCAACTCGATGCCTTGATCGGTAGCCACGGCTTTTTCCACCAGGGTCAGGGTGCGGAATGCGTGACGGGCGATCCCCGAGACTTTCTGGCGGTAGAAGATCCCGTAGATGCGTTCGATCAGGTCGATGTCCACCACCGAATAGTTGGTGTTGTGGTACTCGTTGACCAGGCGCTCACGTTCGCTACTGGCTTGCTGGAACACCAGGTCGGTGAACTCGGGCGAGAACACTTCGTTGACAAAGGGACTGTCGTCGGCCGGTTTGAGTGCCGAGCCACGGATCATCATGTCCACCTGCACCGACGGGAAGCTGTCATTGAGGTCAATGAAGGCCTCCGCTGCACTCTGGCCGCCACCAATGATGGCGATCTTCATCTTCTTGCCGGCGACACAAGGTTGTTCTGCCATGCGCTCCAGGTACTGAGAATGATGGAAGACCCGAGGGTCGCCCTTGAGCGCCTTGAAAGTCTCGGGAATCCGCGGCGTTCCACCAGCGCTGACCACCACCGAGCGGGTGCTGCGGATGAACTCTTCCCCCTGGGCATTGCGCGAGATGACCCGCAGCGCCTCGACTTGCTGGTTGTGCAACAGCGGCTCAATGGCCAGGACCTCTTCGCCGTAGCGGCTCTGGTCCTTGAATTGAGCGGCGACCCAGCGCAGATAGTCGTTGAACTCCATGCGGCACGGATAAAAGGTCCCGAGGTTGATGAAGTCCACCAGGCGTCCATGGTGCTTGAGGTAGTTGACGAACGAGTAAGGGCTGGTGGGGTTGCGCAGGGTGACCAGGTCCTTGAGGAAGGAAATCTGCAGTTCACTCTGGGTCACCAGGGTATTGCCGTGCCAGCGATAATCGGCCTGTTTGTCGAGAAACAGCACGTCCAGAGGACCCTGAACCTGGCCGCGCTCCTCCAGCGCAATGGCCAGCGCCAGGTTCGAGGGACCAAAACCGATACCAATCAAATCGTGAACGATGGCCGATGCCATTGCCTGTGTCATGTCCAGTGTCCTCTGGAGAAGCCCCTCAACGCGGGGAATTACGCCGGTGACCTGGCCGGCCCCTGAGGGCCAACAGGTCGTCTGTTGAGTAGGAACGAGGACGATGAAAAAAAATTTAACCCACTGCCCCGGCTGTCCGGCAAACAAAAGTCAGCCGCCACTACACCAGGCTCAGTGCCGCCAGCGTGCGCCGCTGGTCACTGAGCTTCCCACTGACGCAGGCGCACCCGGCAATGCTTCATGGCATTGACGATGTGTTTTTCCACCAGGCTGCGGGAAATGCCCAGATGCTCGGCAATCTGCACATGGGACAGACCTTCAAGCTTGCGCAGCAGAAAACTCTCGCGGCACAGCCGGGGCAGTTCCGCCAAGGCTCGCTGGAGCATCTCCAGGCGCTGCCCCTGATCCAGGCTCGCCTGCGGTGACGGACTGAAGCAGTGCTCTTGCTGGTCGAGTGCTTCCAGGGGTTCGGATTGACGCAGCTGGTTACGCCGATGGTCATCGATCACCAGATTCAGCGCCGTGCGATAAAGGAAGGCCCGCGGCTGCTCGATGGGAGGAGCGCTGGGGCGCTCCAGCACCCGCACAAAGGCGTCATGGGCAACGTCCTCGGCGGCCTGGCGGTTGCCAAGCCTGGCGCTGAGGAAGCCCATCAGCTCGCGGTAGTAACTTTCCAACATGACTCCCGACCCAGGTGGGTGATTTCTGTCCTTGAACAAGATCCGTGGCAAGGGGACTGATCCAGTCATTCAATGATGGCAGTTTAGGAGCGACGTAATTTATAGTAATTCTCATATAGATTTAAAGTACTGCTGCAGCGATCCGTAGATATTTCGTGTTCAAGCAGCTGTAACCCCATGTGTCGGGAGTTAAATTCCCCCGCGCGCTTCTCGTTTACCTGACAGCTCCCCGTATCTGCCGCCCCGACGGCAGCGCCCGGCCTTGCCTTGTGAAGCAGCAACGGCTGGATGACGGGCCGATTTCCCCTGGCCGGAACCGTGCATGAAACGTCCCCGACATACCCGACGCGCCCTGCTTGCCGCACTCTGCTTGATTCCCGTTGTAGCCATCACTGCCTGGACCTTCATTCCCCCTGGGCGCGATCAGTTCGCGACGGTGCAAGTCAGCCGTGGCGATATCGAAAGCAGCGTCACCGCCCTGGGCACCCTACAGCCCCGACGCTATGTCGACGTCGGTGCCCAGGCCTCCGGGCAGATCCGCAAGATCCACGTCGAGGCCGGCGACACAGTCAAGGAAGGCCAATTGCTGGTGGAGATCGACCCTGCCACCCAACAGGCCAAGCTCGACGCCAGCCGTTTCGCCATTGAGAACCTGCAGGCCCAGTTGCAGGAGCAGTACGCCCAGAACCAGCTGGCCCGGCAGAAATACCAGCGCCAGCAGAACCTGGCGGCCGGCGGCGCCACTCGCGAAGAGGACGTACAGACCGCCCAGGCCGAACTCAAGGCCACCCAGGCACGCATCGACATGTACAAGGCGCAGATCCGCCAGGCCCAGGCCAGCTTGCGCAGCGACCAGGCGGAACTGGGCTATACGCGCATCTACGCCCCCATGTCCGGCACCGTGGTCGCGGTGGACGCTCGCGAAGGCCAGACCCTCAACGCCCAGCAGCAAACACCGCTGATCCTGCGCATCGCCAAACTCTCGCCCATGACCGTCTGGGCCGAAGTCTCGGAAGCCGATATCGGCCACGTCAAACCCGGCATGCAGGCCTACTTCACCACCCTGAGCGGTGGCAACCGGCGCTGGACCAGCACCGTGCGGCAGATCCTGCCCATTCCGCCCAAGCCGCTGAACGAAACCAGCCAGGGCAGCGGCAGCCCCACCAGCACCAGCAAGAGCGGCAGCGGCCGGGTAGTGCTCTATACCGTACTGCTGGACGTGGACAACGCCGACAACGCGCTGATGGCGGAAATGACCACCCAGGTGTTCTTCGTCGCCAACCAGGCAAAAAATGTCCTCACCGCCCCCATCGCCGCTCTGCAGGGCAGCACTGAGCCGGACCTGCAGACTGCCCGGGTGGTGGCCAAGAACGGTTCGATCGACGAGCGCAAAGTCCGGGTCGGTATCAGTGACCGCCTGCGCATCCAGATCCTCGACGGCTTGAACGAAGGTGATCACCTGCTGATCGGCCCGGCCAACAGCAGCGGGGGTTGAATGCAGACTCCGCTGATCGACCTCAGAGACATCCGCAAATCCTACGGCGGCGGCGACAGCCCGCAAGTCGATGTCCTGCGCGGCATCGACCTGTCGATCCACGCCGGGGAATTCGTCGCCATCGTTGGCGCCTCCGGCTCCGGCAAGTCGACCCTGATGAACATCCTCGGCTGCCTGGACCGTCCGACGTCCGGCGAGTACCTGTTCGCCGGGGAGAACGTCGCCCAGCTCGACAGCGACGAACTGGCCTGGCTGCGCCGCGAAGCCTTTGGCTTCGTGTTCCAGGGCTACCACCTGATCCCCTCGGCCTCGGCCCAGGAAAACGTCGAGATGCCGGCCATCTACGCCGGCACCCCGACCGCCGAACGCCACGCCCGCGCCGCCGCCCTGCTGGAGCGCCTGGGCCTGGCCAGTCGCAGCGGCAACCGCCCGCACCAACTGTCCGGCGGTCAGCAGCAACGGGTGTCCATCGCCCGCGCCCTGATGAACGGCGGCCACATCATCCTCGCCGACGAACCCACCGGCGCCCTGGACAGCCACAGCGGCGCCGAAGTCATGGCCCTGCTGGACGAACTGGCCAGCCAGGGCCACGTGGTGATCCTCATCACCCACGACCGTGAAGTGGCGGCCCGGGCCAAGCGCATCATCGAAATCCGCGACGGCGAAATCATCAGCGACACCGCCCACCACGACCCATCGGTACAGACCAGCGCCAACGCCGGCGCCCTGCAGGCGGTGGACCTGCGTCAGCGCCTGGCCGACGGCAGCGAAGCCACCGGCGCCTGGAAGGGCGAACTGCTGGAAGCGGTGCAGGCCGCCTGGCGGGTGATGTGGATCAACCGCTTCCGCACGGCCCTGACCCTGCTGGGGATCGTCATTGGCGTCGCTTCGGTGGTGGTGATGCTGGCCGTGGGCGAAGGCAGCAAGCGCCAGGTGATGGCGCAGATGGGGGCCTTCGGTTCGAACATCCTTTACCTCAGCGGACACTCGCCCAACCCGCGCGCGCCGCAAGGCATCATCAGCCTCGACGACGTCGCGGCCGTGGCCACCCTGCCCCAGGTCAAGCGCATCATGCCGGTCAACGGCTCGGAAGCCGTGGTACGTTTCGGCAATGCCGATCACATGAGCTACGTAGGGGGCAACGACACCAACTTCCCGCACATCTTCAACTGGCCGGTGGTCGAAGGCAGCTACTTCACCGAGGCCGACGAACGAGCCGGCGCCGCGGTCGCGGTGATCGGCAAGAAGGTCCGGGAAAAACTGCTCAAGGACGTCGCCAACCCCATCGGCCAGTACATCCTGATCGAAAACGCCCCCTTCCAGGTGGTAGGCGTACTGATGGGCAAAGGCGCCAGTTCCGGCGACCAGGACAGCGACGATCGCATCGCCGTGCCCTACTCCGCCGCCAGCACCCGCCTGTTTGGCAGTCGCAATCCGGAGTACGTGGCCATCGCCGCGGCGGACGCCAGCAAGGTCGAGGAAGCCGAGCAAGCCATCGACCAACTGATGCTGCGCCTGCACAACGGCCAGCGCGACTATGAGCTGACCAACAACGCGGCGATGATCCAGGCCGAGGCCCGCACCCAGAACACCCTGTCCTTGATGCTCGGCGCCATTGCCGCGATCTCGCTGCTGGTGGGCGGTATCGGGGTGATGAACATCATGCTCATGACCGTGCGCGAACGCACCCGAGAGATCGGCATCCGCATGGCCACCGGCGCTCGCCAGCGCGACATCCTGCGCCAGTTCCTCACCGAAGCGGTGATGCTCTCGGTGGTCGGCGGCCTGACCGGCATCGCCCTGGCCCTGCTGATCGGTGGCGTACTGATCCTCAGTGAAGTGGCGATCGCCTTCTCCCTGGTCGCCGTCCTCGGCGCCTTCGGCTGCGCCCTGGTCACCGGCGTCATCTTCGGCTTCATGCCGGCCCGCAAAGCTGCCCGGCTCGACCCGGTCACGGCCCTTACCAGTGAATGATCGATCGATGAAAACACCCCTGAGCCTCCTGGCCGCCTGCATCCTGCTGGCCGCCTGCAGCAGCCCCGCACCGCGCCCGGACAGCGGCCTGCAAGCCCCCGCCACCTGGCAAACAGCCAACACCCCCGCCGCCCAGGTCGACAACCGGCAATGGTGGAGCCAGTTCGCCAGCCCGGACCTGGACCGCCTGATCGCCCAGGCCCGCGATGGCAGCTTCGATCTGGCCGCAGCGGTGGCCCGGGTGCGCCAGGCCCAGGCCAGCGCCGTGATCGCCGGCGCGCCACTGCTACCCGAGCTCAAGGGCGGGCTCAACGCCAACCGGCAGAAACTGCTGCGCGGCAAGGGCTACAGCAAGTTGGACGCCACCAGCGACAACCAGGCCGTGGACTATTTCGATGCCAGCCTCAGCGCCAGCTACGAGATCGACTTCTGGGGCGGCCGCCACGCCGCCCGCGACAGCGCCCTGCTGGGGGTCAAGGCCAGCGAGTTCGACCGGGCCACCGTGGAACTGACCCTGCTCAGCGGCGTCGCCAACAGCTACACCCAGGCCCTGGCGCTGAGCGAACAAAGCCGGATCGCCCAGCTGAACCTGGACAACGCCCTGAACGTGCTCAAGCTGGTGCAGACCCGCTACGACTCGGGCTCGGCCACGGCCCTGGAACTGGCCCAGCAACGCAGCCTGGTCGCCGCCCAGCAACGCCAGTTGCCCCTGGCGCAGCAACAGGCCGAAGAAGCCCGGATCACCCTCGCCGCCCTGCTCGGGCAACCGGTGCAGGCGCTCAACCTGGGCCACCAGGACTTCACCCAACTGCAATGGCCGAGCATCAATGCCGGCGTCCCCAGCGACCTGCTGAGCCGGCGTCCGGACATTGCCAGCGCCGAGGCCAAACTGGCCGCGGCCCAGGCCGACGTCAAAGTGGCGCGGGCGGCCATGTTGCCCAGCGTGACCCTGAGCGCCAGCCTCGGCTCCGGTGCCAGCCACGCCCCGGACCTGCTGCGCAGTCCCTTCTACAACCTCGGCGCCGGGCTCGTGGCACCGATCTTCAACGCCGGGCGCCTGAGCGCCGAACGGGACAAGGCCACGGCCCGCCAAGAAGAACTGCTGGAAAGCTATCGCGGGGCGATCATCAATGGTTTTGCCGATGTGGAGAAGGCCCTCAACAGCATTCGCGGCCTGGACCAGCAACGCCAGTGGCAGAGCGAGGAATTGAACCAGGCGCAACGGGCCTTCGAGATCGCCCAGAGCCGCTACCAGGCCGGCGCCGAAGACCTGCTGACCGTTCTGGAAACCCAGCGCACCCTGTACGCCGCCCAGGATCAGAACGTGCAACTGCGGCTGTCACGGCTGCAGTCCAGCATTGCCCTGTACAAGGCCCTGGGTGGCGGCTGGAATCAATGAATCAGCAAAAGCTCGCATGGCCAGCGGTATCACCACTGGCCATCGTCGCAACGACGGCCGGGGCCCTGATGACCTAGAATCTGCGACCACCAACAGACGCGAGCAACACCCCCACCATGCCCATCGGAACCGAGCTGGACGCCTCCCTGGCAGACGTACTGTCGATGCTGAAAAGAGCATTCCCGAACGGAGTCAGCCCAACCGATTACCGCCCTCTTCTGGCAGCGCTATATGAACATCTGTCAGATCGAAACCTGGCGAATGTCATCTCACAGCTCACCCACAAGGACCCGGATCTGGTCCTCAACGAGATCTACGAGGCCGTGACCAGCAAGAAACCGAAAGCCCAGGAGATAGCATCGCTAACTCAGCGCCTGAACCATCACGGAGCCTCTGAAACACTGGCCGACAGCTGATGCATCGCCCCTCAAGAAGACCAGGACAATGAACTTCAGTGAATTTGAACAACTGCTGAATGCCAAGAAGAACCTCCATCCGATCTGGTTTGAGCTCCCTTCGGACAGCGCCGCCACCGAGGAGGACATCACCGAGGCTCAAAATGACCTGGCGCTGCGACTTCCTGTCGAGTACCGCCAGTTCCTGCTGAAGCATGGGGGCGGCTACTTTGCCTTGGGAATCGTCTACTCACTGGACAGAGACAGCGATTTCAACCTGGCCAGAATCAATCGACAACACCCACTGATTGGCAAGTGTCATCTGTTGTTTTCAGAGAACGGCTGCGGCGACTTCTACGGATTCCGGATTGAAAACACCCAATGCCTGGCAGAGGTGTGCTTTTTTGATCATGAAACCCAAGCATGGCAGCAGACCGGATACCCAGAACTGTTCAGCTTCCTGGCCGAAGTGGCCCTTTCGATCTGAACACCCCTAGCAACGACCTCCAGACTCGAAGTTCACGATCAGTCCGGCGCCGCTACAGCAGTCGCTGCCTGACCTTCAAATGCCGCGCATACCAGGGCCGGCGAGGCACCTTGCGCAGCAGATCGGCCAACTGCTTTTCATCCTCGATAAAGGTGATGCGCAGGGCCAGCTTCATGGTTTCCGGGTCCATCTCCACGGTCTTGCCGGTCTGCAATCCAGGGATGGTGCTGCAACCGTGGGTCACCGGCCCCAGCCAGGGATCGCCGGCCTCGACCCAGCGCCCCGGGGCGAACCAGGGCACGCCATTGACTTCCAGACGCTTGAGCTCGCCGGGATGGAAACGTTCGTGGGCACGGAACCAGTCCTCCAGGCGGTCGTCGATCCAGCCATGAAAACGCCAGAACACCGGGCTGACATGGGAGGAGAACGGATCGCCGAGAAAGTCGTTTTCCGGCTGGTACCAGCGCGGGGAAAAGTCCGCCGGATCGCGGGCCATGGGCACCGGTGCACCGCTGGAAGGATCACGCGGCACCGAGGCCCAGCGCATGTGCAGCCAGTCGTGCAGGCCCAGTTCGATTTCCGAGCCGAACTGACCCAGGGTCAGGTTCGCCAGGTAGCGCGGGTTGCGGTACTGCGACTCCCAGACCTGGAAGTTGCTGTGGTAGGTCTCGCCGGCCTTGATGTCGCTGACCCACTGGCTGTAGTCGTCATCGTCATCGGCCAGCCACGCCGGCGGCAGGGAACCGCCGTCATGGTTGTCGAAATAGCGGGCGAAACCCAGGCGATCACGCAGCAGTTCCGGCTGCGGCAGGGGGAAATGCTGCCAGGACGGCAAGTCCTGCATGGAACGCGCCGTGCCCAGCATGTGCCGATGCATGAAGAAGAAATCGATACCCGAGCCGTTGCGATCCTTCTTCGGACCGCGCGCATCGCGCTCCTGCCCCCGAGGACCGGGCTGCCAGCCGATGCCGCGCAGGGCGTCACGCTTCTCTTCGGAAAGCCGGTGCCACTTGTCCCGGGTCGCGTGCCACAGCTGGTGGAACAACCGATGCTCGGGCGACACCAGCCAGGCCAGCAGCGTCGGGTTCAGGCCAATACGCTGGCGAGCCTCGGGAAACATCTGCTTGGTGGCGACAAAGCGGTTGTCCAAGGCGGGCAGCGCCAGGGGCCGGTCCAGACGCTCGACACGGCCGCTCAGGGTGCCGCTGCCGGCGTTGGCGAAATCGGCCCAGACTTCATCCAGGCTCATCTTGAACTCATAAGTGGCGGCACCGTCCACCGCCGTGGCAGGAATCAATCGCCAGTACATCTCACCCGGCTGTGGGCTCACCAGGTCGGCAACGATCCGGTAGCGCGGCTCGGCGGCGCCGCGCAGGCCCTCGGCGGTATCCAGGTAACCGCGCAGGCCACGCCCGCGCTGGGCGATGTCGAGAAACACTTCCAAGTCCTGGCGCCCCAGGCCATCGAGCCCGGCATCGGCGCCTTCAAAGCGAATGCTCCAGATGCCCCGCAACTGGTCCGCCAAGCGTTGCCCGGCGGTATCCGCCAGCTCCACCGTGGCCTCGCCCGGGGTGATCGGGAATTCCTCACGCGTCAATTCGCGATGCACATAAAACGCCGCCGGCACGGCAGCGCCAGTCAGCGCCAAGCCCGCCATGAACCCTCGTCGAGAAATCGTCATTGCCCTACCTGTGTCAGCCCTGATGCAGGCTTTATCCAAGCTAGAACGTTTATTGCCCACGGAAATTTACCGCCCGCGCAGGGGACTTAAATTTCTTCGTCACTGGCTCGTTCTTCCCAGATAGCAAAGGCCCCCGTGCCTGCACCTTGACGGCGAAACCGACTGAGATGGCAATGACAAAACCACGTTCGAAGAAGGCTCTTTACATCGGCCTGCCGCTGGCCCTGGCGATTGGCGCCGGCTTCCTGGCCTGGGACTACTGGTTCAGGGACAACCCGGGCTACCCGGTCAAGGTGATGAAGCAGGCCGAAGAATTGCAGGAGCGCATCCTCTCCTTCGACAGCCACATTACCGTGCCCCTGGATTTCGGCAGTGCCGGCAACGAGGCCGACAAGGACGGCAGCGGCCAGTTCGACCTGGCCAAGGCCGGACGCGGGCGCCTGTCCGGCGCAGCCCTGACGATTTTCGGCTGGCCGGAAATCTGGAACGGCGCAAATGCCCCTCATCGTCCCACGGCGGGCTTTGTCGACGCCGCGCGCAACGAGCAGGAAGCACGCTACAAGATCCTCACCGGTATGGTCCGCGACTTCCCCAACCAGGTGGGCATTGCCTATACCCCAGACGACTTCCGCCGCCTCAACGGCGAAGGCAAGTTCGCGGTGTTCCTCAGCATGCTCAACGCCTACCCCCTGGGCACCGATCTCGACCAGCTCGATCACTGGGCGGCCCGGGGCATGCGCATGTTCGGTTTCAGCTACGTGGGCAACAACGCCTGGTCCGACTCCTCGCGTCCACTGCCGTTCTTCAACGACACCCCGGACGCCCTCGGCGGCCTGTCCGACCTGGGCCGGCAGGCCGTGCACCGACTCAACGACCTGGGGGTGATCATCGACGTCTCGCAGATGTCGACCAAGGCCCTGGAGCAGGTCAGCCAACTCAGCCGCGCGCCCTTCGTCGCTTCGCACTCGGCGCCCCGGGCCCTGGTGGATATCCCGCGCAACCTCAGCGACAGGGAAATGCAGCTGATCAAGGACAGCGGCGGCGTGGTGCAGATCGTCGGTTTCCCCACCTACATCCGTCCCCTGAGCCAAGCGACCCGGGACAAGCTCAACGCCCTGCGCGCGCGTTTCGACCTGCAACCCTTGACCGGGCTGGAAATGGCCCTGATGCCCGGCGACGCCATCATCACCGTGTGGCCCGAACAGCGTTTCGGCGAATACGCCGGCGAGCTGTACAGCATTGTCGAAGCAGAACCCAAGGCCACCCTCAAGGACTTCGGCGACGCCATCGACTACGCCGTGAAGAAGATCGGCATCGACCACGTCGGCATCAGTTCGGACTTCAACGACGGCGGCGGCCTGGACGGCTGGAAGGATGTCAGCGAGGGCCGCAACGTCACCGCCGAACTGCTGCAGCGCGGCTACAGCGAAGCGGATATCGCCAAGCTCTGGGGCGGCAACTTCCTGCGGGTCTGGGAGCAGGTGCAGAAATCCGCCAAGCCCCTGGCCCATCGCTGATCCCCCCTTTTGCCAACCAGTGAAATGAGCTCATGACCGATCGCCGTACATTTCTCAAACAGGCCGGCATCCTCGCCGCCGGCCTGCCTCTGGGCGCCGGCGCCCTGGCCGCGTCCGGCACCAGCACTAGCGCCCCGTCCCCTGCGCCCAAGGACCCATGGGCGCAACTGCGCCTGCTGTTCGACCAGGACCCGGACTCCATTCACTTTTCCAACTTCCTGGTGACCTCGCACCCAAGGCCCGTGCGTGAAGCCATCGAACGGCATCGCGCCAATATCGACCGCAACCCGGGGCTGGCCATGGACTGGGACCTGCAGGAACCCTGGAAACGCGAGGCCGAGGTGCGTCGATGGGCGGGCCGCTACCTGCAAGCCAAGCCCGGCCAGATCGCCCTCACCGGCAGCACCAGCGAAGGCCTGGCGATGATTTACGGCGGCCTTCACGTGCGGCTCGATCAAGAGATCCTGACCACGGTCCACGAACACTACGCCACCGAATACAGCCTGAATTTCCGCGTGGCCAAACAAGGCACCCAGGTGCGCAAGATCAGCCTGTTCAAGGACCCGCACCGGGTGTCCAAGGATGAAATCCTGGGCTCGATCAAGCGCAGCATCCGCCCCAATACCCGAGTCCTGGGCATGACCTGGGTGCAGTCGGGCAGTGGCGTGAAGCTGCCGATCGGCGAGATCGGCCAGTTGGTGGATGAGTTCAACCGCAACCGCGACGACAAAGACCGAATCATCTATGTGGTGGATGGGGTCCATGGGTTTGGCGTGGACAACCTGGACTTCCCCGACATGCACTGCGACTACTTCATTTCCGGCACTCACAAGTGGATGTTCGGCCCTCGCGGCACCGGGATCATCTGCGCCCGTTCCGAAGAGCTCAAGGACGTTACCCCCAGCGTGCCGACCTTTTCCGAGGACAACAATTTCGCTACCAGCATGACCCCCGGCGGCTACCACGCCTTTGAACACCGCTGGGCCCTGGATGAAGCCTTCAAGCTGCACTTGCAGCTGGGCAAGGCCCAGGTCCAGGCGCGCATCCACGCCCTCAACAGCTACCTCAAGCAACGTCTGCAGGAGCTCCCCCAAGTGGAGCTGGTCACCCCCCTGAGCCCCGAGCTGTCAGCGGGCTTCACCTTCTTCCGGATCAAAAATCAGGACTGCGACCAGTTCGCCGCCTACCTGATGGCCAATCGGGTGGTGGTCGATGCCGTGGACCGGGACGTCGGTCCGGTGATCCGTACCGCGCCTGGCCTGCTCAACGACGAACAACAGATCGATCGCTTCATGGACCTGCTGCGCAAAAAAGTCTGAAACCGCTCCTCCTTGCGCCCTGCGTCACTTTTAAAAAGAGAGTCATGATGAAACAGCATTCACTGAGCACCGCCCTCCGCCCGCCCCTGGCCAGCCTCTCCCTGGCCCTGCTGCTGAGCCTGTTGCTGCCGACCGCCGCCCAGGCCGCCGCCTCGCCCCAGCCGGGCAAGGTGTTCAAGGACTGCAAGGACTGTCCGGAAATGGTGGTGCTGCCCGCCGGCACCTTCACCATGGGTACCCCCGCTGACGAGGTCGGCCGCCAGGAGGACGAAGGTCCGATGCATGAAGTGACCTTCGCCAAGCCATTCGCCATCGGACGCTTCCAGGTCCTGGCCGGCGAATGGGCCACCTACCTGAAGGAAACCGGCTACCAGATGCCCGACGGCGACACGCGCCCCGGTCGCGAATGCAAGGCCGGTAAACCCCGTTACCCAGTCGGCCCGCGCCAACCGGCGGTGTGCCTGGACTTCAACGAAGCCCAGGCCTACACCGCCTGGCTGTCCAAGCGCACCGGCCAGCACTACTACATCGTCAGCGAAGCCATGCGCGAATACGCGGCCCGCGCCGGCAGCACCGGCCCCTTCCCCTTCCCTTTCGACGAGGGCAAGGAATACAGCATTGCCAAGCACGCCAACACCTACGGCCCGGAAGACGGCTTCAGCTTCACTTCGCCCGCCGGCTCCTTCCCCCCTAACGCCTTTGGCGTCTACGACATGCACGGCAATGTCTACGAGTTCACCCCCGACTGCTGGCATGACAGCTATGTCGGCGCCCCCACCGACGGCAGCGCCTGGACCGAGCCCAACTGCAGCGTCCTGCAGATGCGCGGCAACGACTGGACCGAAGCGCCGATTTTTTCCCGCTCAGGCAACCGCAACAACATCTACCCCACCGATCGTGGTGACTGGCTGGGGTTCCGGGTTGCCCGCGACCTTTGACCCTTCCCCTCATCGACTGACGGAGACACACCATGAAAGCAGCTTTGTTCACCCTGTCGCTGAGCGACGGTTCCACCGCCAGCGTGCATGACGCCGAAGAGAACCAGGGCAGCCTGCACACCGAGGGCTTCGCGGCACTGACCTTTCGCAGCGATGGCGAACTGATCGTGATCGCCGGCGAGATTGCCCCCAACTACCCGGCCAGCGCGCTGCTGGCCTTGTTGGGCGG
This sequence comes from Pseudomonas sp. LPH60, assembly GCF_030718165.1. Classification (NCBI taxonomy): domain Bacteria; kingdom Pseudomonadati; phylum Pseudomonadota; class Gammaproteobacteria; order Pseudomonadales; family Pseudomonadaceae; genus Pseudomonas; species Pseudomonas sp. LPH60. The sequence continues at coordinate 33,668 of NZ_JAVAJH010000012.1, forward strand.
GCATTTCTGCTACAAGAAAAAGTCCGCCCAGGTGCGGGTTCGCCTGCGTGCCAGCCGCGACTTTGCCGTGTCAGCCATCCGCCAGGGGGTCTTTGACACCTTGCTCGCCGTCGATGCCCACCAGGTGGAGCTACAGTGCCGACGCAGTACCTTCTGGCAGCACCCGCTGCCCTGGCTCAGCGCTCCGGCCAGCGCCCACACCGCGCCCTTCTACCAGTTCAGCGGCGAGAAACGTCACCCGCAACGCCCGCCACTGCCCCAGGGCGAGGTGTACCGCCGTCGTCTGCCGGGGCTCAACACCGAGTTCAGCCTGCGCACCATCGATCCGGACCGTGACCTGCAAGCCTTCAATCGCTGGATGAACCTGGAACAGGTGGCGTTCTTCTGGGAGCAGGCCGGCAGCCTCGACGAGCACGCCGCCTATCTGCAAGACATGCTCGCCGACCCGCGGGTCCATCCGCTGATCGGCTGCTACGACGACGAGCCCTTCGCCTACTTCGAAGTCTACTGGTGCAAGGAAGACCGCATCGCCCCCTACTACGACGTGCAGGACCACGACCGCGGCTGGCACGTGGTGGTGGGCGAGAACAAGCACCAGGGCATCGGCAAGCTCAAGGGCTGGTTCAATTCGCTGATGCACTACATGTTCCTGGATGATCCACGTACCCAGCGCATCCTTGGCGAACCGCGCATCGACCATGACCGGCAGATCGACTTCCTCAAGTCCCAGGGCTTCGGTCACTTGAAGGACATCCAACTGGCCCACAAGAAAGCCGCTCTGCTGCGCCTGGAACGCGAGTTCTTCTTCGATCGGCCACTTTGAGCTGATCCAGCGGTCGCTGCAGCCTCCCGGCAGCGACCGGCGCACGGCGCGACGCCGGGCCTGCGCTAAATCCCCCCAGTGCCACTTCGTCTTCTCTGCAACGGTCTTGAGTCAAGCCCCGTCCCGAACGCGACAGCCTCCTCAAGCCCGGCATTGCAGCGCACTGCACGCCGCGTCGCGCTGTGCACCCCGGACCCTTGCCCGTATGTCGATCCATTTCAGAGGAAGCGCACCAGATGAACCCGACGGCTGCACCCCGGCCCCCATGCCCCAACGCAAACCGCCTCTCACCCGCCCTTATCCGTGCTTGAACCAGGAGTCATCATGAACAGCCCTCCGCGTAGCCGCAGCGCCATCCGTGACCTGCTGGGCCTGCTCAAACCTTTCTGGCCCACCGTGGCCGTCTCGATCGTGCTGGGCATCATCGGCGGCCTGAGCATCACCGTCCTGCTGGCGACCATCAACCAGGCCCTGAACGGCGCCGACGGCCTCAGTCGCGGCGTGGTCCTGACCTTCGCCGGGCTGTGCCTGCTGGCGCTGCTGTGTTCGATTCTGTCGGACATCGGCAGCAACTACGTCGGCCAGCACATCATCAGCAAGCTGCGCAAAGACCTGGGGGAAAAAGTCCTCAGCGCGCCCATCGAGCAGATCGAACGCTATCGCAGCCATCGCCTGATCCCGGTACTGACCCACGACATCGACACCATCAGCGACTTCGCCTTCGCCTTTGCGCCACTGGCCATTTCCCTGACCGTGACCCTGGGCTGCCTGGGTTACCTGGCCCTGCTCTCATGGCCGATGTTCCTGCTGATGCTGGTGGCCATCGTGATTGGTTGCAGCGTGCAGTTTGTTGCGCAAACCAAGGGCATCAAGGGCTTCATGGACGCCCGGGATGAAGAGGACAACCTGCAAAAGCACTACAACGCCATTGCCGACGGCGCCAAGGAACTGCGCATCCACCGGCCGCGCCGCAACCGCATGTTCAACCAGCGGATCAAGCACAGCGCCGAGCACATCTGCAACAAACAGATCGAGTCGGTGAACATTTTCATCGTCGCCAAGACCTTCGGCTCCATGCTGTTTTTCGTGGTCATCGGCCTGGCCCTGGCCCTGCAGTCCTTCTGGCCCAACAACGACCGCGCAGTGATGAGCGGCTTCGTCCTGGTGCTGCTGTACATGAAGGGCCCCCTGGAATTGCTGATCGGCAACCTGCCGATTGTCAGCCGCGCCCAGGTGGCCTTCCGCCGCATCGCCGAACTGTCCGAGCGCTTCTCCTCCCCCGAACCGCACCTGCTGCTCAGTGAAACCGCAAGCCAACCCCAGACCGTGCACAGCCTGGAACTGCACGATGTGCGCTACGCCTTCCCGACCGTCGAAGGCAGCGCGCCCTTTGCCCTGGGCCCGGTGAACCTGCGGATCAAGCAGGGCGACATCGTCTTCATCGTTGGCGAGAACGGCTGCGGCAAGACCACCCTGATCAAGCTGCTACTGGGCCTGTACCGACCCCAGGAAGGCGAGATCCGCCTCAACGGCCGCCCTGTCACCGCCGAGACCCGCGACGACTATCGACAACTGTTCACCACCATCTTTGCCGACTACTACCTGTTCGATGACCTGGTCCAGGGTGGCGAACAACTGCCCGAAGAGGCCGAACAGTATCTGCGCCGCCTGGAGATCGGGCACAAGGTGAGCATCCGCGACGGGGCCTTCACCACCACCGATCTGTCCACCGGGCAACGCAAGCGACTGGCGCTGGTCAACGCCTGGATCGAGGAACGCCCGGTGCTGGTGTTCGACGAATGGGCCGCCGACCAGGACCCGACCTTCCGGCGGATTTTCTACACCGAGCTGCTGCCGGACCTCAAACGCCTGGGCAAGACCATCATCGTCATCTCCCACGACGATCGCTATTTCGACATTGCCGACCAGTTGGTGCGCATGGAAGCGGGCAAGGTCAGTTGCGAACTCGAACCGGCCTGATTTTTTTCGTATCGGCTTTCCGGTTTTCGGGAAGTCGAACGTCTCATAACAAGTTTGAGAAACATTCACATTTAAAACGAATTCCCATTGCCGCTTAATAAGAGCAAATGAACATGCCAGCACCTCTTGGACTCACCCCCCTGAAAAAAGCCCTGCTCATGCGCCATGCGCTGCGGCCGAGCTTGCGTCCCTATCTGCTTGGGGCCGTATTGGCGCTGCCCTGTGCCGCCCAGGTACAGGCCCAGCAAGCCAATTTCGATATTCCTGCACAGTCCCTGGGCAGCGCCTTGCAGACTTTCGGCCAGCAAGCCGACCTGCAAGTGCTCTACAACCAGGACAGCGTCCAGGGCAAGCGCAGCACGGCGATCAAGGGCGCCTTGCAGCCCGACCAGGCCCTGTCGCAACTGCTGCGCGGGACCGGGGTGAGTTATCAGCGCCAAGGCAACACCGTGACCCTGGTGCAAAGCAGTGGGGCTGTGGAGCTGGGGACCATGAACATTTCCACTCAGGGGCTGGGGAGCACCACTGAGGGGACCGGTTCCTACACCACCGGACAAAGCAACTCGGCCACGCGCATGGACCTGTCGCTGCGCGAAACGCCGCAGTCGGTGAGCGTCATCACCCGCCAGCAGATGGATGACCAAGGGTTGACCGAACTGGCGCACGTCATGCAGCAGACCCCCGGGATCACGGTCAACCGCGAGAGCTCCGAAGGCTACGTGTATTACTCGCGGGGCTTTGAAATCCAGAACTTCCAGTACGACGGCATTCCCAGCCTGGGCACCGACGGCGGCAACATCCGCGACAACTACAGCATCGGCAACACCCTGATCTACGACCGTATCGAAGTGCTCAAGGGCGCTACCGGCCTGGTCAACGGCATCGGCTATCCGTCCGGGGTGATCAACATGGTGCGCAAGCGCCCCACCCGGGAATTCCAGGGCCACGTCGCCGCCGGCGCCGGTTCCTGGGACCGCTACACCAGCGAAGTGGACGTTTCCGGCCCGCTGGTGGAAGGCGGTGCGATACGCGGACGGATGGTGGCCGGCACCGGCAAGCGCAACAGCTTCATCGACTACCAGAAAGGTGAACAGAACGTTTTCTACGGCATTCTCGAAGGCGACCTGAGCGATTCCACCACCCTCAGCGTCGGCTACGACTACCAGAAGAACAACAACGACGCCACGACCAACACCAGTTTGCCGGTGTTCTACAAGAACGGTAATCGGATCAAGTTCTCCCGTTCCACCAACCCGGCGGACAAGTTCGCCTACCGCAACCAGGAAACCCAGCACGCCTTTGTCGGCCTCGATCACCAGTTCGACAACGACTGGACCTTCAAGGCGACAGTCAATACGCGCAAGTACACCTCGCGGGAAATCATCGCCGGCATGTCCAGCGAGCACGTCAATCTCGACAACAGCCAGGACTATGGCTACCTGCCGCCGGGCGGCGTGGCCAACTTCGGCTCCAACAGCGACGAGAAGTCCTTCGATGCCTACGCCAAGGGTCCGTTCGCGCTGTTTGGGCGCACCCACGAACTGGTGCTGGGCTACAACTATTCCCACGCCACCACCCGCTCCAAGCGTATCGACGGCACCACCACTGGAGTCATCGACGACGTGCTGAACTGGAACAACAGCATGCCCTACCCGACCGACTGGGCCTGGTGGTCGACCTTCGACATCAAGAGCACCCAGAAAGTCTCCTACGCAGCGGTGATCCTCAAGCCCACCGATGCCCTGAACTTCATACTCGGTGCCCGGGTCACCGACTACGACTGGCAGATCGATCGGGTCAACGCCCTGCGCCAACTGCCGAGCATCTCCACCACCAACTCCGGGGAAGTCATTCCCTATGCCGGCATCACCTATGACCTGGACGACTACCACACGGTCTACGCCAGCTACACCGACATCTTCAAACCGCAGCCCTACAGCCTGGACGTCAGCGGCAAGTCCCTGGAGCCGCTCACCGGTCAGAGCTACGAAGTGGGGGTCAAGGGTGAATACTTCGACCGTCGCCTGAACGCCAGCCTGGCGCTGTTCCAGCTCAAGCAGGATAACCTGGGCGAGAATACCGGCGTCATGGGCGTTGACGGCTTCGAGGCCATGCGTGCGATCAAGGGCGCCACCACCAACGGCGTCGAACTGGAAATGGCCGGTGAAGTGCTGCCGGACTGGAACGTCAACGCCGGCTACGTCTACCAGGAGTCCTACGACGCCAAGAACAAGCGCGTGGCCACCACCCAGCCACAGCACTTGTTCAAGGTAGCCACCACCTATCGCCTGCCTGGCGAACTGAACAAAGTCACCGTAGGCGGCAACATGCAATGGCAGAGCTCGACCTCCTTCGTCGACAACAGCTTCGTCGATGCCGCCTACAACCAACTGCCCAGCCACAAATTCACCCGTGCCAGCTACGCCGTGGTGGGCCTGATGAGCAGCTACGACTTCAACCAGAACCTCAAGGCCACGGTCAACCTGAACAACGTCTTCGACCGCAACTACTACAGCGGTATCGGCACCTACAACTCGATCTACTACGGCGACCCGCGCAACGTCATGTTCAACGTCAAATACAGCTTCTGATTCCCTCCAGTTGAACCCCTCCCTGCCCCGGTCACCGGGGCGGGGATTTTTTGCCCGAGGCGCCAGCCTCGACCCGATGTTTCGCCCCCAGTCTTCGGCATTGCCATTGGATTTGCGCTCCGGCGAAGAGGCCCGCAAGCCATACAGCGCCCGAGCCAAAGCCTTGTTGGCAAGCCAGCTTCAGGGGAATGAGTGCGCGCGTTCAGCTTCAGGCCGGCCGCAAGGCCGCCGTCTGGCTCTTGATTTTGATCTTGATCTGAACGCCCCGTTAACCACTATGGCCGAACGCAGGCATTGAGCCGTGGGTAACCCGGCAGGGATGCCGGGTTAGGCGCCACCCGGCCGGGATGGCCGGTGGCGGCCCACGGATCAACGCCGGAGTTCGGGCATGCCTCGCTATGCGAGGCACCAAGTGGAGGGGCAAAGCCCTTTGGTTACTTTGGGGCCCCAAAGTGACTCGCCGTAAGGGCGAAACCGCCAGCCGCCGCACCCGCAGCAATGGATATGCCCCCTCCCAACCGCCAGCGGCCAGCCCCGCAGCAATGGACCTGTACTCCAACCCACGCCGCAAAAGCCCAACCACCACCAGATTTCCCCCATCCAAAAAAAACGGGAGAACAGTCACCTGTCCTCCCGCCCATCACACCAATCAACGATACCTAAACCCCTAACAGCACCTCCCGCCTAACCGGCGTCCCGCCCTGCTGCGCCAACACCTGCGCCAGCGACCGCTCCGCCGAACCATCGGCCAACAGCCAGAGCATCTGCACCAACTGCAGATTCAGCGCCTCTACCGCCGCCTCGCTGAAGGCATTGAGACGATGGTCATAGTGGAACTGCAACTGCCCCTTGAGCTCGACATACAAAGTCAACGCCGAACTGGTCTGCTCGAAGCTGTGCATGCTCTCCAGACGCAAATCACCGACATCCCCACCCGCCGACGCCGCACTGACCGGATAGTTCTCGAACACGATCACCGTGTCGCTCAACTCCCCGCCCGGCAACCCGGCCCAGCGTTCGATATCGCTCAAGGCACTGTAACCGTGCTCGCGCATCAGCAGGTTGCGCCCTTGCAGTTCCTGCAGCCAATCACCCATACGCTGACCCGGCTCGATACTGGCCACCAGCGGCACATCGTTGATGTACAGCCCCAACTGCTGCTCGATGCCCTTGAGCTGTGGCGGGCGTCCGGCGATGGTGGCGCCGCAGGCCACCGTCGACTGACCGCAATGCACATGCAGGAGCAACAGCCAGGCCGCCTGCACCAGGGTGTTGGCGGTGATCTTCTGCTGCCGGGCGAAACGGGTCAGTTGCTCGGTCTGGGCCTCGTCGAACTCGAAGTAATGCTGACGATGCCCACCCCGCTGCCGATCGCCCTGGGCCATCGCGCAGGCACTGAGCAAGGTCGGCACCTTCAGTGGCTTGAGCTGTTCACGCCAGAAGCGTTCGTCGGCCTGCTGGTCACGGGCCTGCAGCCAGGCAATGTAGTCATGGTAGCCAGCCGGTCGGTGACTGATGGCCTGCCCGGTGTAGGCCGCCAACACATCGTTGAACAACTGGAACCCGCTCCAGCCGTCCAACAGGATGTGATGGTTGGTACAGATCAGCCGGTAGCGTCCCTCCCCCAGCTTGATCGCCTGCAGACGCAGCAACGGCGCCTGGGACAGGTCGAAGCCCTTGAGCCGGTCAGCCAGGGCCAGACGCTCCAGCGCAGCGCTGCTCAACACAGTGCCGTCGAGCTCCTGGAACGGCACCTCGACCTGCTTGTGGACCACCTGCAGCGGCTGCACCAGGGACCCGCCCCAGACAAAACGGCTGCGCAGGATCTCATGGGTATCCATGGCCTGCTGCCAGGCCTGACGCAGTCGCTGCGGGTCGACGCCTTGCACATCCATGCACATCTGGTTGACGAAATCCCCCGCCTCATGGTCCTGCAACTCATGCTGCAACAAGGCCTGCTGCATCGGCGCCAATGGGTAGATGTCCTCGATCTGCGCCGGCACCAGCGTCAGGGCGTCGAGCTGTTCCTGGGTCAGCCGCGCCAGCGGGAAGTCCGATGGCGTAACGCCGCCGCGGGCCTGGCAGCAATGCTCCACCAGTGCCTGCAGCGCCTGGACATAGTCCTGGGCCAAAGACTCGATCTGCGCACTGTCGAACATGCGCTGACTGAAGCTCCAGTCCAGGCGCAACTGGCCGTCGTACACCTTGCCGCTGATGGACAGCCAGTTGCCCAGGGGCGCATCGATGCTGGCATCCGCGCCATGGGCCTCGGGCGCCGGAATGAATAGCGCCTGAGGATCATCGAAACTACCGTCGAACTGCCCCAGGTAGTTGAAGGTGACCCGGGGCTGGGCCAGCCCCTGCAACGCCTCGCGACTGGCGGTATCCCCCAGGTAACGCAGGGCACCGTAGCCGATCCCCTTGTTGGGAATGGCCCGCAGCTGTTCCTTGATCCGCTTGATCGAAGACTCGGCGCTATCCCCGGCGCTCAGGCGCACCGGGAACACCGAGGTGAACCAGCCCACGGTGCGGCTCAGGTCCAGGTCCTCGAAGAGTTGCTCACGCCCGTGACCTTCCAGCTGGATCAGGGTCGAAGGCTGTCCGGTCCACTGCCCCATGACCTGGGCCAGGGCCGCCAGCAACAGGTCGTTGACCTGGGTCCGGTAGGCGGCTGGAGCGCGTTGCAGCAAGCGTTGGGTGGTCGCGGCATCGAGCTGGACCTGCACGCTGCCAGCGTCACGGCTCAAGGCCTGGGTGCCAGGTTCGACCCCAGGCAACGATGCCTGTGCGCCCGCAAGTTGCGCGCGCCAGTAGGCCAGTTCGGCCCGGGCCTCGGGCCCATGGGCATAGGCTTGCAGGCGTCGACCAAAGGCCTGATAAGAACTGCTCTTGGCAGGCAACTGCAGCGCTTGCCCGGCCAGCGCCTGGGTGTAGGCGCTTTGCAGGTCCTCGAACAACAGGCGCCAGGACACGCCATCCACCACGAGGTGATGGGCCACCAGCAACAAGCGCTGAGTGGAGTCCGCCAGGGTCACCAACAGCGCCCGCAACAAAGGCCCGCGCTGCAGGTCGAGGCTGCACTGGACCTTCTCGCAGAGCTGCTCCAGCTCGGCGGCGTTGGCGGCTTCGGCCTGCCACAACAGGTCCGGACCGGGCCCGGACTGATCCAGCGGACCATGGCTGGCACTCCAGCCTGCGCTCCCCTGCTGGAACTGCAGACGCAATCCGTCGTGATGTTCAAGCAAGGCTCGCAAGCCCTGCTTCAGGGCCAGCGGGTTCAAGGGCGTGGCCGGAATCAGCAGCACCGACTGATTGAAATGGTGCCGCTGGGGAATCGGCTCGGCAAAGAACAGACGCTGGATCGGCAGCAGCGGCATGTCGCCGCTCACCGGTCCCTGGTCGATGTCGTCCTGCACCCTGCACTGCGCCACCGCCGCCAGCCCTCCGATGGTCTGTTGCTCGAACAGGTCCTTGGGGGTAAAGCGGATCGAGGCCTGACGCGCTCGACTGACCAACTGCAGGGAGATGATCGAGTCCCCGCCCAGCTCGAAGAAGTTGTCGGTCAGACCGACCTGCGCCAGCTTCAGCACGTCCTGCCAGATCTGTGCGAGGCGCTTCTCCAGATCGCTGCGTGGCGCCACATAGGCGTGGCTGGCCTGGACCATTTCCGGCATGGGCAGCGCCTTGCGATCCAGCTTGCCATTGGGCGACAGCGGCAAGCGTTCGAGAAACAGCCAATAGGACGGCACCATGTAGTCGGGCAGGCAGGCCTTCAACGTCTGGCGCAGGGTTTCACGCAACCTTTCCTGGTCTTGCTCGTCCTCAAGCACGGTCGCGGCCGGCACCAGATAAGCCACCAGCCGCCGGCCATGGGCGGTGTCCTGGGCCAGAACCACCGCCTCGCTGACCTGTTCGTGGGCCATCAACCGCGCTTCGATTTCGCCCAGCTCGATGCGGAAGCCACGGATCTTCACCTGGTTGTCGATACGCCCCAGGTACTCGAACACCCCGTCACTACCCTGGCGCACCACATCCCCGGTGCGATACAGACGTCCCCCCAAGGGGCTGTAGGGATCGGGAACAAAGCGTTCGGCGGTCTGCGCGAAACGCTGCAGATAACCTCGCGCCAAGCCATTGCCGCCGATGTACAGCTCTCCGGCGACCCCCACTGGCAAGGGATTGAGATCGGCATCCAGGACATAGGCGCTGCGCTCGCCGACGCAATGGCCGATGGGCGCATAAGCAGCCTTGCAAGGCTCACCGGCAGCGGTTTTCCACACCAGCGGCGTGACCACGGTTTCGGTGGGCCCGTAACCGTTGATCATGTACTGAGGACGCAACACCTGCTGGACCAGCTCGAAGCTGGCCTGCGGCATGGCATCGCCGCCAAAGCTGTAGAGGCGCATGGGCGGCGGATTGCCGACCCGCTGCACATGTTCCGCCAACTGATGCAGGTACGCCGGAGGAAAACCGGCCATGGTCACGCCATGGCGGCGAATCGCTTCACAGGTCTGCTCTGGGGTCCACAGGCTGTCGTCACGCAGCAGCAGGCTGGCGCCGCAGACAAAGGCGGTCAGCCAGCGTTCATGAGCGCCGTCGAAGGAAAACGACAGGAAGTGCAGCTCACAGTCCTCGGGCGTCATGCCATAGCGTTCGCCGGTGGTGCGACAGTGCATCGCCAGCGGACCATGGGCCACGGTCACGCCCTTGGGCTGACCGGTGGAACCCGAGGTGTAGATCACATAGGCCAGGCTCTCTGGCGCCACTGTTACCGCAGGCGCGGTCAGCGGATGCTGCCCGACCTCCAGGCGCGACAGATCGAGCACCGCCAGACCGGCGGCCGAAGGCAGGCGCTGCAACGACTCGGTGTCACTGAGCAACAGGGCCATGCCGGAATCCGCCATGAGGTAGGCCAGGCGGTCGGCTGGGTAGCTCAGATCCAGCGGCACGAAGGCGCCGCCGGCCTTGAGCACCGCCAGCAAGGCCACCAGCAGCCCCTCGCCCCGGGGCAATGCCACGCCGACCCGGACCTCCTGGCCGACCCCGCGGGCCACCAGTTCATGGGCCAGGCGGTTGGCCCGCTGGTCCAGTTCTGCGTAAGTGAAGCGCTGCCCGGCAAACAGCACCGCCTGACGCTCCGGCCAGCGTTGTGCGAGGGCACCGATGCTCTCGTGTACCGCCGGCTCGATCCCCGGCGCGACGGGCGCTATGCATTGGCTCGCCGTCTCGGCCGGGGTCAGCAGCTCGATGGCGCCCAGTTGCAACTGGGGGTTATCAATCAGTTGCGCCAGCAGGTGTAGCAGATGGCCGTTGAGGCGCTCGATCACCGCCGCGCTGAAGGCCTCCCGGGCATAGCCGTAGCTGATGCTCAGGCGCTGCTCCAGCGCCACCGCCACCGACAACGGATAGTTGGTGCGTTCACGACTGTGCACGGCACCGAAGCGCACGCTGGAAGCCTCCTCCTGCTCCAGGGCCTGGGCCACCGGGTAGTTGTCGAAGACCAGCAGGGTATCGAACAGCGCTTCACCGCTGCTGCCGGCCCAGCGCTGGATATCGTTGAGCGGCGTATGTTCGTATTCGCGCAGTTGCAGATTGTGCGCCTGCACCTGTTGCAGCCACTGCGCCACGCTCATCTGCGCATCGGGGGTGGCGATCACCGGCAAGGTATTGATGAACAGACCGATCTGCTGCTCGATCCCCGGCAGCTCCGAAGGACGCCCCGCCACCGTCGCGCCAAAGGCCACGGTGCTCTGTCCGGTATAGCGCTGCAACAGCAGGAGCCAGGCCGCCTGCAACAGGGTGTTGGCGGTGATTTTCTGCTGCCGGGCGAAGGCCACCAGGCGCTCGGTCCACGGCTGGGTCCAATCATGGTGGAACTCGCCATGGCCGGCATCCGCGCCCGGGTTTTCCAGGGCGATGCTGCCTGCCAGCCGGGTCGGGGTCGACAAACGCCCCAGTTGCTCGCGCCAGAAACGTTCACAGGTGCTCAGATCCTGGCGTTGCAGCCACTGGATGTAGTCGCGATAACGCCCCGGAGCCTGTGGCGGCACCACCCCGGCGTAGCGTTGCAGGACCTCGTTCATCAACTGCGAACTGCTCCAGCCATCCATCAGGATGTGGTGGTTGGTGTAGATCAGTTGGTAGTCCTGGGCCGTGGTCTGCACCAGGCACAGGCGCAACAACGGTGCACGGTCGAAATGCGCACACAGGCTGCGTTCTTCGCCGGCCAGCGCGTCAAGGGCAGGCTCGCTGGCCTGCCCGTCCGACCAGTCGAGCACCCGGAACGGCAGCACCAGCTGACGCTGGACAATCTGCACCGGTTGCTCCAGCTCCGCTTGCCAGTGGAAGGAGGTACGCAGGATGTCGTGGGCCTGCAGGGCATCTTCCCAGGCCCGGCGGAAACGCTGCGGGTCCAGGCCCTGCACCGACACCCGGAACTGATTGACGTAATCGTCGCTGGCCTGCTCGTAGAGGGTGTGGAACAGCATGCCCTGCTGCATCGGCGACAAGGGGTACAAGTCGGCGATGGTACGTGGGGCCACCGGCAGCGCATCCAGCTGAGCCTGGTTCAACCCGGCCAGGGGGAAGTCCGATGGCGAGACGCCCGCCGAGGTATCCAGGGTGCAATGCTCGATCAGCGCCTGCAGTTCCAGCAGGTAATCATCGGCCAGGCGCTGAACCGTCTGCGGCTTGAACAACTGATGGCTGAAGCTCCAGCTCAGGGACAGTTCGCCCCCATAGACCTGGCTGTTGACCGTCAACCAATTGCTCAGTGGCGCCTCGTGGTGACGTTCGTCACCGGCCGCTTCCGGCGCCGGAGCCAAGAGTGACTGCGAGTCGAAGCTCTGGTCGAACTGCCCCAGGTAGTTGAAGGTGATCCTCGGCTGCGCAAGCCCCTGCAGGCGTTCGCGGACCGCGTCCGGCCCCAGGTAACGCAACGCGCCATAACCCAGGCCATTGGCCGGGACCCGACGCAAGTCCTCCTTGACCGCCTTGATCGAATCCGAGAGTGGCTGCGCCGGAGTCAGGCACAGCGGATAGAGACTGGTGAACCAGCCCACCGAACGCGACAGGTCGACATCGGCAAACAGTTCCTCGCGCCCGTGACCTTCCAACTGCACCAGCATCTGCGAATGCCCGGTCCAACGGCAGATCACGCGCGCCAGGGCGGCCAGCAACAGGTCGTTGATCTGGGTGCGATAGGCCTTGGGGGCTTCCTGCAACAGCTGGCTAGTCAGCTCCCGAGGCAGCCGGGCATTGATCGCCGTGCCATGGCACGCCAGGTTCGCCCCGGCGGGATAGTCCAGGGGCAGGCCCTGAGGCGCCTGCTCCAGTTGCCGGCACCAGTAATCCAGTTCGTCGGTGTGCCCAAGGCGCTGCGCCCAGTCTTGCAGGTGCACGGCCCAATCCTGGAAAGCACTGGTCTTGGACGGCAGGACCGGCACCGCACCCTCGGCCAACTGCCGATAAAGGCTTTGCAGGTCCTCCAGCAGAATCCGCCAGGACACGCCGTCCACCACCAGGTGATGGATGACCAGCAGCAAACGCTGGCTGCCATCGTCCAGGTCCATCAGCACCGCGCGCAACAGCGGCCCCTGTTCCAGGTCGAGACTGCTCTGGGCCTGTTGGCCCAGTGCCTGAATAGCTGCGGCATCCGCCACCCACTGCCGCCAGAGGCTGACCGGCTCGGGATGCTCCTGGTGTTCGGCCTGCCAGAGGCCGGCGTGCTGTCGGTACCTCAGGCGCAACGCATCGTGCTGCACCAGCAGTTGGTTCAGGGCACGCTCCAGCAGCGGCACCTGCAACGGCTCGCGAGGGGTCAGCAGCAGCGACTGGTTCCAGTGCTGGCGCTGGGGAATGTCGCTGGCAAAAAATACCTGCTGGATCGGCGTCAGCGGCATCGGGCCACGCACCGGTCCCTGATCGATGAACAAGGCCGTGCCTTGCTTGGCCACCGCTGCCAGCTCAAGAATGCTCTGGCTGCGGAACACGTCCCGGGAGGAAATCTGCAAGCCCGCCTGGCGTGCGCGGCTGACCATCTGGATGGCGATGATCGAGTCACCACCGAGTTCGAAGAAGTTGTCGTTGATACCGATTCGCGGCTGGTTCAAGACCTCCTGCCAGATATCCACCAGTGTCTGTTGCACGGGGTTCTGTGCCGCACGGTAGAGGTCCTGCGGACGGCCCTGCTCAGGGCGCGGCAAAGCCTGGCGATCCAGCTTGCCGTTGGGGCTCAGGGGCAGCGCCGGCAGCAACAGCAGATGGCTGGGCACCTGATGGGCCGACAGGTGCGCGTTCATGTGCTGCTTGAGCCCTTCCTTGCACTGATCCGGGTCGAGCCCGGACTGGCACACCAGATAGGCCACCAACTGCTTGCCCTGGGGTCCATCCAGGGCCAGTACCGCACACTCGCGCACCCAGGGATGACTGTGCAGGCAGGCCTGGATTTCTCCCGGCTCGACCCGGAAGCCACGAATCTTGATCTGCTGGTCGATGCGCCCGCAGAACTCGATGCTGCCGTCGCGGCGGTAGCGCACCTGATCGCCAGTGCGGTACAGGCGGGCGCCGCCCTGCGGGTCGAAAGGATCGGGGATGAAGCTGGCAGCGGTCAGCTCAGGGCGCCGATGGTAATCACGGGCCAGTCCGGCACCGGCCAGATACAGTTCGCCCAGGCTGCCGACGGCGGCCGGCTGGCCTTCGCTGTCCAGCACATAGGCGCGGACATTGGCCAGTGGCCGGCCCAGGGGAATCGACGCAGCCTGGGACCAGTCGCCCTCCACGGCCTGGGTCAGGGCGCCCACGGTGCTTTCGGTCGGCCCGTAGTGGTTGACGATCCGGCACTGCGGCGCCAGGCGCTGGATGCGCTCAACCAGGCTCACCGGGCAGGCTTCGCCACCCAGCACCAGGCACTGACGTGGCAGCACCGCGCCATTGTCCTCACCCAACAGCGCCGCCAGGTGCGAGGGGACAATTTTCAGCACATCGATCTGTTGCTGTTGCAGGTACTGGCCCAGGCCCGCACTGTCCACCGCCAGATCGGCGCTGATCACATGCAGCGCCTGGCCGCCGCACAGGGCACCGAACAGCACCGTGTGCCCAAGGTCCGCCGCCGGCGTGGACACCAGCGCCATGCTGCGGGCCGACGCCAGCGGCAGACGCTGATGAATGGCCGCCACGTAGTTGGCCAGGGCGCCGTGGCTGATGGTCACGCCCTTGGCCCGCCCCGTTGAGCCGGACGTGAAGATCACGTACGCCAGGTGTCCGGGAGCCGTCAGGGGTTCGAGGTTGTCGGCACTCAGGGCCTGGCGTGCCGGCGAATCCTCGAGGGGCTCGATACAGAGCCCGGGCAGATCGGCAAAACGCCCGATCAGCTGCTGTTGGGCCAGCAACTGGGTAATCCCGCTGTCCTCGATCATGCCGTTGAGGCGTTCCTGCGGGTATTCGGGGTCCAGAGGCACGTAGGCGCCGCCGGCCTTGAGCACCGCCAGCAGGCCCACGATCATCTCGATCGAGCGTTGCGCGGCAATGCCCACCAGCACATCCGGCCCCACGCCGCGTTCGCGCAGCTGACGCGCCAGGCGGTTGGCCTGCGCATTGAGCTGTTGATACGTCAGTTGCTGCCCGGCGCAGACCACGGCCGGCGCATCGGGGCTGCGCAGCGCATGCGCCTCGACACAGGCCGGTACCGACAAGGGTGGACGCTCAAAGGCGCTGCCGAGGTTCCACTGCTCCAGTATCTGCGTGCGCTCTGCCGCATCGAGCATCGGCAGTTCGCCCAGGCGACGCTGCGGTTCGCGCACCACCGCCTGCAACAGGTTGTGCCAATGCCGGGCCATCTGCTCGATGGTCTGCGGGTCGAACAGGTCGCTAGCGTAGACCAGCGCCCCCTGCAGGCGTCCGCCTTCTTCATGGGTGTTGAAGGTCAGGTCGAAGCGCACGGCTTCGCTGTCGCTGGCCAGGGCCTCGATCTTCAGCCCGGGAATCTCCACCCGCGCGCCTTCGTTGTCCCCCGCCAGGTGGTTGTAGAGCACCTGGAACAAGGGGCTCTGGTTCAAGCTGCGCTCAGGCTGCAGGGCATCGACCAGTTGTTCGAACGGCAGGTCCTGATGCGCCTGGGCCTCCAGCACCCGGGTCTTGACCTGGGCCAGCAAGGCACTGAATGACTGCTGCGGGTCGATCTCGGCCTGCAGCACCTGGGTGTTGACGAAAAAGCCGATCAGCCCCTCGACTTCGGCCCGCGTGCGGTTGGCCACCGGCGTGCCCACGCGAATGCTGCGGGCACCGCTGTAGCGCTGCAGCAGCACCTGCAGGGACGCCAGCAGCACCATGAACAGGGTGCAGCCGGTACTCGCGGCCAGTTCGCGCACACCGCGGTCCAGGTCCTGATCGAAGACCATGGCGTGGCGCCCGCCCCGGGCACTGCGCAGCGGCGGGCGCGGCCGGTCCAGAGGCAGTTCCAGGGTCAAGGGTTCGCTGCCCAGGCGCTCGCGCCAGTACTGCAGCTGCCGCTCGGCTTCACCGGCTTCCAGCCACAGGCGCTGCCAAACGGCGAAGTCGGCGTACTGCACCGCCAGCGGCGCCAGGTCCGGCGCGCGCTGGTATTGGCGCCAGTGCTCATAGGCGCTGGTCACCTCGCCCACCAGGATCGGCAGCGACCAGGCATCACTGATGATGTGATGGGTACAGAACAGCAGCACATGTTCCTGGGGCCCGAGCTTGATCAGGGTCGCCCGCAACAGCAGGTCGTGCTCCAGGTCGAAGGGGCGTTCGCCCTGCTCCGTCACCTGTTCGGCCACCTGTGGGCCGGCGTCCTCAAGGTGGCTGTAATCCAGCCGTTGCAGGAGGAATTCGCGCTGCGGATGAATCACCTGCATCACTTGCTGGCCGTCCAGGCTGAAGGTGCTGCGCAGCACCTCATGGCGGTCGATCAGGTACTGGATACTGCGTTGCAGATCAGCGTCCTGCAGGTCGCCCTGCAAGCGCAGCACCGCCAATTGGTTGTAGGCGCTGGAGGTGGGCTCCAGTTGCCAGAGAAACCACAGGCGCTGCTGGGCATAGGACGCGCACATCAGCGTCTGGTCCTGGCTGCGCCCAGGGATCGGCAACAGGTCCAGGGACAGCCCCTGCTCGATCATCTTGCGCTGCAAGGCGCTACGCTCCTGGGGGCTGAACGCGGCGAACCGCTTGGACAGCGCCAGCATGCGCTCGGGTAACGGATTCATCACTCCTGGGCCTCCGCAAACAGGGCTTCCAAGGCATCGACCTTGTCCCCTGTCACCCCGGAATCACGATGCAGCTCGACCTGTCGGGCCAGCAGCTCCACCGTTTCGCCCTCAAAGAACACCCGCAGCGGCAAGGACAGGTTGAGCTCGCTTTGCACCTTGGAGCGAATGCGCGTGGCCAGCAGCGAGTGGCCGCCCAGGGCAAAGAAGTTGTCATGCACACCGACCCGCTCCAGTTGCAGCGCCTCTTGCCAGATGGCGGCCAGGGTGGCCTCCAGCTCGTTGCGCGGCGCCACATAGGCGCTGCCTTGCAGCTCCAGAGCGCTCAGGGCGTTACGGTCCAGCTTGCCGTTGGGGGTCAGGGGGAAACGCTCCAGGACACTGAGGAACGACGGCACCATGTACTCGGGCAACTGCTCGCGCAGCTGGGCCAGCAGGGCCTGCTCCTGGGCCTCGCGGTCGTCGACCTGGGCCAGCACCACATACGCCACCAACTGTTTGCCGGCCGCCGTGTCCCGGGTCACGACAGCGGCTTCGCGCACATTGGCAGCTTGCCCGAGCAGGCTTTCGATCTCGCCCAGCTCAATGCGAAAGCCTCGGATCTTCAGTTGGAAGTCAATCCGACCGAGGTAGTCGAGCGTGCCCTGGGGCAAGCTGCTGACCCGGTCCCCGGTGCGATACAGGCGCGCGCCGGGGGTGCTGGCGAACGGGTCCGGGAGGAAGCGACTGGCGGTCAGGGCCGGACGCTTGAGGTAGCCACGGGCCAGGCCCGGACCTCCGATGAACAGCTCGCCCTCGCGACCGATACCGGCCAGTCCGGCTTCTTCATCCAGCACCCGCAGTCGCGTACCGGCGATAGCGCCACCGATGGCCACCCGCTCATCCTCAGGCGGCTGCTCCACGGCGAAAGCCGAACACCAGACCGCACTTTCCGAAGGGCCGTATTCATTCACCAGCAAGGTCTCGGGCAGCCGTTCCCGGTGCCGCAGGGCCAGCTCCACCGGACAGGCTTCGCCGGCCACGATCACACAGCGCAGTGACGGCTGCTGCAGGGCTTCGAGGATTTGCGCATAGAACGATGGCAGGGCCAGAAAGTGGGAAATCCGCTGCGCGTCGATGAGCTCGGCGACCTGCTGCGGGTCCTTGTGCTGTTCTTCGCTGGGCAGGTACAAGGTCGCGCCCTGGCTCAGGGTCCAGAAGATCCCCGCCACGGAGCTGTCGAAGGAGAACGAGGACAGCATCAGGAAACGTTCCAGGGGCGCCTGGTAGAACGCGCCGCGGGCCAGGGTCGAGGTGCTGGCATTGGCGTGGGACACCATCACGCCCTTGGGTTTGCCGGTGGAGCCCGAGGTATAGATGACATACGCCAGGTTGTCGCCCGTGCTGCGGCTGGGCAGCGCTTGGGCGTTGCCGCTCAACAGTTGAGGGTCCAGGCTGATCTGGGGCAGGTCGGCCGGCAGGACGATGTCCGGATGCAGGGGTTGCAGGCTGATCAGGCAGCGCACCGCTGCGTCCTCGAGCATGAAGGACAGGCGCTCGCTGGGATAGGCCGGGTCCAGCGGCAGGTAGGCGCCACCGGCCTTGAGAATCCCCAGCAGGGCCACCACGATCTCGATGGAACGCGCCCCATAGACTCCGACGATGGCGTCGCTGTCGACCCCTTGCTGGCGCAAGCTGTGGGCCAGCTGATTGGCCTGACGGTCGAGCTCGGCGTAAGTGATTTCCCGGCCATCGACATGGATCGCGGCACGCTCGGGAAAGGCCCGGGCGGCCTCTTCGAACAGCTGGTGCAGCAGCGGTGCATCGGCGGCGCTCAGGTCCGCGCTGCGATCGAAATCCTGCAACAGGCGCTGCGCCTGATCAGCGCTGACCAACGGCAATTGCTCAAGGGTCAGGCTGCTGTCCGCGGCGGCCGCTTTGAGCCACTGGGCGAACTGTTCGAGCCAGGCGGCAGGCAGGCCGTCGGGCAGCAGACGGGGCTGCCAGCTCAGTTGCAGCGACAGCTGGTCGGCCTCGGCCCGGGCCTGCAGGTGCAGCTTCTCGAAGTACGCCCGATCGAGGAGCAGCTCCTGCACCTCGGCGCCTTCGCTGTAGGAGCAACCCAGGTCCAGGGGACGGGGCTGCTCGGCGCCGAACGCTTCCAGCTCGTTCAGGCAATCCTGCCAAGAGCGGCTCAGGTCCAGCTGATGACGGAACGCCTGCAGGTTGTCTTGCAAGGTGGCTTGGGGGTGCAACGTGACGGCCACGGGCAGGCGCCGGCTGAAATGGCCCAGGGTCTGCTGCAACTGGTCGCTGCGACCGTCCACGGTCAGCGCCACCAACAGCGAGTCCTGCTGGCTCAGCCCGGCGAGGAAACCGGCCCAGAGGAACAGCAGGCTGTCCTCGACACTCAGCTCGGCCGCACTGGCCAATTGGCGCAATGCCGGTGCCAGATCGGTGTCCAGGCGGCATTCCTGCAACTGCGGCGCAAAGTCCAGGCGGCGCTCGAACGGCAGGCGCACGCCCGGCTGCTGTCCGGCATACAGAGTGCGCCAGAACTGCAGGCCTTCGCGACCGATCGCCTCCTCCCCCAGCTCGCTCTGCCAGGCGGCGTAATCGGCGTACTGCAGGCTGTCGAACGCTGGCAACTGCCGTCCCGCGCACAGTTGCTGCAGTTCGGTCATCAGCAATGAAAGAGACTGGCGGTCACAGCTGGCCAGGGTCACGCTGATCAGCAACTGACGATCCAGCAGCGAGGCCACCAGGGGCACTTCGGCCAGGGCCAGGCGATCCTCGGCACGGGCCTGTTGCAGGCTGCGCCCCGCTTCCAGCGACAGGCGCAGGCGCACCTGGGGGGTGATTTCCTGCACCGGTTGCTTGAAGCCGGGCACCTGCCGGTAGCGGGTGCGCAGGATTTCGTGGCGCTGGCACACCTCGTTCAGTGCGGCCTCCAGCACAGCACGCTCGGGCGGCGTGTCGAAGGACAGGAGCGCCTGCGCCGCCAGCGGCTGGCCCAGGTACTGCTGCTGGGAAAGAATCGCGGCCTGCTGGGCCGAAATCTGAAACGTCTCTGCTTGGGAAAAGTCGGTCATGCTGATGTCCTTAACCAATGGCCACGTCGGTGCTTTTCAGCGGGACGGCCATGGCTGTGAGTATTTTGCGCGGGCCTGAATATTCGTTGCGGGCGTGCAGGGTGAGGATGTTGTCGAGCATCACGACGTCGCCCTTCTCCCAGGGAAACTCCACCATCACCTCGCGATAGAGCTGTTGCAGATGGGTGATGTAGTCATCGGGGATCGGGCTGCCATCGCCAAAGAAGGTGTTTTGCGGCAGGTCCTCGGGCGCGAACTCCGCCAGCAGGCTGTCGCGGATGCTCTCTGGCAGGGTCAGGGCATTGAAGAACGTCGCATGGTTGAACCACACGCTCTCGCCGGTACGCGGATGCCGGACCATGGCCGGGCCCTGTTGCCGGGTGCGCAGGCGGTTGCCGGATTTCCACTCCGGGGTCACGCCGATCTTCGCGCAATAGGCCTCGACCTCGGCGCGGTTGTCGGTCTGGAACACGGTCTGCCAGGGCAGCCCCATGCCGTCGCCATAGTTGCGCACATAGAGCACGCGCTTGCGCTGGAACTCTTCGCGCACCTGTGGATCGATCCGCGCCAGCAAATGCCGGGTGTCGCCAAATGGCGTCTCGCCGCCGGTGGTCGACGGCACGTCGCAGTAGAAATACAGGTGCAGCGGAAACACCGGGGAATAGGAGTGCTCGTTGTGGGGAAAGATCTTTTCCACGGCCGGGTAGTCGGTGGAGCTGTAGACGTTGAGTTTCTTGGTGATCTGGGTCCGCGGCGAGGCCCGGAACAGGTACTCCAGGGCACCACCGGAAATCGAATCGACGCACTGGTTGAATTCGTTGATGTCCTGCACCGCGAAGCCGCGGAACAACAACGTTGCGTGCCGGTCGAGCTTTTCCTGGAGCAGCTCGCGGTTTTCCCCGGCCCACTGCGCCAGCCCCACGCCAGGAACGTTCGGCGTACACAGCAGGGGAATCGAGCTGTTCTCGAACAGCGGCGTGAACGTCACCAGGCTGGATTGGTCCAGGCTCAAGCTCTTGCGCCGTCCCTTGCCCAATGCCGGTATGGCTTGAGACTCGAATTTCGACATGACCCACCTCCGATTCGCGGTATCAGGCGCGGCGATCGCACGCGCCTGCATGATTGTTCAATATGGCTTCACTCGACCGGCACCCGTCCTGGACGGCGCCGCTGAATCGGGTGCTGTTGCTTGAGCAGGGCCTGGCGCTGTTGCAACTGGTCTCGCTCGCGCAGGTATTGGATATCCCGTGCCTGGTTCAGCAACGCCGCCAACGGCGCCTGGGTATCGACCACCATCAGCTCGAACACCGCCTGCAACTGCTCGAACAGGCACGCCATGTCCGCGGCGGTGTAGAGCCCGGCATCGCACTTCAGGCCGAGGTAGATGCCCTGGGGCGCATTGACGAACTCGGCCACCAGGTCCAGCTCCGCGGCAGCCCTGCCGGCAGCCACCGGCTGCACGTCCAGGCCGTCGATCGACAAGGGCTGATCAAGGCTTTCCTGATAGATGAACTTGATGCTGAACAACGGCGAACGACCGGCGCGCCGGACCACCCGCAGCGCCTCCACCAGGCGCTCGAAAGGCAGGTCCTGGTGATCCGAAGCACCGATGACCGTGCTCCGTGTCACCTGCAGCAAGTCGCTGACGCACTGTTGTTCCTCGACACTTATCTGCAATACCAGTTGGTTAACGAAGAAGCCCACCAGATCTTCAACGCCGGCGTGATTGCGGTTAGCGATATCGGTCCCCAGACGCACCCGCGAACTGTCGCTGCGCTGCCCCACCACCAGGGCAAAACCTGCCAGCAGCAGCATGTACAACGTCACCCCCTGGGCACTGGCAAAGGCGCGCAGCGCCTGGCTCTGAGCCGCCGAAAAATGGAACTCGTGGAGATCGCACAAGGGTGACGGCGTCTGCCCTGGCTGCACCGTGGCACTGGCGGGCAAGCGCGTGAGGTGATGGTCATCGCCCAGGACATCACGCCAGTAATCGAGCTGACGCTGCAGCTCACCGCCTTCGAGCCATTGGCGCTGCCAGACAGCGAAGTCCACGTAATGCAGGGCCGGCTCCGGCAACGGGCTGGCCGTGGCGGTCCGATGGGCGTGATACAGGCTTACGAACTCGGTCGGCAGAATGCCGAACGACCAATGGTCGGCGACGATGTGGTGCAGGGTCATGAGCAGCAGGTGCCGTTGCGGCTCCAGCCGCAGCAGGCGTACACGCATCGGCGGGCCGGCGATCAGGTCGAAGGGCTCCGCGGCCTGTTGCTGCAACTGCTGCTGGGCCATGGTCTCGCGCTCGGCCACTGGCAAGGCGCACAGGTCATCGAACACGAACGACAGCGGCAGGTGGCGATGGACGTGCTGCCAGCTCTCGCCTTCGACCTCGCTGTAGGTGGTACGCAATACCGAATGCCGCTGCATCAGTGATTTGAAGGCTTGCCGCACCGCCTCGATGTCCAGCTCGCCACGCAACTCCAGGGCCCGGGCGATGTTGTACATCGAGCTCTGCGGCTCCAACTGCCAGAGGAACCACAAGCGCTGCTGGGCAAAGGACAACGGCTGTGGCCGCGAGTCATCCACCCGGCACAAGGCCGGGGCCGCCTCCGGAGCCTCAGTGGCGCCCAGGGCGGCGACAAAGGCTTGCAGGTCGGGCGCATCGAACAGGGTCCGCAGCGCGGCCTGCAAGCCCAGCTCATGCCGCACCCGGCTGATGACCTGGGTGGCCAGCAACGAGTGCCCGCCCAGGGCGAAGAAGTTGTCCTGCAGGCCGACCCGCTCGACTTCGAGCACGCTCTGCCAGATCGCCGCCACCTGCTGCTGCAGTTTGCTGTGCGGGGCCACATAGGCTTGTTGCAAGGCACTCAAGTCCGGCTTGGGCAGGGCCTTGCGGTCCAGCTTGCCGTTCGGGTTGAGGGGCAGGCGCGGCAACAGCAACAGGTGGCTCGGCAACATGTAATCCGGCAGCGTTTCCTTGAGCCCGGCCTTGATCAGCGCGCAACGCTCGGCCTGTGCCTGAGCATCGCCCAGGCCGTCGTCGGTATCCCCAGGCAACGCAGAGGGCACCACATAGGCCACCAGTTGCATGCCGTTGTTGGCCGGCACGGCCAGCACCACCGCCTCACGCACATCTGGCCGAGCCGACAGGCGCGCCTCGATTTCCCCCAGTTCGATGCGGAAGCCGCGGATCTTCACCTGATGATCGATGCGGCCGATGTACTCGATCGCCCCTTGCGGGTTGTAACGCGCCAGGTCGCCACTGCGATACAGCCGGGCGCCGGGCTGACCGGCAAAGGGGTCGGGAATGAAGCGCTCGGCGGTCAGTCCCGGCCGGTCAAAATACCCCTGGGCCAGGCTCGACGCAGAACCGATGCACAGCTCTCCGGTGCCGCCTTCGGGCAGCAGATTGAGGTCGCCGTCGATGATCCGCAGGGCGCGGCCGATGATCGGCTGGCCGATCGGGATGCCGTAGACCTCGCTGGCATCCTGCTCCCGGCAGTCGTGGACACTGGAGACCACGGTGGCCTCGGTCGGGCCGTAGGTATTGAGCAGGCGTACCCCCCCAAGCCCGGCGGCGTGCCACAGGCGCAAGCCCTCCACCGACATCGCCTCGCCGCCGACATGCACCTGGCGCAGGCGCCCCAGGCTGCGGATACCGTCGGCCATGCACTGCTTGGCCAGCAAGTGCCAGTAAGCCGCCGGCAGGTCGGCCAGGGTCACGCCCTGGCTGACGATCACCGCCGCCAGTTGCTCGACGGCCCAGGGCTCGTCGCCGCGCATCACCAGGGCCGCGCCGAGGCAAAGGGCTGGGTAACACTGCTCGACGAAACCGTCGAAGCTGAAGGTGGCGAATTGCAGCACCTTGTCGGTGGCGGTGAGCGCCGAATAATCCGCCGCCGCTTCGCAGAACGCCGACAAGGCCCGGTGATCGATGGCCACGCCCTTGGGGACCCCGGTGGAGCCCGAGGTGTAGATCACATAGGCCAGGTCTTGCGGGCAGGCGCGGTTCTGCGGATCGGCGCTGGAGCAATGGCTCAAGCGTTGCGCCAGGCTCGGCAGATCCCAATGCAGCACGCTGTCGGGCAGCAGCGGCGCGGCCCAGGTGCCGGTGTCGCTGAGCAGCAGGCTCAGGCGGCTGTCGGCAATCATGAACGCCAGACGCTCTTGCGGGTATTGCGGGTCCAGGGGCACATAGGCCGCGCCACTCTTGAGCACCGCCAGCAGGCTGACGATCAGTTGCGGGCCGCGCTTGAGTGCCAGGCCGACCCGATCCCCCGGGCCAATCCCCTGGGCTTGCAGGCAATGGGCCAGGCGGTTGGCCTGGGCGTTCAACTGGCCATAGTCCAGTTGCTCGCCATCGACCACCAGCGCCAGCGCCTCGGGCGTGGCCGCCGCCTGCGCGGCGATCCGCTGGTGCACCAGCGGCGCCTGGGCGGGCACCACCTCGGCCAGCTGGCTGTGCTGCAGCAAGTCCTGGCGCGCCTGTTCGCTCAACAACTGCAAGCCCCCCAGGGCCGCGTCGGGATCGGCCATGAACTGCAGCAGCAAATGCCGCAACTGGACACAGAAGCCCTGGACCTGATCGGCACTGAAACGACTGCGGTCATAGCTGAAGTCCAGGCTCAGGTGCTCGCCCAACTCGATGCCCAGGGTCAGCGGATAGCTGGTCTGCTCGTGGTTGGCCAGGCCGGAGAACTGCAGCCCGGCCGGAGCCCCCTCCTTGAGGGCCTGGGCCACGGGGAAGTTCTCGAACACCAGCAGGCTGTCGAACAAGGGGGCGCCCTGGTGCCCGGCCCAACCCTGGATCTCGTAGAGCGGCACGTGCTCGTGTTCGCGCAAGCCCAGATTGAGCGCCTGCATCTGCTCAAGCCATTGCCCCACGCTGCACTGCGAACGTGGCTGGCAAATGATCGGCAAGGTATTGATGAACAGCCCCAACTGCTGCTCGATACCCGGCAGCGGCGCCGAACGCCCCGCCACGGTGGCACCGAAGATCACGCACTGCTGCGCGCAATAACGCTGCAGCAACAGCGCCCAGGCGGCTTGCAGCACAGTGTTCAGGGTGACCTTCTGCTGCCGGGCAAAGCTGCCCAGGCGTTGTGTCAGCGCCTGGTCGAACCCTTCCAGGTGCTGCCCATGGCCGCTGCCCGACACCGGCTTGCGCACCCCGTCGGCGAGCAAGGTCGGCGAGTCCATGGCGTGCAGGCGCTCGCTCCAGAACTGTTGTGCAGCCGGGGCCGACTGCTGCTGCAACCAGCCCAGGTAGTCGCGATAGCGGCCTTGGGGCGCCGGCAAGCGAGCGCCGCCGTACAACTGGATCACTTCGGCCAGCAGGCTGGCATTGCTCCAGCCATCGAGCAGCAGGTGGTGGCAGGTGTAGATCAGGTGCCAGTGGTTGTCGGCGATGGGCACCAGCAGCAGGCGCAGCAAGGGCGCCCGATCCAGCTCGAACCCCCGGGAACGCTCTTGCGCGGCCAGTAGATCGAGATCCGCCGGGGCCGATGCCAGTACCTGCAACGGCACCTTGACCCGGTTCCTGACCAACTGATGGGCGCTGTCCAGCCCTTCCCAGTGCACGCTGCTGCGCAGGATAGGGTGGCGATCCAGGGCACTCTGCCAGGCATCGGCAAAGCGCTGGGGATCAAGGCCGTGGATGTCCAGGCGCAACTGGTTGATGTAGGCCTGTTCCTGGGACTCGTAGAGGGTATGGAACAGCATGCCCTGCTGCATCGGCGTCAGCGGATACAGGTCCTCGATGGCAACCGCCGGCACCGGCAGCGCGTCGAGCTGTTGCTGGGAGATCCGTGCCAGCGGGAAGTCCGAAGGCGTAGCTTGGGCCTGATCCAGCCCACAGCAGTGCTCGATCAGCAGGCGCAGCTCGGCGAGGTAGTCATCGGCCAGCCGCTGGATGCTGGAGTCGCTGAACATTTCCTCGCTGTAGCCCCACTGCAACGCCAGTTCGCCGCCATAGACCTGGCCTTCCAGGGTCAGCCAGTTGGCCAGGGGTGCCTGTGGGTCCTGAGCCTGCCCGCTGCTCTGGCTGGCCGGCGTCCACAACGCCTGCTCATCGAACTGGCGATCGAACTGGCCCAGGTAGTTGAAGGTGATCCGTGGCTGCGGCAATGCCGCCAGCGCCTGACGCTGGGCCGGGCTGCCCAGGTAGCGCAGCAAGCCGTAGCCCAGCCCCTTGCCGGGGATCGCGCGCAGTTGCTCCTTGATCCCCTTGATTGCAGCCCCAGCTTGCTCGGCCGGCTGCAGGCGCACCGGGTACAGGCTGGTGAACCAGCCCAGGGTGCGGGTCAGGTCCAGATCGTCGAACAGGTCCTCGCGACCATGCCCTTCCAACTGGATCAGGGCCGAAGCCTGCCCGGTCCAGCGGCACAGTACGCGAGCCAGGGCGGTCAACAGCAGGTCGTTGACCTGGGTGCGATAGGCGCTCACAGCCTGTTGCAGCAGTTTGCGGGTCAGCCCCACATCCAGTCGCGACTCGATCTTGCGGCCATGACGGTTCTGCAGGCCGCCCGCTGGGTTGTCACAGGGCAAGTCGCCGGCTCCGCTCTGCTGCGCCAGCCAGTACGGCAGTTCGGTCTCGCGCTGCGGCGCATGCTCCCGCAAGCGCCGGGCCCAGGCCTGATAGGCACTGGTCTTGGGTGGCAGTTGCACCGTCTGAGCCTCCGCCAACTGCCGGTAGGCCTGTTGCAGGTCCTCCAGCAGCACCCGCCAGGACACCCCATCCACCACCAGGTGGTGGATCACCAGCAACAGTTGCTGGCGACCCGACTCGTGCTCCACCAGGACCGCGCGTACCAGGGGGCCGGCTTGCAGGTCCAGGCTGCGCTGGGCCTCGTCGCACACTGCCGCCAGGGCCTGGTCATGCTCGACCCGGCACTGCCACAGGTCGAAGTGGCTGGCAGGCTCGGCATAGGCCTGCTGCCAACCCTGCTGCGTGCCGACAAAGCGCAGGCGCAAGGCATCGTGATGATTGACCACCTGCAACAACGCCACCTGCAACAGCGCTGGCTGCAAGGGCTGGCGCGGGTCCAGCAGCAACGACTGGTTCCAGTGCCCCGGTCGAGGCACCTCCTGAGCCAGGAACCAGTGCTGTACCGGGGTCAACGGCACCTCACCGGTCACTGGTCCCTGGTCGATCTGCGGCTGATCGTCGAGGACCGCGACCTGGGCCAGGCTGCGCACGCTCTGGTACTGGAACAGGTCCCGGGGCGCCAGACGGACCCCGGCCTGACGGGCGCGACTGACCACCTGGATCGAGATGATCGAATCACCGCCAAGCTCGAAAAAGTTATCGTCCAGGCCTACCTGAGCGAGCCCCAGCACATCGCACCAGATGCCCGCCAGGGCCTTCTGCATGGCGTTCTCCGGGGCCACATAGGCCAGTTGCGGCGCCGTCTCGGGCAGCGGCAAGGCCTTGCGGTCGAGCTTGCCGTTGGCGGTCACCGGCAAGCGATCCAGGGCCAGCAGGTGATGGGGCACCATGTACTCCGGCAGGCTGCTGACCAGCCAGGCCTTGAGTTCGTCGGTCCACCCCTGGGCCTGGGCGCCCTCTTGCAACACCAGATACGCCACCAGGTGCTTGGCGTTCTGCACCAGCACCACGGCCTCGCGCACGCTCGGGTGCTGCATCAGCCGGGCTTCGATTTCACCCAGCTCGATACGCAGGCCCCGCAGCTTGACCTGATGGTCCAGGCGGCCCAGGTATTCGATCACCCCATCGGCCCGCTGGCGCACCCGGTCGCCGGTGCGATACAGCCGCGCCCCCTGGTGGAAGGGGCAAGGTACAAAGCGCTCGGCGGTCAGGGCCGGGCGCCGGTGATAACAGCGAGCCAGCCCGAGGCCGCCCAGATAGAGCTCACCGGCAACACCCGCCGGTACCGGTTGCAACTGGGCATCCAGGACATGGGTACGCAGGTTGGCGATCGGCTGGCCAATCGGCACGCTGCTTGCGCCTTCGTCGACACAGGTCCAGTGGGTGACGTCGATCGCCGCCTCGGTCGGGCCGTAGAGGTTGTACAGGCCAGCGCCCGGCAATCGGGCGAAGACCTGCTGCTGGGCATCCAGGGGCAAGGCCTCGCCACTGCAAACGATGCGTTTGAGGCTGGCGCAGGCCGACACGCCCTGCTCATGGATGAAGGCCTGGAGCATCGAGGGCACAAAGTGCAGGGTGCTGATGCCGTGGTCGATGATGGTGTCGATCAGGCGCGCCGGCTCACGGTGGGCCCCCGGGGCCGCCACCACCAGCCGGGCACCGGTCATCAGCGGCCAGAAAAATTCCCAGACCGAGACGTCGAAGCTGAACGGGGTTTTCTGCAGCACCGCGTCACTGGCGTCCAGGCCATAGGCCTGCTGCATCCAGTACAGACGGTTGACCAGCGCCGCGTGGCTGTTGCCAGCCCCCTTGGGCTTGCCGGTGGAACCCGAGGTGTAGATCACATAGGCCAGGTTCAGCGGGTCGACCGGCGTCTCCAGCGGGCCGCTGTCATAAGCCAGCAGCGCGTCCTGATCCTGGTCCAGGAGGATGACCTTGAGCGCCTCTGCATCGGCTTGGAAATCCAGCAGCGGCAGCAGCGAACGCTGGCTCAGCAAGAGGCGGATGCCGCTGTCCTCGATCATGTAGGCCAAGCGGTCCCGGGGGTATTCCGGGTCCAGGGGCACGTAGGCGCCACCGGCCTTGTGGATCGCCAGCAGGCCCACGACCATTTCGATGGAGCGTTCGATGCAGATGCCCACCAGCACATCCGCCGCCACACCCAGTTCACGCAGCAAGCGGGCCAGCCGGTTGGCTCGGGCATCCAGTTCGGCGTAGCTCAGTTGCTGCTCGCCGAACACCAAGGCGCAGGCGTCGGGGGTACGCCGGACCTGAGCTTCGATCAGTTGCGGCATGCTCAACCCGGTGGGGTAAGCCTGCGCCGTGGCGTTCCAATCGTGCACCAGGGTCTGGCGCTCCCGGGCATCGAGCATCGGCAACTCGCCGATGCGCTGCTCGGCATCCTCCAGCATGCCTTGCAGCAGTGCGGTCCAATGCCGCGCCATGCGTGCGATGGTGTCAGCGTCAAACAGGTCTTCGGCGTAGGTCAGGGCGGCGTGCAGCTTGCCGGACTTCTCGTAGGTGTCCAGGGTCAGGTCGAACTGGGTGGTGCGGCTCTGCCATTGCACCAGGCTCAGCTCCAGCCCGGACGCTGTCTGTACCGTGCTGATATCCGCCACCTGGGGCTGGTGGTTGTACATCACCTGGAACAGCGGTGTGTGGCTCAGGTTGCGCTCCAGCTTCAAGGCTTCAACCAGTTGCTCGAACGGCAGGTCCTGATGAGCCTGGGCACCCAGCGCCGCCTCTTTGACGGCCTGCAGCAGTTCGCTGACCCGGATCTGGCCGGTGAGCTGGGTGCGCAGCACCTGAGTGTTGACGAAAAAGCCGATCAGGCCTTCGACCTCGGCGCGGTTGCGGTTGGCGATGGGTACGCCGACGCGAATGTCGTCCTGGCCGCTGTAACGGTGCAGCAGCACATTGAAGGCGCCGAGCAACAGCATGAACAGGGTCACATTGTGCTGTTTGGCCAAAGCCCGCAGTTGCTCGGCCAACTCCGGCGCCACGGCGAAGTCATAGCGGGTGCCACGGTAGCTGGGCATCGCCGGGCGTCCATGGTCAGTGGGCAGTTCCAGCACCGGATGCTCGCTCCCCAACTGCGCCTGCCAGTACTCCAGCTGCCGTGCCTGCTCCCCTGCCTCCAGCCAGCGCCGCTGCCACAAGGCATAGTCGCTGTACTGGATTGGCAACGCCGGCAGTTGCGGCTGATCGCCCCGTTCGAAGGCGTCGTAGCAACGGATGAACTCGTCGATCAGCACGTTCATCGACCAGCCGTCAGAGACGATATGGTGCAAGGTCAGGAGCAACACGTGCTCCTCGGCGGCCAGCCTGATCAGCTTGACCCGCAGCAACGGACCGGTTGCCAGGTCGAACGGCAGCAGCGACTGCTGCTGCGCCTGTGCCGCCACCGCCTGCTCCTGTTCCGATGCATCGGTTGCACTCAGATCCAGGTATTGCACGGCCAGCTCGACCTCTGCCGCAGCCTGTTCCAGGCGATCATCGGCGTGGCGCTTGAACACCGTGCGCAGGGTCTCGTGGCGCGCCACCAGGGCGGCGAATGCCTGCTCCAGCGCCTGGTGATTCAGCGCCCCCGTCAGACGCACCGCCCCCGGCAGGTTGTAGGCGCCACTCTCGGGGTCCAGCTGCCACAGGAACCACATGCGCCGCTGGGCGTAGGACAGTTCCTGACGGTCCTCCACGGCCACGTCGGCAGGGATTGGAAACAACGAAAAGTCGATATTTTCCGCCCGCAGACTATCGAGGAACAACCGGCGCTTCTCCAGCGGCAGCTCGATAAATCGGCGTGCAAGTTTCAGGGACTTTTCAGCGTTCATCTGGATTCATCCGTACATGTTGGGTATCGAGCGTTGGCTCGGCTATCCCTACGAAACGGATGGGCCTGGTGAAAAATTAACCCCCTGCGCGACAGGCAGATCAGGGCTTGCACGGTAAATTCCAGCGCTTGCGGCTCGTCAAATCAGGACCTTCCCCTTAATAAGGTCGCGATCATGTCCTCAGCCACTTCCCTGGCCAGCTCACTGGCAAATGGCTTGCGCAAGCTGGTAGGTGCCGGCGCCCAACAACCCCGGAGCTACCGGCTGATCAACGTCGAACTCAAGCAACGCATCGACCTCAGCCCCTCCATGACCCGCCTGGTGTTCGGCGGCGAGGACATCGCCCAGGCCCGCACCCTGGCCCCGGACCAGCGCATCAAGCTGCTGTTTCCCGGGGCCGACGGCACGCCTGCGCAATTGCCGGTGGAAGGCGACTGGCAAGCGGCCCGGCGCCAGTTGCCGGCCGAGCAGCAGCCACCGATGCGCACTTACACCATTCGTGCCTTGCGCATGCAGCCGGCAGAGATGGATGTGGATTTCGTGCTGCACGGGGTCAACGGCCCGGCCTCTGCCTGGGCCACCCACGCCCGGCCCGGCGACCGCCTGCAGATGGTGGTGCCGAACAAGGCCTACAGCGGCGACCCCGGCGGTTATGAGTGGCTGCCGCCGGCGGGGATTGGCAAGGTGCTGCTGATGGGCGATGAAACCGCCCTGCCCGCCATCGCCGGGATTCTGGAGGAGTTGCAGGATTACCCGGATTACCCGGACGTGCAGGTGTTCATCGAGGTGCCCTGCGAAAGCGACTGCATCGACCTGCGCTGCCATCCGCAGACCCGGGTCAACTGGCTGCCTCGGGACGTGCTCAATGCCCAACACGGTGAAACCCTGATCCATGCCGCCCGGGAGCTGGCCGAGCTGCCGCCGGCCAATAGCGGCCGACGGCAGCTCAAGGTTTCCGAGCGCCACGACGCGCAACGGCTCTGGGACACCGCAGCGCCAGCAGACAACCATTTCTATGCCTGGATAGCCGGCGAGTCGGCGACGGTGATGAGCATCCGCCGCCATCTGATCAACGAGCGCGGCCAGGAACGGCGCAACCTGACCCTGATGGGGTACTGGCGCCTGGGTATGTCCCTGGGTTGAGCCCACCAACCACCCCCTTTTCCCTATAGCCGCTGCCGAGCCCGCGAAGCTGCGCAAAGGCCCGAAGGCCCTTGCTTGGCGATCGCCAGTCGAACCTTTGGAGCCCTCAGGTTTTTTGCGTCCCTGCGGGCCGTGCGCAGCCTGCGGCAGCGGCTACAGGGAGCATGTCTGTAGCCGCTAGGAAAGCGCGGCTACCGGTTGCAGGTGGCGCCGGCGGTGCACTTCCAGGTGGCCCTTGATCAGGCTCAGCACCTTGGTTTCCTGTTCGTGGATGAAGAAGTGCCCGCCCGCGAGCATGTCCACGGAAAAGCTGCCGCAGGTTTCCTGGCTCCAGCCAATCAGTTGTTCGCTGGTGGCGCGGTCGGTCGTGCCCCCCAGCACATGCACCGGGCAATTGAGCAACGGGCGCTGCAGCGGGCGAAAACGCCCGCACAGCAGGAAGTCGGCCCGCAGGATCGGCAAGGTCAGGCTCATCAGTTCCTGGTTGGCCAGCACCTCTTCGCTGGTGCCATTGAGGGTGCGCAACTGCTCGATCAGCTGTTGGTCAGTCTTGGTCTCGGCAAACCCTCGGTCGTATTCGCTGCGCAAGGTCGGTGCCGCTGTCCCGGAAGCGAACAGCGCCACCGGTTCCGGACACCCCAGGGCGCGCAGGGCGTGGGCCAGCTCACAGGCCAGCAAGGCCCCCAGGCTGTGGCCGAACAGGGCATAGGGCGCGCGCAACGTGCTCTGGAGTTCCCGGGCAAGCTGCATCGCCAGCACCCGCATGTCGGTGTGCAGGGGCTCGGTGTAACGGGCGCCGCGCCCGGGCAGTTCCACGGGTGTCAGGTGCAGCCACTGAGGCAGCTTGCGCCGCCAGCGGCTGTAGACCATGGCGCTGGCGCCGGAATACGGCAGGCACAGCAGGTTCAATTGGGTCACGGTTTATCCCTCGACAGATGATCTGTTAAGGAAACGCAGTGCAAGGCGGAGAAATTAGGACGCGCTCGCCCCCGGCAAGCGGACGGCAACCCATGGGCCGGCGCTAACCGGTTGTCTGCGACGCCGCGTAAGCGTGGCGAGCCGGTCCAAGGTGCTCATAGCTGGAAGCGCTGGACCTGGCCATGCAGGTCTCCCGCCAGGCTCGCCAACTGGTCGCTGACGCTGGAAGTCTGTGCCGCGCTGTCGACGTTGTGTGCCGCCACGTCGCGAATCGCCAGCAGATTCTGATCGACTTCCCGGGAAACCTGCGCCTGTTGCTCTGCGGTGCTGGCAATTGCCTGGTTCATTTCGTTGATCTGAACGATGCGCTCGGCAATCTGCGCCAGCACCCCGTCAGCCTCCAACGCCTTCGCATTACTGCGCTCGACATACTCATTGTTCGCGACCATCGCCTGCACCGCCTCACGGCTGGTGGCCTGAACGGAGGTGATCATGCCTTCGATTTCCGCAGTGGAGCTCTGGGTGCGTTGCGCCAGCGCTCGGACTTCGTCGGCGACGACGGCAAACCCTCGCCCCTGCTCGCCTGCCCGGGCAGCCTCGATGGCCGCATTGAGGGCCAGCAGGTTGATCTGTTCGGCAATGGCGCGAATCACTTCCAGCACTCGGCTGATGGACAACACTTCATCGGCCAGCCGCGTGATGGTGCCCGAGGTCGTCTGCAACCGCTGTCCCAGCTGTTCGATGGTGAGGCAGGTCTGCCCCACCTGTTCACGCCCTGAACGGGCCTCGCGCTGCGCATCACGGGTGGAGTCGAAGGTCAGGTTGGCGTTGCGAGCGACCTGATCCACCGCCAGGGACATCTGGTTGACCGCTTTCGCGGCCAGCTCGATTTCCTGGTTCTGCTGGCTGATGCCCTGTTTGTTGCTGGTCGCGGTCACACGCAGCCCCTGGGCTTGCTTGTGCAATTGCGTAGCGCTGGCCTGAATCGCCTGCAAGGTATCGCGCAAGGTGTTCTGCATGCTCTGCAGCGACAGCTGAACCTGACTGATCTCGTCGCGACCGGCGACCTTCACCGGCTCACGCAAATCCCCCGAGGCGGTGCGGGCCACCGTCTTTTGCAGGCCATCCAAACGCTGGGTAATGCTGCGGCTGAGCAACCACGCAAAGCCGCCACCGCCACACAGGAGAATCAGCAGCAGTCCCCAGGTGAACAGCACATTGTTCTCGTAGACCCGCTTGCCCTGTTCGTAACTGCGAGACGACTCCTGCAGTTGCACGGCAATCAGTTGATTGAAGTCCTCTGACAGCGGATCAATCACCGGATACAGTTCCTGGGCGGTGAACAGCGCCAAGCCGGCCTTGTCTTCGCTGCCGAGCAAGGTCTTGAGCTTCTGCAATGGCTGCTTGGCCTGGACCATCAAGGGCTCGATGCGCTCGATCAGGCGCACCTCTTCATCGATCAGCAACGTGGCCTTGTAGGCCTTCCAGATGTCCGCGATCTGCTGCTCGGCCTCCTCCACCTGCTGCCGAGCTTCCTTGAATGACAAGCTGCCATTGCGGGCCTTGTGGCTGCTGTCGACGATATTCACCGCGTACAGATCAGCCACCTGCTTCAAGTCCCGCAAGGGCACCACACGATCCAGATAGACGCTGTTGAGCCGCCCCAGGACCCCCTCTACCCCCAGCAGACCCGAAACCCCTATCGCCAGGCTGCCCACCAGCATCAGAACGATAAGAACGATGAGCCGTGCTCGTATGCTGAAATAGTTCATGTGCAATCCCCGGCCAGAAAAAACGCGGCCGCGACGCACAGGTCAGGCAACGTGGGGCAAGTATGGTCGGGAAATACCCCCCTCGCCTGGCCGGATGAACGCACCGTCCACGCTCAGGCGCACGCCAGCAGGAGGCGCCCGCTCAGGCCGCACGCTTGCTGGTGGTTTTGAGGCGACGTCGGATTCAGCTGACGTCGGACTCAGGTGGCATCCGGCTCAGGGGCATCGCGCATCAGGCGTCGATAGCTCTGCAACGCCGCCCCCAGCACCACCGCGCCGCCGCCCAGGGCCAGCCAGAAGCCGCTGCGGGCGCCGAAATGGTCCACCAGGAACCCGGACCCCGCTGCCCCCAGGGCCACGCCAATGCTCAGGCCGGTGACCAGCCAGGTCAGGCCCTCGGTGAGCTTGGCCGGGGGCACGATGCGCTCCACCAGGGCCATGGCGACAATCAGGGTCGGGGAGAAAAACAGCCCGGCGACGAACACCGCCAGGGACAGGCCAAAGACATTGCTCGCCCAGAGCAGCGGCAAGGTGGCCAGGGCCGTGGCGATACCGCCGTACATGAACAGCCGGGGCAAGGGCGTAGCCAGTTTCAGCGCGCCGAAGGCAATGCCCGCCAGGCACGAGCCGATGGCGTACACCGAGAGCACGATGCTCGCCGCCGCCGGCTGCCCCTGGTGCTGGGCAAAGGCCACGCTGACCACATCCACCACGCCGACTATGGTGCCCATGGCCACCATCAACAGGATCAACAGGCGGATTTCAGCGGAGCGAATGATCGAGCCCGCATGCCCCTCCTCGTGGGGGTGCACCGGCGGCTCGGTGCTTTTCTGCATGACGAACACACTGACCCCCAGGGCCAGCATCAACAGCGCGGCCAGGGGCCCGGCCTCGGGGAACAGCCCCACGCACAGGCCCACCGACACCGGGGGACCGATGATGAAGCAGACCTCATCGAGCACCGACTCCAGGGCGTAGGCGGTCTGCAACTGCGGCTGGCCACGGTACAGCTCGGTCCAGCGGGCGCGGACCATGGCCGACATGCTGGGCATGCAACCGGCCAGGGCGGCGCAGATGAACAGAGTCCAGTGCGGGGCCTGCAAACGCGTGCACAGCAGCAGCGCCAGCAAGGCACCGCCTCCAAGGCCCGCGGCCAGGGGCAGCACCCTGCCCTGGCCGAAGCGGTCCACCCAGCGGGACACCTGGGGCGCGCAGAAGGCCGTGGCCAAGGCAAAGGTGGCCGCCACGGAACCGGCCAGGGCATAACCGCCATGGAGCTGCGCGAGCATGGTGATCAGGCCGATGCCGGTCATGGAGATCGGCATGCGCGCGATCATGCCGGCCAGGACGAACGCCCGACTGCCGGGGGCCTTGAACAGTTCGCGATAGGGGTTTGCCATTTACAACGACTCCTTGGGGGGCTGCAACTTGCCACAAAGTGCTCGCGCAGTAAAAATACATACGCCGCGTATGTCAAAAATCATGTAAACATACGCCGCGTATGTCAACCCACCCTTTGTTGGAGAACTGTGTTCATGAGCCGCCGCCCTCGCGCCGAGATGATCGAAGCCACCCGCGCCAGGCTGATTGCCAGCGCGCGCCAGGCCTTTGCCCGCCTGGGCTATGCCAAGACGTCCATGGACGACCTGACCGCCGAAGCCGGACTGACCCGCGGCGCGCTGTATCACCACTTCGGCGACAAGCAGGGGTTGCTGGCGGCGGTGGTGGAACAGATCGACGGGGAAATGGATCAACGCCTGGAGGCCATCTCCAGCGAGGTTGCCGATCCCTGGGAGGCTTTCTGCCAGCGTTGCCAGGCCTATCTGGAGATGGCGCTGGAGCCGGAAATCCAGCGCATCGTCCTGCAAGACGCACGGGCGGTGCTGGGGGACGTCACCCAGGCCGGCGAGGATCAGTGCATCGACACCCTTGGTGCCCTGCTGAGCCGGCTGATCCAGGAGCAGGTGATCGAACCGGCGTCGCCCCAGGCCCTGGCGCGATTGATCAACGGCAGCCTGGTGGAGGCCGCACTGTGGATTGCCAATGCACCGCAACCGGCACAGAAACTCGAAGAAAGCCGGATGGGCCTGCAACTGATCCTGCGGGGCTTGCGCCGCGACAATCGCTCGCCGAGCGCTGACACCACGCCTGCCTCGGAGTGACAGAACCATGGACAGCTTGACCCGACGCCCTGCCCAACCAGCCTCCTGCTGTTTTCTCCTCGATGTCTCGAAACTGCAGGTGGGCGACATTCTGCTCAGCCGCAACGATGCACTGCAAAGCAACCTGATCCGTTCCGCCACCGGCTCCGGATTCAGCCACGCGGCGCTGTTCGTACACGACGGGGGCGTACTGATCGAGGCCATCAAGACCGGGGTTAAGCTGAGTTCGATGCTGGGACGCGCCGCTCTCACCCGGGCCAGCATCAAGGTGCTCAGACTCAAGGAACAGATAATCCTGGACAAGGCCCGACTGGCCAGCGTCGCCAAGTCCCATGTTCACAAACGCTACTCGCTCAAAGGCGCGCTACTGACCCAGATCGCCACTGCTCGCGCCCCAACCGCCGATGAAGACCGGCTCTTCTGCTCGCAGTTGATCGCCTCCGCTTTTGCCCAGTGCGGGGTCCCCCTGAGCGGGCAACCTGCGCACTTGATGACCCCGGGAGACCTCGAACGCAGCGATCTGCTGGTTGATGTCACCGACTCGGTGATCATCCACAGCCAGGTCGCCGACCTGCTGTCAGTGAGTTTTATCGAACAGCACCAGGAACAGGACCTGAGCGACTTCTTTCACCAACTGAACATGAACATCGCCACGCTCACCCAACAGGCCTGCCCCTTTATCAAGCCGCTGAAACTGCGCTCACTGACGGATATCTGCGTGGCTCTGAAAATGGGCGACATGCTGTTCGCCCCCCAGCAACTCGACGAACTGGCCCAGGCCTTCAGCGAAGCCGTTGGCGACCGCCTGGAACACTTTCACCTGCGCTTTTGCAGCGAGCACCAAGGCTCGTTCCAACAGCCGCAGTTGATGCGGCTGTTTATCGACGATCCGCGTACCACCCGGGAACAACTGCTGGCCCAGCTGGACTTTCTGCAACACGCCGTCCATGCGCACCGCGCCAGCATCCGGGTCCGTCGGCAGCAGATTGAGGAGTCCCGGCAACTGGACCTGAAGCTGGCCGGCCATCCCTCATTTGCCATCGTCCGCAAGGTCGAGGACTTCTTTGCCCTGGCACTGGAAACGGAGCAGGCCCTGTTGCAGTCGGCCAGTTCCGGCGCCGAGCTGATTCGCCAGCATCTGTCCAACAGCGAGGCGCCCAGCCACTGACATGGCCGGCGGATCGAGCGCATCCGCTGAATACCCAAACCTCTTTATCTGATGGAGCAGGTCCCATGCCCGACTCTCCGATCATCGCCGTGATGATCCACGCCGCCGACTGGCGCGCCGCCACCCTGTGGTACGCCCAGGCCTTTCCCAACGCTCGCCGGGTGCTGCACGAGCCGGATGATTTCGGCCATTTGCAGCTCGATGGCTTGTCCCTGGAAATCGTCCCCAGCGACGCCAAGGTGGGCCAGGGCCCGGCGGGCACAGTGGTGTACTGGCAGGTCAGCGACCTGTCCGCCGAGGTGCAACGCCTGGTGGCCCTGGGCGGGCACCTGTATCGCGGCCCCCTGGCCATCGAAGGCGGTGAATGGATCTGCCAGGTGCAGGACCCCTGGGGCAACTGCATCGGCCTGCGCCAGCCAGCGACGCTCGCCTGACGTGTTAACTGGCGGCACACTGACGAGCTTTTCACCCGAGCCCCAAGGAGAAACGGCATGCATCAGGTGCTGCTGATCATTGATGTGCAACCCTGTTTCAACCCACCGCCATGGCTGGTGGAAGGCATCAACGCACTGCTGGGACAGATGCCCTCGGTGGCCACGGTGGAACGCCATGATGAAAGCCGCACGCCCTTCGCCCGGCAACTGGGCTGGCAACCGGCGGCGGACGACCAGAGCCTGGTGGCCGCCGATAAGGTTTTCATCAAGCACGGCTATGGGCCAACGGCAGAGATACTCGACTACCTGAAAAGCCTCTGTCCCGAACGCGTGCTGGTGTGTGGCATCCAGACCGACACCTGCGTGCTGGCCGCCGGCTTTGCCCTGTTCGATGCCGGATTGCAGCCGACCCTGCTTACCGACCTGACGGTGGGTTCATCCCTGGACCGCAGCGGCGGCCTGGGTATTGACCTGTGGCGACATCACTTCAAGCACCTGATCCGCAGCGACGAACTGTAGAAGCCGGCGTGCCGGCGAAGGCAGTGTGAGGCCATCGATACGCCAGGTGCCAAGCAGCGCTAGACTCCGCGCCTGCGCGCCGTTCGCCTACCAAAACGCAAGTGACTCCCCACCCATGAAAAAAATTGTCGCCCTGCTTGCCCTGTTGTTCTGCAACCCCGCCTTGTGCGCCTCGTTCAGCGATTCGCCCGAAGCGCTGGTCCGGCAATTCATTGCCGACTATCAGCAGTGGAGCGACAGGGCCAGCGCCCGCCAAGCGGACAACGCGCCCCTGCAATCGATGGATCTGGCACAGCAGGAGTACGCCCAGTTGCTGACCAAGTTCTGCCTGCCGGGCTTTCAGGGCCAGCCCATTGCCTTCAGTTCCCCGGCCAGCCACGGCACGGCGTACGAGCAGATCCTCTCCAGCAGCCGAACCGCGGATCGCGCGCTAGTGAAAACCCGGGCAATCAGCCCCGGCGAGGGCTTTGCTGCCGATTACCACTACCACCTGATCTTCAGCGGCCAGCGCTGGTACCTCAGCGAGGTGTTCTACGTCGACCAGGACGGCCAGTACGAGTCGCTCTAGATCAGCCGTAACCGTTTTGAGCTAGGGTGTTTCAAGTCACCGAACCCCGGAGCCACCATGCCCAGCTCAGCCACCCTGCATCAGGTCACGACCCCCAGCCTGCACCTTGCCTATGAAGCACACGGCCCGACCACTGGCGAGCCGGTGATCCTGCTCCACGGTTTTCCCTACGACGTGCGGGCCTACGACGAGATCGCCCCGCCCCTGGCCGAGCGCGGCTATCGGGTCATCGTTCCCTACCTGCGGGGCTACGGCCCGACGCGCTTTGTCAGCGAGCAGATCATGCGCTCCGGGCAGCAGGCCGCCCTGGCCCGGGACCTGCTGGATCTGATGGATGCACTGCAGTTGCCCCAAGCCACCCTCGCTGGCTACGACTGGGGCGGTCGCGCCGCCTGCATCGTCGCCGCCCTGTGGCCGCAGCGGGTCAAGGGCCTGATGAGCGCCGACGGCTACAACATCCAGGACATCCCCGGGGCCTGCGAACCCAGGGCGCCAGAGACCGAGCACCGGTTGTGGTACCAGTACTACTTCAACACCCAGCGCGGGGTGGATGGGCTGACGGCCAACCGTCGGGCCTTCTGCGAGCTGTTGTGGCGCCAGTGGTCGCCGACCTGGAAGCAGGGACCGCAGTGCTATGGCCTGAGCGCGCCGTCCTTCGACAACCCGGACTTTGTCGAAGTGGTGATCCATTCCTACCGCCATCGCTTCGGCTACGTACCCGGCGACCCCAGCCTGGAAAGCATCGAGCAGGCGTTGCAGGCACAACCGCCGATCCAGGTGCCGACCATCGCCCTCTGTGGCGCCGACGACGGGGTCGGCCCGGCCACCGAGCCGGACCCCGATATCGGCCTGTTCAGCGGGCCCTATCAGCGCAGTATCCTGCCCGGTGTCGGCCATAACCTGCCCCAGGAAGCCCCGCAAGCCACCCTCGACGCGCTGCTGGAGTTGCTCCAGAACGCCTGAGAAGAGCTGCAGGCTGCACGCCATGCCGGGGAAAAATCGGTACACTTCGCGCCTTTGATCCCCCACAGGACATGGAATGTTACCCGCCACGACTTCCCCCCGGCCCGGCCTGCGCCGGGCCCTGGTGCTTTGGCTCTACGCTGTCGGCGCCGGCCATCTGCTGGCCGGACTGCTGCTGACCTGGGCCGGCCACAGCGGCCTGTTCAACGACTACCTGGCCAGTATCGAACAGGCCTTCTGGGGCGCCGCCGCACCGGCGCCGGCCCGGGCCCAGCAGGTCTGGTGGCTGGGCCTGTTCGGCGCCACCCTGCAAAGCTATTCGTTATACCTGCTGGGCCTGGTGCACCTGGGCAACCGCCTGCGGGCACCGGCGGCCTGGGCCTGGCTGATGGCCGGGATCGTGCTGTGGGCGCCCCAGGACATGTGGCTGTCGTGGCAGATGAACATGACCGCGCACCTGTGGATCGACAGCTTCGCCCTGCTGGTGCTGCTGCCACCGTTACTGTGGCTGCAGCGCCACGACCGCCGTACCTCTCGTCTTCCCTCGTAAAAGGACTTCACCATCGTGGCTGATTTGCCAATCCTGCAGTGGGCCATCGCCCTGTTGCTCGCCCAGGGCGTGCTCGGCGCCCTGGACACGATCTACCATCACGAACTCACCGTGGCCCTGCCGCAACGCCACGGCGCGCGCAAGGAGCTGGCGATCCATGCCCTGCGCTCGTGCTTCTACGGCGTACTGTTCATGGGCATTGCCCACCTGGCGTTCCAGGGCATCTGGGCGCTGGTGATCGCCGTGCTGTTCGCCCTGGAAATCGGCCTGACCCTGTGGGACTTCGTGGTCGAGGACCGCAGCCGCAAGCTGCCGGCCATCGAACGCATCATGCACACCGTGCTGGCGATCAATGCCGGGGCCTTCTTCGCCCTGTACGGCCTGCAACTGCTGGAGTGGTCGCGCCTGCCCAGCGCCTTGAGCCCTATCGATCTGGGTTGGCAAGGCTGGGCCCTGAGCCTGTTCGCCGTCGGTGTGACGGCCTCGGGGATTCGTGACGGCCTGGCGGCGTTGCGCTTGCAACGCCAGGGCCAGGGCGCCAATCCCTTTGCCGGCGGTGCCGGCAAACGGGTGCTGGTCACCGGTGGCACCGGCTTTATCGGTGAAACCCTGGTCAACCAACTGCTGGATGCCGGGCACACCGTCAGCGTGCTGGCCCGCGATCCGCTGCGCGCCGCCTACCTGTTCGACGGTCGTGCCCGCTGCCTGCGCTCGTTGAGCAAGCTGGGCCATGGCGAGGCCTTCGACGTGATCATCAACCTGGCCGGCGCCCCGGTGGCCGGGCCGCGCTGGTCGGCCAAGCGCCAGGCGCAACTGTTGGCCAGCCGGGTCGGCACCACCGAGGCCCTGCTCAACTGGCTGCAACACGCACAGCACAAGCCGGAGCTGTGGATCCAGGCGTCGGCCATCGGCTTCTACGGGGTGCGCGACGCCAGCCAGAGCCTGGATGAAAACGCCGAGCGCGGTGAAGGCTTCATGGCCGA
This sequence comes from Pseudomonas sp. LPH60, assembly GCF_030718165.1. Classification (NCBI taxonomy): domain Bacteria; kingdom Pseudomonadati; phylum Pseudomonadota; class Gammaproteobacteria; order Pseudomonadales; family Pseudomonadaceae; genus Pseudomonas; species Pseudomonas sp. LPH60. Next base: position 74,969 of record NZ_JAVAJH010000012.1, read on the forward strand.
TCTGTGCGCGCGCTGGGAGTCCTCGGCGGAACCGGCCACCCGTTTCGGCGTGCGCCAGGTGGTGCTGCGCCTGGGCATCGTGTTCGGTCCCGGCGGCGCCTTGAAACCCCTGCTGCTGCCCTTCCATTTCGGCTTTGGCGGACGCATGGGCGATGGCCAGCAGATCATGAGCTGGGTGCACCGCGACGACGTGTTGCAGGTGATGGCCCGGGCGATGAACGACGCGTCCCTGTCCGGCACCTACAACATGGTGGCGCCGGAAGCGGTGAGCCAGGGCACCTTCGCCACCACCGTCGGCAAGGTGCTCAAGCGTCCGGTGTGGCTGCATGTGCCGGCCGCGCCGGTGCGGGCCCTGGCCGGAGAAATGGCCGAGCTGTTCTTCGACGGCCAGAAGGTGGTGCCCGCGCGCCTGCTGCAGGCCGGCTACCGCTTCCGTTACCCGACCCTGGACGCGGCCCTGCGCGACCTGACCTGAGCTGAGGAATGCCCATGAGCAAGCCCCTGTTGTACCTGCTGGCGGGCAATGGCAGCGCCGCCGACTGGTGGGACGATGCCCTGCCGCACTTTCAGCGCTATCAGGTGCAGCCGCTGGAACTGCCGGGCTTTGGCGACAATCCGCTGCCTCCTTGCAATGACCTCGGCGAATACGCCGAGGCCCTGCTGGGCATGACGGCGCCGGGCAACGCGATTGTCGCGGTGGGGGTCAGCGCGTTGATCGTGCTGCACGCCCTGCAACGCCGCCCCGGGCATTTCTCGCGCAGTGTGCTGCTGTCGCCGGTGGGGGCCTTTCTCTGGCAACGGCGCCTGCCGGCACTGATGTCGCCGCTGCCGGCGCGCCTGCTGATTCATGGCTTGCTCAGCCATAAACCGACCCTGTTCGCCGGCAAGTTCTCGCGCCAGCCATGGACCCAGGAGCAATACCAGCGCATGGGCTCGGGCTATGCCCGCTGCCGGGCGTTCGTGCCGCTGTGGGAACAGCTGCGGGCCGACACCGCGCTGCCACTGCTGGAGTGGATCAAGGACCCGGTGCACCTGGTCTGGGGCGACCAGGACCGGCTGCTGGGGATGGCCCAGGCTGCGGCCTGGTCGGCGATCCTGGCCCGGGCCGACCTGCGGATCAGCCTCAAGCCGGGCTGGGGCCATTACCCCTGGATCGATGCGCCGACGGCGTTCGTCGACTGGCTGGAGTCCGGCGACCCGGGTTTCGTCGCCCACACCAAGGGCGGCCGCCTGCGCCTGGCAGAACTGGCCGGCCAGCCGGTGCCCAGCGCCCTGTCCCTGGACAGCGCCGGCGACCCGCGCTTGCCGGCCCTGCTCGCCAGCCAGCCGCAGGCCTTATGGGCGGTACGCTCTTCCAGCTACGGCGAAGATCAGGCCGACTCGGCCAATGCCGGGCTGAGCACCACTTACCTGCGGGTCGCCAGCACGGACGTGCCTGCGCGTATCAGCGAGCTGCGGGACGCCGGCGTCGAGGAAGTGGTGGTGCAGCGCTTCATCCAGCCGACCCTGTCGGGGATCGCCTTCGTGCGTCATCTCGCGGTGGAGCTGGAGTGGGTCGAAGGCCATCTGGAAAGCCTCGCCGACGGTCAGGTCAGCCCCCAGCGGGCGGTGCTCTCGCGGCTGGGCAGTGCCTGGGAAAGTGGCCACTTCGCCAGCACCCAGGGACTCGACGCCGGTGCCTTGTGGGACTTCCTGCAAGGGGTGCTGAAGGTCTTCCACTATGTGCCCGGCGATGTGGAATGGGCCTGGGACGGTCAGCAACTGTGGCTGCTGCAGTACCGCCCCATCAGCGACTACGGCTGGCGCCGGCACCTGACCGCAGCCAATATCGCCGAAATCCTGCCGCCGCAACCCAGCCGCTTCGTCGAGTACGGCCAGCGCCGGGCAGCGGTGAGTATCCCGGCGATCATGGCCCGCTGGGACAGCCGGGTGCTGCAGGACAACGAACCCTTCACCGCGGTGTTCGGCGGGGCTTCCTACATCAACAACGACCTGTTCCTGGCGCGCCTGGCCGACTGGGGCCTGCCCTCCTCCAGCTACGCCGGGGAAGTCGGTGGCGCCACCCCGGAGCTGCCCCTGCGCCCGCTGCGGCTGCTGCGCTCGCTGCCGCGTTTCCTGCGCATGCAGCACGTTGCCCGAGGCCATCTGCTGACCCTGGAACGCGGCCTGCGGCGCTTCGATGACGAGTTGGCGCAGTTGCATCAGAGCGCTGCCAACGGCCAGCAACTGGCGGACTGGTTCAGCCGTTTCTATGTGTTCGTGGTGCAGGGCAACCTGTGCATCGCCACCGCCCTGGCCAGCAGCGGCGGCGCGCTGCTGGGGCGCCCGCCCACCGCCTACGACAACCTGGACCACAGCCCCCATCGCCTGCCCTGGGAAACCGACCCCGGCACCCCGCGCCCGCCCTGCACCGAGTTGCCGCTGCAGGCTTTCCCGCACTGGAGCCCGGCCATCACCCTGGCCCACCGCCTGGGTTTGCCGGGCATGCGCGGCTACTACCTGCAAGTGCGCGAGTGGTACCGGGACAACCTGATGCGGATCTTTTTCCGCCTGCACCACGCCGTGCCCGAGGCCGATCGCGGCTACTGGTTCGCCCCCCACGAGCAGCCGCGCAGCCGCGGCGGCAGCTTCTGGCAGGACGGCCGCGAAGGCAGCGAGCAGGCCGCGGGCTTCATGATCTATCCGGGGCAGGTCCAGGGCGTGCTGGGGGTCGATATCCTCCTGGAAGACACCCTCGATCCCGGGCGCCACGCTCACTACCAAGCGGCCCGGGCCGTGATCGCGCGCATGGGTGGGCGCCTGTCCCACGGCTCCACGCTACTGCGGGAACTGCGCAAGCCGTCGGCGGTGCTGCCGCAAGTGGACACGGCCTGGGTCGGCCGCGAAGTGCTGTATAGCGACGGCCAGCTGAGCCTGGTCGAAGGCTGAACCGCGCCCCCGGGCTCAGACCTGCTCGGTGCTGGCAAAACGTTCGCGATAGGCCTGGGGCGTCACCCCCAGGGCCCGCAGCAGGCTGCGGCGCAGGGTTTCTTCACTGCCAAAACCGCATTGGGCGGCGATGCGTTTGATCGGCAGGCCGGTGTCGGCCAGCAGGCGCCGGGCGGTTTCCACGCGGATCAGTTCGATGGCCCGGGCCGGGGTCTGGCCGGTGTCGGCGCGGTAGTGACGGACGAAGCTGCGCTCGCTCATGCCCGCCTGCTGGGCCAGGATCGGCAAGGTCAGCTCGCGACTGAGATTCTCGGCAATCCAGGCGTGCAAGCCATCGAAACGCCCGCCGCTGTTTTGCAGCGACAGGGTCACGCTGAACTGCGACTGGCCGCCCGGGCGCTTGAGAAACACCACCAGTTGCCGGGCCACATCCAGCGCCGCCTCGCGCCCCAGGTCGGCCTCCACCAGGGCCAGGGCCAGGTCGATACCGGCGGTGACTCCGGCCGAGGTCCACACCGGGCCATCGTTGATAAAGATCGGATTGGGCTCCACCCGCAGCTGCGGGTATTGCTCGGCCAGTTGATCGCAGCGGGTCCAGTGGGTCACCACCCGGCGCCCGTCCAGCCAGCCACTGGCGGCCAGCAAAAAAGCCCCGGTGCAGACCGAGGCCACCCGCCGCGAGGCCGTTGCGCGCTGGGCGACCCAGGCCACCAGCTGCGGGTCCCGAGCCGCCTCGTAGACGCCCCAACCGCCGGCAATGATCAAGGTGTCGCAGGCCACCTCCGGCGCCGGCAGGGCCTCGGCCAGCAGCGCCAGCCCCGATGAACTCAGGGTCGCCCCGCCCGGGTTGGCAATGACCCTGGGGTTGTAGGGCAAGGGCAAGCCCAGGCCACGGGCCCGGTCATTGGCCGAGGCAAACACCTGCAACGGGCCGGTGACATCCAGCAACTGGGCATTGGCGAAGGCCAGGACAAACACATTTTTCGCGGAGCTGGACATGATTGGCGTAAATCGAGGGCAGGTTGGCGTATGCGCCAAATCCTAGAACGCTAGAGTCAAGCCGTCCACCCCACCCACACAAGGAACAGGCCATGACAGTGCAGATAGGTTTTCTGTTGTTTCCAGAGGTTCAACAACTGGACCTGACCGGTCCCCACGACGTGCTGGCCTCGCTGCCCGACGTACAGCTGCACCTGCTCTGGAAGGAAACCGGGCCGGTGATCGCCAGCTCTGGCATGGTGCTGCAGGCCACCACCGGCTTTGCCGACTGCCCGCCCCTGGATGTGCTCTGCATTCCCGGGGGCGCCGGTGTCGGGCCCTTGATGGAAGATCCCCAGACCCTGGCGTTCATCCGTCGGCAAGCGGCCCGGGCGCGGTATGTGACCTCGGTGTGCACCGGCTCCCTGGTGCTTGGCGCCGCCGGCCTGCTGCAGGGCAAGCGCGCCACCACCCACTGGGCCTACCACGAACTGCTGGCGCCCCTGGGGGCGATCCCGGTGCGCGAGCGGGTGGTGCGTGACGGCAACCTGCTGACCGGCGGCGGCATTACCGCCGGCATCGACTTCGCCCTGACCCTGGCCGCCGAACTGTTCGACGCCGCCACCGCGCAGCGGGTGCAACTGCAACTGGAGTACGCCCCGGCGCCGCCGTTCGAGGCCGGCAGCCCGGACACCGCCCCGGCCAGCGTGGTGCAAGAGGCCCGCAGCCGGGCAGCGGATTCCCTGCACAAGCGCCGGGAGATTACCCTGCGGGCGGCTGCCCGACTGCAAGCCGGCTGAGCCGCGCAACGCCTCCTCCCTTCAGGCGCGGCGTACCTGCCCATGGCGATCATTGCTCAGCAACTGAGCAATGGCGCCGTCACCATAAGTGCGTTCGACTTTGGAAATCACCACCTGATAACCGGCGTACCAGCGCCGGTACTGGCGCTTGGCTTCCAGGTGCCTGGGGTGACGGGCAAAGGCCTGGATCGAAGCCTCATCCTCCCAGTAATAACTGGCATTGATCAGCGCCTGATCCGCGCTGGTCCAGGATTGGGCGCCGACAAAGCCCGGCAAGCTGATGGCAATTTCGTCGATCAGCGCGCTGAGGCGATGGAACTCCTCGTCCCGCTGGCCCGGCTTATAGATAAAGGCGGCGATGTACATGCTTGAACTCCGTTGAGGTGATAAGTCAGACCGGCCGGGCCAACAGTGCCAGGCGCAAAGCCAGCGCCAGCAACACCGCCGCCAGCAGCCAGGATTGCAGCCGGGCAAAACGTGCCGTCGTGCCGGAGAAGCTCCGTGTCAGGAGCGCGCCGAAGATCCCCAGGCTGGTGTGAAAGATTCCGCTGACCAGGGTCAGCAACAGTCCCAGGACAACCAGCTGCAAGGCGATGCTGCCGTGAGCCGGCCGGACGAATTGCGGCAGGAACACCATGAAGAACAACAACGCCTTGGGGTTCAGCAGGCTGTTGCACAGGGCCCGGACAAACACCGTGGACAGCGGCACCCGGACGGCATCGACGAGGTTCAAGGCGCCGTTACCCGCCAGGGCTTTCCAGGCCAGCCACAGCAGGTAGGCGACCCCGGCATAGCGGAGCAGATCGAACGCCGGTGGCCAGCTGGCTACCACGGCGGTGACGCCTGTGGCCGTGAGCAGGGTCAGGCCGATATCCGCCGCGCCAATCCCCAACCCCGACGCCACCCCACCGCGCCAGCCATAGGCCACGCCATGGCTGATGACAAAGGCCATGTTGGGCCCCGGCGACAGCAGCAACAGCAACACGGCGCCCAGGAAGATCGACAGAGTGGAAAGGTCCGGCATGTGCGCGCTCCTGCGCAAAAGCCGCTAGATTAGGCCCCCTATCTGATACAAACAAAAAAGTGTTCTAGATACACAAGGTGGCCGAGCATGCGCCGTACCCGCTACAAAACCATCGTCGATCACTTCGCCCAGCGCATCCGCGCCGGCCAGCTGTGCCCAGGCACCCAGCTACCGACGGTTCGGGCGCTGATGGCCAGCGAGCAGGTGGCACTGGCCACGGCGCTGCGGGTCTACCACGAGCTGGAAGCCATCGGCCTGGTGGTGGGCGAGCCCGGGCGCGGCACCTTTGTCCGCGACACCAGCCTGCCCCGGGGCATGGGCCTGGAACAGCACCCCGCCGGCGCCGCCTCGGTGGACTTGTCGTTCAACTACCCGTCCCTGCCCGGCCAGGCGGAAAGCCTGCGCGAGGGCCTGCGGACGATTGCCGCCTCCGGCGACCTGGATGCCCTGCTGCATTCCGCGCCCCAGGGTGGGCGTCCCCATGAGCGCCAGACCGCAGCGCGGCACCTGCGCAACCGCGAGATCCGCGTCGCCGCCGAGCAGGTACTGATCGTCAACGGCGCCCAGCAGGGGCTGGCGGTGAGCCTGCTGGCGCTGCTCCAGCCCGGGGATATCCTGGCGGTGGACGCCCTGACCTACCCGGGCCTCAAGACCCTGGCCCAGGTCCAGCGCCTGGACCTGGAACCACTGCCGCAACACAACGGCCAGATGGACCTCGACGCCCTGCAGGCCCTGTGCCGCCGGCGCCCGGTGCGGGCGCTGTACTGCATGCCGACCCTGCACAACCCGCTGGGCACAGTGATGCCCCTGGCCGAACGTCGACGCCTGGCGCAACTGGCCCGCGAGCATGACCTGCTGCTGATCGAGGACGGCGCCTACGCTTTCCTCGCCGAACCGGCACCGCCGCCGCTGCAGACCCTGGCCCCGGAGCGCACGCTGTACATTTCCGGGCTGTCGAAAAGTGTCGCTTCGGGATTGCGCCTGGGGTTTATCGTCGCGCCGCCGGAGATGATCCCGGCCCTGGAGCGGGCTATCCGCGTGTCGACCTGGAGCACCCCGTCGCTGACCGTGACCCTGGGCTGTCGCTGGATCGAGTCGGGGCTGGTGGACAGCCTGGAAGAGCAGAAGCGCAACGATGCCCGCAGCCGCCAGCAGCTGGCCAGGCGGGTACTCAAGGACTGCGATGTTCAGGCCTGGCCATCGTCGTATTTTCTCTGGCTCACATTGCCTGAAGGCTTGCGAGCCGAGGCCGTGGTGTCGGCCCTGGAGCATCAGGGGGTGACGGTGACTTCGGCAGAACCCTTCGCCACCACCGCTCACGTGCCCCAGGCTTTGCGGGTAGCCCTGGGCTCCATTGGCCTGCCGCTGCTGGAACAGGCCCTGGTAAAAGTCCGCAACGAAGTCACCCGCTGAGCGTGAGCACTCCGGGTTGCGGCCAGCACATCACCCGCCGAACTCAACCACTATTCGTAGGAGCCGGCTTGCCGGCGAAAGCGACCTGAACAGCCCCTTCGCCGGCAAGCCGACTGCAGGGTTTATCGAGGACTGCGGTACTGGAAAATGCAGACGAAAAAAAACCCGCCGAAGCGGGTTTTTTCCAAGACCATCATGACTTCCTGTCTGCAGCATCCGTGCTAATGGTCGATCTTCCTTGATCCTGAGCGCTTCCTGCGCTGCAGTTGTGGGAAAGAAGATTAAACACAAAGCCCGGTGCGCAGAAGGCGCATTGAATTACAGCGCGTGTAGGAAATTCGCTATAGCTCACTTACGCAAACCCCTAGCTCAACACGCCAGTGCCTGAATGGCCAAAGCCGCGACTTTGAGCTGGTGGCGGGCTCCGGCCTGGTGGTCATCCTGGAGGAACCAGGCGGCGGACAGGCCACTGAACGCCAGCACCCATTGCACCAGGCGTCGAGGATCGAGCTGCGCCGCCGCGGCGATCACCTGCACCTGCCGGGCAAAGCGCAGTGGATCAGTGGCACTGGGCAAATCCGGATTGCAGATCAGGTTGGCAAAGTCGAAGGTGCGCTCGCCGTATACGCGTTTTGGGTCAATCACCCGCCAGCCGCGCTCGCCGAAGTCCAGCACATTGTCGTGGTGCACATCGCCGTGCAGTACCACGAGGTCCCGAGGCGCGGCCAACAGTTGCTCGGCCATGGCCAGGCTATTGAGCAACAAGCCACCCTGCTGTTGCGCTGCCTCGCGCAGATCCTTGAACCAATGATCCAGGGGCAGCAACGCCGGCCAGGGTTGCGCACGTGGCGCATGCAGGCGCGCCAGCGTGGCGCAGACAATGTGGCTGACGGCGTCGTGCTCGCCCGCCAGGGCCATGCGCATCAATGAACGCGAGCCCAGCGCGCGTTCCATCAACAGCGCCTCATCCTCCTGGGCATAAACCTGCGCCGCGCCCTCCCCGGCCCACCAGGCCATCAGGCGGTTACCGCCCTGCTCGTCCTCATCCAGGGCGAGTTTCAGCATCGCTGGCGCGCCGTCTTCCAGGCGTACGGGCAGCAAACGGCTGCCCGGGGTGACGATGGCCTCGCCATCGGGCAGCAGACGCCAACGTTCGAGATAGGTTGCGAACAAAAGAACAGCTCCAAGCGGTAAGCGGCAAGTTTCAAACACCACGACTCGATCCGCAACGTGCCGCTTGCCGCAAACGACTTCAGCGCAGCTGCAAGTGATTTTCTATGTTGCTCATCTGCTCGTCCCAACCACGGCTGTTCATGCGAAAGGCCTTGAGCCGACGCTCGCTGGGAATGCCGTCGAAGCCCGATTCGACCACCCGCAGCAAGGTGCCGCCGCCATGGGGTTCCAGTTCGAACTGCACCAGGGTGGTGGGCTCCGCCGAGTAGTCATGGCCCGGGTCAACGGGGTAGGGATGCCAGCGAAAGGAAAACAGCTCTTCGGGCAGCATCTGCTCCACCTGCACATCCCAGGTCAGGTATTCATAACCTGGGTAAGTGACCGCCCCCCGGGTGCGTTGGCCGGGGGCGAAATGCTGGCCCTGCAGGGCCACGCCGAACCAGCGACCGAAGGTCTCGGCTTCACTCAGTGCCGCCCATACCTGCGCCGGACTGGCATGCAGCAGGATCTTGCGTTCGATGCGATCTGAAGAGTTCATGGATCACCTCCAGTGATGAGCACTAGCTCTGTACGGAAACTACCTGATCTTCGTTCGGCGGGTTTTCGTACAGACCTTAGACCTCTGTGAGTCCAGCGCAACCTTTATCTGGCCGAAGGCGCGACTGATCGTCCCCAACGAAAAATGCTACTGTCGCCGGCGCCACTGCACCTCTACTTTGCAAAGGATCTGCCATGCCCCTCTCCCTGATCGACCGCTACCGTGGCAGCCTGCTGGGCCTGGCCTGTGGCGACGCCGTCGGCACCAGCGTCGAATTCAAGCCCCGTGGCAGCTTCACGCCAGTCACCGATCTGCTGGGCGGCGGCCCCTTCAACCTCAAGGCCGGGCAGTGGACCGACGACACCTCCATGGCCCTGTGCCTGGGGGAAAGCCTGTTGCGCAAGGACGGCTTCGACCCGGCCGACCAGATGGGCCGCTACCTCAATTGGTGGCAATGGGGCTATTTGAGCGCCACCGGCGAGTGCTTCGATATCGGCATGACCGTGCGCCAGGCCCTGAGCGACTTCCAGGAACACGGCCAGCCCTTCGCCGGCGCAACCGACCCGCAAACCGCCGGCAATGGTTCGTTGATGCGCCTGGCGCCCGTGGTGCTGTTTCACTACCCCGACCTGGCCCGGGTCCGTGAATTTGCCGGCGCCAGTTCCCGCACCACCCACGGCGCCGCCGAAGCCGTCGAATGCTGCCAGTTGTTCGCCGGGCTGATTGCCAAGGCCCTGGGTGGCGCCAGCAGGGTGGAACTGCAACAGCTCGATGATCAGGCGTTCAGCCAGCCCAAGGTCGCGGCATTGGCCCAGGGCGGCTACCGGGAGAAAAGCCGCGAGCAGATTCGCGGCAGCGGCTACTGCGTCGACTCCCTGGAGGCCGCGCTGTGGTGCTTCCAGCACACGGACAGCTACGCCGAAGCGGTGCTCGCCGCCACTAACCTGGGGGATGACGCCGACACCACTGCCGCCATCGTCGGTCAGCTGGCCGGAGCCTTTTATGGGGTCCAGGGGATACCGCCGCACTGGCTGGCCCAACTGCACATGGGCGATGAGATCCAGGCCATGGCCGACGACCTGCTACAAGCCTCGCAACGCCACGCCTCTGCCCGACCACTCAACGGCAGTTGCCTGTGCCAGGGCGTGCAATATCAAGTGCAACGCCTGGACATGCCCATCGGTCACTGCCATTGCCGGACCTGCCGCAAGGCCCATGCCGCGGCCTTTGCCTCCACCGCCGGGGTGATGCGCGAGCACTTTCGCTGGACCCGGGGCCAGGAGCTGCTGAGGGCGTTCGAGTCCTCGCCGGGCAAGCTGCGGCACTTCTGCTCGGTCTGCGGCTCTCACTTGCTGGCGGAGCGGCCGGGCCAGCCCCACGTGATCCTGCGGGTGGCGACCCTGGACGATGATCCGGGGCAGACGCCACAGGTGCATATCTGGACCTCCCACGATGTGCCCTGGCTGGCCGACGAAGCGCTGGAGCGCTGGCCCGAGTGGCAACCCAGCCGCGGCTAGACTGTTTTTTCTCATTGACCGATTGCGAGACTTTCCATGCGTCCGATCCTGCTTCTGGCCCTTGCGCCGCTGCTGCTGGCTCCATTGGCCCAGGCCTACGACTGCAACAGCAGCACCCAGACCGATATGAACCTGTGCGCCAACGCCCTGAACAAGGCCGCGGACAAGGAGCTGAATACCCTTTACCAACAGATCAACCAGCGCCTGAAAGACCAGCCACACAGCAAAAAGCTGCTGGTCAGCGCCCAACGCGTCTGGCTGGCGTTCCGCGATGCCGAGTGCGGTTTTTCCACCTCGGGGGTGGAAGGTGGCAGCCTGTATCCGGTGGCCTACAGCAACTGCATCACGGCCTTGACCAAGACTCGGGTGGAAAGCTTCAAGCAATACCTGAAGTGCGAGGAAGGGGACTTGAGCTGCCCGGTACCCAGGCAATAGGTACGGGCTTGTCCGCAAAGCATCGGTGAGGACGCCCCACAGCGTGCGGGCCTGTTCGCCGGCCCGCCGGCTCCTACCACAGGAGCCGGCGGCGGGAGACGCAGTCAGCGGATGAAGATCTGCGCGGTGGTGATGGCCATGTCGCCCCCGGGCAAGGTGATCTTGCCGATCTGCTGCATGCTCTGCACATCGAAGATCGCTACGTCGTTGAAGGTCCCCGACAGGTAGATCTTGGTCCCCGCCCGGTTGAACGAGATGCAGTAGTAGGAGTGTTCCAGGGTTGCAGCCTGGAGCAGCTTCTTCTGCTTGATGTCGTACTTGGCCAAGCGGTTGAGCACGCCGAACATCAGGTTCGGGTCCTTGGGCGAACGCATGCCGCTGAAGTAGATTTCGGTCAGGGGGCCGAAGTCGGTGGTCTCGGTCTTGCCGGTCGCAAGGTCGACGCTGAACAGTCCGTACAGCGGCTCGGCGGTGGCCGGGTCCTGCTGCTTGTCCTTGAACTTCGCGGCGGTGTAGAGCAGCGAGAAGTCATGCCGGTAGGTTTGCTGGTTCCACACGTAGAGCACGTCCGGAGCGCTGTAGTTGGGACGTTGCCAATGGCGGCTGGGGATCAGCACCTCGAACTTGCCGGTCTTGACGTCAACCTTGTACAGGTCCGGCCCGGCCACATACAGGGTACCGTCATCGCCGCTCTGCATGATGGTCAGCTGGCGCGGCGCGGGGAAGCTGCGCACCGGCTTGGCATTGAGCCCGGCGTCGGTGGCGTAGACATCCAGCCGCGGTTCCTTGACCTCGTAGCGATCATTGAGCAGCAAGGTCGGGTTGGCCACGGTGTACAGCTCCTTGCCGTCGTGGCTGACGGTGAAGGCGAACATCGAGCGCGCCTTCTCCCCCGGGTGCTGGGTGATGCTGGCGTGGAACACCTGCTTGCAGCTGTCGAGCTCGACGCCGTAGACATCCGCGTAGTGGTTGTTCAACACGTAGGCGATCTTGCGGTCCGGCGACAGCTGCACGGTGCCGGGGCCGAAGGCGTCGGGCATCTTGCAGGTCTTGTACAGGCTGTCGCTGGCCAGATCGATGACGTGCAGGTTGTTCGGGTAATTGGTGGTCACCATGTATTCGTGGCCACTGTTGAGGGCCAGGCCTTCATCGGCCAGAACGCTGAACGAGCAGGCGCCGAGAACCGCGAGTGCGACCAGGCCGCAGGCTTTGATGCTGTGCATGCTAGAATCCTTCTTCTTGTTCATCACTTGTCTTTCGGGAAGACAGTGCCGAGGTTGCGCCAGTTGTCGTTGGAGGCCTGGGCGTCCTTGTTCCAGTCGGGGTAGGTGCTCATCATGTCCGGCACCTGGGCCGGCCACCAGCACGGGTCGGAGCAGCCATAGAGGTCGGCCTCCATGGGCTGGCACAGGGACGAGACCCCGCCAAAGGCGTCGATTTCCCAGCCCGGGTCGGTGGTGGAAGCGCAACCGGCCACGGAGTTCATCGCCAGCACGTCTTCGATCCGGTCCTGGGCCGCAGCCTCGGTCAGTTTCTGAGCTTTGTTATTGATCGGCTTGAGATGTTTCATGTCAGTGGGCCTTGCGCGGAGTGATGTAACTGCTGATGAACGCAGGGTTGTGCGCCATGATCCGGCTGTAGACTTCGATGCCGAAATCCACCCAGTCACGCATCAGTTCGCAATAGTGATACGTCGGGTGCGCCGGGTCGCCGTAGCGGGCGTAGCTCTCGTGGTAGCAGCCACCGGAACACAGGTTGCGGATGCGGCAGCTGTCGCAACCTGTGTGGGTCCGGTCCAGGCGCTGGGACAGAAAGTCGTTGAGTTGCACCTGCTTGACCCCGCCGTCATGCACGTTGCCGAAGGTCGGCAAGGATGAGCCGGTGAAGCGGTGGCACAGGTTCAGTTCGCCCTTGTGGTCCACCGCCAGCATCTTCAGCCCGGCGCCGCAGGGCAGCGCCTTCTTGTGGCCTTCGTGGATGTCGGTGATCAACTGGTGCAGGTTGGAGAAACCGATATTGCGGTGCTCCAGCGCCGCCTCCAGATAACGCCGCCCCAGGCGCTTCATGCTGGCGAAGACCTCGATCAACTCCTCGCTGCTGAGGTTGAAGCTGCTGATGTCGCCCGAGGTCACCGGGGCGAATCCCACCTCGGCAAACCCCAGCTCGTTGAACAAGTGGTCCCAGATGGTCTCAAGGTCGGTGACCCCGGTGGTCAGGGTCACCCGCGCCCCCACCGGGCGGCTGTTGTAACGCGCCAGGAGCATCTGCGCCTTGCGCCGCACCACGTCATAGGTGCCCTGCCCGCCCACGGTGATGCGGTTGCGATCGTGCACGGTCTTGGGCCCGTCGATGCTCACCGACAGCCCGAAACGATGAGCGTTGAGGTAATCCACTACCTCCTCGGTCAGCAGGGTGGCGTTGGTGGTCATGACGAACTCGACGAACTTGCCGGCCGCGCTAAAACGCTGTTCGCAGTAGTCCACCATGGCCTCGATCAGCGGCCGGTTGCTCAGGGGCTCGCCGCCGAAGAACACCACGGTGTAGCGCTCTTCGTCCGGGGATTCCTGGAGCAGCATCTCCACCGAGGCGATGGCCGTGTCCAGGCCCATCTTCTTGCCTGCCGAGGGCTTGTCCAGGTCTTCCTTGTAGCAGTAGGTGCAGCTCAGGTTGCAGCCAGTGTTGACGTTGAGCACCACGGTATTGATTGCCGTGCGCTCGACCCGCTTGACGCCGATTTCCGGGGTCAGGGGCGAGCCGTCGCTGACCAGCTCCAGGGCGATCAGCTCGCGCAGGGTGTCGCTGACATCCAAGCCGTCGTAAGCGCCAGCCAGCTGTTGGATCAAGTCTTCCGGGGTACAGCCGGGCCCGCGCAGGGCATCGATGATGCTGCAGGTCAAGGCATCGCTGGCGAACAGCGAACTGCTGGGGATATGGAACAGCATGCGGTCGGCGTCCACCTGCACTTCATGCAGGTTGCGCTCCACCAGATTCAGAATTGCGCCCATTACAACCTCCTGTGCAAGCCCCGCTTTCGGGGCCTGCGGTCATTGCCTGAAAGTGTCTGTCGGTAGCGTTCGACGGCCTTCAGGGAATGGGTGGATTGTTCCAGCGTTGCACGGTGACGATCAGTTGGCCCTCGCCGGTCAGGGCCTTGCCGGCGTCATCCACGGCGGCGATCACCTTGAGGTTGCCGGCGTTGTTGGTGGACATCTTGCGCTGCGGGTTGGGCCCCGCATCGCCGGGGGTGAACACCCCGCTGTCGGCCTGCATGCTGCCGGCGTACTTGACGTCTTCGTCCTTGGCCGCCTGCTCGTCGAAGGCCTCGACCTTCCATTGCGCCGGCATCACGCCGATGCGATAGGCCTTGCCGTCGGCGCCCTGGCCCCAGGCCTCGGCATCGAAACGCCCCTGGACCTTGGGCGTCGAACCGCCACCGTCGCCAATCCGCGCCACCGAGAACGCCGGCACCACCTTGACCTCGGCGATGCGCTGGTACACCGCCAGCGTGGCGCCCTTGAGGCTGCCGACACTGACTTCGCGCAGCCCCGGCTGGGCGCTGGCCGCCGCCTTGAGCCTGAGGCGGATGCGCTCCGGGCTCTGCTCCAGCACCTGCACCACCTCGACGCCCTTGCCGAAGCTCGGAGTGCCCGCAAGGCCGGCGCCCACCAGGGTCACTTCGGCCTCCTCGCCAGCCTTCAGGTAACCCGGCTGCACCGCCAGCAGCCGGCTGCTGCCCTGCCTGGCGGCAATGAAGTCCAGGCCGCGCTCGTCATGCTCGGCCTCGAACATCCGCCCTTGCAGGGCGTTGCCCTGGGCCGCCAGCACCTGGCGCATGACCACGCCGTCGACGGTGACATTGCCGCGCCATTCATAACCGTTGTAGAGAATCGCGCTGCCCTGGCCATTGAACGGGCTGCCATCGGCGTACTGGCCCTTGACGCTGACCTTGAACTGATCGCCCTCGCCGGCGCTGACGCTCATCACCCCGGCCAGTTCGCCCTTGCCCGGCAGGTGGCCGCTGAAGCTCCAGTCGCCGGCCAGTGCCGCCGCTGGCGGGCGGGCCTGTTGCCAGGCCTTCCAGGCCGGGTTGTCGAGGGGGTAACGCTGGGCCAGCAAGGGCACCATGTCCTTGAGGGCGGTGGGCAACCACTCGCGGTCCCGGGACAGGGCCTGGTACTCCAGGGACGGCCACTGGCCGAGGTGGAAGTTCACCAGGCGCTCCCATTCCTGGGCCGGACGCCGTTGCAGGGCAATGCGCGCGCCAGAGTGACAACGGGCGCACATCTGGGTGGTCTGCTCGTCGAAGTGCTCGACGGTGTTCAGGCGCCGCTCCAGGGCGTAGCGCACGCCGTCGGTCTCGCTGGGGGCCAGGCCCTGGGTATCGGCGAGGTACTTGACCAGGGTGCGGCGCTCGTCATCGCTGATTTGCAGCCCGTGCATGACCTGCATGCGGGCAATGCTCATCAGCCAGCCTTCCGGGGTCTTGCGCTGATGGCTGATGCGGCTCAGGGCGTCCCCGGCCTCGGGGGTGTGGCAGCCCTGGCAGGTTTCCTTGAGGATGCTCTGCGCATCCCGGGCGGCGAAACTCGAAGGGGCATGCAAGGCGCTACAGGTGGCAATGGCCAGCAGGCTGGCGCTCAGCCTAAGGCGGAGTTTTCTCTTCATCAGGGTCGAACCTCCCACGGTGCTTTCTTATTTTTAGCGAGTCGTTTTTTTGGTTTCTGCCATGTCCGGCGATACCGGCCATGGAGGCAAGAGAAACGTCTGAAGCTATGCAATACACGGAGCGTGCCAGCTTACAAACCAGCGCCCGATCAATGACTTAGACAGATGCCCGGGGCGCCATCGGGCTGATGGGTGTTACTCGACGTACAATTTCGCGACAAACGTCTCAGTCTGAGACAGGGTTTAGCGCTGTACCTGTGGTTTTCTTTGCAATTGGATCTTGCATTTATCCGGCGCCACCGCAGAATCTCCCGCGCTTTGCCCGCCCCGTGTTTCGGGGCGCTCTGCACTACCCCTCATTTACAAGGAACCTGAAGTTCATGGATAGAAGCGCCTGTGCCCGTCTCGGCTCGCTGATCCTCTCGTTGTCTGCTCTGACCCTGGTTGGATGCAAGGAAGACTCCAGTCCCAAAACCACCACCCTCGCGCCGGCCCCGGCTCCGGCGGCCATGGTCATGCCGATCTGCGCCAATGGCGAATGCGCCGTACTGGACCAGAACGGTGCGGTACTGGTCAGCGCCGACAATGACTACGACGCCGTGGTCGCCATGCCCCTGGAAAAGAGCTTCCTGTTCGCCAAGGACGGCACCTGGAACCTGGCCAGCGCCGATGGCAAGCAAATCATCAAGGCCGACTTTACCGATGACCTGCGTCTGCTGACCCCCGGCCTCTTCGGCTTCGGCCAGGACGGCAAGCTGGGGATCATCGACCAGGCCGGCCAGCAGATTCAGCCACCGCGCTTCGACGATCTGTACGTGGGCGGCAACGACGATTTCATCGTCTACGAGATCGGTGGCAAGCGCGGCATTCTCAGCGCCACCGGGCAGGTGCTCACCGAAGCGGTGTTCGACAGCAGCATGGTCCGCGACGATTTCGCCAAGCGCGGCTGGTGGATGATCGCCGAGCGTGGCAGTGACAAGTGGGCGCTGAACCTCAAGACCGGCGAGCAGAAAAAGATCGACTTCGACAGCATCGACGACTTTGCCAACCAGCATATGGTGGTCAGCACCGAACAGGGCAAGGCCCTGGCCGATGCCAAGGCCCAATTGATCAGCGCCGCCACCTATAACTGGATGGGCGAGCCGGGAGACGGCCTGGTGGCCTTCCGCGAACAATACGACAGCCCCTGCGGCTACATGGACTTCCAGGGCAAGACCGTGATCCAGGCCCAGTTCGGCACCTGCCAGGTGTTCGGTAAGCAGGGCGCGCTGGTCACCGCCAAGAATGCCGACGGCAGCTCCGGCAAGGCCGGGTTCATTGACCGTCAGGGCCAGTGGAAGGTGCAGCCGGTCTATGACTCGGCAGACCCGGCCGGCTTCAGCCCCCTGGGGATGTTCAAGCAGGTATCGGGGCTGAACCAGGTCGCGGTGCTGCAGAACGTGTTCAGCGCCACCTTCGGCATCTTCGATGTGGACAAGGGCGTCGAGCTGTTCAAGCCCACCTACGCCCAGATCGGTGCGATCAACGCCGACCTGTTCGTCTTCAGCACCGCCAACAGCCCGACCAAGCAGGCCACCCTGTTCGGCCAGGCCACCCAAGTGCGCACCGTGGGCCTGATGGACGCCAGCGGCAAGGTGCTGGTGGAGCCGGGCCAGTACGTCGATATCCATCTGGATGCCAGCGGCCACTACCTGCTGGCCACCGACGACACCTCGCCCCTGGCCACCTCGGCCCTGTATGACCTCAAAGGCAAGCGCCTGATCGCCAGCAAGTGGCAGGAGCTGGTGGTGGACCAAGCCCGCGGCGCAATCTTCGGCTATGCCGTGGAAGGCCTGGGCGACGACCAGACGCGCAGCCTCAAGGCCCTGTATCGCCTGGACGGCACCCCGAGCTTCCAGGTCAGCCAGGTGGAGTGCGGCGCCGAGCAGGTGCGTGACGGCCAGGACAAGGTGCTGTGGCCGGTCAACCCGCAGGAGCACTGCCCACAACCGGACGAAGAAGAAGACCAGGGCGAAGGCGACAACGCTCAGGGCTGAGGCCCTGGGCGAGCTGGTCACGGTGGCAATCAAGCCTGCTAGGATGCGGGCTTGATCGATTCAGCCAACCGGCCCGGATGGGGCCCGACAGGAACTGTCCCATGCTCAACGCTCTGCTTTTCGACCTCGATGGCACCCTGACCGACACCGACGCCCTGCACCTGCTGGCCCTGCAACAGTTGTTGCAGGAGGAGGACGGCCGGGTGTTCACCGAGCAAGAGTTCGCCGCCCACGTCAGTGGCCAGGCCAACGCCAACATGTGCCGCTACCTGTTCCCCGAGCGCAGCGTGGCGGAACATGAAGCCTTCGCCGAACGCAAGGAAGTGCGTTTTCGTCAATTGTCCCCCCAACTCAAGCCCATGCCCGGCCTGCTGCGCCTGCTGGACTTTGCCGCCGAGCACGGCATTGGCGTGTGTGTGGTGACCAACGCCCCGCGGGCCAACGCCGAGCACATGCTCAAGGTGCTGGGCCTTGAGGAGCGTTTCCAGACGGTCCTGGTGGCCGAGGAACTGCCCCGGGCCAAGCCCGATCCCCTGCCCTACCTCAGCGGCCTGGAATGCCTGCAAGCCAGGGCCGAGCATTCCCTGGCCTTCGAGGACTCGGTCCCCGGGCTGACCGCCGCGGTCAAGGCCGGCATCTGCACCTTCGGCCTGGCCACCAGCCAGCAACCACAGACCCTGCTGAATGCCGGCGCCCATCGGGTGATCCAGGACTTCGACGACCCGCAACTGTGGGCCGAGATTCATCGCCGCCTCAACCTGGCCTGAAGGACGGGCCGCCACCAAGCCGGGCACCCATAAAGGCGCGAGCATGGATCAGGTCTTGAAAGGAATGTCGCTGGAGCGTGCAGCGGGACGGTTGGCGCAGGCCAATCAGAGCGGAAACAACAGGTGAGGAGCGATAGCTGGGAAGCAAACAGGTGGGAAACAGCAGGTGGGAAACGAGAAGCAGGAAAAGGCAGGAAGGAAAAAGTGCTCGCCCATCACTTCGGCAGTGGCACCTAAGCCGAAGTACCCCCTTTGGCTGGGCGAGCAGGGAGGAATATACGCAGGTGCTGGGGACGGTCCTATCGGACAGATCCTAAAACGCCGTGCGATCTGGACAAATGACTTTAGGCTTTTTCCTCAGCACGACCTTTTTTTCACAGGACTTTCACCTCGCCTCCCTTAGATTGATTGCCATTCCTGAACGAATCCCATTTGGCCCGCCTATAGCGGGCTTTTTTTTGTCCGGGCATCCGGCGGCCGGCACAACAAAGGGCCGGCCACGGACCTGAGTCGCTCAGCGAGTCGCGGGCTCCAGGACGGATTTCGAGGCTGGGGTGAACCTCAGCACTGGTTCCGGATAAAACCGCGCCGCGGCATTGATCACCGCCTGCACCGAAGCGGTGACGGTATTGGCATGGCACCCGGCGCCAAAGCGGGAACCGGCAACCCCTGGCCACGCCGCTTCAACAATGGCCAGCGCCTGTGCATCGGCCCCTGCTCCCAGGTTGCGCTCTTCAAAACTGTCGATGCGCAGGGGCAAGCCCAGGGCAGCCGAGGTCGCGGCGACAGGTCCGTTGCCCACTCCACGCAAGCACAGCGCCGGGTTCCCGGGGGTGGCGATCCGCAACTCGATGCCCTGCCCCTCGGGGGCATCGAACAATCGGTGACCGAGATACTGCAGGCCGGCCGTTGCCTGCGTGCAAGCCAGATAGGTGCGCTGGAACACCTCCCATAAAGCGTCACTGCTCAATTCGGCATCACTGGCATCGGCCAGCTTCTGCACGATGGCGCTGAATTCGATCTGCATGCGCCGAGGCATGACGATGCCGTGGTCGCGCTGCAGCAGGAAGGCGATTCCACCTTTGCCGGACTGGCTGTTGACGCGCACGATGCTGTCGTAGGTCCGCCCCAGATCCTGCGGATCGATGGGCAGATAGGGCACCTCCCAGAAACCGTCGGCCGCCTGGGCGGCAAAGCCCTTGGCGATGGCGTCCTGGTGCGAGCCGGAAAAGGCGGTGAACACCAGATCGCCGACATAGGGATGGCGCGGGTGGATCGGTAGCGCCGTGCACGCCTCGGCGACCCGGGCCACCGCAGCGATATCGGAAAAATCCAGCCCGGGGCTGATGCCCTGGGTATAGAGATTCAGGGCCAGGGTCACCAGATCCAGGTTGCCACTGCGCTCGCCATTGCCGAACAGGCAACCCTCGACCCGCTGGGCCCCGGCCAGCAACGCCTGCTCGGCACAGGCCACGCCGGTGCCCCGGTCGTTGTGCGGGTGCACCGACAACGTCACCTGATCACGGCGCTCCAGGCGCTTGTGCATCCATTCGATCTGGTCGGCAAAGACATTGGCGGTGGCCACCTCGACGGTGGTCGGCAGGTTGATGATGATCGGGCGCCCGGGGCCGGCGTCCCAGGTGCGGATCGCGGTGTTGCACATGCGCAGCGACACCTCAAGCTCCGCCATGCAGAAGGTTTCGGGGGAGTACTGCAACACCCATTGGGTTTCCGGGTGCTGGTCGGTCAAGTCGCGCAACAGCCTTACATGGCGCTCCACCAGGGCCTCGACCTCGTCCACCGAAAGCCCGAACACCACGCGCCGCCAGACCGGGGCGATGGCGTTGTACAGGTGGACGATGACCCGGCGCGCGCCCTGCACACTGCGTACGGTTTCGCGGATCAGGTCCTCGCGCAGTTGGGTCATCACCATGGGCGTGACGTCGGCGGGAATCCGTTGCTGTTCCACAAGCTCACGAACCACCTCGAAATCGGTACGCGAAGCGGCGGGGAATCCCACTTCGATTTCCTTGAAGCCCAGGCGCACCAGCTCCTCGAACAGGCGCAGCTTGCGCTCGCGGTTCATCGGCTCGAACAGCGCCTGGTTGCCATCGCGCAGGTCGGTGGAGAGCCAGATCGGCGCCTGGGTGATGGTGCGTGACGGCCACTGGCGTGAGTCCAGGTCCACGGGGGCAAAGGCACGATATTTGGTATGGGGATGGGCGAGCATACTGACCTCGAAAGCACAATGGAGAACGCGATGGATCTCCCCCGCTTTCAGCATGGAAAGCGCTTCGAGGCCGGAGTCTGGGGGAGATCAGCCTGGGTGCCAGCTTCCTGGCAGCACCGGCAGACCCCGGCCGTAAGGCAGGGGTAGGGCTAGTAGCAGGGTCAGGAACCGGGGATTCATGGGCGGTGGCAACCGTCTGGACGAAAGGAATGACTGGCAGTCTAGGGGGCTGCCATCTGAATGTACTGCGCTAAACAGCCTTTTATTATCGCGAAATGGACATTTGAATTTATGATGGTCGCCCCATGATCCCTTCCGCTCCGGAGGCGCTGCGCTGCATGTCCGATCTGCTGGTTGTCTCGTCCATCGATAGCCTGGCGCTGCCGGTCACCAGCATCGCCGTGGATTACCCCAACGGCCATGCAATACCGGCCCACAGTCACCCTCGCTCACAACTGGCCTATGCCATCGAAGGCGTGCTGGTGATCGACACCGAATCCGGACGCTGGGTGGTACCGCCCAGTCGCGGGGTGTGGCTGCAGGCAGGCGTCGAACACCGGGTGCGGATGCGCGGCGCAGTGCGCATGCGCAGCCTGTTCATCAACGCTGATGCCATAGACGGCCTGCCCGAGCATGACTGCGTGATCGAGGTCTCGCCTTTGTTGCGCGAGCTGATCCTGGCCGCCGCCCAGGTCGGCACCCAGTATGCGCCGGACAGCCGCGACGGCCGCCTGATGCGCCTGATCCTCGATGAGATGCGCTCGCTGCCGGTGCTGCCGTTCAGCCTGCCCTGGCCCCATGAGCCGCGCATGCTGCGGGTGTGCCAGGCGCTGGCGGACGACCCGGCGGACAATCGCACCGCCGAGCAATGGAGCGACTGCCTGGCCATGAGCGCCAAGACCTTCCATCGCCAGTTCCAGCGCCACACCGGCATCACCTTTGGCCGCTGGCGCCAGCAGGCGCGCCTGCTGATGTCCCTGGAATGCCTGGCCGAGGGCATGCCGGTGGTGCAAGTGGCGCTGCAACACGGCTACGACAGCCAGAGCGCCTTCGCTGCCGCCTTCAAGCGCCAGTTCGGCACACCACCGTCGGAGTTCTACCGCTGAGGGCTCAGGCCCGGCGCAGCAACAGGCCGGCCACCACGCACAACAGCATGGCCAGCCCCGCCAGCAGGAAGGCATCGCTGTAGGCCAGCAGCAAGGCGTCGCGGTGCAGCACCTTGTCCATCAGGCCCAGGGCTTGCTCACGCAACGGCGCCAGCGCCGCCGAGTGCAGGGCCCTGGCGGACTCCACCGGCGCCTGGGCCAGCAGCCGCACCAGCTCCAGCAAACGCTCTTGGGTGGCCTGGGCAAACAGGTTGATGGACTCACCGATGCGCTGGGCATGAAGCTTCTCGCGCTCCACCACGATCTGGCTGGACAGCGCGATACCAATCGCCCCACCCACGTTGCGCACCATGGAGAACAGCCCGGAGGCCGAGCCCACCTGATCCTTTTCCAGCCCCTGGATCGCCATCACCCCCAGCGCCACCACCACCAGCGATTGGCCGATACCGCGCACCACCAGCGACGGCACGATGACGTTGACCGAGGCATCGGGGTTGAGGTGGATGTTCATCAGGCAGCCGATGCCGGTGATGGCGAAGCCGGCAATGATGATGGTGCGAGCGCTGGTCCAGCGCATCAGGCGCGGGGTGGCGAACGACATGACGAACTGGATCAGGCCATAGGGAATCATCATCAAACCGATCTGCCGGGCGTTGTAGCCATGGATCTGGGCAAAGTAGTTGGGCACCAGGAACACCACGCCGAACACCACCGCACCGAAGGTGAATTGCATCAGGCTGGCAATGCCGAAGTTGTAGCGGCCCAAGAGGCGCAGGTTGATCAGCGGCTGCTCGCGGCGCAATTCGATGGCCACGAAGGCCAGTAGGCCGAGCGTGGCCAGGACCGCGCAATTGAGGATGAAGCCCGAGGCGAACCAGTCATGACGGCCGCCCTCCTCCAGCATGATCTGCAACGCCGAGAGGCCCACGGCCATGCTGGCGATCCCGCCCCAGTCGCCCTGGCGCAACCTTGCCAGGACCATGGGCTGGGGCCGCACCGACCAGCCGATGGCCGCCAGCAGCAACAGCCCCGGCGGCACTTGCAGGTAGAAGATCCAGCGCCACGAATAGGCATCGGTGAGCCAGCCGCCCAGGGACGGCCCCGCCGCCTGGGCCACGTTGTTGGCCACCGCGAACAGGGCCATGCCCATGGGGTGCCGGGCCGCCGGCAGCTCGGTGACGATCAGCTGGAACGACAAGGGAATCAGCACCCCGCCAAAGGCCCCTTGCAGCACCCGGGCGAAGATCAGGCTGTGGATATTCGGTGCCAGGGAGCAGGCAATCGAGAACAGCACGAAACCGGCGGTGCCCACCATCAGCACCCGGCGCATGGAAAACACCGACACCAGCCAGCCGGTCATGGGAATGATGATGATCTCCGCCACCAGGTAGGCGGTGGTGATCCACGAGCCCTCCTCGAAGGTGGCGCCCAGGGAACCGCGTACGTCCGGCAATGAAGCGTTGGTCACGTGCACGTTCATCCCGGCCATGAAGCAGCCCACCACGCTGCCCAGCACCGCCACCCAGGTGCGCAGGGAAATCGCCTGCGCGCCCACCTCGCCCGCGGTGTCCTGTACCGCCTGGGCACTAGTCATGACGGGTATCCACGCTCACCACCACCGACATTCCGGGGCGCAGTTCTGCCTGTCGCGCCTGCCCCGGATCGAGGCGGATGCGCACCGGCATGCGCTGCACGATCTTGGTGAAGTTGCCGGTGGCGTTGTCCGCCGGCAGCAGGGCGAATTCGGCACCGGAGGCCGGGGCAAAACTCTCCACCCGGCCCAACAGCACGTGGCCGCCCAAGGCATCGACCTCGACCCGCGCCGGCTGCCCGGGGCGCATGCCGTCGACCTGGGTTTCCTTGTAGTTGGCCACCACATAGGCGTCCTCGGGCACCACCGCCAAGAGTGGCGCGCCGACTTCGACGTACTGCCCCAGGCGCAGGCGGCGCTGGCCGGCGATACCGGCCACCGGGCTGCGGATCAAGGTGCGCGCCAGATCGATACGGGCCAGCTGCCGCTGGGCACTGACCCGGGCCACGCCCGCTTCGAGCTTGTCCAGTTGCGCCCGGGCGCTTTGCTGCTCGGTATCGAGCACCTGCACCTGCTGGCGCCGCGCCGCCAGCGTAGCCCGGGCCGCCCCCAGCGCGGCATCGGCCTGACGCGCCAAGGCCGCGGCGCTTTCCAGTTGCTGCACGCTGCTGACCTGCTGGCTGGCCAGGTGCTGCTGGCGCCGCCCTTCCTGGCCGGCCCGTTGCGCCTCGGCCTCGGCAGCGCCGACCCGGGCCTGGGCCTCGGCGATCAGGCTCTGTTGCTGTTGCTGACGGGCTGCCAGATTGGCCAGCCGCGCCTGCCCGGCACGCTGTTCGGCCAGGGCCTCGCGCAGCGCCGCCTCGGCCTGTTCGACCCGGGCCCGATAGTCGCTGTCATCGATCCGCGCCAGCAGGTCGCCGGCCTTGAGCGACTGGTTGTCCTGGACCTCGACCGTCGCCAGATAACCGGCCACCCGGGGCGCAATGGTGACGATGTCCGCCCGCAGGTAAGCGTCGTCGGTCTCCACCAGGAAACGCCCGCTGAACCACCAGTTCAGGCACCAGGCCAGGATCAGCAACAACACCAGCGCCAACCCGGCATAACCGAGCAAGCGACGGCGGGTGACGGCTTGCGCCGGGGAAACGGAAACAGGGTTCTGGGTCATGGCACAGGCTCGTCGGAAGTTCGCAGGAAAGGGTTGGCCGCCACCCGGTTCGGCGGCGGCAGGACAATCGGCGGCGCGCTGCGCCAGCCACCGCCCAGGGCCTTGAACACCAGCACCTGGGCATCGATCACCGCCGCGTCAGCCTGCGCCGCCGCGGCCCGGGTGCGCACGGCGCTGCGCTGGGCGTCGAGGTAATCCAGGGCGCTGGAAGCACCGGCCGCGCGGGCCAGCCCGGCCAGGTGCAAGGCCTGGTGGTCGCGCTCGGCCGCCAGGTGCAGGGCCTCCTGGCGCTGCAACGCGGCCTGGTAGTCGCTCAAGGCTTGCTGCTGCTCTTTCAAGGCCGCCAGGATGCTGCGGTCAAAATCCGCCAGCGCCGCGCTTTCCCGGGCGTCGGCCTGGGCGATGCGCGCGCGGGCGGCATTGAGGTTGGGCAAGCTCCAGGACAACAGCGGCCCCAATTGCCAGACCGAAGCGTCGCGCTCATCGAAACCCGAGGGCTGGTGCGCCGACGTGTAGACCCCAGCCCCCAGGCTGACCCGCGGATAGAGGTCGGCCCGGGCCACGCCGATGCGCGCCGTGGCCGCTGCCAGCCGGCGCTCGGCCTGGCTCACATCGGGACGCCGGCGCAGCATGGCCAGGGCATCGCTTTGAGGCATGGGCGAACCCAGGCGCGGGGCCTGGTGACAAGCCTCGGCCGCCGCCGGTGCATCGCCCGGGGGACGCCCCAGCAGTACCGCAAGCTCAGCCAGGGCCCGCTGCCGCCCGGCCTGCAACGGCGGCAAGCTGGCCTGCACCTGGCCCACCAGGCCCTCGGCGCGCACCACATCCAGAGTCACCGCGGCGCCGGCCTGATACAGCTGGGCGCTCAGGGCCCGGCCCTGCTCCACCAGTGCCAGGGACTCGCCGGCCACCTGCAGGCGC
Organism: Pseudomonas sp. LPH60; assembly: GCF_030718165.1. NCBI lineage: Bacteria > Pseudomonadati > Pseudomonadota > Gammaproteobacteria > Pseudomonadales > Pseudomonadaceae > Pseudomonas > Pseudomonas sp. LPH60. The sequence goes on from NZ_JAVAJH010000012.1 coordinate 100,196, forward strand.
TGGCCGTAGCTGCAAGCCTGCAACCAGGCGCGGGTGGTTTCCGCAGCCACCACCACCCGCAGGCCGTCCTCGGCGGCCCGCGTCGCCTCGGCATCGGCCCGGGCAGCATTCGCCAGACCGTGCAGGCGGCCGAACAAGTCAGCCTCCCACTGCACATCCAGGCCAAGCCCATAGCGGCTGCCGGTGCGAATCCGCTCGCTGTCCTGCAAGGCGGCTTCCAGCTGATCATCCGCAGTACTGCCGTAGCCGGCCCGGGCCGTCACCTGGGTGGCGGGCTGGCGCAGGGTATCGGTCTCGCGCAGCAGCGCCCGGGCCTGCAGCAGGTTGGCCGCGGCCATCCGCAGGTCGCGGTTCTGGCTCAGGGCCTCCTGCACGGCGGCATTGAGCCCCGGGTCACGGTAGAGCTGCCACCATTGATCGAGCCCCTGCTCGGCCGCTGCATCCAGCTGGCTCACAGGCAGGGGCACAGTGCTGCCGGGCGGCCGTTCCGGCCCCAGGGTGCAACCGGCCAACAGGGCGCACAGGGCCCATGCAGGCCTTGGGTAAATGGGCATGGGAAGTACTCACGGATTCAAAGCGGCTACTGTAGAAACCCTCACTGGCGACCGTCTAACGAGAACCTCCTTTCAATTAGCGTGAAATGGTCAACTTTCACTCTGAGCCGCTTCGCCCCAGGCTTGCGGTCATGGGCCCAGACCGACGAACCGGCGCGTCTCTTGAATCTCACCGGGCTGTCGCAGTTTGCGAAAAGCCACCGCCGCGCCAGCCTCGGCAGCGTGCCCAAGCCCCCGCAATCCCGGGGCCACGCCGCCACGACGGAACTGGCATAGCCATTGCGAAAGACCCTGCCTCACCTACAACAAGAGGCTTCGCCATGGCTATTGCCCCACTGCTCGCCGCTACCACGGCGTTTATCCAGCGCGCCCCGCGCATGTTGATCGGCGCCCACTGGGTCGAGGCCGCCGATGGCCAGACCATGCCCCTGCGCAACCCCGCCACCGGCGAACAGCTGTGCCTGGTGCCCCGGGCCACGGTGGACGATGTCGACCGCGCAGTGCTGGCAGCGCGCCAGGCTTTCGACGACTCGCCCTGGACCCGCACCCGTCCCCGGGAGCGGCAGAACCTGCTGTGGAAACTCGCCGACCTGATGCAGCGCGACGCCGAACTGCTGGCCCAGCTGGAATGCCTGAACAATGGCAAGAGCGCCGCTGTGGCCCAGGCCATGGACGTGCAATTGTCCATCGACTTCTTGCGCTACATGGCCGGCTGGGCGACCAAGATCGAAGGCACAAGCGTCGAGGTCTCGCTGCCGCTGATGCCCGACGATCAGTTCCACAGTTTCATCCGTCGCGAAGCGGTGGGCGTGGTCGGCGCCATCGTCGCCTGGAACTTCCCCCTGCTGCTGGCCTGCTGGAAACTCGGCCCGGCCCTGGCCACCGGTTGCACCCTGGTGCTCAAGCCGGCGGATGAAACCCCGCTCAGTGCGTTGAAACTGGCAGAACTGGTGCAGGAAGCCGGCTACCCCGACGGCGTGTTCAACGTGGTCACCGGCACCGGCATCACCGCCGGCAGCGCCCTGACCCACAACCCTCTGGTGGACAAACTGACCTTCACCGGCTCCACCGCCGTGGGTAAGGAAATCGGCAAGATCGCCATGGACTCCATGACCCGGGTCACCCTGGAGCTGGGGGGCAAATCGCCGACCATCGTCATGGCCGACGCCGACCTGGGCAGTGCCGCCGCCGGGGCCGCCAGCGCGATCTTCTTCAACCAGGGCCAAGTGTGCTGCGCCGGCTCGCGGCTGTATGTGCAGCGCAAGCACTTCGACAACGTGGTGGCCGACATTGCCGGCATCGCCAATGCCATGAAGCTGGGCAACGGCCTGGACGCCAGCGTCGAGATGGGCCCGCTGATTTCCGCGCGCCAGCAGGAACGGGTCTATCGCTACATCGAGATGGGCCGGGACAGCGGCGCCACCATTGCCTGTGGCGGCGAGCAGTTCGGTCCGGGGTATTTCGTCAAGCCGACGGTGATCGTCGATGTCGACCAGAAGCACTCGCTGGTCCAGGAAGAAATCTTCGGCCCGGTGCTGGTGGCGATTCCCTTCGACGACGAGGCCGACGCCCTGCGCCTGGCCAACGACAGCCCCTATGGCCTGGGCGCAAGCATCTGGTCCAACGATCTGGCAGCGGTGCACCGGATGATTCCGAAGATCAAGTCCGGCTCGGTGTGGGTCAATTGCCACAGCGCCCTGGACCCGGCACTGCCGTTCGGCGGCTACAAGATGTCCGGGCTCGGCCGGGAAATGGGCCACGCGGCCATCGAGCACTACACCGAACTGAAATCGGTGCTGATCAAGCTCTGATCCGTGGCTGGCACAGCCTCCCCCCTCCGGACGTTCAGCGTCCTCGCCAGGGGCGCCCGATTTTTTTCGGCGCCCCCCGGCCTTCACTCAAAGCGCTGCTACGCTCAGCCCGGGCCCGCTCGACAGCTGGTACAAGGAGCCCGGCCCCTCTTCCTGTACCCCTCATACCATCGCACCGCCGAGGAACGCATCATGGGATCGAATGGAAATGATCACGACCACATCCAGTGTGGATGCCACAACCCGATCTGGGAGGCCTTGAAGCACAGCCTGAACCCCGCCGGCCATCTGACGGGCCAGCCTGCCAACGCCCATGGCCCGGGCCTTGAAACGGGTGGCGAATCCATCGTCTTCACCCATGGCCACATCTATCCGCTACGCAACGGCAACATGGACGAGCGGGTCGAGGCACTGGGCATCCACGCCGGCGATGTGGTCGCCTCAGGCACCCTGGCCGACGTCGAATCCCGCCTGCGAGCCCTGGGCATCGCCTACAGGGTCCAGTCGCTGGAAGGCAGGACCCTGCTTCCGGGCCTGGTCGAGCCCCACGCGCACATCGTGCAGAGCTGCGCCATGGAAGACTGGATACCGGTGGGCGCGTTCGATCAAGAGCGACAACGCCTGCGAGAAACCTACGATTGGAACTGGTTGGTCGAGACCCTGCGCAGTGCCCCGGTCAAAGACCCTTCGTCATGGATTCTCGGGCGCATGGTCGATCCGGCCTTGATGCCGTTCAAGAAGGTGGAAGGTGGCCTGAACCAACTCATAACCCTGGGCTGTGGCTTCGATGAAGAGATCGGTAACCTGGACAGCATCGACGCCGAGCGCCCGATCCTGCTGATCAGTGCGTCGATGCACACCGCCTACATGAACAGTGCGGCGAGCGAAGCGGTCTTTCGCAAGACCGGCGTCAAAGCCAACAAAGGCCTGTTGCAGGAGCGTGAAATCCTGCACGCCATTCGCTCCATTCCGGTCCAGCAGCAGTTGCAGATGCTGAAGATCTTCAAGCACCTCGAAGACTACTTCAACACCGCCACGCAACGCGGAATCACCCTGCTGTACGACGCCATGATGGACCCCATCTCAAGACTGGTGCTAGACGCCTACTTCCTGACTCATCCCAGGAATCTGCGGATCGGTTACGCCGCCGCCTGCGACGGCTCCGCCAAAAGCCTGCAAAGCCTGCCACCCTATCGACCCGCCACCCGCGAAGAAGCCAAACGCATCTACCAGGGCTCGGTGAAGCTGGTATCAGACGGCTCCAACCAGGGCCTGACCGGCTACCAGAGCGTGGACTATTGCTGTGAAACCACCCCCCGCCGGGGCAATTTCAATGTCTGCGACGAGCAGCAGCCAGACCCGCAAACCCTCCCCGTGGCCTACCAGACCCTGGTCAGCAAAGCGGTCGAGACCGGCTGGCCCCTGATGATTCATGCCAACGGCGACCGAGCCATCGACTTCACCCTGCAAGCCTACGCAGGGGCCTTCAAGGACGGTAACGGCCTGGAAAAGCGCCATCGCATCGAACACTGCTCGCTGCTGAACGCGGACAGTCTTGAGCGCATGAACCAGCTGGGGCTGTCACCGAGCTTCCTGATCGGGCATGTCGGTTACTGGGGCTACTCCTTCCAACAGGCGATTTTCGAGCAGCGGGCCGAGACCATGCTCGACCTGTGCAAATCGGCCCTCAAGCACAATCTGCGCATTTCCCTGCACAGCGACTGCACGGTCACCCCACTGGGCCCCCTGCGCTCCATGGAGCAGGCCGTGACCCGCAAGATGGAGGGCATCCGTAGCACACAATCGCCGTATCCGGTCCTGCAGAACCCTGAAGACTACCCGGTGCTCAACGCTGGCGAATGCCTGTCTCGCCAAGAGGCGCTGAAAGCCATCACCTACGATGCCGCCTGGCAATGCCACGCCGAGCGCTGGATGGGGTCGTTGCAGGACAACAACTTCGCCGACCTGGTGATTCTCGAACAGGACCCGCTCGACGAAAACATTCCGGCTACCGGCATCAGGGACATCCAGGTCTACCAGACCTGGAAAGGCGGCCAGCGGGTGTACCAACGCTAGCTGAACCTACCGGGCAGTGAACCTGAGCCCGCTCGCTTGTGCACGGCGGGTTCAGGGTCGATAACCCTGGGCCAGCAACCAGCCCCGCACCACCCGCCCCTGCTCCGGGCTCAGGTCCGCCAGGGCCTGGTTCGGGGGCTGGTGCTGCAAGCGGCGCAACAACGGCGCCAGCTCCACACCCTGCACATGCCAGATACCCAGGGGCTGGTCCGGGGTGATCACCACTTCGGCTTCATCCACCAGGCCATCGCGCAGGACCGGGGCGTGCTCGATACGCAGGGCGGCAAAGTCCACGGCCGCGTGCGCCGGCTGCTGGTCCGGCCAGTGCCGACGGGCCTGCCAGAACGGTTGCTCGGGCCAGCGCTGCTCGTCGGCGTAGAAATCCCGGCCAATACGCGCAAAGCGCAGGAACAGCTGCTCCACCCGTTGCTGATGAAAGCGCCCGGCCAGGGCTCTGCGCTCCGGCCGTTGCAACAGGGTGTTGATCACCGCCGGTGCCTGCAGGGCCGAGGACAGGGACTGGAAGATGCCATTGCCAGACAGCGGGTCCACCGCCATGGCCGCATCCCCGACCCGCAACCAGTTAGCGCCGCACACCTGGGGGCAGAGAATGGCCGTGCTGCTACGGGCGTGCAGCTGCAGATCATGTTCGACACCACCGGCAAAAAAATCCGCGACCAGGGCAGACGCCTGACGGCGCTGACGGCAGTACTCCAGCAACTGCGCCTTGCCCGGCAGTGCAGCGCTGGCCACATCCAGGGTCAGTTGCCAATAGCACTGGCCGTCGCTGCGCCGGGCCATCCAGGCCCAGCCGTCCTCCAGGCTGTGCACGGCACTGGCGGCAGTGCCAGACGGCCCTTGCCAGCGGTTGAGCAGGCTGAGGGTTTCCGGGCCTCGCCGGCCGTTTCCGACGCCGTGCTGCAGGGCCTTGTCCAGCGCAGGCGCCTGACGCCCGCGGGCTTCGACCAGGAACTCGCCGAGCAGCTCCTCGTGCCCCTGCACCTGCACCCGGTGCCCGAGCGCCGTGGACTGCACCCTAAGTACACGGCCCTGGATCAGCGTCACCCCGGCCTGATGCAGGGCATCGCGCAGGCCACGGTCGAACGTCGGGCGATCCAGCAGGTATTCGATGTTCTGTGCATGCTGCGCGCCGTTCCACGCCACTTGCCGCTGGGAAGGATGCAGGGCCTGGGCCAGTGCCGACTCCAGACCGGCGCCGCGCAAGGCTTCCAGCACCCGCAGCGAGACCCCTTCCAGCGCCGCAAAACGCCGCCAGTCGCTGATCAGGGTCACCGAGTAACCGAGGCGCCGCAGCCCCAGGGCCACCGCCGCGCCGGCCGGCCCCGCCCCCAGGATCAGGATCGTTAGCATGGCACGCTCCGGCGCTCGGGCCCCTGGTAGGCGGCCTGCTCCTGCAGCCACTGGCGCACCTGCAGATTGCTCGCGCCGGGCTGGGTCTTGAGGTAGGCACCGATATGCCCGCTCAAGGCGGCACAGCCCAGGCTGGCGCCGGACGGCCCCGGGCGGCCGGCGCGCACGCAGGCGGCGAAATCGGCCTGGGCCGTGTTCAGCCAGGACCATTGCTGCGCACTGCAACGCGCATCGCCGGTAACCCGCAACACGCCGGGATAGCGGGCCGGGAATACCGGCTCGCCCTGGGCCGGGCTGGACGCGCAGAGCAGCACGCCGCGTGCCACGGCCTCGGCGCAGGCGGCGCGCAGTGAATCGCGATCCTGGCGCAGCCCGAGGCTGAGGTTGATCAGGCGTACATCCTGTTCCAGCAGCCAATACAGGGCGGCACTGACTTGCGCGGCACTGGTGACTCCGCGCTGATCGAACACCTGGGCCAGATACAGCTGGGCATCGGGCGCGCGCTGCCCGATGGCCTCGATGATCGCGCTGCCATGACCGAGGGCGTCCTGCTGCAACTCGCCCTCGCCCATGCCTTCGCCCAGCAGAAAGAAACGCCGACCGGCCGCCACCCGTTGATGAGGGGCATGGCCGCTGTCGATCACGCCGATGCGCAGCTCAGGCTTCATGGGCCACCACCACGCTGTGCAATACACCGTCGAGCAACTCGAAACGCAGGTCGGCGTCAGCCAGGGTCGAAGGCCGGTGGCTGATGAGGATGCGCGTGCGCCCGGCGAACAGGCGGTCGATGGCGTCGATCACCTCGCGCTCGGTGGCCTCGTCCACCGCCGAAGTGGCTTCGTCCAGCACCAGGATCATCGGGTCCTGGAGCAATGCACGGGCGATGGCGATGCGTTGTTTCTGCCCGCCGGACAGCTGCTGGCCACGCTCGCCCAGAGGGCTGTCCAGGCCCTCGGGCAGGGACTCGATCAGCCCCTGCAGTTGCGCCAGCCGCGCCACTTCGGCCACGGCCTCGCGGCTGGCAGCGGGCACGCTGTAGGCCAGGTTGTCCGCCAGGCTGCCGCGAAACAGCACGATGTCCTGGCTGACCACCGCCACCTGACGGCGCAGTTGCGCCAGGTCCAGTTGACGCAGGTCGATGCCCCCCAGCAGCACCTGCCCGGACTGGGGGTCGTGATGGCGCTGCAAGAGGTCGATCAGGGTGCTTTTACCGGCCCCCGAAGTGCCGCTCAGGGCGACCTTGAGGCCATAGGGAATCCGCGCTTCGATGCCCTTGAGGGTCGAGCCGCGCCCCGGATGACTGAAGTGCACATCCTTGAAGTGCAGCTCGCCGTTGTCCGGCACCGGCAAGGGCGCTACGGGGGCGCTGATGTCCGGCTCCTCACCGCGCAGCTCCATGACCCGGCCCAGGCTCACGGTCATGCGCTGGATCGCCACATACAGTCCCAGCAGGCTCTGCACCGGTCCCACCGCCATGCCCAGGTAGGTGGAGAAGGCAATCAGCGCCCCCAGTTGCCAGGTGCCCTGCACCACCCAGTAACCGCCAATCAGGAAGGCGCAGGCCCGGGACAATGAGGTCAGGGTGCCGGGCACCGCCTGGGTGAAGAACTCGGTGACCTGCAGCTTGAGCAACTGGCTCATGTAGCCCTGGCCGAGGCGGTCCAGGCGCTGAGCCTCCCGTTGCTGCTGGCCGGCGCTCTGGATGAACTTCATCACCGGCAGGGTTTCCACCATGAACGAAGACATGTCCGCGGAACGCTCGCGCAACTGGCGCACATCGCGCTCCACCTTGCGCCGCATCCAGCGCAGCCAGAGCACGTCCAGGGGAATCAACACCAGGGCCAGCAGCGAGAGTTGCCAGGACAGGGTCAGGAGCATGGCCAGGGCGACGACAAGACCGATCACGCTGGACACTGCGGAAAACAATGAGTCGACGGCAAAGCGCTGGATCTCCGCCACATCGCCGTCCAGGCGCGACATCAGGTCGCCGATTCGCCGCTGCCCGTAGAAGCTCGGCGACAGTCGTTGCAGATGGCGGTAGAGGTCGTCGCGCAGGGCGAACAGGATGCGTCCGGACAGGCGCGTATGCAGGTAGCGATTGACCCCGGACAACAGCGTGCCCAGCAGACCGGCAAGGATCATCAAGCCGGCGATCAGCACCAGTTTGGAGAAGTCCCGGGCCAGCAGGCCGTCGTCGATCAGCAGCTTGGTCAGCCAGGGTTGCACCAGCACCAGCAACGAGGCGCACACCGACAGCCCCAGCAGGCCACCGATGGCCAGCCGATGGGGCCGCACGAAACTGTAGAGCCAGCCTAAGGCGTCACTCAGGGCCTGGGGATCGCGGCTGTCCACCAGCCGGGTGATCAGGCGCCGCATCAGGCGCGCAACTGCTTGAGCTTGCGGTACAGGGTCGCGCGGCTGATGCCCAGGGCGTCCGCAGCCGCCGAGACATTGCCCTGATGGTTGTCCAGGGCACTGCGGATCAGCTCCAGCTCGTTCTCGCGGATGCTCCCGGTCTGCGGCCGCTCGCTGGCCTGCAGATCGTCGAGCATGCTGTCGGGCAGATGTTCCAGGCCGATGTGGCACTCGCCTTCTTCGCGCAGGGCCAGGGCGGTGCGCAGGACCATCTCCAGCTGGCGGATATTGCCCGGCCAGTGGTAGTCCGTCAGCAGCCGGCGCAGTTCGTCGCTGAGGCTCACGTCGGCGCCGCCGAGCCTGGCCAGCAGGCTGTCCACCAGCGGCTGCAGGTCTTCGCGTTCACGCAGGGCCGGCAGCAGCACGCTGATGCCGTTGACCCGGTAGAACAGGTCTTGGCGAAAGGCCTGGTCCTGCACTTGCTGCTTGAGGTCGCGGTGGGTGGCGCAGATCAGGGCAATGTCGATGTCCTGCTCCTCGCCGGCTCCCAGGGGCGCTACCTTGCGGTCTTGCAGCACTCGCAGCAGGCGGGCTTGCAGGGCCAGGGGCATGTCGCCGATCTCATCGAGGAACAAGGTGCCACCGTGGGCCTGTTGCAGGCGTCCGATCATGCCGCCGCGGCGCGAGCCGGTGAAGGCGCCTTCGCGGTAGCCGAACAGCTCCGACTCGATCAGGCCTTCGGGAATCGCCGCGCAGTTGACCGCGACAAAGGGTTTCTCGGCACGACTGCCCGCACGATGCAGGGCCCGGGCCAGGACCTCCTTGCCGGTGCCGGTCTCTCCCAGCAACAGCACTGGCAAGCCGTTGGCCAGGCCCTGGCGGGCCATGCGCAGGGTGCGGGCGTAGCGGCTGTTGCCCCCGGCCAGGGCTTCCAGGTCCTGGGGCATGGGCGTGGCTTTCGGTGTGCTGCGGGGCGTGCGGTGCAGGTTCAGCGATGGCTGCGGTGCCCGCAGGGCCTTGTAGAACAGCTCGCCCTTGGCGGTCTGCAGGTTGCCCACGGCGCCTTGCTGCAGGCGGGCCAGCAGTTGCAGGCCGTCGAGCCCGAGGAACTCTTCGCAACGCCGTCCCACCAGGGCCGCGCGCGGGGCGTTGAGCAACTGGCAGGCCTGGCCGCTGACCGCAAGAATCTGCCCGCCCAGGCTCAGGGCCAGCAGGCCTTGCCAGGGCGATTCGAGGTATTGCCGACGACTGTGGAAGGCCAGGACGATCTGCTCCGGGTAGGACGCGTGGAACACTCGCGCCTCGATCTGGCTGACCGCCATGGACAACAGCGCGGTGCTGTCCTGGACGCGGCCCAGGGGGCCTTCGCGGGTCAGGTCAAGAACGCCGAGCATCTCGCCCTGGGGGCATTGGATGGGCACCGATGTGCAGGAGAAATGGCTGAGGCGATCCAGGTAGTGTTCGCCGCAATCGATCAGGGTCGGCCGGGCTTCCACCAGGGCCGTGCCCAGGGCGTTGGTGCCACGGGTGGCCTCGCTCCAGCAGGCGCCGAGGGTGATGTCCTGCACCCCGCTGTCCTTGAGCCGGTCGGCACGGCCCTCGATGGCCAGGATGGTGGCGTCGGCATTGGCGAGGATGATCAGGCCGTCCTGGCCCTGATGCTGGGTCAGGTAGTCGATGGCCGGGGTTGCCGCGTCCAGCAACAGGCGATTGCTGGCCAGCAGCACCTCAAGGCTGGCGCCAGATTCCAGGGTCAGTTGATGCTGACTGCCAAAGTGCACGCCATGGCTGAGGCTGCGCCGCCATGAGGCATCGATTTCCGCACGCAGGACCCCGTCGGGGATCTCGCCTTCCAGGTGCAGCCGCTCCCGGGCCAGCCGGGCTTCGTGTTGCTGCTCACCCTTTGTTGTTTTTATAAGAGTCATCAAGCGCTCCGAATCGGTCCGCCCGCTATACCCGCTCCACTCCCTTGGATTGCGCGAGGCACGCAAGCCGTGGTCAATGTCTACACCGGGTTCAGAGGGCAGTAAAGGGGCTTTGCCCGGATCATCGGGCAGCCCTGCATTGCTTACCCTGTCATTCGAGATCAAGCAAAACCTGCGCCAGTGGGACGGGCGCCCGAGCATCTTGACGTTAACGTAAAGCAAATGGCAAGTACCCTACGCCTCCTGCCAGCCCCTGCTGCAGGAGCTGGCTTGCCGGCGAAAAGGCCTTCGGGCGAAACGCCGTCCGGCCGGTCCTAAAGGGACCAGGCGGCGCTGTCGGCAAAGAAGGCGCGGGCGTTGTCTTCCAGGCTGTCAAGGTGGTAACCCCCCTCCTGGACAATCAGGCACGGTAGGCCAAGGCTGCGGATGCGCTGGCCAAGGATGGCGAAGCCGTCTCGGGTCACCGCGACCTTGCTTTGCGGATCGAGCTCGTAGATGTCGAACCCCAAAGACAGCACCAGCACCTCGGCGCCGAATGCCCTCACCGCGGCCAGGGCCTGTTCCAGGCGGGCGAGAAAGTCCGCTTCGCTGGCGCCATGGGCCATCGGCAGGTTGAGGTTATAGCCCTCCCCCGCGCCGCTGCCGCGCTCTTCGGCAAAACCGCTGACCCCGGGGTAAAAGTTGGTGGGGTCACCATGCACCGACACGTAAAGCACGTCGTCCCGCTCGTAGAAGATTTCCTGAATGCCCTGGCCGTGATGCATATCGGTATCCAGCACCGCGACCCGGGCGAATTTTTCCCGCAGAACCTGAGCGGCGATCGCCGCGTTGTTCAAGTAGCAGAAACCACCCGCGGCTTCGGCCCGGGCGTGGTGGCCCGGCGGGCGGCACAAGGCATAGGCAGCAGCTTCGCCATCCAGCAGGGCACGGGCCCCGGCGATGGCGCTCTGCGCCGACCAGTAGGCCGAGCGCCAAGTCTGTTCGCCCACCGGACAACTGCCGTCGGCCAGATAGCAAGCGGCCTGGGCGAGGACCCCGCGCAGGGCATTGGGCTCACGCACGAAGATGTTGGACATGACTTCGTCACCCCAGTCCTCGGGAATTTCATTCCAGTGCGGGTAAGCCTCCTCCAGGAATTTCAGGTACGGCGCACTGTGCACCGCCAGCAACGGCTGCAGACCGGCGTCCTCGGGTTGGCACACCGCAAAGCTCAGGGAATGCGCCGCCTGCACCAGGCGCTGGGCGCGCTCGGGGACTTCCTGAGGCGTGCGCAGCTGGCCCCGGGAGTAATAGCTGCGGGGATGGTGAAGCAATTGTTCAGGGTGGAAAAAACTGCGCATCAAGGTCTCCTCAGGCCACCCGGCCGACACGGGCCAGCACGGCATTAAGCAATACATCGGCGCCCTGGCACACGTCCTCGGGCAACACGTCTTCGGCTTCGTTATGACTCAAGCCACCGACACAGGGAATGAACACCATGGCGGTGGGGCAATAGCGCGCCAGCAAGATGGCGTCGTGGCCCGCGCCACTGACGATGGACTGATGAGGATAGCCCAGCCCGTCCACCGCCTGCTGCACCGCCGCCACGCACTCGGCATCAAAGGGCGTGGCCGGGCTGAGCCAACGGCGGTCGATGCGGACCTTGAGCCCGCGCTGCCGGGCAATGCGCTCCAGGCGTTCCTCAACCTGCTGCTCCATGGCGGTGATCTGTTGATCATGGTGGTGGCGCAGGTCGACGGTGAAGGTCAGCAACCCGGGAATGGTATTGCGCGATGACTTGGCAACGCTCAGCTCACCGACAGTGGTCAGGCCTTGCGGGGCAAAATCCGCTGCCACCTGCTCCACGGCGAGGATCATCTGCGCGGCGCCATACAGAGCATCCTTGCGCAGTGACATCGGCGTGGTGCCGGCGTGGGCGGCCCTGCCTTCAACCTGAACGTCGAGCCAGCGGATCGCCTGACCGCCACTGACCACGCCGATGCTCTTGGCGTTGTCTTCAAGGATCGGGCCCTGCTCGATATGGGCTTCGAAATAGGCATCCACGGCCCCGCCCAAAGGCCGATTGCCGGCGTAACCGGTGCGCTGCAGGGCCTGGGCAACGCTGATGCCATCGGCGTCGCGTACCGCCAGGGCGGCGTCCAGGGACATGGCCCCGGTGAACACCGCCGAGCCGAACATCGCCGGGGTGAAACGCGCGCCTTCCTCGTTGGTCCACACCGCCAGCTCCAGAGGCTTGCGCGTCTGGACTCCGAGATCATTGAGCGTGCGCAGCACTTCCAAGCCGGCCAGCACACCGTAGACACCGTCGAAACGCCCGCCCTCGGGCTGGGTGTCGAGGTGGCTGCCCATCATCACTGGGGCTGCGTGCGGGTCACTGCCGGGCCGCCGGGCAAACAGGTTGCCGATGGGGTCGACGCTCAGGGTCATGCCGGCTTCTGTACACCAGTGAGCGAAGAGCTCGCGCCCGGCCCGGTCCTCATCGCTCAGGGCCAGGCGGCAGCTGCCGCCGCGAGCGGTGGCGCCGATTTCGGCCATGGCCATCAGGCTCGCCCAGAGGCGTTGGCCATTGATTTTCAACATCGATCGTGTCTCCGGACAATCAAGCGTGGGACGCCATTTCCAGGCGATGGGCGTGGGCGTGACGGCGCGACAGGGCCAGCACGCAGATCAGCGAAACGGCAGCGATCAGGCTGTAGAACAGCGCCATCGGCCACCATTGGCCGATGAACCTGTGGGCCAGCCAGGTGCCGATCAGCGGGGTCAGGCCACCGGCCAGGGCACCGCAGACTTGATAGGCCAGGGAGATCGCGGTGTAGCGCACCCGCGTCTCGAACATGCCGCTGACGTAACCGGCGATCACCGCGTAGAAGGAGGCCATGCACACCACTGCCAGGGCGATGCCGAGGATCATCAGCGGCGCCTGGCCGGAACTCACCAGGACGAACATCGGATAGGGCGAGGCCATGGCCAGTACTGACACCAGGCATAGAAAGCGCGTGGCGCCGATTTTCTCGGCGGTCCAGGCCGCCAGGGGCTGGATGCAGAACTGGATGATCGCCACCACGAACAGGCATTCGAGAATCAGCGAACGGGGAATCTCCAGTTGCTGGGTGGTGTAGGCAATCATGAAGGTGTTGGTGAAATACACCCCGGCGATCCCCAGGGTATTGGCGCCGATGCACAGCAGCAGTGGACGCCAGGCCGTGCGCAGCACTTGCATCACAGGTGCCTGTTCGTTGCGCAGCGATTTGGCCGCCTGCTCGCGGCTGGCGAGAAACTCCGGCGACTCGTTGACCCCCAGGCGAATCGCCAGGCCTACCAGCAGCAACAACGCGCTGGCGAGGAACGGCAGGCGCCAGCCCCAGCTCATCAACGCGTCCTCGGGCAGGCGGGTCACGGCGCTGAAGGCCAGTAACGAGAGGATCAAACCCGCTGGGCTGCCCAATTGCGCGAAGGAGGCGAAGAAGTTGCGCCGGCCCTTGGGCGCATGTTCGCCGGCCATCAGCACCGCCCCACCCCACTCGCCTCCCACGGCAATGCCCTGGACGATGCGCAGCAGGATCAGCAGCACCGGGGCCAGGGCGCCGATCTGTGCATAAGTCGGCAACAGGCCGATGCACACCGTGACCACGCCCATCATCAGCAAGGTGATGACCAGGGATTTCTTGCGGCCGATACGGTCGCCGATATGGCCGAAGATGATGCCCCCCAGGGGCCGGGCGAAGAAGCCCACGGCGAAGGTTCCGAAGGCGGCCATGGTGCTGAACAGTTTGTCGTCGGAGGGGAAGAACAAGGCTCCGAACACCAGCGCCGCAGCGGTGGCGTAGATGTAGAAGTCGTACCACTCGATCATGGTGCCGATAAAGGCGGCGGCCGCGGCCCGACGTGGCTGCGGCGAAGCGGAAGGCTTCATGGTTGGCTCCTTTGGTTATTTTTGTGGCAGGAGAAAGGGTCAAGCGCAGGGGCTTCTGTGGGCGTCCGTCTGGGGGGATTTATCCGTTTCGCCGGATAATTAGTCAATTTTCTATTGGTTATCTCGATTATTATCCTTACTTATTATTCGCCTAGATCCCGATCCAGAGCCCTGCCATGTCCGACCGCGATGCCCGACGCCTGCTCAATGACCGCCTCGACTGGAACCTGCTGCGCACCTTCCGGGTGATCGGCCAGGAACTGAGCATCAGTCGCGCAGCGGCGCGCCTGCACCTGACCCAACCGGCAGTGAGCCAAGCCCTCAAGCGCCTGGAAGAACAGCTGGGACGACAGTTGATCGCCCGGCGCGGGCCGCGTTTTGCCCTGACTGAAGTGGGCGAACAGATCTTTGCCCTGGCCGGGGAAATCTACGGCCAGATGTCCCAGGTCAGCAGCGTGCTGGAGCAACCCGCCGACGAGGTGATCGGCAAGGTGCGGCTGTTGATCATCAGCCGGATCCTCAATGAGCGTTTCGATAACTTTCTGGCCGACTTCCATCGCCAGCATCCGCGCGTCGACCTGGAGGTGGAGGTGATGCGCAGTTCGGACATCGTCAGCGCCCTGCAAGAGAAGACCGCGACCCTGGGCCTGAGCCTTAATCGGCGGCCACAGCCACGCCTGGAACAACGGCTGTTCCTGCGGCAGCGCTACGCATTTTTTTGCGGCAAGCATCACCCGTTGTTCGGGCGCCAGGACGTGGCCGAGGGCGATCTGCAGCGAGAGAACTTCGTCAGTTTTACCAGCGACCAGATCGGCGGCATGCTCTCGCCGCTGACCATCTTCCGTGACCAGCAAGGCTTCAGCGGGCGCATCGTCGCGTCGTCGCCGAGCCTGGAGGAGGTACGGCGCCTGGTGATCGCCGGGTTTGGCATCGGCTGCCTGCCTGAGCACGTGGTGGCGGCCGATGTCGACGCCAGGCTGCTGTGGCGTCTGCCGCCCCACGACGGCATCGCCGATGTCGACATCCATCTGCTGTGGAACCGTGAACAACGCATGAGCCGTGCCGAGGTGCTGTTCCTGGAGCTGCTGCAGGAACGCCTCACCGCTCAGTGAGGCAAGGGACGCTCGGGCGGACTCACAAGATGCCGGGCAGCCCGGTGTTGCAATGAGTCAGACGTGGGGATCGCCAGGGGCCTTGGCGGGTGTAGCGTATTGCGGCTTGAGGTGGCCGTTCTGGTCCAGCAGCCAGGCGTCCATGATCTGTCGCACCACGGGCCCGGCGACCCGGCCGCCGGCCTCACCGTTCTCGATCATGACCGCAATCACGATCTGTGGGTGCTCGGCGGGGGCGAAGCCGACGAACAGGGCGTTGTCGCGGTTGCGCTCGCGGGTCTTGAGGCGGTCATAGCGTTCGCCTTGCTTGATCGCCACCACCTGGGCGGTGCCGCTCTTGCCGGCGATGCGGTACTGCGCACCGGCGGCGGCAGCACGGGCGATGCCCCGCGGGTCGTGCATCACCATCTGCATACCGTGGTTGACCTGATCCCAGTCGTGGGGGTTCTTCAGCAGGATGTTGGGCATCGGGTGCTCATCCAACGGAGCCACGCCATCGATGGTCTTGGCCAGGTGCGGGCGGTTCCACACGCCCTTGTTGGCGATCAGCGCTGTGGCCTGGGCCAGTTGCAGCGGCGTGACCTGCATGTAGCCCTGACCAATGCCGAGGATCACGGTTTCCCCCGGGAACCAGGGCTGGCGGCGGGTGGCGCGCTTCCAGTCTTGGGATGGCATTAACCCGGGGGATTCCTCGAACATGTCCAGGGAGACTTTCTGACCCAGACCGAACATCGCCATGTAGTCGTGCAGGCGGTCGATGCCGAGCTTGTGGGCCAGATCGTAGAAGTAGGTGTCGTTGGAGCGCATGATCGCTGCGTCCATATCCACCCAACCATCGCCGCTGTGGTTCCAGTTGCGGTATTTGTGATCGAAGTCCGGCAATTGGTAGTAACCGGGATCGAAGACTCGGGTCGAGGCGGTCACCACGCCGGTGTCGAGGCCGGCAATCGCCACTTCTGGCTTGATGGTGGAACCCGGTGCGTAGAGGCCGCGCAGCACCCGGTTGAACAGCGGGCGGTCGATGGAGTCGTGCAGTGCCGCGTATTGCTTGAAGCTGATGCCGGTGACGAACAGGTTTGGGTCAAAGCTTGGCTTGCTGACCATGGCCAGTACTTCGCCCGTGGCGGGGTCGAGGGCCACCACTGAGCCGCGACGGTCCCCCAGGGCCTCTTCGGCAGCTTCCTGGAGCTTGATATCCAGGCTCAGGACGATGTTCTTCCCGGGGATAGGATCGGTGTGTTTGAGCACGCGCATGACCCGCCCCTGGGCGTTGGTCTCCACCTCTTCATAGCCGACGTGACCGTGCAACTCGGACTCATAGAACTTCTCTACGCCCGTCTTGCCAATGGACTGAGTGCCACGGTATTCCACCGAGTCCAGGGTCTTGGCTTCTTTCTCGTTGATCCGTCCAACGTAGCCGATGGAGTGGGCAAAGTGGGCGCCCATGGGGTAATGGCGGACGAACTGGGCTTGCACATCCAGTCCTGGCAGGCGGTACTCGTTGACCGCAAGGACGGCGATCTGCTCTTCGGTGAGCTCGTAGAACAGGGTCACGGGGACGAAGGGGTGGCGGGCCTGCTTCATTTCCTTGTCGAACAGGGTTCGATCCTCTGGCGGCAGGTGCAGCAGGTCGATCACCGTGTCCAACTCGCCTTTGAGATCAGTGGTGCGTTCGCGGGTGATGGTCAGGTTGAAGCTGGGGCGGTTGTCCGCCAGGACCACGCCATTGCGGTCATAGATCAGCCCGCGGGTCGGGGTGATCGGCAGCACGTGGACACGGTTGTTTTCCGAGACGGTGGAGTGATAGCCGAACTCCACCACCTGCAGGAAGTACATGCGCCCTACCAAGGCGCAAGTAATGGCCACCACCAACATAGCGCAGGCGAGCAGGCGCTTGTTGACCAGGCGGTTCTCTTTTTCGTGGTCCTTGATCGGAATCGCTTCGGGCATTGCTACAACTTCTCGTTGAATAGAGGTCGACGCTGATCCGTGCGGGTGAACTCAAGTCCTTAAAAAGAGCTGCACCATAGCAAAAACCACTCACTGTTTTTGAGGGGATTTCCATCACGAGTGATCAATGGTGCTGGCCTTCACTGCGGTTGTGGAGCTATGCGTGGGCAATGTCCTTTCTGGTCGCTGTAGGACTTGGCTTTTTCTCCGCGCAAAA
>NZ_JAVAJH010000013.1:0-33939 GCF_030718165.1 Pseudomonas sp. LPH60
ATTTGCGCTCTTCAAAAGTGAGCCGCTGTAAGAGCGGAACCGTAAGCGGCCGCACCCGCAAGAACGGATATGTACCCAAACCCGCTGTAAGAGCGGAACCGTAAGCGGCCGCACCCGCAAGAACGGATATGTACCCAAACTCGCTGTAAGAGCGAAACCGCCAGCGGCCGCACCCGCAGAAACGGATATGTACCCAACCCCGCTGTAAAAGCGGAACCATAAGCCGCCGCACCCGCAGCCCCGGATATGTACCCAACCCCACAACAAAAAACTCACGCCAAAGTCTTGGCCATGACCCCCACAAACAACTCCGATTCAAGAAACACCTGCAACCACTCCTGCAACGCACGATAAGGCGTCTGCGCAAACCACTCCCGGTCCACATGAGCAAACTGGCGAACAAACGGCAGCAGGGCCATGTCCGCCAAGCTCGGATGCGCCGCCAGCAGATAGCGTCGCTCCTGCAGCAGGCGCTCCAACTGCGCCAGAAACACCTCGCCCTGGGCCCGGTAATGCTCCATGGGCGCTTCGGGATAACGCTCGGCGTACTTGTAGCGATTGAGGTGCACCTTGAACACCTGATCATTCTCGGCAATCAAGGCCGCCATCTGTGTCTGGGCCTCGGGGGCGCCGATGAGCCGCCAGTTGTCCGGATCATGCTGCTCCAGCGCCCAGTGCATGATCTCCAGGCTCTCATCGATCACCCGCCCATGCAGATCCAGCACCGGCACCGTGCCCTTGGGCGACAGCGCGAGCATCTCGGGTGGCTTGGCCTTGAGGCTGACCTCGACGATCCGCACCGGCACCTGGGCATAGCGCAGCGCCAGGCGCGCACGCATGGCATAGGGGCAGCGGCGGAACGAGTAGAGGGTCGCCTCGGGCATCGGCCGCGTGCTCATTTCACCTCCAGGGTGCTCAGGCCATTGCCCTGGCGGCTGACCTGGATCTGCACCGGAATCCGTTCGTGCATTTCTTGCACGTGGGAAATCACCGCCACTTTGCGTCCCTGGGCCTGCAGGCCGTCGAGGGCGTCCATGGCCAGTTGCAGGGACTCGGGGTCGAGGCTGCCAAAACCTTCGTCAATAAACAGCGATTCGATCTTCAGGGTGCTGGAGGCCATGGACGCCAGCCCCAGGGCCAGGGCCAGGGACACCAGGAAGGTTTCGCCGCCGGACAGCGAGTGCACCGAGCGCAGTTCGTCGCCCATCTCGGTGTCCAGCACCAGCAGGCCGAGCATGCTGCCGCCGCGCTTGAGGCGGTAGCGCCGCACCAGCTGGCGCAACTGGGCGTTGGCGTGGTGCACCAGCAGGTCGAGGTTGTAGGCCTGGGCGATCTTGCGGAAGGTGTCGCCGGTGGCCGAGCCGATCAGGGCATTCAGGCGGGCCCAGCGCTGCCATTGGTGGTAGGCCTCGTTGATGCGCTGGCTCAGGGCCTGGTTGGCTTCCTGGCGGCGCTGGTCCTCGCTTTGCCGGGCGCGCAGTTCCGCTACGTGCTGTTCGCTGGCGAGGGCTTGTTGCTGCAGCTCTTCAAGGGCCTGGGCCAGTTGCCCGGCCTCCAGGTTGCCGTTGTGCTGGGCCTGGTGCTGTTGCAGGCGTTGCTGGCGCTCCTGGAGCAGGACCTTGGCTTGTTCGATGGCCTTGTCGTTGGCCTGCAGGCGCTGGCGCAGTTGCTGGATCTGGTCCTCATCCAGTTCCAGCAATTGTTGCAGCCCGGCGTCATCCAGTTCCGGGTGCTGGGCGCGCCATTGCTTGATGCTGCCGGCCAGTTGCTGCTGTTCGCTGTCCAGGGCTTGCAGACGCTCTTGCCGGGCCTTGAGTTCGGCGCTCAGTTGGATCAGTTGCTGCTGCAGCTCGTGCTGCTCGTGCTGGGCCTTGGCCTGGGCGCTGCGGGCCTGTTCCACGGCTTGATCGAGCTGCTGCTGCCAGAGCTCGGCGCTAGGGTGCGACCCCAGCAGGGCGGCCAGCCGGTCCTGGCAGGCCTGCTGCTGTTGGCTCAGGGCGTCGAGCTGCTGCTGAGCGTCGCTCAGTTGCTGCTGGCGGGTCAGTTGGCGGTCCTGTTCCTTGTCCAGCAGCAGTTGGCGCTGCTGTTGTTCTTCGGTTTCGTCCTGGCGCTCGCGCAGCTGTTCGATGCGCTGCAGGACCTGCTGGTCCAGTTGCATGAAGGTGCTGGCCGGATCACGGCGCAGGCCTTCGAGCACCTCGGCCGGTAGCAGGTTGTTGAAGCTGGCCAGTTCTTCCTCCAGACGCTGCTGGTCGGCGGCCAATTGCTCCTGCTGCTTGTGCAGGTGCTGGGCCGCCTGCTGGCTGGCGTCTTGTGCTTGCTGCAGCTGCTGCTGGAGCCGCGTGGCGTCCTTTTGCAGGGTCAGCAAGGCATCCAGGCGGCTCTCATCCTGGGTGATGCTCTGTTGCAACTGTTCCAGTTGCTGGCGTAGCCAGGCATCGCGTCGAGCCGGGTCCTGGTCCAGCAGGCTGGCACTCTGCGGGTGGGCTTGCAGGCTGGGGGCCAGCGCCTGTTGCTGGTTGGCCAGTTGTTCCTGTTGCTGGAGGAATTCTTTCTGCTGGGCGATCAGGCCCTGGACCTGGGCCCGCAGTTCGTTGAGCTGTTCCTTGAGCCTGTCCACCGCCTGACGGGCGTTGGCTTCTTCGCTCTCGTCATGGCGCCCCAGGCTGTGCAGCAGGGCTTCGGGCTGGTGATAGGGGTGCTCGACGCTGCCGCACACCGGGCAAGGCTGATCGTCCTGCAACTGCTCGCGCAGTTCCTCGACACTGGCGCTGCGGGCCAGGCGCTGGCGCTCCAGCAGGGCCTGGGTGACGCTCAGGGTCTGCTCGGCGACGCTCAGTTCGGCCTTGGCTTGCAGACCGGCCTGGTTCAGTGCTTCACGCTGGGCGGCCACGGCTTGTTGCTTGTCTTGCAGGGCCCGGCCGCGCTGGTCCAGTTCCTGTTGCTGGGCCCAGAGCCGTGCCAGCTCTTCGGTGGCCCGCTGTTGCTTGCGGTTGTCCTTGAGCAGGCCGTCCAGCAATTGGATCTGCTCGGCCACGGCCTGGGGTTCGGCACCGGCTTCGCTGTAGAGCAATTCAAGGTGGGAACGTTGTTCGGCCAGTTGCTGAGCCGCGGTGCTGGCCCGCTGTTCCAGGGCTGGCAGTTCGCTCTGGCCCTGATTCAGACGGTTGCCGATCAGCATCAGTTGCTGCAGGCGTTCGCGGTAGAGCGTCCAGGCTTCGCTCAAGGGGGCGAGGGCGGCGCTATGCGCCAACTGCCCGGCGATCCGCTCCAGGCGCTCACCCACCAGACGCTGCTTCTCCAGCAGTTCGGCAATGCTTTGCTGGCCTTGGGCACTGGCGCTTTGTGCGCGGTCACGGGTTTCGCCGGCGTCGCTCAGGCTCTGGCCAAGACGGCTCATGTTGCCCTGTTCGGCAAAGGCTTCGCGCAGCAGCGGGACGCTGTCGCTGTGCTGGCTCTGGGCCTGGGTCAGGGCGCTATCGGCGTCGAGCACGTGCTGTTGCAGCTGTTGGTGACGTTGTTGCAGCTCAACCTGTTGCGCGGCCTGCTGCTCGATCTGTTGGCGCAGGGGCTCCAGGGCTTGGCGCAGCTCGATCTGGCGCAGGAATTGGTGACGCTGCGGCGCCAGTTGCTCCAGCCGTTGCAGGCGCAGGCGCTGCGGAGCCAGGGTCTGAGCCTCCTGCTCGGCCTGTTGCAACTGCTCGCTGGCGTCCTGCTGCGCCTCCTGCCATTGGCGCAATTCCTTGAGCCAGCTGTGCTGGGCTTCCAGCTGCTTGAGCTGGGCCTGCTGGGTCTTGAGCTGTTGCTGGGCGTCGTTGAACTGCTGATCCAGTTCGGCCCGGGCCTCGGGGTCCAGGGGGACGATGCCGCTGGCCTGGGCCTGGAGCGCCTTGTGGGCCTCGTCGGCTTCCTTGCTCTTGCTGTAGGCCCGGCGCCCCAGCTGGCTGTAGATCGCAGTGTTGGTGAGCTTTTCCAGCAGCTCGCTGCGTTCCTTGTCGTCGGCCTTGAGAAAGGCGCTGAACTCGCTCTGGGCCAGCATCACGGCGCGGGTGAATTGCTCGAAGTTGAGGCCCAGCTTGGATTCGATCAGCTGTTCGTAGTCGCGCTTGCTACTGGCCAGCAATTGATTGCTGTCCAGGTCGGTGAGGCTCTGCCGGCTGGCTTGCAGCTTGCCGTTGGCCTTGTCGCGGGCGCGGTTGGCTTCCCAGCGGGCGCGGTAGCGGCGCCGGTCGATGCCGACAAAGTCCACTTCGGCGAACCCGCTGCCGGTGCCACGGCGCAGTAGGGTGCGTGGGTCGCCGGTGGAGATATCGCTGTCGACCTCGGGAACCTTGTTTTCCTTGGCGATCTTGTTCAGCCGCGGCACCGCGCCGAACAACGCCAGGCACAGGGCGTCCAGCAGGGTGCTTTTGCCGGCACCGGTGGGCCCGGTAATGGCGAACAGGCCGGCGCTGGCCAGGGGCTCGGCGGTGAAATCGATCTCGAACGGGCCGGCCAGGGAGGCCAGGTTCTTCAGGCGGATGGCCAGGATCTTCATGGCTGTTCACCTTCTTGCTGAACGTCCTGCAACAGCAGGGCGAAATCCTTGAGGGTGGCGTCGTCCACTTCATTGGCGTAGGCGTCGCGCCAGGCCCGGCGGAACAGTTCTTCGGGGCTCAGTTGATCCAGTTCGATCAGCTCGGCGCCGCTGTCTTCAGCGTCGCGGCCGCCGTTACCGGCGTATTCGGCGGCAATCCGTACCAGACGCACGGCCTTGCCTTGCAGGGCGCTTTCCACTTGCTGGCGCAGGTCCGGTTGCGGTTCGTCCAGGCGCACCCGCACTTCCAGCCAGGGCTGGCGCTGTTCTTCGGCCAACAGGTCGATGTCCGGCAGCTCGCCGAGCTGGGTCAGGATCTCCCCCAGGGGCGCCGGGCCCAGGCGTTGCAGGTTGACCGCCCGGGGAATCAGCCGCGGTTCGACGCTGACTAGGGTCTGGCCGTCCAGGCGCACATCGAGGATCTGGTGCGGGTAGTCGATTTCGGAAAACGATAGGGGAATCGGCGAGCCGCTGTAGCGGATGCGCTCCTCGCCATTGACCTTCTGCGGCTTGTGCAGGTGCCCCAGGGCCACGTAGCTGACGTCCGCGCCGAACAGGCTGGCGGGCAGCGCCTCGGCATTGCCGATGATCAGGCTGCGCTCGGAATCTTCGGACACCGAGCCACCGGCCATGTGCGCATGGCTCACGGCGATCAGGGCCTGGCCCGGCTGGCGCTTGGCATTGGCCGCGGCGATCAGCCATTCATGGACCTGGGCGATGCCCTTGAGGTAGTCGTCTCCCAGCTGCGGGCCGGTGACTTCCGCCGGACGCAGGAAGGGCAGGGCCAGGCACCAGCCGACAATTGCGCCGCTGGCGTCGGGCAGGGGCAGCAGCAGGCGCTCGGCGTCCAGCTGGCCGTCATCCAGCCACAGCACCCGGCCCAGGGCGTGGGTGCGCAGGCTGCGCATCAAGGGGGCGGGCAGTTCGATACGCGAACCGGAATCGTGGTTGCCGGCGATCATCACGATGGTCAGGGCCGGCTGCTGTTCGTGGGCGCTGACGATGAAGTCGTAGAGGCGTTCCTGGGCTTTGACCGGCGGGTTGACGGTATCGAAGATATCGCCGGCGATCAGCAGCACGTCCGGTTGCTCGTGCTTGAGCTGGCGCAACAGCCACTCCAGAAAGCAGGCATGTTCGAAGTCGCGCTCCTGGCCGTGGAGGTTCTGGCCCAGGTGCCAGTCGGAGGTGTGAAACAGACGCAAGGCAAACTCCGCATGAAAAAGGCTGGCCGCACAGAAGATGATCGCGGCGAAAGGGTCGAGAGTTTACTGGCAAACGCGTGTTTATGCCCGACGCTGCGGCAAATGCAGGCGCGATTGGCCCAGCGGCTTGGCTCCAGGGAGGTGGCTGTAGGAGCGGGCTTGCCAGCGAAAGGGCCCGCCCAGGCGCTGCGTGACTTACCGGCCTCGTCGCCGGCAAGCCGGCTCCTAGGCCGCAGGGGGCTGCACGGCTGCTGTTATTTGGGGTACAGCGGCGGCAGGCTGGTGGTGTCCGCCACTGGGGTTTGCACTCGCTCGTTGATGGGGATGGCGCGGATCGCTCGCCAGAGTTCCTCACCTTGCCAATATTGGCCGGTCTCGCTGTAGAGGGCGCCGTTGAGGCCATCCAGGGCATCGGACAGGGGGATGAAACGCGCGGCCATGTCGGCCAGGGTTTCCGGTTGCTGGCGCGCCCAGGCGTCCAGGGCCTGGCGGGTGGCCTGGGGGTCGTTGGCCTGGCAGGCGCGCTTGAGGTCGTCCAGCAGCGAGCGTGGGCTGGGGCCGGTCTGGGCCGCCCGCAGCACCGCCGGTTGCGATCGCGCACGCCACCACAGGCCAAAGCCCAGCAGGGTGGTGCAGGCCAGCAGCAGGGTGCTCAGTTGCCACAGCCACAGGTTGCCGCCGTCGACGCTGATCGGCGCGTTGCCCGCCGGGGTGTCCACCACCAGGCTGGGGTTGTTCGCCACTTGCAGGGTTCGCGCCGGCAGGCTGGTCTGTTCCAGGCGATCTTCCAGGGTGTTCCACCAAGTGATCTCCAGGGCCGGCAGTTCGAGGTCGCCGGTGCGGGTCGGCACCAGGGCCTGGCGCTCTTCGCGAATCCCCAGCAGGCCGTGCTCGATGTGCTGGTTGCTCAGTTGCGGCTGGTCCGGGTAGCTGCGCAGGCCATTGATCTCGGCCTGGGGCAGTGGGGGCAGTTGGGCGCTGGACAAGCCCTCGGTACTCAGGGTCAGGCTGCGAGTCAGGGAATCGCCGACCTGCGGGTGATCGGGTTCCGGGCTCCAGCTTTCACTCAGGCTCAGGCTGCGGGCCGGCAGCCAGGGGACATCGGCGGGGTAGGCGGCAGGCTTGGCCAGCACCTGCAGGCTCAGTTCGGCGGAGCTGACGTGGATCAGTTTGCCGGGCTTGGGTGCCTGGGACGCCGGCTCCTGACCGGTGCTCGGGTTGGCCGGGGTGGCGGTGAAGGTCAGCGCCGGGATCAGCAGTTCGCCGCTGCGCTGGGGATAGACGGCGTAGCGCATCTCGATCACGCCATGGCGCACGCCATTGATGAGTTTTTCGTAGGTGCGCGGCTCTCCCAGTTGCTCGATCCGGGCATCGCTCAGTTGCAACGGGCTCAGGCTGCTGTCGTCGAACAGCGGCACGGAATGGTAGATGTGCAGGGTCAGCAGGGCCTGGGCCTGGACATAGACCTTGGGCTGATCGAGTTCGGCGTGGATGAACACCGGTTCCAGGCGGCTGTCCTGATCCTGCACCGGGCTGGCGTTGACTTGCAGGGTCAGGGCCTGGCTCTGCAGGTTGCCCAGTTGCAGCGGGACGATTTCCAGGGTGCCGGTGTGGCGCGGCAGCAAGGTGACGATCCAGCGGGTGCTGGCGTGGCTGTCGCCAAGGCTGTTGAGCTGGTTGACCTGGCGCGTACCGCGCACTTCGAACTGACTGTCCAGGGACGTCAGGTCGGGCTTGCCGAACTGGGTGACGTCGGTGGACTCCAGGGTCAGCTCGACAGTCTCGCCGGAGTTCACCTGGTTGCGGTCCAGGCTGGCGAGCAGCCCGGCAGCCTGGGACGCCGAGGTCCAGAGCGCGAGGGCGAGCAGAAGGGCGGTGCAGCGGGTCATCGAAGTTTTCCCTGATCCTGATGTTGTTGCTGTTCGTACCAGAATTTACGCCTCAGCAGTTCTCCCGGGTCGTCCGGGATCTTGCGCAGCCATTGCTCCAGTGCCTGCTGGTGTTCGGCGTCCAGGCTGTCCTGGGCCGGACGCAGGGGCGTGGTGGTGTGCTGGTCGTCCAGCTCACTGCCGGGCACCTCACTGTAGCCGTTGCGCTGCGGGTCGGGCGCTGTGGCCTGGCCCTCGTTGGCCGCAGGCTGCCCGGGGTTGTCCGGGGGTTCGCTGGCGGTGGCCGGCTGGGTGGCCGTCGCGCTGGGTCCGGGGGTATTGCTGTCGTCGCTGTCGGGGTTTTCCGGCTGCTGCGGCGGTGTTGGCGGGGTGGCTTGCTGCTGTTGCAACAGGCTTTCCACCAGGGCCTTGTTGTGTAGCGCCGGCTGCAGCTCGGGCTGTTGTTCCAGGGCCTGTTCGTAGGCGTCGATGGCGGCTTCCAGCTCACCACTGCGCGCCAGGGCATTGCCGCGATTGTAGTGGGCGCGGGCGTCGTTGCCTTCGGCAAAGCGCTCGGCGGCGGCATTGTAGTTGCCGGCCTCGTACAAGGCCACGCCTTGCCATTGCGGGTCCTGGAAGTGTCGTGCAGCCTCGGCCGGGCGCTGCTGTTGCAGCAGGCGCTGGCCTTGCTGGTCGGGGCGCAGCCACAGGTCGTTGAAGTCGAAGGCGTAGCTGGGTTGCGGCGCGGCCAGTAGCAGCAGCGGCAGGCAGAACAGCCAGCCCCGGCGTCCGGCGCAGGCCGCCAGCAGCAACAGGGGCAGCAACAGCCAATAGCCCTGGTCGGCCCAGGTGTCCAGACGCAGGGTCTGGCCGTCGCTGCGCACGCCTTGCGGCCCGCCCGTCAGACCCAAGCCCTTGAGGTCGCTGTCGTCCAGGCGCGCCTGACGGTAGCGGCCGCCCACTTCGCCAATGAACTGCTTGAGGTCCGGGCTGTCCAGGCGCGATACCAGGATCGCCCCCAGGTCGTCCTTGAGGTAGCTGCCGTCTTCCAGGGCCACCGGGGCACCGTCGCGGCTGCCTAGGCCGAGCATCAGCAATTGCGGTGTTCCGCCGTCAAGCGCCTGGCGGATGCCCTGGCGTTCCTGTTCGCTGAGGGAGGAGGCCATCAGCAACACCCGGCCCTGGCCCAGGGCGCCCTGGTCCAGCAGCTTGAGGGCCTTGAGCAGGGCCAGGTCGGCGCGCTGCCCGGCCTGGGGCATGATCGATGGCTTGAGGGCGTCCAGCAGGTTGCGGCTGGTGGCCAGATCATCGGACAGCGGCACCAGGGTGTGGGCGCTGCCGGCGTAGACGACGATCGCGGTCTGGGCGTCGCTGCGCAATTGCAGCAGGTCCAGCAGTTTGTGCCGGGCCTGTTCCAGGCGGTTGGGCGGCACGTCGCTGGCGAGCATTTGCGGGGTCAGCTCCAGCAGCACCACCAGCGGGTCGGCGGGTTTCTGGCTGGTCTGTTCCACCCGCTGCCAGCTCGGGCCCAGCAGGGCCAGCACCGCCAGCAGCCAGGCCAGGCCCAGGGCCACCCAGGGCAGTTTGCTTTCGCGGCCGTTGCCACCGCTGAGCAGGGCGGCGTGAAAGGCCGGTGGCAGGATCATCTGCCAGCGTCCGGCGCGCTTCTGCCGGTGCCAGAGTTTCCACAGCAGCAGCGCCAGCAGTGGCAGCACCAGCAACCATCCGGGTCGGAACCAGTGGGGCCAGAGACTGATCATCGACGCCTCCGCAAGCGCAGGCGCTTGAGCCGCTGGCGCCAGTCATGGGCCGGCAGCAGGAAGTTCGACTCGCTGAAGAAGCGCTGCAGCGGGTTGTGCGGCCAGCGTTCGCGCAGCACCAGCAGCACGCTGAGCAGCAGCGCCGTGGCCAGGGGGCAGTGGTACAGGGCCTGGGCCGGGCGGGCCTGGGTCGGTTGCTGGGCCACCGGCTCCAGTTGGTCGAGGGTGTCCTTGATGGCTTGCAGCTCCTGACCGTCACGGGCACGGAAGTAGCGCCCGCCGGTGACTTCGGCCAGTTCCTTGAGGGCCGGCTCGTCCAGGTCCAGGCTCGGGTTGAGCCCCAGCAGGCCGAGGGTCGCGCCCTGGTCCGGGTCGGCCCCGATGCCGATGGGATAGATTTTCACCCCTTCCTCGGCGGCCAGGCGTGCAGCGGTAATGGGCGGGATTTCGCCGCCGTTATTGGCGCCGTCGGTGACCAGGATCAGCACCCGGCTCTGCGCCGGGCGCTGGCGCAGACGTTTGAGGGCCAGGCCGATAGCGTCGCCAATGGCGGTGTTCTTGCCGGCGATGCCGATCTTCGCTTCATCCAGCCAGATCCGCACCGTGCGCCGGTCGAAGGTCAGGGGCGCCTGCAGATAGGCCTTGCTGCCGAACAGGATCAGGCCGACCCGGTCGCCCTCGCGGTGTTCGAGAAAGTCCCCCAGCAGGTGCTTGACCAGGCTCAGGCGGCTGACGTCTTCGTCCTGCCATTGCATGTCGGGAAAGTCCATGGAACCGGAGACGTCCACCGCCACCAGCAGATCGCGGCCGCTGGCAGCCACCGGCAGCGGTTCCCCCAGCCATTGCGGGCGTGCCGCGGCCAACAGCAGCAGGACCCAGAGCAGGATGAAGCGGGCCTGCTGGCGCCAGGCCGGCAGGTGGGCCCGGGCCCGGCGCTTGGACAGGCCTTCCAGGTCACTGAGGAAACTCACTTTCAGCGCCGGCTCGCCGCTGTCGGCCACCGGCAGCACCAGGCGCAGCAGCCAGGGCAGCGGCAGCAGGGCGAAGATCCACGGCCAGGCGAACTCAAACATGCTTGCGAATCCAGGTGTCCACCGCCTGGGTCAGGCCGGCGATGGCTTTGTCGTCGAGCTTGCACTCGGGTTTGTAGGCGCCTTCCACCAGCACCATCCAGCGGGTCAGACCGGCGGCCGGACAGCGGTTGTCGAGAAACGCCAGCCATTTGCGGCCATTGAGGGTGTGGCTCTGGCTGTAGGGATAGTGGTTGCGGCACAGACGCTTGAGCAGGGCGTTGAGGGCCTGCAGCCAGGCGCCGGCCGGGGCGCCGTCATAGGGCTTGGGCAGCAGCGCCAGTTCCGCCAGGGCGGCCAGGCGCACCGGGTCCAGGGGCTGTTCGCTGCGCGCGCGCGCAGCTTTGCGTGGCCACAGATGACGCCAACGCCAGGCCGCGAAGCCGAGCACCGGCAGTAGCAACGCCAGCAGCCACCAGCCTGGTGCTGGCGGCCACAGGCCGATTTCGGGCGGCGGCAGCAGCGGTTGCAGTTGTTCCAGGCTGCTCATCGGCCGGCTCCCGGGCGCTGCGGATTGAGGTACTCGCGCAACTGCTCGACCATTTCGCTCTGGGTGCTCAGGGGCATCAGCAGCACCCGCAGTTTTTGCGCCAGGCGTTCCCAGCGGGCGATGCGCGCTTCACTCTGGGCCCGGTAGGCCTGGCGCAGTTCGTAGTTCAGGGTGTCCAGTTCCAACTGCGCGCCGCGCTCGGCAAAGCGCAACAGCCCGGCGGCGGGCAGGGCATGGTCCAGGGGGTCGGACAGCGGCATCAGCAGCAGGTCGCAGTGCCGCGACAGCAGGCTCAGCTGTTGCTCGGCGGCGTCGCTCAAGGCGCGCTCGTCGCAGATCACGATCACCAGGCTGCCGGGGCGCAGCACTTCACGGCCGCGCAGCAGCGCGGTGCCCAGGGCATCACGCTGGGGCTGGGCTTCGCTGTGCAGCGACTGGTTGACCCGCACCAGGCGGTTGAGCAATTGCAACAGGCTTTGCTTGCTGCGTCGCGGTTTGATCTCGTAGTGCTCGTCGTCGCCGTAGACCAGGCCGCCGACCCGGTCGTTATGACCCAGGGCGGCCCAGCCGATCAGGCTCGCGGCCTGGGCGGCGAGCACCGACTTGAACATCAGCCCGGAGCCGAAGAACAGCTGGCGGCTTTGCTCGACCATGATGAAGATCGGCCGCTCGCGCTCCTCGTGGAACAGCTTGGTGTGGGGTTCCTGGGTACGGGCGGTGACCCGCCAGTCGATGGTGCGCACGTCGTCGCCGGCCTGATAGACCCGCACCTGATCGAAGTCCACACCGCGTCCGCGCAGCTTGGAGTGATGCAAGCCGATCAGCGGGCTGCGCTGGCTGGGGGTGGAGAACAGCTGCACCTCGCGCACGCGATGGCGCATCTCGATCAGCTCGCCGAGGGTGATGCGAATGCCGGGTTCGGCGATGGCTTGAGTCATGGAGATCAGGCGACGGCAACGACGTCGAGGATGCGCTGTACCACACGGTCCTGGTCGATGCCTGCCGCTTCAGCCTCGAAGGACAGAATGATGCGGTGGCGCAGCACGTCGAACAGCACCGCCTGGATGTCTTCCGGGCTGACGAAATCGCGCCCGGCGAGCCAGGCGTGGGCCCGGGCGCAGCGGTCCAGGGCGATGGAGCCGCGGGGGCTGGCACCGTAGGCGATCCACTCGGCCATTTCCGGGTCGAACTTGGCCGGGGTGCGGGTGGCCATCACCAGTTGCACCAGGTATTCCTCCACCGCGTCGGCCATGTACAGGCCGAGGATTTCCTTGCGCGCGGCGAAGATCGCCTGCTGGCTGACCCGACGCTCGGGCTTGGTTTCGCCATTCAAGGCTTCGCCGCGGGCCTGCTGGAGAATGCGGCGTTCCACGGCGGCGTCCGGGAAGCCGATCTTGACATGCATCAGGAAACGATCGAGCTGGGCTTCGGGCAGGGGATAGGTGCCTTCCTGCTCGATGGGGTTCTGGGTCGCCATCACCAGGAACAGGGGCGACAGTTCATAGGTGCTGCGCCCGACGCTGACCTGACGCTCGGCCATGGCCTCCAGCAGCGCCGACTGGACCTTGGCCGGGGCACGGTTGATTTCGTCGGCCAGCACCAGGTTGTGGAAGATCGGGCCTTGCTGGAACACGAAGCTGCCGGTTTCCGGGCGATAGATCTCGGTGCCGGTGATGTCGGCGGGCAGCAGGTCGGGGGTGAACTGAATCCGATGGAATTGCGCTTCAATGCCTTCGGCCAACTCTTTGATGGCCTTGGTCTTGGCCAGTCCTGGAGCGCCTTCGACCAGCATGTGGCCGTCGGCGAGCAGGGCGATGAGCAAGCGCTCGATGAGTTTTTCCTGGCCGAGAATCTGCGTTGAAAGAAAGGTTCGCAGCGCCAATAGCGCTTCACGATGTTCCATCGGTGACTGTTCCTGGAGAGGGTGCGCCCCGGGCGTTGAACTAACGTCGGGGCTGGGGGCGATACTTTAATCCATAGCGGGGGTCGGCGACTAACGGGGAAAACCTGATTTAGCCAATTAGTCGAAAAAAAAACACCGCCACCCACCGATTCCCGCAGGCGGTTCCTGTAGCCGCTGCCGCAGGCTGCGAACGGTTTGGGCGGCATACCGACGCAGGAGACGCGGGGATCTGGAGGGCCACCGAGGTTTGGCGGGAGGCCGTCAGGCAAGGTCCTGTGGACCTTTTCGCAGCCTCGCCACAGGCTCGGCAGCGGCTACAGGCGTTGCCAGGATGTGCGGCTGTTGTAGCCGCTGCCGCAGGCTGCGCACGGCTCCGCAGGAGACGCGGGGATCTGGAGGGCCACCGAGGTTTGGCGGGAGGCCGTCAGGCAAGGTCCTGCGGACCTTTTCGCAGCCTCGCCACAGGCTCGGCAGCGGCTACAGGCGTTGCCAGGATGTGCGGCTGTTGTAGCCGCTGCCGCAGGCTGCGCACGGCTCCGCAGGAGACGCGGGGATCTGGAGGGCCACCGAGGTTTGGCGGGAGGCCGTCAGGCAAGGTCCTGCGGACCTTTTCGCAGCCTCGCCACAGGCTCGGCAGCGGCTACAGGCGTTGCCAGGATGTGCGGCTGTTGTAGCCGCTGCCGCAGGCTGCGCACGGCTCCGCAGGAGACGCGGGGATCTGGAGCGCCACCGAGGTTTGGCGGGAGGCCGTCAGGCAAGGTCCTGCGGACCTTTTCGCAGCCTCGCCACAGGCTCGGCAGCGGCTACAGGCATTGCCAGGATCGTGCGGCTGTTGTAGCCGCTGCCCCAGGCTGCGAACGGCTCCGCAGGAGACGTGGGGATCTGGAGCGCCGCCGAGGTTTGGCGGGAGGCCGTCAGGCAAGGTCCTGCGGACCTTTTCGCAGCCTCGCCACAGGCTCGGCAGCGGCTACAGGCGTTGCCAGGATGTGCGGCTGTTGTAGCCGCTGCCGCAGGCTGCGAACGGCTCCGTAGGAGACGCGGGGATCTGGAGGGCGCCGCAGGTTCGACGGCGGGTCAGGGCAGTTGGCTGATGTAGGTGCCGGTGCCCTTGAGGATGTTCTGCAGGGTCAGTTCCACTTCGGCCAGGTCCGAGGCGGCGGTGCTGTGGCGGATTTCCAGGTGGTCGGAACCGTTCAGGGCGTCGGCGTCGGCCGCGGCGATTTCGATCAGCAGGGTGGTCGGGCTCAGGGTGACCTTGACGCCATCGAGGGTCGAGGGCTCGCCGTCGAGGGTGATTTCCAGCTCGTCCTCGTCCGGGTAGCGGCTCATCAGGAACATCTCGCCCTGGCTGCTGTGGCAGCAGAGCATGGCCATGTTGTCTTCTTCGTCGTCGCAAGGGTTGGCGATCAGGTGGGCAGTGGTCATGAGCATGGGGGCATTCCTGGGGCGGGGCCGGCAGCGGCCGGACAGGGCAAAAAGAAACAATTCTGCCAGCCCGAGGGAATTTCTGCTGGCTTGTCTGTCAGAGAACAGGTCGTGAACAGTCATCACCTGCAGCGTCACTTCTGGTACGCAAGTACCGTGAAACCGGGGAAAAACCCTGGTTTTTCTCCGTCGCCTGCTAGTGTTGTTCAGGGCACCGTCCGCCAGTTGCGTGCCGTTGACCGAATATGTCGCAGCATCGCAAGCAGCTGTCGCGTTCCACTCGTTAAGCTGCGCAGCGGACAATTTGTTCTCACGTGCAATTGGGGGGCGTCCGAAGGGTGATGGTCACCTGTAAAGGCATTGCGCGCTCTGCAAGCGCCAGTCGTTTTTGCAGATGCCCATCCCGGGAAGGTGAATGTGACCTGCGCGTCTCGTCCAGCTTCACCCACCTGGCATCCTGCAACCTCTGCCCGAGACCAGGAGCAGGATGCACCACCGCCCCGCAAGGGGTTTGCACGCGACGCTACCATCAATAACAAGCCCAAGCGGAGTACCACAGATGGCGTTCTTCACCGCAGCCAGCAAGGCCGACTTTCAGCACCAACTGCAAGCGGCACTGGCCCAGCACATCAGTGAACAGGCACTGCCACAAGTGGCGCTGTTCGCTGAACAATTCTTCGGCATCATTTCCCTGGACGAACTCACCCAGCGTCGCATGTCCGACCTGGCGGGCTGCACCCTTTCTGCCTGGCGCCTGCTTGAGCGCTTCGATCACGCGCAACCGCAAGTGCGCGTCTACAACCCCGATTACGAACGTCACGGCTGGCAGTCGACCCACACCGCAGTGGAAGTCCTGCACCACGACCTGCCGTTTTTGGTGGACTCGGTCCGTACCGAGCTCAACCGTCGCGGCTACAGCATCCACACCCTGCAGACCACCGTGCTCAGCGTGCGCCGTGGCAGCAAGGGCGAGCTGCAAGAAATCCTGCCCAAGGGCACCCAAGGCGAAGGCGTGCAGCAAGAGTCGCTGATGTACCTGGAGATCGACCGTTGCGCCAATGCCGCCGAACTCAGCGTGCTGGGCAAGGAACTGGAGCAGGTGCTGGGTGAAGTGCGGGTCGCCGTGGCCGACTTCGAGCCGATGAAGGCCAAGGTCCAGGAACTGATCGAAAGCATCGACAACAGCCAGTTCGCCATCGCTGCCGATGAAAAGACCGAGATCAAGAGCTTCCTGGAATGGCTGGTGGGCAACCACTTCACCTTCCTCGGCTATGAAGAATTCGTGGTCGGCACCGATCAGGACGGCGGGCATATCGACTATGACCCCAGCTCCTTCCTCGGCCTGGCCAAGCTGCTGCGCGCCGGCCTGACCAGCGATGACCTGCGCATCGAAGACTACGCCGTCAACTACCTGCGCGAACCGACGCCGCTGTCGTTCGCCAAGGCCGCGCACCCCAGCCGCGTGCACCGTCCGGCCTACCCGGACTTCGTCTCGATCCGTCAGATCGATGCCGACGGCAAGGTGATCAAGGAATGCCGCTTCATGGGCCTCTACACCTCCTCGGTGTACGGCGAAAGCGTGCGAGTGATTCCCTACATCCGCCGCAAGGTGGAAGTCATCGAGCAGCGCTCGGGCTTCCAGGCCAAGGCGCACCTGGGCAAGGAACTGGCCCAGGTCCTGGAAGTGCTGCCACGGGACGATCTGTTCCAGACCCCGGTGGACGAGCTGTTCAGCACCGTGATGTCCATCGTGCAGATCCAGGAGCGCAACAAGATCCGCGTGTTCCTGCGCAAGGACCCGTACGGTCGCTTCTGCTACTGCCTGGCCTATGTGCCGCGCGACATCTATTCCACCGAAGTGCGGCAGAAGATCCAGCAAGTTCTGATGGATCGCCTGCAAGCCACTGACTGCGAGTTCTGGACCTTCTTCTCCGAGTCGGTGCTGGCCCGCGTGCAGCTGATCCTGCGGGTGGACCCGAAACAACGCATCGACATCGACCCGCTGCTGCTGGAAAAAGAAGTGGTGCAGGCCTGCCGCAGCTGGCAGGACGACTACGCCAGCCTGGTGGTGGAAAGCTTCGGCGAAGCCCACGGCACCAACGTGCTGGCGGACTTCCCCAAAGGCTTCCCGGCCGGCTACCGCGAGCGTTTCGCCGCCCACTCGGCGGTGGTGGACATGCAGCACCTGCTGAGCCTCACCGAAGCCAACCCGCTGGTGATGAGCTTCTACCAGCCCCTGGGCCAGGTCTCCGGCCAGCGCGAGCTGCATTGCAAGCTGTACCACGCCGACACCCCGCTGGCGCTGTCCGACGTGCTGCCGATCCTGGAAAACCTCGGCCTGCGCGTGCTGGGTGAGTTCCCGTACCGCCTGCGCCACAACAATGGCCGCGAGTACTGGATCCACGACTTCGCCTTCACCGCCGCCGAGGGCCTGGACCTGGACATCCAGCAGCTCAACGACACGCTGCAGGACGCCTTCGTCCACATCGTCCGTGGCGATGCCGAGAACGACGCCTTCAACCGCCTGGTGCTGACTGCCGGCCTGCCATGGCGCGACGTGGCGCTGCTGCGTGCCTACGCCCGCTACCTGAAGCAGATCCGCCTGGGCTTCGACCTGGGTTACATCGCCAGCACCCTGAACAACCATACCGACATCGCCCGCGAGTTGACCCGGTTGTTCAAGACCCGTTTCTACCTGGCGCGCAAGCTCACCAGTGAAGACCTGGAAGACAAGCAGCAGCGTCTGGAACAAGCGATCCTCACCGCCCTGGACGACGTTCAGGTGCTCAACGAAGACCGCATCCTGCGACGCTACCTGGACCTGATCAAGGCCACCCTGCGGACCAACTTCTACCAGACCGACGCCAACGGCCAGAACAAGTCCTACTTCAGCTTCAAGTTCAACCCGCACCTGATCCCCGAGCTGCCCAAGCCGGTGCCCAAGTTCGAAATCTTCGTCTACTCGCCACGGGTTGAAGGCGTGCACCTGCGCTTTGGCAACGTGGCGCGCGGCGGCCTGCGCTGGTCCGACCGTGAAGAAGACTTCCGTACCGAAGTCCTGGGCCTGGTAAAAGCCCAGCAAGTGAAGAACTCGGTGATCGTGCCGGTGGGCGCCAAGGGCGGCTTCCTGCCCCGTCGCCTGCCATTGGGCGGCAGCCGGGACGAGATCGCGGCCGAGGGCATCGCCTGCTACCGCATCTTCATTTCCGGCTTGCTGGACATCACCGACAACCTGAAAGACGGCGCCCTGGTACCACCGGCCAACGTGGTGCGGCATGACGACGATGACCCGTACCTGGTGGTGGCGGCGGACAAGGGCACTGCGACCTTCTCCGACATCGCCAACGGCATTGCCATCGACTACGGCTTCTGGCTGGGCGACGCCTTCGCCTCCGGCGGTTCCGCCGGTTACGACCACAAGAAGATGGGCATCACCGCCAAGGGCGCGTGGGTCGGCGTGCAGCGCCACTTCCGCGAGCGCGGGATCAATGTCCAGGAAGACAGCATCACCGTGGTCGGCATCGGCGACATGGCCGGCGACGTGTTCGGCAACGGCCTGTTGATGTCCGACAAGCTGCAACTGGTGGCGGCGTTCAACCACCTGCACATCTTCATCGACCCGAACCCGGACCCGGCCACCAGCTTCGTCGAGCGCAAGCGCATGTTCGAGCTGCCGCGTTCGGCCTGGACCGACTACGACACCAGCATCATGTCCGAAGGCGGCGGCATCTTCTCGCGCAGCGCGAAGAGCATCGCCATCTCGCCGCAGATGAAAGAGCGTTTCGACATCCAGGCCGACAAGCTGACCCCGACCGAGCTGCTCAACGCCTTGCTCAAGGCGCCGGTGGACCTGTTGTGGAACGGCGGGATCGGCACCTACGTCAAGGCCAGCACCGAGAGCCACGCTGACGTCGGCGACAAGGCCAACGACGCCCTGCGCGTCAACGGCAACGAGCTGCGCTGCAAAGTGGTGGGCGAGGGCGGCAACCTGGGCATGACCCAGCTGGGTCGTGTGGAATTCGGCCTCAATGGCGGCGGTTCCAACACCGACTTCATCGACAACGCCGGTGGCGTGGACTGCTCCGACCACGAAGTGAACATCAAGATCCTGCTCAACGAAGTGGTGCAGGCCGGTGACATGACTGACAAGCAGCGCAACCAGCTGCTGGCCAGCATGACCGACGAAGTCGGTGGCCTGGTGTTGGGCAACAACTACAAGCAGACCCAGGCCCTGTCCCTGGCCGCGCGCCGTGCCTACGAGCGTGCTGCCGAGTACAAGCGCCTGATGAGCGACCTGGAAGGCCGCGGCAAGCTGGATCGCGCCATCGAGTACCTGCCGACCGAGGAGCAGCTCACCGAGCGCGCCGCGACTGGCAAGGGCCTGACCCGTCCAGAGCTGTCGGTGCTGATTTCCTACAGCAAGATCGACCTCAAGGAAGCCTTGCTCAAGTCCCTGGTGCCGGATGACGACTACCTGACCCGTGACATGGAGACCGCGTTCCCGCCGAGCCTGGTGGCCAAGTTCTCCGAAGCCATGCGTCGCCATCGTCTGAAGCGCGAGATCGTCAGCACCCAGATCGCCAACGACCTGGTCAACCACATGGGCATCACCTTCGTGCAGCGCCTGAAGGAGTCCACCGGCATGAGCCCGGCGAACGTTGCCGGTGCCTATGTGATCGTGCGGGACATCTTCCACCTGCCGCACTGGTTCCGTCAGATCGAAGCCCTGGATCACCAGGTCTCGGCCCAGGTGCAACTGGAGCTGATGGACGAGCTGATGCGTCTGGGCCGTCGGGCGACCCGCTGGTTCCTGCGCAGCCGTCGCAACGAGCAGGATGCCGCGCGCGATGTCGCCCACTTCGGTCCGCACCTGGCGGCCCTGGGCCTCAAGCTCGACGAACTGCTGGAAGGCCCGACCCGCGAAGGCTGGCAGAACCGTTACCAGGCCTATGTCGAAGCCGGCGTACCGGAGTTGCTGGCGCGCATGGTTGCAGGCACCACTCACCTGTACACCCTGCTGCCGATCATCGAAGCCGCCGACGTGACTGGTCAGAGCGCGGCCGATGTGGCCAAGGCCTACTTCGCCGTGGGCAGCGCCTTGGACCTGCCGTGGTACCTGCAGCAGATCAGCGATCTGCCGGTGGGCAACAACTGGCAGGCCCAGGCCCGTGAAGCCTTCCGCGACGATGTGGACTGGCAGCAACGGGCGATCACCATCAAGGTGCTGCAGATGGCCGATGCGCCGGACGACATGGAAGCCCGCGTGGCCCTGTGGCTGGAGCAGAACGCGAGCATGGCTGATCGCTGGCGCGCCATGATGGTGGAAATCCGTGCCGCCAGCGGCACCGACTACGCCATGTATGCCGTGGCCAACCGGGAACTGCTGGACCTGGCCATGAGCGGTCAGTCGGTGCTGTAACGGCCTGACCCCGCCCTGAACAAAAAAAGCCCCGTATCGCAAGATACGGGGCTTTTTTATTGCCTGGCGTCGGTGCCGGCAGGCGGTTGTCGGGTAAGGTTTAGCGGGTCTTGGCCGAGGCGTCCTGCTCGACCACCATGTCCAGCACGTAGACCGTGGACGGGGCGTCGGCAGGCGGGTTCTTCCATTCGTATTGCTTGACCCGCAGCACGTTGCGCACGCCGTCCTGGTGCTCGTAACCCTCGATGGACTGGTACAGCGGATGCCAGGCGTCCTGGGTCGGCAGTTGCAGGCCGGCGGCATCGTAGCGGCGCTCACGCACTTGCAGGCACTGGAAGTCGGGGATCAGCGGGTGGCTGCATTTGACGGTCTGGGCCGCCACTTCCAGGAAGCGCGTCTGGCCCTGGCTGCCGTAGCGGGTTTCGGGGGTGGGCTGGCCTACGAACTTGAGCTGGGTGCCGTCCTGGGTGGTCAGTTGCAGGGTCGGAGTCGATTCGTCGCCGCCGAAGGTGGTGCGCAGGTCGCCCTTGAACAGGCGGCCGACTTCGGCATCCAGGGTCATCAGGCTGGGGTCGCAGGCCATCATGGTCGAGGCCAGGGGCTGGACCTTGAGCACGCCGTTTTCAGACTGGAAACCGCCGAACTGGCGGTTGCAGCCGCCGCTGATGTTGAGGTTCTGCCCGGTGAAGGTCAGGCGCAGTTGGCGCTCGATGCCCTTGTCCAGGGCGGCAACGGGTTTGCCCGCCGCGTCGCTGGCCGAGACCAGTTGCCAGTAGTAGGCGGCCAGTGCTGGTTGGGCGCTGACGGAGGCAGTGCTGGCGGGCATGGAAGAGGATCCTTCAGGGGGAGTGGACGCCGGGGTGCAGGCCTGGAGCAGGGCGGCACAGACGGATACGAGGAGGATGTTTTGCTTCATGGTTCGCTCTTTCAGCCTTGATGGAGTATGGCCTGGCGCATGGGCGGCAGGCCCAGGCCGGTAACCTGTGGCAGTGATGCGCGGCGCCCGCCACCTGGGCCGGGCGCCGCCGGACGACCGCTGCCGTTACCGATTGCGATGTGACAGCACTGTGCCAGTTCGGTTTCATGGTCGCTGGCCAGCGGGAGTGTTACCAAATCTTGCGCGCGCGTTGCAAGCAGCGCCCCGGATTGCCCGCCGCCCAGTGTCCCGGGCTTACCAGAACCAGTAAGGCAGGAATTTGGGCGTTGGTTCATTGGCCAGTTCAAGGTGATAGGTGATGGCGTTGAAAAAGAACCCATCGAGCAAGAGAAACGCCGCCACGCCGAACGCCAGGACGATCACCTCGTAATGCCGGTGCTCGGCGTATTGCCGGCCGATCCAGTAGCGCACGCCGCTGAGCAGGACAAAGCTTGCGAACACACCGGCGAAGTTGGGCTGCAAGGGCTGGGCGGCAAACGCGTTGTAGCCCAGTACCAGCAGCGCCAGGACCGCGCCGCAGGCCGGCAGGTTCAGGCACAGGCGCAGCAGGCGTTTGCGGGTGGCGCTGAACAGGCCGTTGGGGTCGACGAATATATAGGCCGCCAGCAGGGAAATGGCCGGGGTGATGGACACGATGTAACGCGCCTTCTTCGAGTTGGGAATGCTGAAGAACAGGATCAGCACCAAGAACCAGGCGCCCAGGTACAGCAGCAGGCGCGGTGCCGACGGCGGCGGCGCGCTGAACCCCGGCCTGGCGCTTCTGACCATGACACACAGGGCGTAGAACGCGGTGAAGCTGTAGGTGATCAGCCCGACGCTGAAGTAGAAGTAATAGCGTGGCGAGTGATTGCTGGCGATCCGGCCCAGGCCCTGCATCTCCAGCACTTGCTGCATGAAGGCGTCACCGCCCTGCACCTGGGCGGCCCAGGCCAGCAGGGCGACCCCGGCGGCGAACAGCAGGCCGCTCAGCAGCGAGAACCCGACCAGGGTCCGCCACTGCCGGCTCAGCAGGTAATAGGTGCCGACCACCAGTGCCGGGCCGATCATGCCGATCGGCCCGCGCAGTGCAAAGCCCAGGATCAGCCCAAGCAATACCAGCGCCAGGCGTGCGCGCTGTTGCTTGAGATCGGCGGTGTAGGCCAGGTAGAAGCAGCCCGCGGTGATCAGGGCGGGGTAGATGTCCAGGGCCAGGGAGTTGACGCTGTCCAGGAACGCCCAGGTGAACAGCGCAAAGAGCACGCCGCAGACGCCCCATTTCTGCTCATGCAGGGCCCCCAGTTTGTAGATGAACACCAGCATCAGCGACGCGGCAATGCACAGGGGCAGGCCCATCGACAGCACGGACAGCTGGCCGAAGGGCAGCGACGCCAGGTAGACCAGCACCGTGTTGACAACGGTGTAGTCGGGATACGGCTGCAGATCCTCGGCGATGGGGAACAGCGTCATGCCGTGCTGCAGCATGTAGTCGGCGAAGTCGACGAAGCGCGTGGTGTAGTTGAGGACGGCCGGTTTGTATTGCAGGCCCATGAGCAGCACCAGGGCCACCAGGAAAATACTCAGGCCGGGTCGTTGCCAGATTTGTTTTTGAACGCTTTCCATGTTCACAACACACAAAAAAGCCGACGGTATGGTGGCCAGCACTCGAACGCGTGCACGAATGGCGGCGTGGCAGGTTGCTGGCACCGGTGTTTGGGTGCAGCAATCTAGCGCGGCCGAGGTTAACGGCCGGTATAGGGGCGCAATCCCGATAGTGGCCGCTTGAGGGCGGAGGAACTGGCCCTCAGGGCCGTTGCGGCTTGACCGAAGTGCCGAAGGTATTCCCCATGCGCACGCTGGTGGCGGCCGGTGTCGAGAGCCCGACCTGGTTCGGCGGGCGCTTGTGCACCGGGTCCTCCATGGCCTGTTGATTGGCCTGGGCCGCCTTGACGGCGTCCGGGTCGTTGCCCATCTGTTTGCTCAGGCAGTTGTAGTCGGGGGCCTTGTAGCCGCCGACGCTGACTTCCACACAACCCTCGCGGGCCTCCTCGGCCTGCAGCGTCCAGGGCAGGGCGCACAGCAACAAGGTGGCGGCGTATTGGCTTGAACGATTCATCCTGGCCTCCTGGCAGACCCGGGAAAGCGGGCCTCGATGCCGGCCGAGTGTAGTGCAAACCGATGACTGAAAAAGTGATGGTTTTTTTGCCGTGGCCGTAACACCAGATTCATAAACTGGCCTCAGGATGACGCTTTTAGGGATTGGACTGCAGTGCAGCGACGCAGCGCGCAGGTCGGGCGATGGACTTCATTGCACGGGGGCTTGGCGACCTGTGTGCTGGGGTTCGTGCTGCTGGCGTTGATGCCGCAGGGCTGGGGCCAGCCCGCTGTCGAGGGACCGCCCCGGGTGGATTCCCAGGCCTTGCTGACGCTGGAGATTCCGGCGCAGAACCTGGTGGATGCCCTGGAGCTGTTCAGTCGCGCCACAGGAATGGCGGTGCTGGTGGATCGGGAGTTGACCCGGGGGCGGCGGTCGGTGGGGATCAAGGGCCGCTACAGCGCTCAGGAGGGCTTGAGTCGCCTGCTGGCGGGCAGTGGCCTGATGGCCCGTTATGCCCGCAGCGATGCCTTCACCCTGCAGGTGCCGCAGGCCACGCCGGCCACGCCGCTACCGGGTGCGGGAAGCAGCCGGGCGGCGCGGCTCAACAGCAGTTATGCCAGTGCCGTGCAACAGGCGGTGGAGCACAGTCTGTGTGGTTCGGCGCTGACCCGTCCGGGCCGCTTTCGCGCCTTGCTGCAACTGTGGATCGGCGCCGATGGCCGGGTGCAGCACAGCCGCCTGGTGAGCTCCACCGGCGATTTGCAGCGCGATGAAGCCTTGGTGCAGCGCCTGGCAGACACCCGGGTTCAGCGCCAGGCGCCCAGCTCGCTGCGCCAGCCGCTGACCTTACTCTTGATACCGGACACAACAGGGAAACGCATGGACTGCAGGGAATGGGAAGGAGCTTCCGGGGTATGAAAAATACCGCACAGAGTGCGATGGTCAGGCTGTTCCTGACGTCCTACGAGGACTTTCGGGTGCGCTTGCGCAGGCGCCTAGGCTCCGAGGACCTGGCCAACGACGTCCTGCATGAAACCTACCTGCGGGTCGACCGCATGGAAGAGCCGCCCAACCTGCTGCAACCCA
Source organism: Pseudomonas sp. LPH60 (assembly GCF_030718165.1). NCBI lineage: Bacteria > Pseudomonadati > Pseudomonadota > Gammaproteobacteria > Pseudomonadales > Pseudomonadaceae > Pseudomonas > Pseudomonas sp. LPH60. The sequence continues at coordinate 23,811 of NZ_JAVAJH010000013.1, forward strand.
ATGCCTACCTCTATCGCATGGCCCTGAACATTGCCGCCGACCGCCGCCAGTCCGACGCCCGGCTGCTGACCGGCGACGAGGTCGAGGAACTGCTGCACATCGCCGATGACACCCTGGACCCGTCGCGGGTGGTGGGCGGCCAGAAAGAAATCCAGACCCTGCTCAAAGCCCTCTACGAACTGCCGGCGCGGCGGCGCAAGATCTTTATCGCCGCGCGCCTGGAAGAGGCGCCGCACCTGGAAATTTCCCAGCGTTTCGGCATTTCCACACGGATGGTGGAGAAAGAAATCAAGGCTGCCCTGGGCCATTGCGCCTTGCGCCTTGAAAGAAAAGTCATTCAGCGGTTCGGTCCCGGGGCCGGAAAACTGTCCTAGACAAAGAGTCCCTGATCAATCCGTGAGTACCTGCGCGCTTGAACATTTTTAGCATCTGCACCCCCCAGGCCTCGGCGGACCCGCAACTGCTGAGGGAAGCCCAGGACTGGCTGGTCCTCCTGACTTCGGGTCGGGCCACCGTGGCCGACGCCCGGGCGCTGCGCCAATGGTGCGCACAAAGCCCGCAGCACGCGGCCGCCTTCGAGCACACCAAGGCCCTGTGGCACTGCCTGCAACCGGCAGCCCAGCAGCTGGAGCAACAGTCCCGGCCCCGGCACTTGGGGCGTCGGGCGTTCCTGGGTGGCGCGATTGCGGCGTCGGCGGCGCTGTTCATGGTGCGGTTCACTGTCCCGGGCGGCTTTGCCGGGCTGACCGCGGATTTCGCCACCGACGTCGGTGAGCAGCGGCGGGTGGACCTGGCCGAGGGCGTGAGCCTGGAGCTCAATACCCAGACCCGCATCAGCCGCCGCGACCCAGGCGCGGGCGAGCAGGGCATTGAACTGCTGGAGGGCGAGGTGGAAGTCTTCAGCCACAGCACCCAGGCGCTCAAGGTCCAGGCCGGAGATGGCTGGCTGAGTGCGCGCCAGGCGCGCTTCAATTTGCGCAACACCGATCATCAGGTGTGCGTGACCTGCATCGAAGGCAGCCTGCAAGTGGCAGTGGCGGGGCGCAGCATTCGCCTGGACAGTGGCCGACAACTGACCTACGACGCCAGGGCGGTGGGCGAGCCGATCGCCGTGGACCCCCGCAGCGTGATCGCCTGGCGCGAGCAGGTGCTGGTGTTCGACAACGCCAGCCTCAACACCGTGATCAGCGAGATCAACCGCTATCGTCCGGGGATGCTGGTGCTGCTCAATGCCGAGTTGGGCCAGCGCAAGGTCCAGGCGCGCTTCAACCTCAACCAGTTGGCGGGCGTGGCCTTGCTGATTCGCGACGCCTATGGCGCCAAATGCACCGAGCTGCCCGGTGGCGTGGTACTGCTCAGCTGACCCCCCGCGAGATCCCTGCGTCTCCTGCGTCGGAATGCCGCCCAAGCCGTTCGCAGCCTGCGGCAGCGGCTACAGAAACTCCGGATCGACATTGGCCTTGTAGCCGCTGCCGAGCCTCTGGCGAGGCTGCGAAAAGGCCCGCAGGGCCTTGCCTGGCGATCGTCCGTCGATCTTGGGCGGACTCAAGATCCCCGCGTCTCCTGCGTCGGAATGCCGCCCAAGCCGTTCGCAGCCTACGGCAGCGGCTACACAAACTCCGGATCGACATTGGCCCTGTAGCCGCTGCCGAGCCTCTGGCGAGGCTGCGAAAAGGCCCGCAGGGCCTTGCCTGGCGATCTTGCGTAGAACCCTCAGCGCTTCGAACCCGCAGCGTGTTAGAGCAAGGGCCCTAGCACTTGCCGGTAGCGCTCTTCGCCCTGGGGTGTTTGCCGCACCAGGCGGATCTCCAGGCCCGGGGGATTGTCCTGGCGATTGCCACTGAGTTGACGCCAGCCTTTGTCAGGGTTCCAGACCCGTACCTGCAAGTCGCTGACCCGGCCGAGCACGGCCACTCCGTTCTTGGGCGCCGGCAACGGATAGCGGTCCCGAACCTCGGCCTCGGCGCGGTACAGGGTGTCGCCCTTGAGCCACCAGCGCACGCGTTGCAAGCCAACCCCCGGGGCGGGGGCGCTGCGGATCACTTCCAGGCGAAAGCCCTTGCTGTCGGAACTGCGCACGCTCAGCGGGGCGGGGCTGTCGGGTTCGGCTTCGTCGGTCTCGTCCAGGTTCGGTTCGCGCAACTGGGAAGCGGCCCGCAAGGCCACGTCGCGCTCCAGCTGATTGAGGCTGCGCAGCAGTTCCTCGGTCTGTTCGGTACTGGCCCGCAGATGGCTGTCGGCCCGGGTGACGCTGTCCAGGCCGCGCCAGGCAATCAGGCTGACCAGCGCCATGAGCATGATCGCCACCATCACCTCGATCAGGGTAAAGCCGCGTTGTGTCGTCATGGCTGGCTCACCACCCGCAACTGGCCGCTGGCGCTGCGTTCTACCCGCAAGCTGTTCTGGCCGTCGGACAGCACCACCTGCAGTGGCGGGTTGATCCATTCGGCGTTCAGTACCAGGCGCTGCCTGGGCTCGATATGCACCTGCAGCGTCGGGCTTTGCCACTGCCGTGGCCGCAGTTGCCGGTCGTGGCGAAAGTCGTCGATGCCGCTGCCCTCGTCCTCGCGGCGGCTGAAGGTATAGCCCTTGGCCGTGGCCCGCCAGGTGATCGGCCGGCCGTCGGCCCGGGCTTCGGCCTGGGCCACTTGCAGCAACTGGGCCAGGCCTTCGGCGTCCTTGCGCAGGGTCTGCAGCGGATCGGGGCGGATGCTCAAGCCCACGGCGGCGCTGGCGATGCCGATGATCACCAGCACCACCATCAGTTCGATCAGGGTAAAGCCCTGTTGCTTGCCTGTGTGTCGCACCTTGTGCTCCTTGGCGACGGGACTGGCGTGCCCGACGCAGATGATCGTGCAGTGAAATAAAACCGTGAGAATTGAGCGGTAGGCTGTGGCAACGGACAAACAGGAGGTCCCGCCGATGCTACGTGCCATGTCATTTCCGTCGCGCCTTGACGCCCCCCGGTTGCTGCAATACGCGGCGTTGCTGGCGGCCCTGGCCGGTGTTGCCACCTGGTCGTCGCTGCTGCTGACCCCGGCGCAATCCCAACCCCCGGCAGTGGCGCCCCAGGTGCTCGCCGCGCGCTCCGACAACCCGGCCTTGCAGTGGTTTGCCAACCAGCCGGTGCAGGTGGATATCAAGGTGTCCGGGGTCATGGCCGGCGCCCGTGGCGCGGTGGCGATCCTGAGCCTGAACGACGGTCCGCCGCGCAGCTTCCTGGCCGGCGAGCAACTGACCCAAGGGGTGCGCCTGGCCGCCGTCGAGGCCGACGGCGTGCTGATCGAGCGCGGCGGCGAACAGTCGCGGATCAAGGTCAGCAAGCTGCCGGACTCGCCGCTGCTGCCACGGCTGACACGCTGACCCTCACTGGCGCGGCGCCTGGGGCCGGCTGATCAGGGTTTCCAGGCGGGCCAGGGGCGGCGCCTCGCGGCTGCGCTCGCGCACCTGGACGCTGACCCGCACCAGCCCGGTCGCGGTCGCGGCGCCAATCGCCTGTTCGCAGCGCAGCTTCAGGCGCCCCTGGTCGCAATCGACGCTCTTCAATCCGCTGGGCAAACGGCCTTCCAGGCGCAACTCGGCGAGCCGGCTCTGCGCCGCCAGCAAGGCCAGGGACTTGTCCCGCAGCAGGCCGTTGCTCTGGGTCATCAGCCCGGCCACGCGCACTGCTGCGGCCATCGCCACGGCAATGATGGCCAGGGCCACCAGCACCTCGATCAGGGTAAATCCAGCTTGTTTGGACACGGCTCGCATGGGCCCCTCGCGACTGGGAAACAGCCTCGCAGACTAGCTTGCGGGCTTGACCGAATGGCGACTGAAACTCCCGAGGTTTTTCAATACCACTGACATATCTTCTTGCAACACTGCGCGACGAATCGAACTCAAGCCAAGGAATGTCGAGATGGATATCGCGCCTGTCACCTCAACCGCAGCACCCCGAAGCCAGCGTGGCTTCACCCTGATCGAGATCATGGTGGTGGTGGTCATCCTCGGGATTCTGGCCGTGATGGTGGTGCCCAAGGTCCTGGACCGTCCGGACCAGGCTCGGGCCACGGCGGCCAAGCAGGACATCGCCGGCCTGATGCAAGCCTTGAAGCTGTATCGCCTCGACCACGGCAGCTACCCGAACATGAACCAGGGCCTCAAGGTGCTGGTGGAGCGTCCGGCCAATGCCAAGGACAGCAACTGGCGCTCCTACCTGGAGCGGCTGCCCAACGATCCCTGGGGCCGTCCGTATCACTACCTCAACCCGGGGGCCAATGGTGAGGTGGATGTGTTCTCCCTCGGTGCCGACGGCCAGCCCGATGGCGACGGCGTGAATGCCGATATCGGCTCCTGGCAGCTGTAAGGCCGGCCATGAACAGCCATTCGCCCCATGCGGCGAAGCAGCGTGGCATGGCCATCATCAGCGCCTTGCTGATCGCCGCGGTGGTGGCGGTGCTGGCCGCCGCCATGCTCTCCCGGCAAAGCACCTTGACCCGCAGCGTGGAAGCCGAGCAGGCGCGGGTGGTGGGGATCGGGGTGTTGCAGGGCGGCCTGGAATACAGCCGGCAGTTGCTCTGGGACGCCCGTCAGCGTGACGTCCTGACCCGACTCGACCAGGCCTGGGCGCGGCCCATCGGCGATCAGGCCCTGGGCGGCTTCAACGCGGGGTTCCAGGGCCGCCTGCAAGACCTGCAAGGCAAGTTCAACCTGCGCAATCTGGTGTTCAACCAGCAAGTGGACCCGGTGCAGTTGCAGGCCTTCGAACAGCTGTGTCAGCTGATCGGCATCGACAGCGCCCTGAGCCGACGCATCAGCCAGCGGGTGATCGCTTCCTATCCCCAGCGCTTGGGCAGCACAGCGCACGCCGCCAGCCAAGCGGGCAGCTTCAACAGCGGTCGCCTGACGTCTCCGGGCGCGGCGACCCAGACCTTGCCGCCCCGTCAGCCGATGCTGCGCAGCCTGGACGAGCTGCGGGGCATACAGGGTCTGGACGAGGCCCGGCTGGCCCGTCTTGAACCCTACGTCAGCATCCTGCCGGGCAACACCTGGATCAACGGCAACACCGCCAGCGCCGAGGTACTCACGGCGGCGGTGCCGGGGCTGCCACTGTCCCGGGCCAAGGCCCTGGTGGCGGAGCGTGATGCCGGGCACTGGTTCATCAACCGTGGCGACTTCCTCAACCGTCTACGCATGCCCCATCTTGCGGTAGAGCAGATCAAGGTCGGCATCACCAGCGAATGGTTCCTGCTCCAGGGCCGGGCTCGCCGCGATCAGCGCCGGGTCAGCCTGGAGGCCCTGTTGCACCGTCCCGAGGACCGCATGCCCCAGGTGATCTGGTCGCGGGTGGGGGCATGAGTCGCTTGCGCATCGCCTTGCCGCCCCTGGCCGAGTTGATTGCGGCTGAAGCGCCATTGGCCTGCCCGGTGGACTTCGCCCGGCTCGATCGCAGTGGGCGGGTCGGGGAGATCGGTCGCTGTCCCCTGGGGCAACTGGCCCAGGGCGGCAAGCCGGTGCCGGTGGAGTGCTTCCTGCATCCGTTGGACAGCCTGCTGACCCATATCGAATTGCCTCAGTTGCCGGCGGCGCGGATCAAGGCCGCGGTGGACTGCGCCGCCCAGGCGCTGATCCTCGGCCCCAGTGAGCAGATGCACGTGGCCCATGGCACCCGGGATGCCCAGGGGCAGGTGGCCCTGAGCTGGTTGCCCAAGACCGCGCTGCAAGCCCTGGGGCGTCTGTTGGCACAGGCCTGCCTGAAGCTTCAGGGGCTGTACCCGGCGCCTTATGCCTTGCCGGTGCCGCCGCCGGGGCAAGCCAACCTGTGCCTGCTCGATGGCCAGCTGCTGCTGCGCCAGAGCAGCGGGCAGGGCAGCGTGCAGCCGCTGGTGGAAGAAACCCTGGAGCAGTTGCGGGCTTCGGGCTGCGAGGTGGGCTGGATCGGCGATGCCGCGCCGCCGGCCTGCCAACTGCTGCCGGGCGAGCAACGCTGGAGCGGCCCGCTGCCGGGATGGGGCTTGCACGCTGGCGCTGTGGCGGGGGGCGTGAAGGTCCAAGGCTGGGGCCGGGCCCTGGGGTGCTGCGCCCTGGCCGTGCTGGTCTGGGTCGTGGGGCTGAACCTGTATGCCGCCCGTGAGGCCGAGCAGGGCCAGCGGCTCAAGGCGCAGATGAGTCAGCGGGTCAAGCAGGTGTTCCCTCAGTTACCGGTGGTGCTCAATCCCCTGCAACAGGCCCGCCAGCAACTGGCGGCGCAGCAGAGCGGGGCGGCTGACCCGACCCAGGTGTTCAGCCGTCTGTTGCAGCAGGCCGGCAGCGCCATGCCCTTCATGGTGGGCAGCGTGCAGAGCCTGAGTTTCGCCGAGGACCGCTTGCAGCTGGAGCTGCTGCCGGACACGCCCAAGAGCGCCGACAGCGCCTGGCAGGGCGCCTTGACCCAGGCCGGCTACAGCGTCCGGGCGCAGGACAATGGCTGGAGCCTGAGCCCGGCCGCAGACGAGCCGGCCAACGTCGCCGACCACACCTCGGGAGCTGAAGATGAATAAGGCCAGGCTGGCGCAGTATCAGGCGCGCTGGTCGCGTCTGCGGACCCAGTTCCAGGCCCACTGGAACACTCTGGCGCTGCGGGAAAAACGCCTGCTCAGCGCTACCGCCCTGGGCGTGCTGGGGCTATTGCTGTGGTGGCTGCTGATCCAGCCGCCGCTGAAGACGATCGATTACTGGCAAGCCGAGACGCCGAAGCTACGCGCCCAGGCCGAGGCCCTGGAAGTGCTGTTGCACGAGGCGGCGGGCCCTGACAGCCGGGGCGCGAGCCTTGAGCAATCCTTGCGCCAGACCCTGGACGGCGCCGGGCTCAAGGACCACTACCAGTTGCAACAGCCTGATGAAGCCGGCCCCGAGAGCTGGCGGTTGACCTTTGAGCAGGCCCCGGCGGATGCCGTGGTCGGCTGGCTGCTGGGGGCTCCCCGGCAGCTTTCACTGCAGGTGGTGGAGGCCCGTCTGCAACGCGCAGCCGCGGCCGCCGCCCAAGACTCGGCAGGCACACTGTCCGGGACCGTTCGCATGGATCAGGCGCAGGGCGCTAAGGAAGCTTCATGAAGTGGTCAGGTTGCAATTACGTGCGCCAGTGTCGCAAGGCCGCACCTTTTCTGCTGCTGGCGTTGGGGGCCTGCAGCAACACCCCGTCCACCACGCCGCCGCCCTTGCTGGTGGACAGCGAACTGGGCCAGCCCCTGGCCAATACCCAGCGCAGCGGCGATGCCCTGCTGGATCGCCAGCGCTTGCAGGCACAGCAGGCTCAGCGGCCGAAAGTCCTGCATCCGGTGACCAACAGCAGTCGCGGCCACAGCAGCCCGCGCAGCACCAGCGTGCCGCGCAACCCCCTGGGCAATCAGCCGGTGCAACTGAACTTCGTCGACGCCGATATCCAGGCGGTGGTGCGGGCCTTGTCCCGCTCCACCGGCCAGCAGTTCCTGGTGGACCCGCGGGTCAAGGGCAGCCTGACCCTGGTCAGCGAAGGCCAGGTGCCGGCCCACCAGGCCTACGACATGCTGCTGGCGGCGCTGCGCATGCAGGGCTTTTCCGTGGTGGACGTGGGCGGCGTGGCCCAGGTGGTGCCGGAGGCCGATGCCAAGCTGCTGGGCGGACCGATCTACAGCGCCGACAAGCCAGCGGGCAACGGCATGCTGACCCGCACCTTTCGCCTGCAATACGAAAATGCGGTGAACCTGATCCCGGTGCTGCGGCCTATCGTTTCGCCGAACAACCCGATCAACGCCTACCCGGGCAACAACAGCATCGTGGTCACCGACTATGCCGAGAACCTGCAGCGAGTCGCGCAGATCATCGACGGCATCGACACCCCCAGCGCCATCGACACCGATGTGGTAGCGGTGCAGAACGGCATCGCCGTGGACATCGCGACCATGGTGGCCGAACTGCTGGAAACCCAGGGCGCCGACCAGACCCAGAAAATCAGCGTGATTGGCGACCCGCGTTCCAACTCCATCATCATCCGTGCCGGCAGCCCGGAGCGCACCGAGCTGGCGCGCAACCTGATCTACAAACTGGACAACGCCCAGAGCAACCCGAGCAACCTGCACGTGGTCTACCTGCGCAACGCCCAGGCCGGCAAGTTGGCCCAGGCCCTGCGCGGGCTGCTGACCGGCGAAAGCGACAGTGGCAGCAGCGACGGCGCCCGGGCCATGCTCAGCGGCATGGGCGGCAACAGCCAGAGCGGCCAGAGCCCGACCCAGAACAGCAGCGGCACGCCCACCGGCAGCGGCAACGTCAGCAGCAGTGGCAGCAGTGCCTACGGCCAGGGCAGCAACTCCGGCAGCGGCTTGAGCGGCACTGGCCAGGCAACGGATCAGAACACCGCCTTCAGCGCCGGCGGGGTCACCATCCAGGCCGACGCCACCACCAACACTTTGCTGATTTCCGCTCCGGACCCGCTGTACCGCAACCTGCGGGAAGTCATCGACCAGCTCGACCAGCGTCGCGCCCAAGTGGTGATCGAAAGCCTGATCGTCGAAGTGGGCGAGGAGGACGCCAGCGAATTCGGCGTGCAGTGGCAGGCCGGCAACCTGGGTGGGCGTGGCGGCTTTGGCGGGGTCAACCTCGGCGGCAGCGGGCTGATGGGGACACCGGCCAGCAAGACCAGCATCGACGTCTTGCCCAAGGGCCTGAACATCGGCGTGGTCAACGGCACCGTGGACATCCCGGGGATCGGCAAGGTGCTGGACCTCAAGGTCCTGGCCCGAGCGTTGAAGAGCAAGGGCGGGACCAACGTGTTGTCGACGCCGAATCTTTTGACCCTGGACAACGAGGCGGCGAGCATTTTTGTTGGCCAGACCATTCCCTTTGTCACCGGCAGCTATGTCACCGGAGGCGGCGGCACCAGCAACAACCCGTTCCAGACCGTGCAGCGTGAAGAAGTGGGCCTGAAGCTCAATGTGCGGCCGCAGATTTCCGAGGGTGGCACGGTCAAGCTGGACATCTACCAGGAAGTCAGCAGCGTTGATCCTCGCGCCTCGGTGGATGCCGGGACCGTGACCAACAAACGCGCGATCGATACCAGCATCCTCTTGGATGACGGGCAGATCATGGTGCTGGGGGGGTTGCTGCAGGACGGTTACAGCCAGAGCAATGACGCGGTGCCGTGGCTGTCGAGTATTCCTGGACTTGGGGCATTGTTTCGCAATGAGAAGCGCAGCATTACCAAGACCAACCTGATGGTGTTCCTGCGGCCCTACATCATTCGTGACAGTGGCGCGGGGCGCAGCATTACCCTCAATCGTTACGACTTCATGCGCCGGGCGCAGGGGGAGTTGCAGCCGGAGCGCAGTTGGGCGATGCCGGATATGCAGGCGCCGCAGTTGCCTTCGGCGGCGAAGGCGATTCCGGGGGCGGTGCCGGTTTCGTTGCAGACGCCTGGGGTTGGGCAGGGGCCGCGGGCGACGATCAGGGCGGTGCCGGTGCAATGAATGGGGAGTTGATTCGTTATGGCGGGGAGTGGGGCATATCCGCTGCTGTCGTAGCTGGCAGTTTCGCCTCTGTGGCGAGGGGGATGGAGTGCCTATCTGCTGCTGCGGGTTTGGCGGCTGGCGGGTTTGTCTTGATGGCTTGGGGGTTGGGGGTTGGGTACATATCCGGTGCTGCGGTAACGGCTGCTTATGGTTTCGCCCTTACGGCGAGTCCCTTTTTTTCAAACGCCAAAAAAAGGAACCAAAAAACGCTTGCCCCTCCATGGGCCCCTCGCTGGGGCTCGGGGTGCCCTCGCTTCGGCATTGCTCCGGGGGCCCGCCGCCAACCGGCCATCCCTGGCCGGGTGGCGGCTAGCTCGGCATCCATGCCGAGCTGCCCCCTACGCAACGCCTACGCTCGGCCGGCTGGGAAGGGGCCTGAAGATCAAGATCAAGATCAAAAGCCAAAGCCAAAGCCAAGGTGCGCAGGCTGGTTCCCTGTAGCCGCTGCCGCAGGCTGCGAACGAGCGCTCGCGCTCGCAAAACCAGGCGACGCGGTGGTTCAGGAACATTGGGGAGGCAGGTTTAGCGTCTCCTGCGGAGCCGGTCGCAGCCTTCGGCAGCGGCTACATGTAACGCGAACGGCAATGAAACAGGCCGGCCGGCAGGCCGCCGTCAGATTTTGATCT
>NZ_JAVAJH010000014.1:0-23696 GCF_030718165.1 Pseudomonas sp. LPH60
CCAGAATGCCGATACCAGCGTGGTGATGCCCATGCGTCGACAGGACCAGGTTACGATCATCAGCGTGACTTCGCCGACACCCGGTAAAAAACCTCTCGACAACAAGTTCGGCGTCAACCTGATGCCTCAAACCGCCAGCCATGACGACGGCGCCTCGGTAAAGCCCGCGCCGGCTGCTCCTGCGGCATCGCGGATGCCGGTTGTGGAAGAGGACTACACGCTGGAAGAGTTTCTGGCCGAGCTGAGGCCCAAGGACAATTGGATGGATGACCTTTAAGGTCGCTAAGGAGTGGGCATGGAGATTATTCGACTTGGGGACAGTACCAGTCATGGCGGTACTGTGATTGAGGCATTCAGCCAGACCGACTTGAACGGTAAACCCATGGCGGGTGTCGGGCACAAGGTTGTGTGCCCTATGTGCAAAGGGGTGTTTCCTATTGCAGAAGGCAGTGCCCTGTTGGATGTCGGTGGTATTGCGGTGGCCCTTGACGGTATGAAAACCGCGTGTGGCGCCAGCCTGATCGCGAGCGGTCCCAAAGCAAGCGCGGCGCGTTAGCCGGGTATCGGCGTCGAAGTGTTCAAGAGCGCAGGGGGGCTGGCGCTGATCGATGAGCCACGGTCACGGCTTCTCAGGCCGTGCCATGGAGTGCCGTGGCGCTTGCCTTCTACTGAGCTGGCCGCTCAATGGGTCATGCGTGGTAACGATGCCAGGGATGAGCATTGCGATTGTCGTGCGAAGTCGATCCCGTGATGCTGCAGGCAGGCGTCTTCATAGGCGATCTGGTCATCGTCTGCGATTGAGCAAAGGTAGGCGTCTATGGGTTCGAAGCGGCACTCTGGCGGTATATCAACCGAGAAGAGCGACAGGCTATGAGTCACTGAACAGTGGGCACCCAACTGTTGCAGTGTCTTGATGATGTTGGCTTTGTCCTGTGCATTTTCAGCGAAGACTCTGAGGGTGGAGTGGCCTCCTTGTTGAGCAACGACGGTAGCGATCAGCTCGTTGTTTTCCTGTCGCGTATCAATCAGGTCGCCTTTGCTGAGTCCATAAATGTAATAGGGCGTGTTGTCGACGATGTAGGTCGTTTCGCCTTGTTTGATGCCCCAAAGGGATTCGGCAGCGCAGGGTGGGTAACCGTCATCGTCCTGTTTCAGGAGGATGGTGATCTTGTGAAAGACTTCTGGGTGATGCTGTTTCATGCCCATGGGCTCCGCCCGCTCGAACGTGTCCGAGAGTAGTGATAGCTGATTCGCGCCGAAGAATACCTTATCCAATCGCTCCATCAGGACAGATTCCAGCGACTGTGTGGGGGGCACTTCAATGGTGCTCCTGAAGAATCCGGGGTCTTGAATCGCAGCGGGGTCCAGCGACTGCGTTGGCCATCACAGGGGGGCGCACTTGGCGTTTGAATAATCTCGGGAATAATGCTGTGATTGCGCCCGTCGCGCCCCCGGGTGGCCGCGCTTTTTTCAGAGATTCAGTGAAATGGATAGCCAAGCAATGACAACCAGGACGTCGCAGCTGCCTCCCGGCAGCGATAGGCGCGAGCGCCTGGAAGGTATCGCAGCCCATGCCGCGCTGGTGTTGGAGACCAACAACCTGCGTGGCGGCAAGGATGCACAGGAGGCCTTGAACAGCCTCAAGCGGCTGATCGCACGCCTTGCCCGGCAGAGTCTGCCTCCCCAGAGTTTTGCCCAGTGGGTCATCACCCACGATGGCCTCGATCCTGTGGCGCGCCAGGCCCTGTGTGCACTGGCCGGACGGGAACTGGACTTTGTCGAGATCGATACCCTCACCGGTTACTACGATGCCAAGAATGTCGGTTTCGACGCGGTCGACCAGGGGCGCTGCCAGTACGTGGTCTTTGCTGATGCCGATTGCATTCCCTGTAGCCATTGGCTGGAGCAGTTGCTCGTGCCTTTCGCCGAGGACGACGCGCCGTTGGCGGTTGCCGGGCGTACCAGTTATGCGCCCAGCGTCGCCGGCAGTGCCCTGACCGCCATCGACTTCATGTACTTCCCCAGCCCCTTGCGCCGCGGCGCCACGCGTAACTTCTACGCCAACAACGTGGCCTTTCGCTGTGACACCTTCGAGCAATATCGCTATGAGCCGCTCGATGGCATCTATCGCGCCCATTGCCAGGTCATGGGCCTGCGCCTGCAAGCGGCGGGCGTGGCGGTGGTCTATGCGCCAGGCGCCCATACCGAGCATCGACTGCCCGACAGCCAGGGCGAAGTGCTCAAGCTGCGCTGGCTCAGGGGCGGTGACAGCGTCGGCCTGACCCCCTATCTGGTCCGCGCCTATATGCCGGGCTGGCTGCAGTGGCTTGGGCGCAGTGGTCCGATCGGCCCGCTGTGCGTGATGCTCGGGCGCCTCGGCTACAGCCTGCGGGCCCTCAACCATCAGGACTTGCCGCCCTTGCGTGGGCTCCGACGTCTTGGGGCGACGCTGGTGGTCATCGGCATGTCGTTGCTCGACACTGCCGGCGCTGTGGTGCGTGGCATGGGCATCCGTGTCGGGCGCCGCAGCGCCGGTCACAGTGAAGCCTTGTCGTATCACCGCAACCTGGATTGATCCCCGTCGTGCCGTATCGTCGCACGCCGCCTGCGTGCCCACAGGACTCCCCCATGAAAACATCTTCGCTCGCTTCATTCGGCTACTCCATGGCCTGCCTGGCACTGTTGGCATTGAGCGGCCAGGCCAATGCCGCGCCTTCCGAGTTCAGTGGTCGCGGGGTGTTTCACTTCGCCTCGGACAGTGGCTGCGCGACCGTCACCCGCAGCACCGACCGCGACTGCAACCGGATTGCCCTGGATGTGGCAGATGCCCGGGCCAGCGTCGACCCGCAAACCCACGCCATCGTGATTGGCGCTGACGACCACCATGACAGCAAGACGGTGATCGGCGACGTGCTGCTGCACGGCAGTGGCATCGCCGCCGATGGCCAGCGTGTGCCGCTGAGCCTGCAGGTGCTGTTGCGGCGCTCGGGCACGAAGTGGAAGTCCGACACCTATGTGCACTCGCCCGTGCGTGGCAAGTTCAGCGACATCGTCCTCGACCCCTATCAGATCAGCGTCCGCGAAGGCACCGGCGAGCGTGTGCTGTTCACCGCCGAGCAGGCGCGCAAGGTCCTGGCGCAGCCGTCAATCGCCGCGCGAGTGGCCAGTTACTTCGTGGTCGTGCGTCCCAGCGATGCCCAGAGCCCGGCGGCCGACGACATCACCATCGGCCTGGGTGTCGGGCGGCTGTCCAAGTCAGTGATGCGTGCCAGCTTCAGCGCCACGCAACCGGGCACTGGCGAACTGGATGCGTTGCTGGCAACGGGCACCTGGAACCTTAACCTGCAGGCCCTGAGCGGCCAGATTCCGTTGTGGGTGGTTCAGCGCCAACTGTTCGTGTTCGGCCTTGAGGACAGTCCTCTGCTCAAGGAGGTGCGCCAACGCGGCCTGAACAAGCGCGACACCCTGGAATTGGGCGCGGTCAACGGCAAGGGCTACCTGCGTTACAACGGCCATGAACAACCCTTTGCCAATGCCGGGGCGTCCGGAACGGCCTTTATGCGTGACAGCTTTATCGGCCTGATCCTGGCCTGGCACCGCAGCCAGCAGGTGGCCACGGCATCCGCCACTGCCCCGCAGCCCGCGCAATGAGTGGGGGGGAAGCGGTCGCCACCGAGGCGGACTTCAACTGCCTGAGCATGCCTCAGGCCCAGGGCCTGGGGGCGGTGCAGGCGCGCCTGGTGGATCGCATCAAGCGCGCTGCGCTGCGGCGCCTGCACCGTAGCCCCCGCGGGGAGCGCTTGTTGTTGCGCATGTACCTGGCCGGCGAAGACGCCACCGAGCGCACGCTGCTGGAAGACTTGCTCCCCCAGTCACCGCCCTGGCTCGAGCGTCAGGTGCAACAGCACCTGGCCGATGAGCGTCGCCATGTGACGCTGTTTGCCGACGCTTTGCGCGGCCTGGGCGACGACGGCTCGGTGCGCCTGGAACCGGACTGGCTCAGCCGGCGCAAGATCCGCCGCTGGCAGCGCCTGGCCCATCGCTATGCGGCACATTTCGAGCATGGCCTGCTGGTGCCGGCCTACGCCACCGGGCTCTGTGCCGAGCAGATGGCCCAGCGGGTATTGAGCCGCCACTGTGCGGTGATAGGCACCGGGCATGAGCTGTATCCGTTGCTGTCGCGGGTCCTGGCCGACGAGAAGGCCCACGTGCGCTTGTGCGAGAACACCTTGCGCCGCATTGTCGCGCCCCATGAGTCTGTACACCTGGACCTGTTGCTCAAGGACATTCGCGCAGTGGATGCCAGTTTCGGCGTGACCGGTGCCCTGGCCATGTACGTCGCCGGTTGGGTCCTGGGCGGTGTGGGCAGCGCGGCCCGATGAATAAACGGATTCTTTACCTGGCGACCGCCGATGCCCGTGGCCACCTGATGCGCGCGCAATTGCTGGTGCATGCCCTGCGCGAGGCGGGAGCCCAGGTCGAGGTGCTGACGACCTCGGAGCAGGGGCAGCACTTTCTGCAACGTTTCGGCATCGAGGCCGAGCTGCTGTCCAGGCACTATGCGGTGCAGTTCGACAGCGAGCAGAACATGCTGCGCCACGCCACCAATCGCAATGTCGCCCATTACCTGTTTCGTCCCGGGCGGATGCTGCGGGACATTCTCCATCTGGGGCGCAGGCTGCGCAGTGTGGATCTGGTGATCAACGACTCCTTCCATCCGGCGCTGCTGTACATGGGCATGCTGCCGGGATGGCGACGCAAGGTCGTGCACGTGTACGGCGCGAGCCTCAAGGTGGCGTTGCTGAACAATTTCGCGGGCATGTGGCCGCGGCAGTTCGGGCGGTTGTTCGGCTGGATTGTCGACCGTCAGATCAACGCGGCGCGAGCCCGCATCGAGCATGATTTCGCCTATGAAGTGGACGACACCCAGGCGCCGTTGCTGTATCGCCTGCCGACTCCGGTGGCCCTGGCGGCGGTGATGCCGGAACCTGCGGCCCCCGGGGCTGCGGTGTACCTCAATCCGCATTTCAGCGAGCCCAGCCTGGCCGATGCCTTGGGTGCGGGCCTGGAGGACGCCGGCCTGGACGCGCATCGGGTGGGCGAGGGCTATGCCGGGCGCCATGGCTGGCTCGGGGTCGACCCGCACTGGGCCAGTCGTGCCGCCCAGGCCCGGCTGATAGTGTCAGCGCCGGGCATGGCGGCACTGTCCATCGCTCGGGTCTATCAGCGGCCGATCCTCCTGGTGCTCAGCGATCAGCCCGAACAGACCAGCAACGCGGCGCGTGCCGCCCAGCTACAGCTGCTGCATCGGGTGGTGACCTGGCGCGGCGACGCCGCGGACTTTCGCCGCCAGGTGACTGCGGCGGCGCAGCAATTGACTGCTGCGGCGGGGACCGAGTCGACAGCGGCTGCCGGTCGGGCGCGGGCCCAGGGGCGGATCGACGCCTGGGTCAGCCGCCTGCTCAGTCTGTGAACGCGCCGCTGTGGGCCGTGATCCACTCTTGCATCCACTAAGCGAGCAGCCATGAGCAATCCCTTGCCCAGCCCGACCCCGAGAGCCAACTATCGACAGACGCTGGTTGCGCTGCTGGGACTGTTGCTGGGCCTGAGCATTTTCGTCGGCGTGCAGCGACTGATCACGCCGCGCTACACCTGGGTCACGCCGCTGGATGAATGGATTCCTTTCATTGCCCAGTCCTGGTGGCTGTACGTGCTGTTCTTTCCCTTCGTGCTGCTGGCGGCGACCTACGCCAGTGCTGAAGCGTTCAGGATGTTCAAGAACGCCACGGGGATGGCTTTCACCATTGCCCTCCTGTGTTTCTGGCTGTTCCCCGAGCACCTGCCCAGGCCCGATCTTGGCAACCTCGACAATGCCTTTTTGCATCAGCGCCTGAGCCGCATGTGGCAGCTGGACCTGGCGTCCAACGGCTGCCCCAGCCTGCATGTGGCGGTAACGTGCCTGGCCTGCCGTGCGCTCTGGTCCCACCCCGGCAAATGGCTGATCGGCATCACCGGCCTGCTGATCTGCCTGTCGACCCTGACCCTCAAGCAACACACGCTGCTGGATGTCGCAGGCGGCCTCCTGCTGGCCCTGGCCTGCGCCCTGGCCACCCAACGACAAGGAAACCATGCCCGTGTCCCAGCCTAATGCCCGCGCCGGCGACAATCAGGCGCTCAAGGCCTTTGTCCCGACCGCTGAGCTGTTTGTCCTCAAGCCCTGGATCGGGATGCTGGCGCTGCTCGCCGACTGGCTGCTGATCGCTGCCGCGTTCGTCTGTGCCGCACGCTGGCCGCATCCCGTCACCTACCTGTTGGCGGCGCTGATCATTGCCCGCAGCCAGTTGGCCCTGGCGGTGATCATGCATGAGAGTGCCCACGGCCTGCTCCTGCGCCGGCAGGCATTCAATGATGGCGTGGGTCAGCTGTTGGCGGCTGGCCCGCTGTTTCTTTCCATGGCTACCTACCGCGCCGGCCACCTGAAGCACCACCGGCAGCCGATGCTGCATGACGACCCGGTGATGGCGGTGTTTGGCATGGGGGACTACCCGCTGCCTCGGGGCAAGCTGGCCAGGCGCTTGCTGGCGGACCTGTTCGGGGTGGGCTACTTCATCAGTGCCTGCAAATTTGCCCGGGGTGACTACCGCGCCATCATGCCCAAGGTCGACAAGTCTGCGGGGCAGGTGTCCTGGGAGATCTGTTCAATGCTGCTGGTCAACGGCGTGCTGTTCGGCTTGCTGAGTGCGTTCGGGCACCCCTGGCTCTACCTGGGTCTGTGGTTGTTGCCGGCCATCACTTTGCTGCCCTTGATGGGCCGGGTCCGGGCGCTGATGGAGCACGCCGGCTTGCCCGCCCATGCTGACCAGAGCCAGAACGCCCGCAGCATCGTGCGTCCGAACGGGCAGACCTTCTTCTTCGGCCCCCATGGGATTCACTACCACATCGAGCATCACCTCTATGTGCGCGTGCCGTTCTACCATTTGCGCCGCCTGCATGAACAACTGGCAGCGCGGCAGTTGCTGCCTGCGGCGAATCTCTATGGCGGCTACATCGCGGTACTGCGGGATGTCAGCTACCCGGCGTTGAAGCCGCCGGCGGCCTGACTCTCTGCGACGTCCCCGGTCCCATCCCCCGGATGCTGATCGATGAACTCCCGCAGTTGCTGAATGCTCATGGGGCGGCCGAACAGCCAGCCTTGGGCGTACTGCACGCCATGTTTGCGCAAAATGTCGCGCTGGAGCGGATTTTCGACGCCTTCGGCAATCATCTGCAGGCCTAGGGAGCGCGCCAGTTCGATGATGTGCATCGTCACCAGGCTGGTGGGGGCGTCGGTGCCCAGGGTGTCGACAAACATCTTGTCGATCTTCAGGTAGTCCAACTCATAGGTGGCCAGGTACGACAGGCTGGAATGACCGGTGCCGAAGTCGTCGATGGCCACCTGGAAACCGTTGGCCCTGACCGCCAGTAGTACGGCGCGGGACTTGTCGGGGTCCATCAGGCCGCGCTCGGTGATTTCCACCATCAGGCTGCGCGGTCCCATGCCGGCTTCTTCGGAGAGTTTCTTCAAGCGCTGTTCGGCGTCCTGGGTCTTCAGATCCTCGCTGGAAAGGTTGATGGCGATGTGCAAGCGTTTATCGGCGCGCAGCAGTTCCGCGGCATCGCGCACCACGATTTCCATGACCCGGGCGGTGATGCGCTGGATCAGTCCGTTGGCTTCGGCCATGGGAATGAAGACACTGGGGCTGATCAGCTTGCCGCCTTGGGTGCGCCAGCGCGCCAGGGCCTCGGCACCGACGCAGCGGCCATTGTGCAAGTCGATGATGGGCTGGTACTCGATGAAAAACTCGTCGCGTTCCAAGGCCGCTTGCAACTCCCCCTTCAGGGACAGGCGGCGCCGGGCCAGATAGGCGACCAGAGCGGCCAACAGCAGGCCCAGCACCAGCCCCAAAGGCGCGATGATCAGCGCGAGGCGCCGTACCCGCTCGGCCACCACCGATGAGGATTGGGCGGCCAATGCCGCGGTTTCGCTGTTGGACGCCGGCACAATGACGACGAAGTAGCCGTCATCTTCGAATTCCAGCGCTTTGCCATCGCCGCTGTAGCGCTGTACCCATTGCTCCTTCACCACGCCGCGCTGGCCGATGATGCTGCGCAGCCGGGTTTGTAGGAAGGCGCTGGATACCGATGACTGCTGATTCAGCAGGTCCAGGGCAAAGTCGGGGTGAATGATGGCGGCGTAGTTGTCCCGGGCCACCAGGGTAAACACCTGATCCGGCAGACCGGGCAGATGTACTTTGTTCCAGAAGCGCAGGCCGCTGGGGTCCGGCCCCGAAAAAGCGCCCAACGCCAGGGGGGCGGTTTGGGCTTGCAGGGTGTTGCACAGCAGCGTCGAGCCGGCCATGCCGGCCATGCCCACGATGTAGCGATAGCCCAGTACCAGTCTGTGCATGTCTTGGAGCTGTTGGCTGGAACAGAAGGCTTGAGGAGGTTGCTGGTTGAGCTGGCTGATGGCGGTATTGATCTGTGCGCGCTGCAGGCGGGCACGCTCCAGAACGTCGTTGGCCACCTCGTGCAACGAGGACATGACCGCTTCGCGGCCCTGGTTTTGGGCCAGGTAGAGGGACAGCGACAGGGGCGCAAGCAGTGCCAGCAAGCCAACGGCACAGGCCAGCAGGAGGACACCCAGCTTGTTCATTGAACGCTCCGTGACCCAATGACGGCCTCGTCAGTGCCTGGCGCGACCTTGATGACGTTCGGGAAAGCGGGCAGGAACCTGCCCAATGGCTAATGGGGTGCAAGTATAGAAGGCGCTGGGCAATCAATCGGAACAAGGCCATCGGACCCGCCATTGCAGCGGGTCCGACAGGCGTGTCAAAGCTTGGGCAGTTGCCCGATACGTCCGACCATTTCGGTGACGATCTGCAAGTCCAGGAGGAACTGGTCCACGGTCTTGAACTCGTTGTCGGTGTGGCCGGTGTACTTGACTTCGGGCCGCGCCAGGCCGAATTGCACGCCGTTGGGCAGTTCATGCACCGAGGTGGCGCCAGCGGAGGTGCCGAACTGGTGTTGCATGCCCAGGTTCTCGCTGGCCACCGCCAGCAAGGCCTTGACCCATTCGCCTTCGGGGTTGCGGTACATCGGCGCGGCGATGGAGGTGTCGAGCGTCACCGCCACCTGGGTCTTCTTGCTCCAGGCCGCCAGCTTGTCGGTGATTTCAGCCTTCAGCGCGTCCGGGGTCTTGCCCTTGGGCACTCGCAGGTTGACCGCCAGCTTGAAGGCTTTGTCATCCACGCCGACGAAGGTCGGGGACGTGGTCAGCGGCCCCATGAAGGCGTCGGCGAAACCGATGCCCAGCTTGTTCCCCAGGTAGTCCAGGCCCCAGTTGTCGGCGGCGTAGCGGGCACCGTCGGTGAACGCGTTGTGCTTGAGGGCGATCTTGCCGTCGAGGCTGTTGATGAAGTCCAGCATCCGCGCCACCGGGTTGACCCCGGACTCGGGTTCGGAGGAGTGGGCGGACACGCCGGTGACGGTCAACTGCACATCCTTGCCCACCACCTTGGCGCTCACCTGGAAGTTGCCGCCGTTGGCCTTGGCATAGGCGGCACCGGCTTGCTGCAGGCTGGCCACCAGTTCGGCGGGGGTGTCGGTCTTGAAGGTGGCCACCGAGGTGGAAGGAATCTGGTTGGTGGCCAGGCCACCGGTCAGCCCGGTCATTTCCGCGCCCTTGCCTTCGGCGGCACGCCGGGCAAAGGTCGCCATCACCGTGCCGTAGCCTTTCTCGGCGATCACCACCGGGTAGCCGCCATCCAGCGCCAGGTTGTAGTTGGGCGTCGGGTTGCGTTCGAAGTAGTAGGGGATGGCGTCGCCGCTGGTTTCCTCGGTGGTGTCCACCAGCAGTTTGAAGTTGCGCGCCAGGGGCAGCTTCTCTTCCTTGACGATCTTCATGGCGTAGAGCGCGACCACGATGCCGTTCTTGTCGTCCTCGGTGCCGCGGCCGTACATGCGGTCGCCGATCAGGGTGACCTTGAACGGGTCGAGGCGGGTGCCGTCTTCCAGGACCCAGTTTTCCGGGGTGACCGGCACCACGTCGGCGTGGGCGTGGATACCGACCACTTCGTCGCCGGTGCCGCCCAGGGAGATCTCGTAGACCCGGTTGTCGATGTTGCGAAAGTTCAGGTTGAAGGCCTTGGCCAGGCCCTGGATCTTCTCGGCGATCTTGAGAAACTCGGGGTTCTTGTACTGCGGCACACCGTCGATGTTGAAGGTGGGAATGGCCACCAGTTCACGCAGGGTCTCGGTGGCGGCCTTGCCGTACTTCACCCGGGCGTAGAGGCCTAGCAGGCGATGGATCTCGTTCTGCTGTTCGGCGGACAGGCTCTTGTTGTCGAGAAAGGCGCTGATGGCCGGGCCCAGGTTGGCGTCCTTGCCCGCTTCGCTCTTGGCCAGGCTGCCGAGGAACTGACGGAAGTCGCTGACCGAGTGGTCACTGAAGGACTTGAGGATGGCCGCGCTCTGTTGCGGGGTGATATTGGCCTGGGCGAAGCTTGAGAACGCGGACAGGCTGGCGAGCATCAGGGTGGCCGCAGCCAGGTGCTTGAGAGAAAAATCCATTGTTGAGGGCATTCCTTTGCAGGTTATGAGTGGGAAGTGTCTGATGTTTCAGACAGAAACGTTCCCAAGCTAACACTACGAAGGAGGGCGACGGGAGTCCCGGATGTGGGATCTGTCGCACAGAAAGGCAAAAGCGGCGCACAAACGAAAGATGTTACAGGGCGGGGAACAGCGGGCGCCTGGGTCGGCGCCCGCTGTGGGTGGGGCAGGATCAGATGGCGGCGTCCCAAGGACGATCGCCATGCTCGTCCTTGATGCGGGTCGGCAGGCCCATCACGTCCAGCGCCTTGAGGAACGGCTTGGCCGCCAGTTCCTCGACGTTGACCATGCGTTGCACGTCCCACTCGCCACGGGCGACCAGCAGGGCGGCAGCCACTGGCGGTACACCGGCGGTGTAGGAAATGCCCTGGCTGTCGGTCTCGGCGTAGGCTTCTTCGTGGTCAGCCACGTTGTAGATGAAGACTTCGCGCGGCTGGCCATCCTTGGTGCCCTTGACCAGGTCACCGATGCAGGTCTTGCCGGTGTAGCCCGGGGCCAGGGAGGCCGGATCAGGCAGCACGGCCTTGACCACTTTGAGTGGCACCACTTCCAGGCCTTCGGCGGTCTTGACCGGTTGCTCGGAGAGCAGGCCGAGGTTGCGCAGCACGGTAAACACGTTGATGTAGTGCTCGCCGAAGCTCATCCAGAAGCGCACGTTGGGCACGTCGAGGTTTTTCGACAGCGAGTGCACTTCGTCGTGGCCGGTCAGGTACAGGTTCTGCGAGCCGACCACGGGCAGGTCGTCGGTACGCTTGACTTCGAACATGGTGTTGCTGGTCCACTGGCTGTCCTGCCAGCTCCACACCTGTCCGGTGAATTCGCGGAAGTTGATTTCCGGGTCGAAATTGGTGGCGAAGTATTTGCCGTGGGAACCGGCATTGACGTCGAGAATGTCGATGGAATCAATGCGGTCGAAATGTTCTTGCTTGGCCAGGGCGGCATAGGCGTTGACCACGCCCGGATCGAAGCCCACGCCGAGAATGGCGGTGACTTTCTTCTCCTGGCATTCCTCGAGGTGCTTCCACTCGTAGTTGCCGTACCAGGGTGGGGTCTCGCAGATCTTGCCCGGCTCTTCGTGGATCGCGGTGTCCAGGTAGGCCACACCGGTATCGATGCAGGCACGCAGCACCGACATGTTGAGGAACGCGGAGCCGACGTTGATGACGATCTGCGACTCGGTCTCGCGGATCAGCGCCTTGGTCGCTTCGATGTCCAGCGCGTTGAGGGCGAAGGCTTTTATTTCAGCGGGCTGTTTGAGGCTGCCCTTGGCCTTGACGCTGTCGATGATGGCCTGGCATTTGGAGATGTTGCGCGACGCGATAGCAATACGACCGAGTTCGTCGTTGTGCTGCGCGCACTTGTGGGCCACCACCTTGGCGACACCTCCTGCACCAATGATAAGAACATTCTTCTTCAATTTATTTACTTCTCCTCGTGTCTGTCCGCTCAGGAAAGGCTGGACAGGTAGTCTTCGAAACCAAACTCGCGCACCACGTCGATGCTGCCATCGAGTTGTTTCACGACAATGGACGGCATTTTCAGACCGTTGAACCAGTTTTTCTTGACCATGGTGTAACCCGCAGCGTCGATGAACGACAGTCGATCGCCGATGGCCAGCGGACGATCAAATTGGTATTCGCCGAAGATGTCCCCGGCCAGGCAGGATTTGCCACACACCATGTAGGTATGTTCACCCGTGCTTGGTGACAGCTTGGCGTTCAAGCGATAAATCAGCAGGTCGAGCATGTGGGCTTCGATGGAACTGTCCACCACCGCCAGGTGCTTGCCGTTGTACAGGGTGTCGAGCACGGTCACTTCCAGGGACGCGCTCTGGGTGATGGCGGCTTCGCCCGGCTCCAGGTAGACCTGCACGCCGTACTTCTCGGAGAACGCCTTGAGGCGCGCGCAGAAGGCGTCCAGGGCGTAGTCCTCGCCGGTGAAGTGGATGCCGCCGCCGAGGCTGACCCATTCCACCTTGTGCAGCAGGTGGCCGAAGCGCTCTTCGATGGTGGTCAACATCTGGTCGAACAGGCCGAAGTCGCCGTTCTCGCAGTTGTTGTGGAACATGAAGCCGGAGATCTGTTCGATCACGCCTTCGATCTTCGCCGGGTCCCACTCGCCCAGGCGGCTGAACGGGCGCGCCGGGTCGGCCAGCAGGTAGTCCGAGCTGCTCACCTGGGGATTGACCCGCAGGCCGCGGACCTTGCCGCTGGAGGCATCGGCAAAGCGCTGCAGCTGGCTGATGGAGTTGAAGATGATCTTGTCGCAGTTGGCGAGCATGTCCTCGATCTCGTCGTCGGCCCAGGCCACGCTGTAGGCATGGGTTTCGCCTGCGAACTTCTGCCGGCCGAGCTTGAGCTCGTACAGCGACGAGGAGGTGGTGCCATCCATGTACTGCTGCATCAGGTCGAACACCGACCAGGTGGCGAAGCACTTGAGGGCCAGCAGGGCCTTGGCGCCGGACTGCTCGCGCACGTAGGCGATCTTCTGCATGTTGCTCAAAAGCTTCTGCTTGTCGATGAGGTAGTACGGCGTCTTGATCATTTCAGGGTCTCCGGCAGGGCCAGCCAAAAAGGTAGGCATTGTGCCCTCAGTGCCTGCAGATCGAAAGCACGGAAATGCATTTTCGCCGGGTAATCATCTGAACGGCCAAACTGATCAGTCTGATGGCCGCGGGTCAGTGCCCGGACGTCCCCGACCACGGTCCGGCCTCGTGCAACCCGGGGCCGCAGGCCCTCGTGCTGCCTCGTTTTTTCTTATCCAGGGAGCACATTTTTAGTCATTTTCCTTCGCCGACGTCTGTCGCACCATCTGCTGCATCCGACTCACACCCGGGTTCTGAACCAGGTGTCCAGCGCTTGCGCTGACGCCCTTCGTCTTGCAGAAGGACACACATACATGACCGTAGAACAAATACAAGTGGATACCCTGGTGGTCGGCGCGGGCCAGGCCGGCGTAGCCATGAGCGAACACCTGAGCAAGCTCGGGGTGCCCCATCTGGTGCTGGAGCGCAGCCGCATCGCCGAGGCCTGGCGCACCGGACGCTGGGACTCGCTGGTGGCCAACGGGCCGGCCTGGCATGACCGCTTTCCCGGCCTGGAATTCGATACCCCTGCCGATGCCTTCCCGGCCAAGGATCAGGTGGCGGACTACTTCGAGGCCTATGCCCGCCAGTTCAATGCGCCGATCCGCACCGGTGTGGAAGTGCGCAAGGTGCAGCGCAATGTCGGACGCCCCGGCTTCACCGTCGAGACCTCCGAGGGGGTGATCCAGGCCCAGCGCGTGGTGGCCGCCACCGGACCTTTCCAGCGCCCGGTGATTCCGCCGATTGCGCCCAAGGATGTACGGGTTGAGCAGATCCATTCCGCCGCCTACCGCAATCCGCAGCAACTGCCGGCGGGTGCGGTGCTGGTGGTGGGGGCGGGTTCCTCCGGCGTGCAGATTGCCGATGAGCTGCAGCGAGCGGGGCGCCAGGTCTACCTGTCGGTGGGGGCCCATGACCGTCCGCCGCGTTCCTACCGTGGGCGGGACTTCTGCTGGTGGCTCGGGGTGCTGGGGGAATGGGATGCGGAGATTGCCAAACCGGGCCGGGAGCACGTGACCATTGCTGTCAGTGGTGCCCGCGGCGGCCAGACCATCGACTTCCGCGCCCTGGCCCATCAAGGCATCACCCTGGTGGGGCTGACCCAGGCCTTCGACGGTGAGCGCGTAACCTTCCGGGCGGACCTGGTGGACAACCTGGCCCGAGGCGACGAGAACTACCTGGCGCTGCTGGACGCGGCCGATGCCTATATCGCCCGCAACGGCCTCGACCTGCCGCCGGAGCCCGAGGCTCGGCAGCCAGTCCCTGATCCGCAGTGCGTGAAACAGCCGATCCTGGAGCTGGACCTGCTGGCGGCCGGGGTCACCTCGATCATCTGGGCCACCGGCTATGCCGTGGACTTTTCCTGGCTGCAGGTGGATACCTTCAGCGAACAGGGCAAGCCCCTGCACCAGCGCGGTGTGTCCCGCGAACCCGGGGTCTATTTCCTCGGCCTGCCCTGGCTGTCGCGTCGGGGTTCCTCCTTTATCTGGGGCGTCTGGCACGACGCCAAGCACGTCGCCGATCACATCGCGACCCAGCGCAAATACCTGGCCTACAGCCAAGCCCGGCAGTCCTCGACGCAGACTTCAGCGCAACCAGAGACACCGATCCGCAACCTCGACAGCGTGGGAGCCCACTGATGCCTACTCATACCCGTATTCGCATGTTCAACACCAAGGACACCTATCCCAACCAGTCCCTGGACAATGACCTGTGCCAGGCGGTGCGTGCTGGCAACACGGTGTACGTGCGCGGTCAGGTCGGCACTGATTTCGACGGTCGGCTGGTGGGCCTCGGCGACCCGCGAGCCCAGGCCGAACAGGCGATGAAAAACGTCAAGCAACTGCTGGAAGAAGCCGGCAGCGACCTGTCCCATATCGTCAAGACCACTACCTACCTCACCGACCCGCGTTACCGCGAGCCGGTCTATCAGGAGGTGGGCAAGTGGCTCAAGGGCGTATTCCCGATTTCCACTGGCCTGGTGGTCTCGGCCCTCGGCCAGCCGCAGTGGCTGATGGAAATCGACGTGATCGCGGTCATTCCCGAGTGACCCCTGTGCGGTTGTTTCCAGCGGCGCCGAGTCGAGCGTCCATGCAGGCCCAGTGGGCCAAGGAGTTGCCATGACTTTTTCCATCGTTGGCCGCTGTGCCGAAACCGGCCAGTTGGGCATCGCCATCAGTTCGTCGAGCATCGCCGTCGGTGCTCGTTGCCCCTGGGTGCGAGCGGGAGTGGGGGCGGTGGCCACCCAGAACGTGACCCTGCCGGCCCTGGGGCCGCAGATTCTCGATCTGCTGGAGAACCACAAGCTCGATCCCGGCACGGCCCTGGACAAGGCCCTGGGCAGCAACGGCTGGAGCCAGTACCGCCAGGTGACGGTGATCGACGGCCAGGGGCGCACAGCGCTGTTCAGTGGCCAGCAAGCCCTGGGCCTGCACAACGCGCTGGCCGGCGAACAATGCGTGGCCGCCGGCAACCTGCTGGCGGGCACAGGCGTGATCGAGGCCATGGTCGAGGCGTTCGAACAGACGCCGGGGATTCTCGTCGAGCGCCTGCTGGCGGCCATGCACGCGGCGATGGCTGCCGGGGGCGAGGCGGGGCCGGTGCATTCGGCGGCGCTGAGCGTGGTGGACGACCTGACCTGGCCCATCGTCGACTTGCGGGTGGACTGGGCCGATGAAGACCCCATCGGCCAGTTGGCCGGCCTCTGGCAGGCCTATCGGCCGCAGATGCAGGACTACCTGACCCGGGCCCTGGACCCCACGGCGGCGCCCAGCTACGGAGTGCCGGGCAATGAGTGAGCATTCGAGCCGCGAGCTGCTGGCGCGGTTGGTGGGTTTTGCCACGGTCAGCCGCGACTCCAACCTGGAGCTGATCGGTTTTATCCGCGACTACCTGGCGGGCCACGGGGTGGACAGCGAACTGATCTACAACCCGCAGCGCACCAAGGCCAATCTGTTTGCCAGCATCGGTCCCAGCGATCGCAGCGGTGTGGTGCTGTCCGGGCACACCGACGTGGTGCCGGTGGATGGCCAGGCCTGGAGCGTCGAGCCGTTTGTCTTGAGCGAGCGGGAAGGGCGCCTGTACGGCCGTGGCACCGCCGACATGAAGGGCTTTATCGCCTCGGTGCTGGCGGCGGTGCCGGGCTTGGTCCGGCGAGAGCTGCGCATACCGATCCACCTGGCCTTTTCCTATGACGAGGAGGTGGGCTGCCTGGGCGTGCGGCCGATGCTCGAACGATTGCAGCAGCGCCGGCACAAGCCGTTGCTGTGCCTGATCGGCGAGCCCACCGAACTGCGCCCGGTGCTGGGCCACAAGGGCAAGCTGGCCATGCGTTGCCAGGTGCGTGGCGCGGCCTGTCATTCGGCCTATGCGCCATATGGGGTCAATGCCATCGAGTACGCGGCGCGGCTGATCGGCAAGCTGGGGGAGATCGGCGGCCGACTGGCCCGTCCCGAACACCACGACCCGCGCTTCGATCCGCCGTTTTCCACGGTGCAGACCGGCACCATCAAGGGCGGCCGGGCGCTGAACATCGTACCGGCGGACTGCGAGTTCGATTTCGAGGTGCGTACCCTGCCGGAGTTCGATGCCCAGGCCGTGGTGGATGAACTGCAGCGTTATGCCCAGGATCAATTGCTGCCGCAGATGCAGGCGGTACAGGCCGACACCGGGATCGCCCTGCAACCCTTGAGCGCCTACCCCGGGCTGGCCACCGCCGCCGACAGCGAAGCCGCCGAACTGCTGGCGTTGCTCAGTGGTTCGCGGGCGTTCGGCACTGTGGCGTTCGGCACCGAGGGCGGGCTGTTTCATCAGGCCGGTATCCCCACGGTGGTCTGTGGCCCGGGCAGCATGGACCAGGGGCACAAGCCGGACGAGTTCATCAGCCTTGAGCAGTTGCACGCCTGCGACGCCATGCTGCGGCGCCTGGGGGATTGGCTGGAGCGTCCGACCTGACCTTGCCCAGCGCTTGACGAGTCTTGTTTCACGCCCCAGGCCATCTTCCGGATGGCCTGGGCGTTGGCGTTTGTGCGGCCCGGCCCAGGGCCTTGGCTACCGAGCTTTTTCATGGTGCCGGAGCATATTTTTAGTATTTTTCCTCTCGCTCGCGGTGACGCACCATCCTCCCTACCTACCTAACAACCAGGCCGTTACCACGGTCGACGAGGGAGTGCAGCGTGTTCGATCTCGGTTACTGGCAGCAGCGAGCTGCCCGGCAAACATTCATTGACCAGGCGCTGATCGGCGGCCAACGGTTGTCCGCCCAGTCCGGCGCCACGTTCGATGCCATCAACCCCGCCACCAATCAACGCTTGGCCCGGGTCAGCGCCTGTGGCGCCGCCGAAGTGGACCTGGCGGTGGCCGCCGCGCGCCGGGCCTTCGACCAGGGGCCCTGGGCGCGCATGGCCCCGATGGAACGCAAGAAGGTACTGCTGCGTCTGGCCGAGCTGATGCTCGCCCACCGCGAGGAGCTGGCCCTGCTGGAATCCCTGAACATGGGCAAGCCGGTGATGGATGCCTGGAACATTGACGTGCCTGGTGCCGCCAACGTCTTCGCCTGGTACGCCGAAAGCGTCGACAAGCTTTACGATCAGGTGGCCCCCGGCGCCCGCACCAGCCACGCCAGCATCAGCCGCGAAGCCCTGGGGGTGATCGGCGCCGTGGTGCCCTGGAACTTCCCCCTGGACATGGCGGCCTGGAAGCTGGCGCCGGCCCTGGCGGTGGGCAACTCGGTGGTGCTCAAGCCCGCCGAGCAGTCGCCGTTCTCGGCCCTGCGCCTGGGCGAACTGGCCCTGGAGGCCGGGTTGCCGGAAGGGGTGCTCAACGTGGTGCCGGGCCTGGGCGTCGAGGCCGGTCGCGCCCTGGGCCTGCACCCGGATGTGGATTGCCTGGTGTTCACCGGCTCCACCGAAGTGGGCAAGTATTTCATGCAGTACTCGGCCCAATCCAACCTCAAGCAGGTCTGGCTGGAATGTGGCGGCAAGAGCCCGAACCTGGTGTTCGCCGACTGCCAGGACCTGGACCTGGCCGCCGAGAAGGCCGCCTTTGGCATCTTCTTCAACCAGGGCGAGGTGTGTTCGGCCAACTCGCGGCTGCTGGTGGAACGCAGCATTCATGACCAGTTCGTCGAGCGCCTGCAAGCCAAGGCTCGGGACTGGCGGCCGGGCAATCCCCTGGACCCGGCCAGCCGTGCCGGGGCCATGGTCGATGCCCGCCAGACCGCCAGCGTCATGGGCTATATCAAGGGCGCCCGGGAGCAGGGCGCCGAGCTGGCGTGCGGCGGCCGGCAACTGATCATCGATGGCAGCGACAACTACATCGAACCGACCATTTTCACGGGCGTGGATCGGCAGATGACCCTGTTTCGCGAAGAACTGTTTGGCCCAGTGCTGGCGGTGACCGCCTTTGAACACGAGGAACAAGCTGTAGCGCTGGCCAACGACAGCGTCTATGGCCTGGCGGCATCGCTGTGGAGCGATGACCTCAACCGTGCCCACCGGGTGGCCCGGCAGCTGCGGGCCGGCACGGTGTCGGTGAACACCGTGGACGCCCTGGACGTCACCGTGCCCTTTGGCGGCGGTCGGCAATCGGGGTTTGGTCGCGACCTGTCGCTGCACGCTTTCGACAAGTACACCCAACTGAAAACCACCTGGTTCCAGTTGCGCTGAGCCATGCCTTGCGACCTGCTCGCCAGGTCCAGTGCCGCGCCGTCAGAGCGCGTCTTTACCTGCCGCTTCGGCGGCAGGCCCACAACAATAAAAAGCGGAGTGTGTGCCATGACTGCAAGTGTCTCCATCGGGGCTGCAAGCCCCCTGCAACGCGGCGGTTTGCGCCGGGTCCTGGGCCTGGGTTCGCTGGTCTCGGTAGCCGTCGGCCTGGTGGTGTCCCAGGGAGTGATGGTGCTGATGCTGCAAGGGGCGGGAATGGCCGGGCTGGGCTTCTTCATGCCCCTGCTGCTGGCCTATCTGATGGCCCTGACCTACGCGCTGTCCTTTTCCGAACTGGCGCTGATGGTGCCTCGGGCCGGCAGCTTGAGCAGCTACACCGAAGTGGCCATCGGGCACTTCCCGGCGATCCTCGCCACCTTCTCCGGCTACATGGTGGTGGCGATGTTCGCCCTGTCCGCCGAACTGCTGCTCCTGGACCTGATCATCGGCAAGGTCTACCCCGGTGCGCTGCCGCCGATGCTGATGGCCTATGGCGTGCTGGGCACCTTCACCTTGCTCAATCTGCTGGGCATTGACGTCTTCGCCAAGCTGCAGACGGTCCTGGCGGTGGTGATGGTGGTGATTCTGCTGACCCTGGGCCTGGGCGCCATCGGCAGCGCGCAGGCGGATCTGCAACTGCCGCTGGATCAGGGCTGGAACCCGATGGAAGTAGGGGCGCTGGCGCTGGCCGCTATGGCCATCTGGGGCTTTGTCGGTGCCGAGTTCGTCTGCCCGCTGGTGGAAGAAACCCGCAACCCGGAACGCAATATCCCGCGCTCGATGATCATTGGCCTGAGCATCATTTTCCTGGTGATCACTCTGTATTGCCTCGGCGCACTGCTGTGCATTCCCCGGGAGCAACTGGCGAGCAACCCGCTGCCGCATTTCCTCTTCGCCACCTCGGTGTTCGGTGAGGCCGGCAAACTGTTCCTGGTGGGCGCGGTGATCACCGCGACCTGCAGCACGGTCAATTCGTCCCTGGCGGCGCTGCCGCGCATGCTCTACGGCATGGCTCAGAACGGCCAGGCCTTTCCCCAGTTCAAGCGCCTGAGTCCGCGCACCCGTACGCCCTGGGTGGCGGTGTTGTTCATTGCCGCCCTCACGGGCCTGCCGATCCTGCTGCTGGGCCAGGACCCGGATTCCATCAGCCTGCTGCTGTTGGCCGCGGCCCTGGCCTGGCTCTTGGCCTACATCATCGTGCACATCGACGTGATCGCCCTGCGACGTCGCTACCCCGAGGCGCCACGGCCGTTCCGTTCACCCTTCTACCCCTGGCCCCAGGTGCTGGGCATCGTCGGCATGCTGTTTGCGATCTATCACGTCTCACCGTCGCCGCAGATGACCGCGCGGATCTTCGGCAGCGCCGGGGTGGTGCTCGGGGTGATCTCGGTGATTGCCGTGCTCTGGATCAAGCTGGTGATGCGCAAGCCACTGTTTGTTCCCGAGCCGCTGTTGCCCCTCGAACCGGGGCCCGCTGCAACCTCTTCCCTTGAACCCACTTGCCGTGCAGGAGAATGACCATGAGCGCTTCCAACCCTCAGCCAGACAACGCCCCGCAACGCAGCACCCAGGACTACCAGGCCGCCGACGCCGCGCACCATATCCATGCCTTTCTCGACCAGAAGGCGCTGAATGCCGAAGGCCCGCGGGTCATCGTCCGGGGCCAGGGCCTGCACCTGTGGGACAACGACGGCAAGCGCTACCTGGACGGCATGTCCGGCCTGTGGTGCACCAACCTGGGCTACGGCCGCAAGGACCTGGCGGCCGCCGCCAGCGCCCAGCTGGAACAGCTGCCGTACTACAACATGTTCTTCCACACCACCCACCCGGCGGTGGTGGAGCTGTCGGAGTTGCTGTTCAGCCTGTTGCCGGGGCACTACAGCCACGCCATCTACACCAACTCCGGCTCCGAGGCCAACGAGGTGCTGATCCGCAGCGTGCGTCGCTACTGGCAGATCCTCGGCCAGCCGCAGAAGAAGGTGATGATCGGCCGCTGGAACGGCTATCACGGCTCGACCCTGGCGGCCACCGCCCTGGGCGGGATGAAGTTCATGCACGACATGGGCGGGTTGATCCCGGACGTGGCGCATATCGACGAGCCTTACTGGTTCGCCCACGAAGGCAACCTGACGCCCGCCGAGTTCGGTCTGCGCTGCGCCCGTCAGCTGGAAGAAAAGATCCTCGAACTGGGGGCCGAGAACGTCGCCGGTTTCATCGCCGAGCCGTTCCAGGGCGCGGGCGGCATGATCTTCCCGCCGGACAGCTACTGGCCGGAGATCCAGCGCATCTGTCGCCAGTACGACGTGCTGCTGTGTGCCGACGAAGTGATCGGCGGTTTCGGCCGTACCGGGGAATGGTTCGCCCACCAGCACTTCGGTTTCGAGCCCGATACCCTGTCCATCGCCAAGGGCCTGACCTCGGGCTACATCCCCATGGGCGGCCTGGTACTGAGCAAGCGCATCGCCCAGGTGCTGGTGGAGCAGGGCGGGGTGTTCGCCCACGGTTTGACCTATTCCGGGCACCCGGTGGCGGCCGCCGTGGCCATCGCTAACCTCAAGGCCCTGCGCGATGAAGGCGTGGTGAGCCAGGTCAAGAACGACACCGGTCCCTACCTGCAGCAATGCCTGCGCGAAGTGTTCGGCAAGCATCCGCTGATCGGCGAGATCCAGGGCACCGGGCTGGTGGCGGCCCTGCAGTTCGCCGAGGACAAGGCCACGCGCAAACGCTTTGCCAACGAGAACGACATCGCCTGGCGCTGTCGCACCCTGGGCTTCGAAGAAGGCGTGATCATTCGCTCGACCTTCGGGCGCATGATCATGGCCCCGGCCCTGGTGGCCACCCGCGGTGATATCGATGAGTTGATCGACAAGACCCGGCGCGCGGTGGAACGCACGACCCAGGAAATCGAGGCCGGGCAACTGCCAACGGCCTGAGGGCTGCTGCTGGATCGAGCGCTTGTCGGCGCTGTTAAAACACAACACCCCGCCAGAGTCGGACTCTGGCGGGGTGTTGTTTTGTTGCCGTGGCTCAAGGGGAGCCATTTCCATCTGTGGGGTTCAGCCCTGGGCCACTAATCTGTGGCCAGGGTTCAGAACGTGTCGTTCAGAACTTACCGTTGAGACCCAGGCGGAAGGTGTCGTTGCGTTCGTCCGAGCCCAGGGCGGTCTTGTACGAGACGCCCAGTTGCCAGGCGCGTCCCAGGTTGAAGTCCACGCCCATGTCCAGGCTGGCGAAATCGCTGTCCAGGGCATCGGGTTTGAGCCGGTACAGGGTGCCTTCGTCGCCCTGGTCGGTGTAGCGCATCTTGTAGTCACTGCTGTTACTGAAGTTGTGGCCCCAGGCCAGGCCGACCTTGGGCGTGACCACACCGACAGGGGTCATCAGGTCGTAGCCCGAGCGCACGCCGAGGTAGGAGGTGAAGTTCTGCTGGCGCTGCTCGTCGTAGGACAGGCCATAAATGCCGCCGCCACTTTCACGGTAGGCGTCCAGGCGGGTGGTGCTGGCATTCAGGCGGCTGTAAGGGGTCAGCGACAGCGGACCCTGGCGGTACTCGTAGCTGGCGGTCAGGGAGGCGAACAACTGGTCGGCATCCCGCGAGCCACGGGCATAGTCATCGGCACTGCCGGTGATGTAGCGGCGTGAGTCGAAGCTGATGCGGTTGTAGCCCAGCAGGCCGTCGACATACACCTGCGGGGCCAGGTTCAGGCTCAGGTAGGTGGCAATGCCAATGGCGTCCGCGTCGCTGCGGGTGTGGTTCTTGCCGATGTCACTACGGTCGTTGCCGTAGCCGAAGCCGATCCCGGCAATGGCCGTGGGCGACAGGCGATAGTCGACCCCGGCGCTCAGGCCCAGGGTGGTAAAGCTGTTGTCCCGGGCGCCCCGTGCGTGGGTCGAGCCGACGTTGACGAAGCCGTCGCTCCAGAACGCCAGGGCATCCTGTTGGCAATTGTCTTTGAGGGCGGCAGCGGCTTCACGTTTTTCCTGCTCGGTCTGGTTGGCCGAGGCCCCCAGTTGGTCCTGGACGGCCTTGGCGATCTCGCCCAGCGGCACCTCGCGGCCTTCCTTGCGCAGGCTGGCGTTGAACGAATTGCGGTCGCAACTGATCTGGTGCAGTTGCTCCAGCCGCCGGTTGAAGTTGTCCATCTGGGTGCTGGCAAAGCGTTCCGCGGCCCGGGTCTGGGCGTTGAGCAGGCCAATCACTTCGGCGTCCTTGGTGGGGTCCGAACGTTCCTGGATGGTGAAGGTGACGGTGCTCGAGGCACTGGAGCCGCTGCCGTTTTGCAGGCTGAAGCTGACGATCGCGGTGCCGGCGAAAGCGGCCGACGGTACGAAGCGCATCGAGAACGGGCCCATCATCCTCGCCTGGCCGGCCGAGGCCGGGGTGACCGAGCCCAGGATGGCCTGGGTGAATGGACCGCCGGTAGCGCCTTGGGTCAGGTCGACGGTGGCTGACTGGCCCGCAGCGAGGATCTGGCTGGAGGCGGGCACGCTGATTGCCACCGCGGCGATGGTGATTGAGTAGGCCTGGGAGCCGGTAGCGCCGTTGGCATCGGTGGCGGTGATGGTCAGGTTGGCAGTGCCGCTGGTGCTGGGCGTACCGCTGATCAAGCCGCTGGCGGTGTTCAGGCTCAGGCCCGCCGGCAGGCTGCCGCTGCTGATGCTGTAGCTGTAGGGCGCCGTGCCGCCGGAGACACTCAGGGTCGCGCTGTAGGCACTGCCCGCGGTACCGGCGCCGAGGGAAGCTGGGGTCAGCAGCAGGG
>NZ_JAVAJH010000015.1:0-20475 GCF_030718165.1 Pseudomonas sp. LPH60
ACGGCTGGTGACAGATCCAAGCGCCGGCACCGGCCGCGGTGTCGCCAAAGGGGAAATTCCTGATGGGGTCTTTGTGGTCGAACGACCGAGAGGGGATGGTGACAACCTAATCCAGACTGTCCGGATTAGGTGTCACCAGTAAGCATTTTCAATGATTGTAACTAATTGATATATAAGGATTAATTACGAATACAAGACAGATTCAGCGTCAAGCTTGTTGTCACCGTTCTAGCCCGCGCTCCTGGTCTGCGACTTTTGCTTGCCCACGGGTATATTCGATCTTGACCAAGCTACCGACGACCGGCTGCTTGGTCTTGAAAATCGAAAGGTCGTGTTTGACCAAAATTGGCTTTTTGGCACTGTCATCAAGCAAATAGATAGCGTTTTTCGAGTTGTCGACATGCATCACATTGCCTTGATACGTCTTCAGCGCGGCCGTTTTGTCTGGTTTCTGAGCGCCGGTTAGATCGTAGATTCCTCCCGGCATGTCATTGCGAGCGCCAATCCGCTTTGAAACCCATTCGCCGTCCTTTACGGTGTCGACAAGTCTTGAGCCATTCATGATGACGAGTATTTGGTGCCCCTCGGGCTTGAGTGGACGGGAATTGTTTAAAAAGCCTTCTTTGCTGTAGTCGCGTGCCATTTTCAAGTCTCCGGTGATCAACGAGTACGCTCGGCATGACGTTCAACCTGCGGCCGGGCTTGTTCCTGCTCTTGCCCTCTTCTCGCGGCGGTTTTGTCGTAAATGGGTACCGGAGGGACTGCCCCTTGTTTGTCTAGGGACTGCAAGCGTTTGCTGACAGCTTCTCGAGCTGCTGCGCGCTGATCTGGATCTTTGAATTTGGAATCAATCACTTTTTCTGCGATAGCTTCGACCACTTTGGCTCTGTTGGACTTTACGACCCAGCTATTACGCTCGGTTTCTATTGGCTCCTTCCCGATGACCTTTCCTTGGTCGTCGCGAATATTTGCCGTTACTGTTACTGGTTGTTTTCCCTTGAAGTCGAGCTGAATGCCTTCGCCGGGTTTTGCACGGCTTTCAGCCATGGCGCGTTTCAAATCGACTCCCCAAACGGTTTCCTCTTTTCCGTCCTTGTCAGCCAGCGTTACGAAGTAGCTTTTGCTTTCTTCCGGGTCGTGGTTGTAGTTGGCTTCGCCATGGTTCAACAGAAGGCCGCTATGACTACGCAGGGTGGGGGCATCAGCTAGATCGGGCTTTGTTTGCTCCTGCTCTGGAGTTATGGGAGAGGGGGCCTTGCTTAGCGGCTTAGTGTTTTGCTCTTGAGCCGCTGCTGTGCGGACAGATTCAGGTGCGCTATAAGCCTTCTGCCTGTCCCGTTCTGGGTTGTGTTCAACGCTGTTTCTCATCTGGTGGTCACGGCGAGCTTCTAGGGCTTCCAAGTCCTGCTGCTGTGGCCTGAATCCCCTGACCTCAATCCCGCGTAGGCTGGCTTCCATCCAAACCTCCCGTTGGAAGTCTGGATGCCCTGCTACCGTGATGGTTTTCCAGCCCTTGGCGTCTGCCATGGTTGCCATTGCCTTGGCGACACGCTCGTCATTCGAGGCGCTCACCATCTTTGAACCTTTATCCTTGAATGCGATGCGGCTAGGCTGATCCTTGAAATGGAAACGGGGGCCAGACACTCGGAACTGGTGATGCAGTGACTCCATGAGCTGGATCTGACGGTTTTTCTCGCGTTCAGTATCGATCTGCGACTGATAGTCCGTTGTTTGATCCGTGCGCTCGGCAAGTCGGTTGCCGTTGTCTTGTTCCACTGCCTTCTCTGACAGGTTTTCGACCTTAATGCGCTTACCTTCGGCCTGATGGCCGAGGTCTGTCTGAGTTGCTTCCAGCGCTTCGCGGTCGCGCTGGCGTAGGCGCGCGGCGATGACCAGGGCTTCAGCGATGTTGACTCGTTCCAGAGGTTCGGAGACGTTTACCTGTTCATGCTCGGGGACCCATTCGATTTTGTTCACTTCATCAGGGCTGTCCGGTTCATGATCTGCGGCATCTGCGGCTTGGGTTTGGGCTAAAGCAAGGCGTCTGGCCTTTTCCTCGGGTGATAGACCGTTGTCATATTGGAGTTCTTCTCCCTTCAGCGAACCCCGGTCAGCCTCGTTCTCCATAATGGCCTTGGCGTTCTTCTTTCCTACCGCCTCGCTCAGACTCTCCGCATCGAGATCTTTGTAGCGAGCCACCTGCTTGTTCGCCATATGGAAAGACACGGTGTAAGCAGCATCACCGTTTTTTTCATTGCGCTCGAAACGAACCGATGTAGCCGGTCTGCCGTCGATCATTGTCACGCCGTAAGCAGGGCCGGATTGTTCAAGAGCATCAGCCGCCAGTGCGGCGTCTTCTTGTTCGTAATGCTTAATATTGTCAGCCATATCGGGACCTTCTCTTAGCGTTCGATGTCTTGGGCGGCTTGCTGCCGTGGAGGTTGGTGCGCAGCTTTGCTCACTTCGTTGCGACTTGAGCTTCTGCTAGGTGGCTCTTGAGCTTTGAGAAGGGGCTGGGGTTGGAACTGCTGGGTGACGTTGCTCAGGTGCTTCAAGAAGGCTTCGCGTTGCTTGGCGTTCTTGATGTTCTCGGTTGCGTATTTCTCGGCCTCGTTCAGCACTTGACCGGCGATTACGGCGCTGGAATTACGCTCAGGTACAACTCGGTGTTCAGTTGTGCGGTCGGCACGCTGGACTGCTTCCTTCTGTGCGTCCCATGGGTAGACCTTGGCCTGATCACCTCGGTAGTGAACCTGTAGGTTTCGGCCCACCAGATCATTGTTGGCATCCCGACCCTTGAGTGATGCCCCCATCATTTCGACATCGCCGCGTTGATGGATCACGGCCGTTTGGTTCGACTTGCCCACTGCCTGGACTATGTAGTTGCTATCTGCGTGGATAACCGGGCCCTTGTAGCTACCGTTTTCCTTGGCAGGGAAAACGTCAGCTTCTGGACTGAGAACGGCCGCGACGTTCGTGCGGATTTCTTGAGGAATGTTGCCCGAGTCCATTCGGTATCCGCGGATACTCTGCGTTTTGGCCTGGGCGGAAGATGAAGGGGAGGGGGCAATAGCTTGTTCTTGAGACATCGAAGGTTCTCCGTAGTAATGGGCAGTGCCCGCAATGCGCCGTAGTGAGGATTCACTAGGCGCAAAATATCAAACCTTGGTTTCCAATATTATTGGTTTTGGTTTGAACGGATGTCAACGATGTGATTTTGAAATGCGTTGCGTGGATCTTATATTTATTGGTATGTGAATCCCAAAACGTCCATTTTGGGATTCTATTTGTGTCGTTTTGGGCTCTTAATAATCGTCTTTTTTGTCATTCCTTTTCATCAAGAATGCTCAAGTCAAGAACTTTTAACTCATTGTTTTTTATCGTGCTTCTTTCAAATTCGGCCTCGAATTCACGCAGGGCTTCGTACTGCTCAACGCCTTCTGAGTCTTCTGGAGCGAAGGCGAACTCATCGAAGTCTTCAGGGTAGTAATGGTCGTCAGCTTCAATCAGCGCCGCCAATTCTTCATCGCTAATTTCCTCTTCCAGCAGTTCGTCATGACGAACTGCTGGAAGCGCAGATTCCGGTTCCGGTTGTTTTTCAAAGGGGAGAGGTATCGACTCAATTTCAACAGCTGGGGTCTTACTCGTTTTCAAAATAGGGGTAGGGCCGGACCCAGCATTAACCATCGCCTCGGATGTTTCGGGCTCAGAATCCTCGTTTGCTATCTCAGCATCCAGAGCCGCCAATTCAGCATCTGTAATTGGTTCACTCGAACCGTCCCCATTGAAGTCCCCATTGAAGTCGAATGACTCTTCGTCCGCTTCCTCGCTACCCTCGGCTCTGGTCGCGCCTAGGGCATCAAAGAAGTCATTCACGAAGTCCTCAATCTGTTCTTCTGCGAGCCCATCTACTTGCGTGGTTACAGTGATTTTTGACAAATCGACCGCGATTTTCCTTAAATCAATGCCTTGCTGAATATCCTCTACTGTTGTCTCTCGTACTCGGTCTTGAACAATCGCCTCATGCAAGTCTAGGTCTAGGGCTGGGATACTAGAGGCCAATTCACCGCTTCCCCATACAGCCTCAAGGAAATCCTTGCTCGGTAGTTTTTTACCCAAGGCGGCGAGGGTTGGAGAAACCGATTTAAGCCGATTCATAAATATGTGTTCGGCGTAATAGAAAATCTTTTCGCACATGATCGGTTTCATGTTTTCCATACCGATAACCTGACGGTTTTGCGGCATTGCCTTCAGCTCTTGAGGAAGCATTAGCGCTCGTTTCTGTCCAGAGCCTGGGCCAACTTGCTCTGAGTGACTTGTAGCTCCGCGCCCGTAGTTTTTGCCTCTCGAATGCGCGGTGGAGTAGCCGAGCATTTCGGAGTATTCGTTTGCGTCGCGCTGGTCGCGTGGCGTGAAGAGAATTTGCAGTGCGTGGTTTGTTACAAAGGTGCGTGCAGACTCTTTACCGTAGCCTCTCGGTGGCTCTGCCTCGAGCTGTCCGGGTGACTGGATGATAGTCAGAAGGCGAAGGCCATAGCCCGCCATATAAGAGTTTGACTTATCAATGATGCCAATCCGACCTGGAGCGGTAAATTCATCATCTAGCATCAGACACGTGAATTTCAGTTCTGGAGTCGCGTGTAGTAGCTGATCGGTGTTCAGATTCACAAGTTGGGTATAGAACAAGTTTAAAATTACTTTGGCTTCCGCAAGTTTGTTAGCAGGAATTCCCAAGTAAATCGACATAAGTTTTTTACGGACATTGCGAAGATCGAAGTCGTTCGCGCTGGTAGCAGCATCAATAACCGGGCTGGCCCATAATGTAAGCGGAACGTTGAACGTCGCCATGATGCTGGACATAGTATTGTCCGAGGTGCTTGTGAAACGGTTTAAGGCATCAACGCATTCGGCCGTAAGCGGGGGTAATCCGATGCCGTCCCACACTTCTATCGGTGTTAGAAATCGGTCAAGTTCAAACTCGCAGCCTGTAGCCTTTAGAAGTAAGTCTATCTCCGCTGCGTCCAGGGCAGAGACGTTCTCGGCGATAGCGATAGGTGCCTCATCGCAAAGTGACTCTGCTTCTTGCTGTTCACATTTACGGATTGCCATCACCGCAGCTACTACTTCTTCGCGGTTATCACCGACATCGTTCAGCATGATGTTCGCGTATTCGCGATAGTTACGTTCAGTGATAAAGCCTTGGATATGCTCTTTTACAGGTCGACCTTTACCGGATGACTGGCGAAGAAGCTCGCCAATAGTCCGGGGAAGTGTTGGTGTTTCACATAGATACAAGCAGAGTCCAAGGAATAGATTTCGTGCTGCATCATCAAAGAATGCATCCCGACCTTCACCTGGATAAAGAGAGTATCCAATTGCCAGGATGTCAGTTATTCGCAATCGTGTGTCATCGCTGATGTAACCCAAAGGGTTGTAGCGATGCGACTTACCTTGAAGAGGATTTCCAGCAGCATCGGCAGTGACTGCAAACGGGTTGAAAAGATAGACTTCATGATTATGCGAACTGCGATATTTCGATGTTATGAGAAAGTTTTCAAGTTTGATGTCAGTCGCGACAACCGATTCATTCCAGTTTAAAAGATTCGGAATAACGGTACT
This sequence comes from Pseudomonas sp. LPH60, assembly GCF_030718165.1. Taxonomy (NCBI): domain Bacteria; kingdom Pseudomonadati; phylum Pseudomonadota; class Gammaproteobacteria; order Pseudomonadales; family Pseudomonadaceae; genus Pseudomonas; species Pseudomonas sp. LPH60. The sequence goes on from NZ_JAVAJH010000015.1 coordinate 5,620, forward strand.
TACACCTTTGCCAGAGCGCGTCGGAGCAGCCAATAGCACGAATTGCATGCCGGCGAACATCAGGAAGCGCTTCCTCAGTTTTCCAACGATGATTCCAGTGCTGCCGAACAATCCGGCCTTCTCGACTTCGCTAGCCGTGGCGAATCGAGCATCACCATGTAAAGACCGTTCCTCTCGTAGAGCTGCAATCAGTCCAAACAATGGTAGGCCGTAGCAAACTACCGTCGCGATGATCAGTGAAATTTTTAGACGTTTCACAACATCCGCATTTGTCTTGTAATAATCCCAATACGTCCACCATGTAGAGAAGTCGGTTTTTCCAAATGGGTTGGCCTTACTCAACACGAAGAATAGGAATCCCGATAACCAGACAATGGCAGCAGATGCCACCATTAAAACGATGAGTCCGAAGACCCACTTCACCCAGTTGGGTTTGTCCATTTTTAAATGCTCCTAAAGGAACGGGATGTAGTGAAAAAATATGCAGGGGAGGGGAGGGAAGTGGCGACACCGCGGCCGGTGCCGGCGCCTGGATCTGTCACCAGCCGTTTGCCCAGGTTGCCCAGGGCTTCGATTTGGCGACATGGCCAGCTGCTGCAGGACGCCAGGTTGTCACCACTCCGGCCGGAAGCGGCGTCAAGGGCGGTACCGCAAGCCGCATGCGGAGCACAGGACGCGCAGCGGCCGAGCACCGAACGGGTGAGGATACCGGCGCAGCGAACCCTTGATGCAGCTGGAGTGCCCCTACCCTTCGGCCGGGATGCAGGGAGAGCTTTACCCCCTGCATCCCTGCCACACGGCGAGGTGCCGAGAGTCCAGAGAGGCAGCGCCTCTTTGGGCAAGCCCGCAGGGCGCGCAGCAGCACCGGAATGGTGACAAACTTTTTGGCTCGAGCAGATCTAGCCGTCACCATCGTAGATGGCCGACTCATTTCAAGCTGCTCGCTTCTGTTCCGGCTCATACCAGACTTCTGTGATATGGCGGCCTATATCGGGATGCGTGACGTCATTGTGTACATGGACTACAACGTCTACGACCTGTAGCAGCAACCTCCGTATTACGTCATAAGGTAGGCTTCGACCCTGGCGGTTCTGCAATATCATCAACGCCATACGTTCGAGCGCCATTTCACAGCTTCCAGCGTGGAGGCTTGTGATACTTCCACCATGACCTGATGCGCAAACGTTGACGAAATCATACGTTTCAGCACCACGTAACTCTGCAAGCAGAATTCGAGTTGGCTTCATCCGTAAGCAGCTTTTAAGCAGAGACGCAGCAGTTACAATAGAACCGCCTTCCTCGCTTGCTTCACTGGGATAAAACAGGTGTACATGGTTTGGGTGGTTCGGAAGAAAAAGCTCTGGCACATCTTCGATGGTGATAATGCGTTGTTGAGGATTTATTGCATCCAACATCGCTTTCATAAGCGATGTTTTCCCCGATCCGGTTTCACCGGCAACAACAATTACTTTTTCCATTTCTACCGCGAGCCGTAAAAACTCCATTATTTTTCCGCTGTTCTTGAGTTCAAGAAGCAGTTGGTCATTAGGAGATAAGCCCTTGCCAATTGGTCGAATATGTTTGAAGAACCCCTGTTTTTCGTAATCCTCTAGAGTACGTCGACCAAAGTCCGGCTTTCGGATTGTGGTAGATATAGTGCCGTGTTCTACCGCAGGGGGCATGACAAACTGGATGCGCTCTTTGCCCGGTAGAACGGCTGACATGATTGGTTTGCTGTCAGATATTTCTCGTTTTGCAAATTTCGCCACCGCAGTAGCGAATCCATTGCAATGGTCAAAGGTCAACTCTTCGACTTTATGGTATTCCCATACGCTTTGCCGTTCACACCATACTTCGCCCGGTCTGTTGATACAGACTTCCGTAATCTCCGGTTCATCCATGAAGCGTTTGATCGGCTCCATTAGATAATCGACGGAAGCTGACCGCTGTATACCCGAGTCCAGGTAATCGACGGCTTCTCTCCCGTTAGGAATTTTACTCAGGTGAGACATCGTAAACCCCCGAAAAGTCCAGATCGCGCGCGACAAAGATCCCAACCTGCCCGCCTTGGTTTCGGTAAAGTGTCGGCGGAATATTTATCGTGTTGCGCAAGGCTTCGGCAGCCATGTTTTGCGTAGCATCACCCGTGGAACTGAAATTGAACTGATTACCATCACTGTTTCCGCCTTTGGTGGTAACACCGCGTGCGACATCATCGACAAGAGATAGCATCAGGGCTCCGCCAAAGCGTTGCCAGAAATGGTTATCTACATAACCCGGTATGCCGGACCCACCTAACTGATCCGTCCCTGGAGAGTCCAGAGGAACCACGACACCGTTTGGTGTCTTAATCCGATTCCAGAGCACAAAAATGCGGGCCATGCCCTGGCGCATCGTTGACTGATACTCGCCCGTAACGGTGGAGCCGCGCTCTATTAGCAGAACTTTCCCGTTGTCGCTGTAAACATCACGACTGACGACGCAAGCAGTCATGCCCGGTACTGTCGAGTCCAGGCGTGTTTGTAGTCCGCAGTCAATAAATGCACCTTTCGCCAAAAGGAAATTCCTGTTTGGCAAAAAGGACGCCTTCCGAGTTGCTGTTTTGGTGGAGGCCAGCATTGTGGCCATGCCGCCGCGAGGGTCGTCTTCCCCCGATCCAGGTTGATCACCGCCACCTAGGGCTGGAGCCGCGGTTGAAGGGGTTTTTACCGTTGTAATCATCACGTCAGAAGCGGACTTGTCGATAATGTAGACCTTGTGATTCCCAGTTTTTCCGCCTGGAGACTGTTCCGAATCACCACCGGGCAATGGGGGTTGAGTATTTTTCTGCTCCGGCGTTTGGGTTTGATCTGCTGCTGGTCCTGGCAGTAGTGGGACCTCTTTAGCGGCTGGCTCAGTAAAGGTTTTTGCCGGAACTGTGCTGACCAGGGATCGTTTTGCCTCTTCAGCAGCCGCAGCTGCATTCTTTTCAGCCTTCTTTTTTTCGCTCCATAGCAAGCCCCCGGCTGCGATGGCAACGAAGACCAGTAAGACGATAAATACGAGCGCCCGTGCCTTCGTAGAACGGGCTCGCTCGTTCACGCTAGGAATACCACGCTCACCACTTAGAGCTGTCAGCTCGGGCAATTCATCATTAGGGTTCATCTGGATACCTCTGCAGATTTTATTACTCGCTTCATTCCAGGGACCGTGGTACCAGCCTTTGGAGGGATTCCTTCAGCGTCATAGTCTTCGTTGTAAACTCCGACGACCATTTCCCCCAGGCGCAAAGCGAACTCAGGCGAGACGCGGTGAATTACTAGTACGTCGGGCACTGCTGGGTCGATATGGCTTGGTATCAGGCTCTCGGTTTTATCCTCAGCAACGAGGTATGCAGCCGGAAACGCGCGATTGTTGGGGAAGCGGAGATAGGTGAAACGGCCATCGTCGTAAGCTTCAGCAGGAGCGATGCCGCTGGAATTGTCGCCAATCTGCATTGTATAGGCCGAGTTCACTGGTGCAGGTTTGGCAGCCATTTTCTCTTCAATGAGCTGCTTTTCAGCTTTAGCTTTAGACTTGGCCACAACTTCTTGCGGGTAGATAAATTGGACTCTGTATGCTGCCCCCTTTTGCTTAACTGCCGACTTTTCGACGTCAGTAGGTAGTAGTACAACATCGAAGTCGTACATGCGTAGATTGGTCTTGACCATTAGGTTCGTGTCCCATTTTCCAGCTTCTGGCAACACGAATTCTGCTTCGTTTATCTTCAGAGACTTTGGCTTGATATACAGCACATTGTCACTGTCTTTGAACTGCCAGCCTTGGTTGAAGCCGGAGGCGATATCCTGAATCTGTTCACCGGGAGCGAACACGATGCGGGCACCGAGTGCAACGGACGTTCGCACCAAAACAATGTCGCCGTCGTTGAAGTTCACGTACTGAATGCGAGAGTCATAACTCGAGCCGCGCGGCACGTCCAAAGCTAAGACGGATTCGGTCGCAAGAGCGCTCATTATTGCCAGTGTGAGTACAAAAGGCTTCATCCTTCACCCCCTGGAAGTTCAGGATCTACGCGGTAGGTTCGGGCTTGCCAGCCGAATGGGTTGATCAGTCTTTGCGACTCGTATAGGCGCGAGGGGTTACGGTACTCGTAGGAAACAGTTGCGATGTACTTGATACTTGTACCGGGGCCAGAGTCATCAACTCGCTTTGTCGTCTTGATAAATCTAACAGTGCCGGTTCCTCGGCCATTTGGAGTAACGCTAATAATTTTTATCGTAGCTCGGACGCTGGAGCCGTATTTCTTATCAAGAGCGTCTTTGCCTTCAAACAGAGCTGCGTATTCGGCACCTACACTTTGTGACGATAAAAGGCCAACCATGTTGTAGTCGTTCTGGATCGAGTACCAATCGTAAGTTTCTCGGGCTCTAACATATTGAGCCATCCAAAACTTATCCATCACTTCGTTGTAACCGACATCCTTTTCGTCCATCGCTGTCACGATGTCTGCGATACCCGTTGTGTTGTCTACCCGAAGGACGTAGGGGGTGTTTTCCTTCAGCGGCGTGAGTAGGGCCAGGGCGACTACAGAGAGAATCAGGCACGCGCCAAAACCAGCGGCAACCATCCACGCTCTGCGCTCGGATTTTTCGATGCTCTCAATGCGCGATGCCTCCCAATCGTTGGCCGTCTCAATTACCGATTTGGTTATTCCACCAAAAAAAGACGGTGCCTTGGCGTCCAGGTGATTCGGGGCGTGTTGCCCCTTGTCCTTACTGAGCATATTTATTCACCCAAAATCTGGTTGGAAGATGCCGCTTGCGGCGCAAAGACTGGTGTTGGCTTCTGCTTATTGATTGGTACGCGAGGCTTGCCCTCAAGCGAAGGGACTACAGGCGGCTGGGCAGATGCACATCCGGCTACCACTGCCGCGAGCAGTAAGATGCATAGAGCGCGTTTCATATCTTGGTTCCTTTGGATTTGCTTATACAAAGACCATAGTATACACAGCGAATATCCAAAATAACCCATATTGGCTTATGTTTGAGCAAAAAAAACCGCCCTGTTCCATACGAAACAGGGCGGCGATTTTTGGTTATTGTTACTGCTTGACGGAACCGCCGCTTGCTCTGCCCCAGTTCTTGCCCAGGTTCTGCATCACATTCTGTCGATATGCCGGGTTCCACATTGTATTGCCAGCGACTAAGTGGTTTAGACGGCCTGCCGTCGTCATCATCCCTGATTGCATGTCACGGCGCGTACTGGTGGCATTGATGGTGTTGGCGGCCTTACGGAATGGAGCGGCGGCGCTTGTAGCCATTCCTCGTAAGGTAACCGCCGCTGAGTTGGCTCCACCGGCCAATGATCCAGCGACCCCATTTGCCTCTTGTAGAAGCATGAACATGACGTAGGTGAATGCGATCAGAACTAATGACGTGAACAAAGGATTCTGCTCTGAGTCAAGGTTTACGGCGTTTATGACTCCTTCGAAACCTTTGAAGGCCATGCCAAGCACAGCGGCCATCAATGCAATTCGTATTGCATAAGTCATGCACTGACCAAACCAGCTATCGAAAAACTTCGCTGTCGCTGGCCATATTAGTAGCGCGAGGAAGAAAGGACCAATACCAAGCATCAATGTCAGTGCAGCTTTTGCAACAATGATCATAGCTCCTGCCGGGAGTCCTAGAAGGCATGTTGCGGCAATGATAATTAGCGCATTGAAGTATTCACCAATGGCCATGCCCACTTCCATAGTTCCACGATTCGCTGCTTGTTCCCACAAGTCGGCTCCTAGCCCCCATCCTTTCCCAAGTGCTTCGTCAACGGTTTGATAAATTGTCAGCTGCTGGCCTGATGAGTTTGTCGCGGCGAAGGCTTGGGTAAATCCTGATTCGAGCCCCTGGATGCTGCCAACAATCCAGTTGCTGTATGTCGAAGCACTTAGAGCTAGCCCCCCGATAATCAGGTACTTCGTGCATGTCTTCATGAAGTTCGAGAACGGGAGTTCGACGTATCCCCAGCCGATGGCATATCCCATCACCGTTAGGTGAATAGCTCCCATACCAATGAAAACAGGTAGAAAAATTGATATTACTTCGGAAACTGTGCCGTCGATAAATGGGCTCAAAGCGGTTTCAAGAAACTCACCGATGAACTGGAAAACTACTGGGCCAGCCATAGTCACTCTCCTTTATTTGGCGAGCCGGGCATTGTAGGAGTGAGCCAGCCACGGCGAGCATTGGCTTTTTCGTTATCTGCCTGTTTCGCGTTGGTGCAATTGGCCCCCATGGCTGTTTGCCCTGGGTTGTCATCGCATTTAGCGATCATTTCTTTGCGTTCGACTTCATGGCCCTTGTACCAATCGACAGTCTGTACGGGGGCGCTATCGCCACAGCCAGAGAGCGCCGTAGCAATTACCACCAAAGTAAAGATTTTCTTCATTTTGACCTCTGGCCGGAGCCGTATCAGTTCACTTTTGGCTGTACCCAGCCGCGACGTGCGTTTGCCTGAGCATTTAACTCCGTCTGGCGCTGTTGTTGAATCTTGTTTTCCGCATCAGCGACCATTTGGTACATCTGGAGCTTGGTTTGTTCGTTCTGGATCATCGCCTGTTCGGCTGCGATCCGGCCTTGTAACTCGGCGATAGCCTTGGGGTCCTGTGTCCGATCTATTTGACCCATTAGTTGGTCAATCTGGCTCACCCTGGCGTTAGCTTGGTCGTAGGCATCCAGCGCAAATGCTTTATCCTGGGAAGGCTTTACAGCTTGTGCCTGACAAGCCTTGCGCTGTATGTCCTGGGCAAAGCTTTTGCAGGAGTCATAGACTTTGTTGCTTGCATAGATCCCTGAAGCACGACCGTCCAAACCGTCCCATCCGCCATTTCTAACAGCGTCATATACACCTTGCCAGTCATTTGGAAGGTAGTTGCGCAGTTGCGGATTGTCGTAAATTCTCCCCAATCCGCGCGAACCTGTCAGCGAAGAATATTGTTGTTTCATCTGATCGATTTGAGTTTTCATCTGAACAACTTGCTGTGACCAGCGCGTCGCATTAGACGTAAATTCCGCGATGGTCATAGGAGAGTCGGTTACTTGAGTAGTAACAGTAACGGGAATCTGAGCGTGAGCGGAACCTACAAGAAGCCCGGATAATACGAAGCTATATAGAGTTTTTTTCATGACGACCTCACATTGGTTTCAATTTAGAGGAAGCTACACGTAGTTTTCGACGTTCGTGGAATACAGGCAACCAATCGGATGGTTTTTCCCCTACTTCGGCAATAACTTCATCCATAAGTTCATTGTTGTCACTGCTACCTGACAAAATAGCGAGTTCGTCATCAAAGCTGATAACCACATTGCCGTCGCTGTCTTTAACGTTACTTAAATCCAACCGTGCAACAAACGATTGCTGACCTTGTTTCACCAAGAACATGCGACTCTCTTCGCCTAGGCTTTTGATAATGTGGAACTCCGCCTCGGTTACTTTAAATCCGTCGATATACTCATGGTAATCGGCCTTCGGATTCGGCAGATAAATTTCAGTTGCCACTTGTTGTACGAGCGCCGAAGCAATCCTTGATTTGAGTAAGCTACTGGGCATCTGTGTAGAAAAGACACCTAAGCCATTTTCTTTACGAATCGTCAATTGCTTATTTCCTGCGAAATCAGCAAATGCTTCGTCGTCGATCCACTTCCAAGCTTCATCCATCAAATACATGAAGCGCCGGCCGTCAATTACTGTGTCCATACGATGCAACAGATACATAGAAATCGGTGTGCGTACTTCTGCGTTATCTAGGAAGTCAGTGCCATCGATTCCGTAGTTCGAATGGGTGCTGAAGTCGATCAAATCCCAGGGGCAGTCCAGTACCCACCAATATGGCCCGCGTCGACCTTCACCATCATCCACACACCAGCGTGCAAGCCGCTTGGCAAGGCTATTTCCTTTATCCTGTTCGCCTTCAGTAATGTTCTGAAGTACGGTTGAAAGCCTGCGCAGCTTCAAGTCGGTCATCCTCATGACTATGCGTACAGCATGGCTAAGACGATTCTCGTCTTCAGTTGTCAAAGGTGCCTTATCTGAAGTGATGATGGCTCTGCACAACTTTTCAAGGAACAAGATGTTTTTTTCTGTCGGTTCAATTTGGAACGGGTTGAAGCCCGTTGGCTTGCCGTTCTTGACAGAAAGGTACTTTCCGCCGATAGCGCGTATCGTACCTTTTGCCCCTTCGTCTTTATCGAGATAAATTGTGCAAAAGCCGGAAGCGCTGCGATAGCGGTACTTCTGTGCTTGTGCAAGACAGAAGTTCATAAGAACTGTCTTACCGGCACCAGACTGGCCGATAATCCTCGTATTGCCCAACAACTTTTTGTCGAAGTTGTCTTCATCGCCTTTCGAGTAATGAAAGTTCAGATATAGTGGTTGGCCTGACGGGGATTTCAGCAGTGTTAATGCTTGCCCCCATGGGTTGCCATCACGTTTGCCTGAGCGAAAGTTGTGGAAACTGCACAGGCCAGCAAAATTCTGGCTTGTCAGGCCTGCTACTCTTGGTCTATAGGACCAGTTACAGGGGAGTTGGGCATAAAACGCGGCGTCTGTCGCGGTAGCAACTAGTGAGGCAAGAAAGCCCTGCTCTTGAATTATGATCATCGCTGACGTCGTATTGCGTACAGCCTGCTGTACTGTTTCGCCGAAGATCATCAGAGAGTAGTGATATTCACCCATGACAAACTCACCAGCGATAAGCTGGTCGATTGCGTTTGATATTTGTTCAACTTGGGAAATACTACCGTCTTCGGAGTTTGCGAGCTGTTTACCCTGGCGCGTCAGAAAATCCAGGCCCTCGCGCTTAGACATGAAACTGAATGACTGAGTAATAACAAACTCATAGTCTGAATACATCAGGCCGTTCAGGATTCCAGGCTCAGTATGTGCATTGTAGTCCTTGAAATCGATGCACTGAGCGTAACGCAAGGAACTGGGAGAGCGTATTTCTATAGTCTCTACACCCGCATGAATCCAGGCGGTACCTAAGTAATCACCGAGTGGTGCCATTGGCACACGAACCTCTTGCCATTCGCCGGTAATTAGATAGTTCAGGAAACGTAATTTTTCGGAGAAGAGAGCACCATCTTTCTCGTAAGTGGTCAGTTCCTCAATACCTTGATGAACGTCTGCCCCGTAGCGCTTCATGCCTGCTTCGATTTGATACGCTACTTCATTTAACCGGCGAATTGCTTCGCGCTGATCGTCTAAGATTTCTTTGCGAGAACGACGCGACGATTTCACCAAAGCGCGGTCGAGTCTCGACGGTTGAGGTCTAAAAACGACTGTCAGATACATCTCGTTGGCCATCATTGTATAGCCAGCTTCAGGATGCTCGAACGAGTCGTAATATTTCTGGTCAAGGTCACGGCAAAAGTCGTTATCAAAGACAGACCGTAAACGGTCTGTTGTTTTTCGACGAATTTGGTGACTCCAAATTGCAACGTTGTTTGAACCTATAGAGCGATATAGTGTATTGAGTTGTTCCTTACGGCGCAGGATTTCATCAACATCGGTGGTTTCGAAGGCGATACCTGCAATCTTCCAGATACGCAGGTAATCGCCGTCTTTGGTTACGATAGTGTTCGGAGCTACGTGACTGCTATAAGGCACGAACGGCGCGACTGCTCGTTCGCGATTCATTTGTTGGGCATATTGCGAATTAGCGCGCATCGTTGTGCCTCACTTACGCTTTTTGAATTGAATCGGGCTGTAAGTCGAAGACTTCCAGAAACGCCGGTTATGGTTGTAATTAACTACACGAAAATAAAATTTCAGACCTAGAAGCCTGAATTGCTGATCGTCGTGTTTAGTAATCATCCGCATTACAAAAACGATTGGGAACATAATCAAAATAAGTAAGATAGTTGTCCAGACACTCAACAAAACAACTACCATTGTCACAACTACGAGGGGAACCGTAGGTACCCCGTATATCATCGCCGGTCGTGTGCAGCCCTTGAAAAGGGGGTCGCGAGGATCTTTACCTTCCTGTAGTGCGGACATACTAAGTTCCCTCTTAGCTCAGCAGGAAACGAGTGATTTCGGTTGCACTACCGATCAGCAAACCACCCCCCAAAATCTTGCCGACCTCTGCTACGTCCGCATGTTTGAAGATGAATTTGTAACCAGAAACCATAACCGCGATAGTCACTGCGGCAATGGAAATACCACGGAGAACTGCCAGGACGTTTTCCACGAAGGTGTTGACCTTATCGATGCCCTGGGCAAACGCAGGATCGACGGCGAACAGGGTCAGGAGTGAGGCAACGAGCACGTAGGACACAGTACGGTTCGCAATCATGTTGGTTTTGATTTTCATGGTTTTAGTAACTCCAAGTAGAGAATTGGCTATTTATCTGTGCGGTAATAGCCGCATTGAGAGGCGTCATGCGTTCAGCGGGTAGGCATGAGCGCACGCCGTATCATAACAAATAGACCGCCAAAATATACCATATTGGCGATCTCTTTTTGTTCTGTTGGTATTCGGAGTTACTTCTTGTTGAGTGGCCGAATAGAAAGCTTGGTCGGCATTTGGGGGCGAGCCTTGGAACCATTGACTGGCTTCGATGGAGGCTTTCCTGACCTGCTCGCAGAGCCCTTCGGAACTGGCTTGCCGTTATCGTCGTCCATCACTACCTTGCAACCCTCTCGGAACCCGCTGCACGGCCACCACCAGCCACCTTGGGCGCTCTTGCGGCGTACTAGATTCTTGCCGCAGCTAGGACAGGGTGCTGTCTTGATGGCGACTGGCTTGCCTTTGTCGTCATCCATGAATGTCTTGCAATCCTCATTTGTACAAAACCACCCGTGGCCGCCTTTCGGCTTCCCTGTGTCTTTGTCCTTCTTTTGGTACCGCCGGATAGGTGCATTGCACTTCGGGCACGATTGAGGGGGGAGTGGCTTGCCGTTGAGGTCATCCAGAAACGTATCGCAGCCCTCTAATGGACAAGCCCATATGTGGCCGCTTGAGTTCTTGCGTTTATAACGGCGCAGCGCTGTTTCCCTTTTCGGGGTTGCTGCGGCGCATGTTGGGCAGTGATGGACAGCGCGGGGCACAGGCTTGCCTCGGTCATCATCCATGAAGGTTTTGCATTCTGAGTCCGTGCAGCACCAGAACGCGCCTCGTTGAGGATGGTTATACCGACGCATGCCACCTTGGCATTTCGGGCAGGTAAAGCGTGGCTTGAACTCGCCCGAGTTACTGATACGTTCCAACTCGACTAAGAGCTGTTCGTAGGCCGGTTCCACGACGTCTAGATAGTCCAACTTGCCCTCGGCGATCAGATCCAACTGATCTTCCATACCTCGAGTAAAGTCCATTTCCATGAAAGAGAATTCTGCTTTCACAAGGGTATCGACGATCAGTTCACCAATTTCGGTGGGTACCAAGTAGCGTTTTTCCTCTGAAACGTAAGCGCGTTCGGTGATGTTTGTCATGATCGCACTGAGTGTTGCAGGTCGACCGATCCCTTCCGTCTCAAGCTTGCGGATAAGCGAAGCCTTGGTATAGCGCTTAGGCGGTTGCGTCTCTTTACGTAGCAGCTTCCCGCTTTCAGCCTGCTTGTTACTGCCAGGAGTAAGAAGCGGTACATTGCCTGCATTAGACGTGTCGCTTTCGTCTTCATCCTCGATGGCGTCTTTTGCCGTGAGTACTCGCCAGCCGGCATCAGTCAGCACTCTGCCTCGTGCCTTAAACTCGAACGGTTGAGCGCTGTCAGTTGATTCCAAAGTTACGGTGTTGACTGTGTAACGCGCGTCTGCCAGTTGAGAGGCCATTGTGCGCAGCCAGATCAGTCGATAGAGAGCCCGCTGATCCTTATCCTCACCTGCCTCATCAACTTCCATTTGGCTTGGGCGTATAGCCTCATGGGCCTCCTGGGCGCCGCTTTTGGACTTGAAGCGGCGCGGGTTTTCAGGGAGTTTCCATCCCTTACCATTGGCGAAGGTTCGTATCTCTTCAATAGCTTCATCGCTGAAGTTAACGCTGTCGGTGCGAATGTAAGTAATTGCACCTTGTTCAAATAGCCGCTGCGCTGCTTTAGTTGTTACAGCTGGGTCCATCTTGAGGCTAACGCTAGCGGCTTGAAGCATAAGTGAGGTAGAAAACGGCGATGGCGGAGCTTCTAATGCGTCGTCTTTGCTTGAATCTATGATTTTGAACTGACGACACATCGAGGCGCGTTTTGCCAACTCTTCATCTAGTAAATAAGGGCTTGTGTCCGAAACAAAAGGCTTTGTGTTCCATTCGGCTGTCCAAGATCCACCGTCAAAGCTAACTTGTGCTCCATAGTGCTTGGTCTTTTTGAACGCCTTGATACAGCGATCAATGTCAACAACCAATCGGACCGCAACGCTTTGAACCCGGCCAGCCGAAAGATTCATCCCCAGCATGTTCGAAAGAACTGGAGATACTAAGAAACCAACAATCCGATCCAAAAAGCGGCGCGCTTCTTGAGCATGGACCAGTTGGTAGTCAATTTTTCGCGGATTGGCTACAGCTGCTTCAATGACTTTTTTTGTCACCGCATTGAAGGTAATCCGCAAATAGTCATCTTCCTCGAGCCCTAGGGAGTCTTTTAGGTGCCAAGCGATGGCTTCGCCTTCTCGGTCGGGGTCGGATGCCAGATAGACCGTATCGGTGTCTTGAATTTCGCGATTGATGCGGGCAACACGCTGTTCGCCGCCAGGAAAAGTCCCATTGGCCGTTTTGGTCGGCGGTATGTACTCATAATTAAGTGTGAACCCGGGAATGTTGATCCCCAAGTCTCCACGTCGTGGCAGATCGCGGATATGGCCCGCACTTGCTGTGACTTTCCAACCAGAGCCCAGTTCTTTCTGAATCTTCTCGACCTTCTTCGGACTCTCAACAATCATAATTTTCATGCTGAACGTCCTCAGTAGATAGTCGCGTGACTACGCGAACGGCTTTCACCATTTCCGTAGGGTTGGGTGAGTGAGGGAGTGGCAACAGGTGCAGTGTTGGGAAGGGGGGCAAGTCGCAGCTGTACCGGGCCGTCATTGTCGGTATTGGCTAGATTTTCGGACTTCCGGCCGCGTTCGCGGGCAACAAGCATCGATGTATGGTCAGGTGGAGGTAGAGCGGCCCTCGGCGCTTCTGCTTCTTGGGCTGCCTCTTGTGCGACTTCGGCCACTTCGGGAGTCATCGAAACAGTGGTGGTTGACTCCCTGGGTGCAAGCTCTGTCTCTGTCGATGCGGCTTTGTCGTACTTAGGCGGATTTGACTCGGCGCCCTTGATAAGGGGGACGACTTGAATCGGCTTAGGCTCTACATCACGTTGAGCTAGAACTTTTTGCACGTAGCTCAGGCCCCCCGTTTTGTCTGGCTTAAAACCTCGGGTGAAATTGCCGGAGTAGTAGCAGGAAAAGGCCGCCTGTAGGGCCGCCTGATTGTCAGCTATCGAATTTTTAGCTCGGGTGTAGCAGTCTTCTAGAATCTTAGACCCTACACGCAGGTTAGCGCATGGATCGAAGACGGATTGATAGTCGAGCTTGTAAGGCGACAGGTTGTACCGATTGACCTGGGCAATCCCCATTGAGAAATTCCAGCCGCCCTGCTCAAGGGCTCTGGCAGTGGCGGCGGCTTCCTGGGGGGTTTTGGGTTGGCGCTCTAGGCGACCACCAACCACACCAATTACATAAGGGTTAAATTTCGATTCTACTTGTACCAGCGCAGCCATAGTCTGCGGCGCAACTGTCGGCGCGCATTGCTGCGCTAGAGCCAAAAAATCCAACATGATTCCGTTCCCGTTTTTGGAAAAACCGGAATCCAATATAGCATATTTTGGTCATATGACATTGCCTTTGTGGTCGTTGGTTATAGCGTTCATGGCTTAGGCTTTGATGCGACTGGAGCCCCTTTGGTTTTGGGTGTTCCAGGTACTTCACAGTTGCGCAGCAATTCGAAACTTTCCGTTGGGTAGGCTTCTTTTAAATGGTCATTGAGTCGATTTAGATCCTTGAAGATCTTAGGCGCAGCCCTATCCCTTCGTGTTGTCAGATACCACTCTTTACCCGGCTCTGAAAGCAACTGAGCAATAATGTAGAACCATTCAGGTAGGCCACTACCCCTGTGGCGCTTGAGTACATGCGTTTTGTCTGCGAATTGAGCTGTAACGTAAAAGCCGGCTGCCGTCTCCATAACGTTGAGTTTTTGGATAATTCCGTGGCTGGCCGCAAGCTCTAGATCGCCCTCTAGAATGCTGTTTGCAGGGCTACATGGCGGCATTGGAATCATGTGAGTCCTATTAATCGGATCGGTCATAGTGAAAGCATCCTATTCTACTACCAAAACACTATATATTGGTAGAAGGTTTTAATCGTTTCGGTTACAAGACATCCCCCGCAGTCCGCGTCCTAAATGCTAAACCCTGGTTAACCAGGGATAGGCTTTCGCAATCCGAATCCACACAGCGGCTTCGACCCTTGTTGGCCTTTACTCCTTTCGTTGCACTCTATAAGTGCAAACCAGTGTGTGAAATCCTTCTCACCGACACGTCCGCGAAAGACAGCCCGAGTTTAGCTAAATGGTGACGCTATTTCGACACCAAACTGAGAAGCTGTCACCAATTCCAAGACAATTTCAGCGTGCCAATAATGGCATTGAGCCATGCTTAATTTTGAGGCTGATACCTGTAGTTCCTTTGGTGGCTAAAGCGTCTAAGTGCCCTGTTTACAGCGGTGTATGCCAAATAATTGGCGACAACAAATGGCATTAATTGTCTTCAATTCGTCACCATTTAAAAGGCTTTACACTGGTGACAGGGTAGCAGGGTAAGGTTTTAGTCCGTGTCACCACCCTTCTAT
>NZ_JAVAJH010000016.1:0-13679 GCF_030718165.1 Pseudomonas sp. LPH60
AAGACTCGCGGAAGTCCAGCGGATGGCCCTAGAGAGTGCTCTAACAAATACCAGTGTGGCGAACTATCAGCCGATTTTCGACGGCTTCGAAGCGAAAGGGATTGAGGCGAGTGAGATCCTTCCTCGAGTTAATGTCTTCACTTTTAATGCTTGGAAAGCCCTGGGCCGAGTAGTCAAAAAGGGCGAGCGTGGCGTAAAAATCGTGACGGTGATTCCTTGCACAAAAAAGGACGCAACTACCGGGGAAGAAGTATCGGTTAAGAAAGTCAAAACTACGACTGTGTTTCACATTAGCCAGACCGAAGCTCTGGATGCGGAACCTATTTCTGAATTAACCGAAGTTACCCTATCACTGCCTGTCGCAGAACCGGCGCCGCTATGTGTGGATGTCCAGGTTGAAACCGTTGCGACTATTGAGGCTGTCGAGCGACGCCCATTGAACGTGTACGAACGCAAACAGCAAGCCCGCCGTGATCGCTATGAATGTCGAGCAGCCGATGCAGAAGCGGCCAGCGTTAAAACCTACCGTAAGGCAAGAGAAATGGCGTCGGTGATTCCATTCGGACAGCCGATCCTTGTAGGGCACCATAGCGAATGTCGCGACCGTAACTATCGCGACAAGATCCATAACACGTTTGGTAAATCGTTTGCACTCCAGGATAGGGCCGATCATTACGCACAAAAAGCTAAAACAGTGGGTACCGGGGGGGGTTCCAGTGATGACCCCGATGCTGTCATCAAGCTTCGTGCAGAACTGGAAAGCGCAGAACTATCGCAAGAGCGTATGAAGGCCGCAAACAAAGCGATTCGCAGCAGCAAATCAGACGAAGCGAAAACCAGTGCTTTGGTGGCCTTGGGGTTCAGTGATTCCGATTCTAGAGCGTTGCTAGTCCCAAACATTGCCGGCCGTGTTGGCTTTCCTGATTACGCTATTAGGAACAACGGCGCGAACATGCGTCGAATCAAGGGCCGTATAGCTGAGTTAGAGAAGAACGCACAGCGTCCAAGCGTCGAACAAAAGGAGGTTGGCTTCGTCTATCGCGAGGACCCGGAAGAAAACCGCGTGATGTTCATTTTCGATGAAAAGCCGGATGAAAAAACCCGCAAGTTGCTCAAGGACCACGGTTTTAACTGGAGCCCAAGCCGCGACGGAAAGCCTTGGATTCGCAAGTTAAATAACGCTGGGATTTGGAGCGGGCAGCAACTATTAAAATCCCTCAAACACTCAGACGAGCGGTAGCTATCTTTGCCATAAAATGGCGACAGAAATAGGCCAATGTGGTATATTTTGGTCATTGGCTAACACCAATTTGGCGGCCGGCAGTAGCCGGTCGTCTAGCCCACAGGAGTGGTGTGAATATGAACTTCCTCGATGGTTTGATTGTGAAGATCGCAAAACGCTTGATTGGCGTCGTTCTAGCCATCGGTACCGGCTTGGTCTATTTGCAATTCTTGGGGCTGGCAATTGGCATTTCGTTGTTTTTTGTGGCCGCAAAGGTCGTACTGTTTGGGGTGTAGAAAATGGCTAGGACAAAGAAGGCGCAACCGTCTGAGTTGGTGAAGCTTTCCGCTGAATTACCGCCTCTAATTAGAGCGCTTGAAGTTGAAATTCGGCAAGTCAGCGAGTGTATGGAGCGTTTGAAAAAAGACGGCCTTATCTATGCTTCTGAGCACTGGCGCAAGGACAGTAACGACGATCCGAAATATCTCTATCTGCTTTATTCACAGCAGCAGGGGGAGCGTCGCAAAAGGGAATATATTGGTTGTGATATGAGTCGGATTGAAGAAGCTCGCGCCGGAATTGGCCGCGCAAAGGAATACGATGAGTTGCGGGCAAAGTTGACTGCATTACAGAGTAGGGCTTATCACGTTCAGCAGGCAATGTCCGATGCTCGACGCTATCTGACTGGCGAGGCACGCAATTATAGCTGGTGACGCCACGCCTGATATAGCGACTAATCTGTCACCAAAACTTGCCATTTTGTGTTTTATAAACTACACTAAGCAAATGATCGCTATCAAACAGACCGCCAATTTTATGACCTGGGAATGTAGCCTGAAGGATAAGCGGGCAAAGGCCGCAATTGCCGCCCGGATCTTTCGCTTGGCGAATGGTTTATCCGGCGACGTATCCCCGGTGGGCCAGGGAGTGAGTGAGTTGAGGATTCATTATGGTCCTGGTTTTCGGGTCTACTTCCAGCAGCGTGGGGCAGAAATCATTATCCTTTTATGTGGTGGAGACAAGGGCAGTCAAGCCAGGGACATAGAAACAGCGAAACGCCTAGCCAACGAGTGGAGGCCGTAATGACCGAGCTAATTTATGACTACGATCCTGCGCAAGCACTGGATGGCCCGGAGGCTATCGCGGTGTTCATAGCCGACGCTTTGGATACTGGCGATGCTGCCTATATCGCGAAGGCTATGGGAGTGGTTGCGCGGGCCAAAGGGATGTCAGTGCTGGCCAAGGAAACAGGGCTTAACAGAGAGCAACTTTACAAGTCGTTTAGCGACCGTGGAAACCCGACGCTGAAAACTATGCTGGTGGTTATGCGGGCGCTAGGGGTTGATCTGACCGCGCGCGCGCATACGCAGTAGCAATCCTGGGATTCCATCTATTCGCTTCAGAGCCCGCTTATGCGGGCTTTTTATTTGCTGTTTGAGTGCCAGGAGTGTTGTGGATAAGGCTGCTTTTCTCTTGAGTTATCCACGCTGAATCTGTCTTGTTTTTAAGTTGTTGATTTAAAAGGATTTTTAAAGCTTATTCACAAAATCCACGCTGAATCTGTCTTGCCGTTTCGCGCTGATTCTATCTTATCCACATTCGCAGAAAATGCCCGTAACCCCCCGTATTTGCTGGGTTTCGTTGAGAGCTAAAAGGTTCCCCCTGTAGTAAATCTTTATACCTGTAAGTAAAAAATACCTATATCTAGGGCATTCGGCTTGTGAACAAGCCACACAAACCGCCGCCAAGGCGGCAAAAGCGCTCCTACCCTACGCTCGCTTCGCTCACTCCGCCCCGTCGCTTCGCGCCGGCCTGACGGCGGGCAAGCCCGCCTGATAATGCGTGCCCTACGGGCAAAGCCTGTTTACCAGCAAGAGCACGGCGGCATGCCGCCTAAAAATGCGTGCCCTACGGGCACAGACGGTCTACAAGAGCAAAAGCGGGCTTCAAGAACGTGATAACGGCTGACCTAAGCGGCCCGGCCGCAAGCGGCCGCCCTCGCAGCGCTAGCGCTGCGACCCTGACGGGCGCTAAGGCCCGGACAAATCACGCCCGACCGGCAAGCCGGTCGCCCGCTCAGCCGGGTTCTTGTGAGAATCAGCCAAGATCCTTAATTAGCGCTGAAAGACCATAAAGCGCGTTTTATAGGGCAAAGGGGGGGATTGCCTGCCTCCGTTGCTAATTTCAAGCCCCGCAGCAGCCCCACAAGAAGCGTTCTTAACTTCGAGCGGGTCAGCCCACCCCTGCCCTACTAAAAACGCTCAGAACGCGGCACAGAGCGTTGATAGAAATCCCCGCTATTTGCGAATGATGTCTAACCGCGACCAGCTCCAGGGCGTTGCGATACGCAACCGCTCAAGGGGCTTTGCTCGTTCAACGGGAAAAGAACAACGCTGGCCACCACCCGAAACGTCTGGTTTAGGCTGTGTAATGGATGAATCATGGTTTTATTGCGATATGAAAAACATTCATTGATCCAATGGAAAAGGCTTAAAGCACAACAAAAACGTTATCCATTTGTTTTCTATCTGTTGTCTTGTTTGTTTTCCCGGTGTTATACTTTGCTTGCGGCCTGATCCTGGCCGTATCACCTGGAGAACGCTATGCAAAATAACGTCTTTGTCGGCAACCTAGCCAAAGCTCCGACACTCAGCGGTTCCGGCGATCGCGCCGTGTGCCGCTTCACGCTAATCGAAAATGAGTTTGCGGGCCGCGATGCCGAGGGCAAAGCCAAGCAGCGCACGACTTCCATAGAGTTCGTCGCCTTCCGCGCCAAGGCCGAGGCTATTGCAAAGTCAGCAATGAAGGGCGATCAGCTGATCATCAACTATCGCATCGAGAACAATAACTACACCCCCCAGGGCAGCAACGAAACCCGGTACGGCTTCAACTTTATCACCGAAGAATTCAAATTCGGGGCACCTGGCTCCGAGAAGCGCGCCCAGTGGGCTAACCACAACGGCCAACCTTCTGGGCAGGACGATTACAACCAGTACCAGCACCAAGAGTAGTCGCCATGGCCCAAGCCCCAAGGATGGATGCCGCGCAATTCGACCGCGTGGCATCAAAATGCAGATGGTACGAACGATCCTTGAATGTGGTTCGGGCGATTCTCGTAGACGGTGTGCCGCTGGCTGACGCAGCAGCGGCACACGAAATGTCGCCGAAACAAGCCCGCGTGCTGCTTGGCCGGTTCAACGACAAGGCCGAACAGGTCCGAGTTGTTGAGCTAGAGGAATTCATGCGCCAGGAAGCACCAAGGCACGGTAATGCCACATTCGAAGCCCTCGAACCTTTCTCAAAGGAAGTCCGAACCCTGCGAGACAACGGATACACCGTTGAACAGGTCGTGAGCTTTTTCAAACTCAAAAATATCACCACGTCGGCCACTACGATTCGGCGCTTTCTCAGGAGCATTCAGGAATGAAAACCTACGTTTTAGCAAACCAGAAAGGCGGCGTTGGCAAGTCCTTTTTTGTTGTTCAATTCGCCTACTTCTTACACATCCTGCGCGGCCTGCGCGTACTGGTGATTGATCTCGACCATCAACGTAATAGTACAAAAGCCATCAAGTTAGGTGGCTACGCCACGGTTTCGAGCCTCAGCGCGGACGCGCTGTTGCGCGAGTCTGCTTTGACCATCGAGAACGCTGAATTTGTCTTGGTTTCTGGAACCCAAGAACTTATCAAAATGGAGCGCAAAGAAGATCAGCACAATGTCTACGTGAACAACCTGCACAAGTTTTTGACCTCCGTCAGCGGACAGTTTGATGTGTGCCTGATCGACACCAACCCTAACCCGGATATTCGTCAACTCTCGGCGCTGGTGTGCAGTCAGTTCGTGGTTTCACCGATCCAATTGAATCAAGAAGCCATCGACGGTATTGGCGACCTTCTTAATCACCCAAGCATCGGTATCCGTCGCATTCAGGAGACCATCAATCCCAATCTGCAACTGCTGGGTATTCTGCCGAACATCGTTGAACCTACCCCATTTCAGCGTAACAACTTTCACGCTCTGGCGAAGCACTATGCAAAATTGCTTATTCCGCTGGAGAAGGGTTTTGCTGCTATTAAGCGAACTACCGCTATTCCTGAAGCACAGGCGGCGGGTGTTCCAGTATGGAAGCTGGGCAAAACATCCGGTCGTGAAGCATGGGCGCAGATCAAGCCTATTTTCGAGAAACTCGCTCAGCCATTGGAGGCCGTGTAATGCTTGACCTTTCCGCACTCGAAGACAAAAAGACGCCCGAAACTACTCCCGTTCAGGCGGTCCCTGGCAAGCCTGACGGTCGTGCCATGCGTGCCAAACTGACAGATGTGATGCCGGACCCGAACCAGCCGCGTAAAATCTTCGACCCTGACGAAATTGCTGACATGGGCGCGAATATCAAATCGCGTGGAGTGAAACAGGCAATTTCCGTCAAGCCACACCCTGACCAGCCGGGTAAGTGGATTATCAACGACGGTGAATTACGGTGGCGCAGCTCGCAGTGGGCAGAAGTCGAGGACATTCCGATTACTGTCGATGATGATTTCGACGATTTCGACCAAGTGAACGCCAACGAAAAGCGCTACAACCTGCGGCCTATTGAACTGACCCAGTTTGTACAGCGCAAACTCAATGAGGGATTCAAAAAGGGCGAGATTGCTAAGCGGCTTGGGAAGCCAGCTAATCACATTACAGAGCTGCTGGCTTTGATTGATCCGCCAGAGTGTGTGGCCGACATCTACGCAACGGGGCGTTGCATGTCGCCTAAGACGATTTACGAACTGCGCGCCTTGGCTGAAAAATTCCCAGAGCAGGTAAAGGCATGGTGCGACGCTGGTCACGAAGTTACACGGCGCACGGTTGCAGACCTGGGCGATGTTCTCAAGGGTAAAAAGAAGGCCACGCAAGGCACTGACCCCAGCGAGCAGGGAGGCGCCGAGGGTAACGAAAACTCGAACGATGGCGCAGAATTTCGTCATGACGAAAAAAACAACCAATCGAGCGGAAAAAGTGAAGGTGAAGGTGGCCAGCAGTTCGGTGAAGATTCCGGCAGCCAAGGCAAAGGCGCAAAGGAAAGCAAGAGCCTGGGCAGGGACGACGGCGACTCCGAGAACATCGACCAAGGCGAACTCACTAGTTGGCCGCGTGGCAAGGCGATTTCAGATCCTGACAGCATGAAAAAACCGTTGCTGCTGGTTGTGCACGAGGGGCGAGCGGCCGCGGTGTTGTTGAATCGTCGTCCGTCCACTGCTGGCCTGATTCGAATTCGCTACGAGGATGGCGGCGGCGACGCAGAGGTCGATGCCGGAAGCCTGACTATTAATCTGCTGACCGAGGCCGAAAAGTGAACATCAGGAAAGCGACCTTCTACTGTGTCGCTGGTCTGATACTGGTCGGGCCCGTCGTTGCTTTTGTTGTCGGACGGCAGCTGGCGGCGGCGGGAACACCTACCGAAACCTGCGACCTTGAGTTTTCCAACGGTGCAACCCTGTACAGGGTTCCCGTTGCGAAAACCGCCGCACAGGAAGCGCGCGGTCTAATGCACAAAACCGACGTAGGCCCAGGCATGTTGTTTACTTGGGAAAAGCCGGAGCCGCGCGTATTCTGGATGCGTAACACCCCTGCCCCGCTCACCATTGGTTTCTTTGATACCGAAGGCGTACTGTTCTCGGTTGAAGATATGGAGCCAAATTCAGAGACGAATCATTTTTCTTTTCAGCCCGCTGTCGATGCCCTGGAGCTAGCCCAAGGCGAATACCAACGACTCGGGCTTTCAGTCGGATCGGCATTAGTCAGACGGAAGTGTCGATAACACGAATTCCCAAGCCCAGCCCAGCGCTGGGCTTTTTTTCCTCACGCGATGCCATCCCAAATCCAGTACAGCCCGTAAGCGGTGTCAAGGGCGAAACCGGAAGCCGCACGCGGAGCGCAGGGCGCGCAGCGACTGAGCACCGAACGGGTGAGGATTTCGAGCGCAGCGGCCCTTGATGCCGGTGGAGTGGCCCAAACCTTCGTCGGGGGTGCAGGGAGAGCTTTACCCCCTGCATCCCTGACCCACGGGCGAGGTGCCGAGAGTCCAGAGAGGCAGCGCCTCTTTGGGCAAGCCCGCAGGGCGCGCAGTGTTGTTAGGAGCGAAGCGGGGTAAGGCATGACTGGCAAGCCGTCAGGCGCGCAGCTTACCCTAATCGTTTTTCTTCAAAACCCAATCATTCGGATGGTCAGCGCTGGCGCACGTGACCGTTTTTCTACCTACTCGAGAAATTCTTCGTCATGACGAAGAAAACGGCTTATGAGTGGTCTATTGCAGGATAGGCTAACCGCCGGTAAACTGTGCGCACACAGTTAGCAAGGATATTCCTTGCGGTTCGTATTGCAGCTTTTGAGAGACAGCTATGCAGAAACCAAGCCGGGCCATGAACGTCCACCTGGGCTCAGAACTAAAAGCTCGCTGGATGGACTACTGCGAAGGACTGGGTAAAACACCAGGGGCTGCTATTAAGGAAGCGATTGAGTATCAGCTAACAAAAGCCAACGCGAATCCCGTACCAAAGACCTACCGTCAGACTGAGGAAGCCAAAGAGCCGAAACTACGGTTTGAAATCTTGATGACCATTTCAGAAAAGTCGGCCGTTAGAGAGCGTGCGCAGCTTGAGCGTTGCTCTATGCGACGCTGGATAATTGATGCAATCCGGACTGGGCTTACCCATGAACCACAATTTGGAATGGCCGAAATTGATGCGCTGGGTGAGTCCAATTATCAGCTGCTTGCTCTTGGTCGTAACCTTAATCAGATTGCTCGCCGGTTGAATGAAGGGCAGTACGAACCAGTAACTGTTGAGCGAATAGAGGCCCTTAGCCGTCTAATTGATAAGCATACTGATGTGGTTAGTGGTGCTATTCGTGCGAGCCTCGAGCGTTGGAGCCTTGAATGACACGATCACTTGATGGGGTGTTGAAGGACTGGGGGGATCGTTTCGACTACGGAAAGGTCAAGGGCGGTAAGGGCCGCAATGCGCGTAGTGGACAAACGAAGCAAAAAACGGAAAGTGTCAAAAATGGAGGCTTAGCTACGCGCGAAAAGTTCGAGCGCACAGTAAAAAAAGCACCTGAAGTCATGGTTAAAATTTCAGGCGGCGGCAAGAACATGCGTCAGATTAAGGCGCACATGGATTACATTTCACGAAATGGGGAGGTGGAGATAGAGGATGAAAATGGTCAAACCTATCTTGGCAAAGAAGATGTAAGAGATGTGCGCGATGCTTGGGCTAAAGGTAAGATCGGTATTCCTGACCAGGGCGAAGAACGTAAAGAAGCCTTTAATATTGTTTTGTCAATGCCCCCAGGGACAAATCGTCAAGCAGTGAAGGATGCCGCTAGATCGTTTGCAATGTCTCAGTTTGATAGCCATCAGTATATTTTTGCTGCTCATGATGACGAGAAGCATCCCCATGTTCATTTGGCTGTTAAGGCTATGAGTAAAGACGGAGTACGTCTTAACCCACGGAAGGCAGATTTACAGCAGTGGCGCGAACTATTCGCGGAGAAACTTAGGGAACAAGGCATCGAGGCCAACGCAACTCCTAGGAAGGCACGCGGAATCGTCAAAAAGCCAGAGAAACAGGCGATTAGGCAGATCGAGCGAAGGGGAGGGGAGTCAAGAGTCAAAGTTGCTCAGCGTGAACTGGCAGAGCAGGAGTCATCAGGTAAGTTAAAGTACAAAAATCCTGCGACAGATAAGATATTGGATAGCCGTAAGGATGTTCTGACAGCTTACAGCGAAGTCGCTCGAGCCTTGGCGGCAAGTAATGTGGATGATAAACGTTTGGCATTGGATGTTGTTCAGTTCATTCAGCAGTTTCCATCGACTAGCACGCAACACGAAATGATGGTGCATAATCTGAAGCAGCAATCCAAGAGTAAAAAGCCTGAGCTATTCGGTGAGAAGAAAGATCGTCCAGGTCCAGGGGAGCAGGAAAAGTCTCGTTAAAACACAAAAAAGCGCGGCCTATACCGCGCTTTTTTATTTGTAGAACCGGGAATTCGGTATCTTTAGTTGTTAGCCTTCTGAGTCTGAGTCTGAGTCTGAGTCTGAGTCTGAGTCTGAGTCTGCGGTACCTGGGGTGTTTGCTATCGAATTCAACTCAGCTGACCGACCGCTATCTGTATTTTCGTCAGGGCAAATTTCTAGAAAATTCTGGCGAGCCTTAACAGTATCCTTCCACTTCTTTTTATTAATTCCAAAGTATCGAGATAGCGAAGGTTGGCACTCTTCTGGCCGCTGACCTGATGAAAGACAAAGGATTGCCTCGCATGATAGTCGTGTGTCTCCAGTGAATTCTTCAGCTTGTACAATTGGCATCACTAACAAGGCTGTGGTCAGTGCGAGAAATTGGTATCTGTTCATTTGTAAACCTCTATCTCGACGCGCCGATTGTTAGTCTTTCCGAAGTTTGTAGTGTTGTCGTTTAGATAATCTCCTCCTGAAATGTAGTTAATCGACACTTTAGAGGCTGGAACACCTTGAGCAATGACCCAGCTTTTTGCAGCTAGTGCGCGGCCAAGAGCTATCCGCTCGTCTGCGACGGTGAAATAATTTGCGTCAGTTCGGCCACGAATGAAAACGTGCTTAGCCGATGGAAGTAAACGACTCAGTACCTGTACGTCGCTCCAGCTAGGGTTGAACTGGGTACTGCTGTACGGAAAGTTCACAATTACCACCTGGGACACAGGTGCAATTTTTTCTACCTTTTCGCTATGTTCCTGGTTTCGGTTGCGCAACTGTTCTTGAGTGCGAGCTAGATCAGCCCGAAGTGAGATTATTTCTTGGCTGCGGCTGTTGTTGACTGGCTGCCTGTCGTGCCCATCTACGACGGGAGGCTTTGGCGGTGCAGAGCAAGCCGTCAGGGCGACAGCGAAAGACATAGCTACCAAAATGCGCATTTTGAATTTCCTAAATGTTGCTGTGAGAGATCCAATATTATATATATTGGTGTCTCCCTAGCAATGTTAAGAATTTTTATTCGAGTAGAAAGCACATCGAAGAATTGGTGACGTAAACGTATTCTGCAGTAGCCAGCCTTGTCGCCAATTTTCTACTTCAGTTACCAGCTAACGCTGAAACTGTCTTATTAGCCTTGTCAGTGATACTGAATTCGACATCACTAGTTGACGCTGAAATTGTCTTGAAAAATTTGAGCAAAAAAAAACCCGACCGTGTAAACAGTCGGGTTTAAAATTAGAAACACAGGCCAATTCTGAGAGGAGCCAGCCTGTACTTCAGAGTCTATCAAAAGAATTTGTAGGTGTAACTCACAATCAGACGGTTTTCGTCCTGGTCGCGTTGGCCAGCAGCATCAGAGCGCAGAGCCGCGTTTCGCCAGGTGAAGCCAAGGCCTTTGAGCGAACCCTCGGGGATCACATAGCCCAGGGTGAAATCACGCTCCCATTCTGAACGATCGTAGCTCGCCGCAGCGATATTATCGCCCTTCAGGTACATGACCGAGGTTGTCAGTCCTGGCAGGCCGATAGCGGCAAAGTCGTATGCGTAACCAGCTAACCAAGTGCGCTCGCCTGCACGCTGGAACTTGCCGATCTGTACGTCAGTGATCAAGTAGCTAGATGAGCCATCGCCTTGGTTCAGGAACGGGAAATCGCTCGTACCGTTAACGCGCTGATAACCAGCACTGAGTGCGTGGCCTTCCAAGCTGTAGGTGAACTTCGCGCTCCAGGTACGGTTATCGACTTCGCCGTTCTTGTTGTTGTAACCCGTCGAACGATAACCGGCGATCCGGCCTTCTTGACTAGCGTTCTTGCCATCCGAGTCACTGTAGAAGTAACGCAAGTCCGACTTCAAGCTACCGACCGGCAGAGCCCAGTTGTGAGTCAAGCCAAGGAAGTGCTGCTTGTAGAAGTCTTCAAGATTGCCGTAGTAGTACTGCGCAGTCAGATCCTTGGTGATCTTGTAGTCACCGCCAGCATAGTAGAACTCGTTACTGCGCTGATTCGATTTCGCAGTGATTGGGTTCCCGTTGGAACCGGCGATAGTCAGCGACTCATTGTTGCTTGAGTTACGGCCTTTGGCGTGTTCCAACTTACCGCCGACCAAGGTCAGACCATCAATTTCGTTCGATGTGACCTGTCCACCCTCAAAGGTTTGCGGTAGCAGGCGCCCGTCGTTGTACGTCACTACAGGCAGTTTCGGCATCAGGGTGCCGAGGCGCAGCTCAGTTTTCGAGATCCTAGCTTTTGCAGTCAACCCCAGGCTGCTGAACTCGTCAACGGCTCGACCATCGCTGTCACTCGGGAATACGATACCGCCCTTGCCGACGCTGCCGGAGTTGTAAGCAGTGCCCTTGCCAGAATCGAGTCGGACACCCAGCAGGCCGATAGCATCAACACCGAAACCCACTGTGCCCTGCGTGAAGCCGGATTGCAGATTGAGAATGAACCCCTGGCCCCATTCTTCCTGCTTGGACGGCTTCGCTGCGCCGTCGCGGTTATCCTGGTTAATGTAGAAGTTCCGCGCCGTGATGCTTGCGGTACTGTCTTCGATGAAACCATGCTGAGCTGATTCAGCAGCCTGAGCCTGGGCACCGATAGAGAGGCCCGCCAGCGCAACGGCTGTCGGCAGTGAACGTTTGTACATGTTTTAGCTCCTAGTAGATCTTTTTTTAAGTGTTTTGCGTGTGACGGACTGACGAAAAGGCGCAACGCTAAACGTAATTTTTTGTTACGTCCACGATCTAAGCGCTTCTTGCTTATGCAATAAAGCTATGTCGGACGGAATAGGATACGACTTTAGTCGCACGATGAGTAAACCTAGCAAACCATTAGTTAACAGTGTTTACTAGCGAATCTCGACATAAAGCCTTAGCCTTGAGCAATTTAAGACAGAAATAGGTCAATACGATGACAAAACCCTTACGAATGTCACCCGAAGAGTTTGAAAGGGAACAGTCAAAGCTCGTCAAGCTATCCGTCCAGGTGAACACTCTCGCTCGGCTGATGTTTGTAGATGGCAAGACACTCCAAGAGGCATCCGCTGCGCTCAACATGAGCAAACAGAATGCCTACAAACACATGAAGCGCGTAAATGCGTTGCTCAAAGACGTGCCCGCTACATGGGTGCAGGTCAATGAGCTGATGCCCCCTTGGCTAGCGACATGGCTGTACGCAAAGCTGGACGAAGAAAAGGATAATCTGAAAAATAATAGTAAACCGAGTAAACCAAT
Source organism: Pseudomonas sp. LPH60 (assembly GCF_030718165.1). NCBI lineage: Bacteria > Pseudomonadati > Pseudomonadota > Gammaproteobacteria > Pseudomonadales > Pseudomonadaceae > Pseudomonas > Pseudomonas sp. LPH60. The sequence goes on from NZ_JAVAJH010000016.1 coordinate 12,445, forward strand.
GGTTGACACGGTTTACAGAAGGGAATAGCATGGGGCCATCAGCGACAAACAGGTCGCTGAAAACCAAACTCAAGGAGCTGCACCATGAAAACTTTGAAAAAAATGATGATCGTTGCTGCTGTTGCTGCTGTTACTACCCTGAGCGGCTGCAGCTCCATCGCGGATCTGAACGCCCGCGGCCAGGCGCTTTATGCAAAAGATCCAGCGGCATACGAAAAAATCACTGGTCAAGCCAATTACATCAGCGTCACCCCTGAAAACTTCGTTCACGGCTCCTAAGCCTCTCCCCCCCAAAAGCCTCGATCAATCGGGGCTTTTTTTCGCCTGACATTTGGAGCTGCATATGAAAAAGTTTTTCGCTGTTGCGTTCATTGGCTTCCTTCTAACTGGATGCCAGCACATCCAGGATCTGCGGGCGTGCCAACCGCCGCAAAAGAGTCCTGAACCGTTCACTGACGCGGGTGGTTGGGATCATCGTTCAGTCGATGAAGTGCGTTGCACAAATGAAGAGTTGAAGGCGGTGGTAGAAGCCCGCGAGCGCCGGGAGGCCGAAGCCCAGGGGGCGGGACAAGTTAAGATCAAGATCCAGGCAGGTTAGCACTCGCCTCAGAACCCACCGGCAAGTGTCTGTAAATAGAGGTGATCGACACCCCCATTTTTTGAGCTATTTGTTTTCGGCTTAGCCCCTGGATCAGCAGCCCAGCAGCCTCGCGACGTCGAGCATCAGTCATGATTAGACGTCGCCCTCCAATCCTTCCAGCTTCACGTGCTACCGCGAGCCCGGCCATGGTTCTCTCTCTGTTCCGCTCAAGCTCGTAGACCGCTGTCGCGGCTTTCAAGTTGAACATGTACCTGCCATGCGGGGTGTTCGTGTCCATTTGCTCAATGAGAAACTGCAGGTTGATCTGTTTGTGATTGAGTAGGTAGCTAAGGTCAATCAAGCCTTTCATCGTTCGGCCTAACCGGTCGAGGCTCCACGCAACCAGGGTGTCACCTTTTGACAGAGCCCTGATCGCTCTCTTTAAACCGGGATTGCGGTGTGATCTGCCGCTTGCTTTATCTGTGAATATCCTCTGACAGCCAGCCTTTTTTAAGGCTGCTAGCTGCATGTCCAGATTTTGCTCAGTTTTAGAGACTCTGGCATATCCGATAAGCATTCACGTTCGCTCCCGAAAAAAGCTCGGGATATTACAGTAAACGACCGTTTCCGGTAATGCATCTACAGCGGTAACTTT
>NZ_JAVAJH010000017.1:0-11328 GCF_030718165.1 Pseudomonas sp. LPH60
TGGCGAGAAGATCACCATCCCGGTCGGCGAGACCACCGGCTCGGTGAGCATCAGCGCGCCGAACGATGTACTGGTCGGCCACACTCCGCTGACCAACTCCATCACCAACGTCAGCGGCGGCAACTACGAAAATCTCGTGGCCGACAAGACCCCGGTCAGCACCACCGTGACCGACTCCGTCGACACCACCAGTGTCAGCCTCAGCGCCACTGGCACCGTGGCTGAAGGCGGTTCGATCATCTACACCGCGACCCTGACCAACGCAGCCGGTACTCCGGTGACCGTCACTCTGAGCAACGGCGCGGTGATCAACATCGCCGCCGGCAACACCACCGGTACCGTCACCGTTGCGGCGCCGGCTGACGACGTCTATATCGACGCCGGCAAGGTCAATGCCTCGATCACCAGCGCCACCGGAGGCAACTTCGAGAAGCTGGTGCCGGACACCACACCAGCGGTGACCAACGTGACCGACACCGTGGATACCACTTCGGTGGGCATCACCGGCAGCACTTCGGTCACTGAAGGCCAGACTGCCAGCTACACCGTGAGCCTGACGCATCCGGCGCAGACCGAAGTCACCCTGAAGATCAGCTACAGCGGCACCGCCACTGACGGTTCGGACTTCAGCGGCGTGTACACCGTGAAGATTCCGGCCGGCGCCAGCAGCGCCAACTTCAACGTCGCCACCATTGACAACAAGATCACTGAAGGCACCGAGAACTTCACGGTCAAGATCGATTCGGCCAGCGGCGGTAACTTCGAGAACCTGGTGGTGGGCAGTAACAACAGCGTCACCACCTCGATCATCGACAACGATGCGCCACCGGTCATCGACCTGGACGCCAACAACTCCAGCGGCGCCACCGGGGCCGACTACAAGGTCACTTTCACCGAAGGCACCACGGGCCCTGGCGTGTCGATCGCCGACACCGACCTGAGCATCACCGACCCGGACAGCACGATGCTGACCGGCGCCACCATCGTGCTGACCAACCGTCAGCCGGGGGACTCGCTGAACCTGGGCAACAACGTCAACGGCATCAACATCAATGCCAACAGCAAGGACGGCTCGATCACCCTGACCCTGTCGGGCAACGCGACGCTGGCCGACTACATGCAACAGATCAAGAACATCACCTTCACCAACAACAGTGAAGACCCGAGCACCACGCCACGGACCATCACCGTGACCGTGACCGACGGCGGCAACTACTCCAATGTCGCCACCACCACGGTCAATGTGGTGGCGGTAAACGACGCCCCAACCGCCACCGGCGGCGCCGTGACCGGCAGCGAAGACAGCCCGCTGGCCCTGACCTGGTCCAACTTCGGCGTCAGCGACGTCGACAGCCCGGCTGCCAACCTCGGGGTGAAAATCACCCAACTGCCAGGTGACGGCAAACTGCAATACCTGGACGGTTCGACCTGGAAGGATGTGGCCAACAACCAGACCTTCAGCAAGGCCGATATCGATGCCGGCAAACTGCGCTTCACCCCGGACGCCAACGAATCCGGCACCAATGGCTACGGCGGCAGCGGCGTAGGCAACCAACAGGCCGATTACGCCCAGATCAAATTCCAGCCAACTGATGGCCAGGCCCTGGGCAGCACCGGTACGGTCACGGTCGACATCACCCCAGTGGCCGATGCCCCGACCCTGAGCGTGGCGGGTAACAACGTCAACTCGGTGGGCCTGCTCAAGGAAGTCTGGACCGGCCTCAGCGGCCTGGGCACCGACGGCAACGGCGCGTCCGCCAGCACCCTGAAATCGGTGATCGACGCCGCCGGCACGCCCAACAGCAGCAGCCTGGCGACCAACGTCCAGTCCGACGGCAACATCACCCCGGGCACCGCATCGAAGACCTCCGGCCTGATCTACCTGGAAGCCGGCAAGGCCTACACCTTCTCCGGCACCGGCGACGACAGCCTGCTGGTGACCATCGGCGGCAAGAACGTGGCCAGCACCACCTGGGGCGCGGGCGGTAACCTAAACGGTACCTTCACCCCGACCACCAGCGGCTACTACACCATCGATATCTACCACCACAACCAGAGTGGTCCGGGCAGCTACGACGTCAACCTCTCGGTCAACGGCGGCGCCGCGGTAGACCTGAGCAACGCCGGCGTGCCGCTTTACACCGGCGTCACCGACCTGACCAACGCCGGAGTTTCGGTGTCCGAGCTGCACGGCACCAACGGCGAGGGTTACTACGACGGCTACAAGCTCAACGAAGGCGGCGAAGGCGGCAGCGTGCATCTGTCGAAGATCAGCACCGGCCTGACCGATACCGACGGTTCGGAAACCCTGAGCGTGAAGATCAGCGGCATTCCTGCAGGCTCCGTCCTCAGCGATGGCGCCGGGCATACCTTCACCGCCACCGCGACCTCCGGCGAAGCCAACGTCACCGGCTGGAACCTGGGCAACCTGACGGTCACCCCGCCGCCGTACTACAACGGCACCTTCAACCTCAACGTGACCTCGACCTCCACCGAGTCCCTGGGCGGTTCTGCCAGCACTTCGGCGCAGATCCCGGTCAAGGTCTACCCGGCAAACTACAACGCGATGGTCGCCACCGCCGACGACGATACCGTTATCGGTACCGACGGCAACGACATCGTGGTCGCCGACATCGGCGGCCTGACGGTGGTCCCGGGCACCAACTACAACATCGCCTTCATGGTGGACACCTCGGGGAGTATGAGCAGCGCCTCGATCACCGCGGCCAAGAACTCCCTGACCTCGGTGTTCAATACCCTGAAGAACAGCATCGGCAGCGCTGGCTCGGGCACCGTGAACATCTTCCTTGCCGACTTCGATACCCAGGTCAACAAGTCGGTAGCGGTGAACCTCAACGATCCGAATGCCCTGGCCCAACTCAAGGCCGTGCTGGACTCGATGGCTTCTGGCGGCGGCACCAACTATGAAGACGTGTTCAAGACTACGGCCAACTTCTTCCAGAGCAGCCAGGCCACCGGCAATACCAATGCCAAGAACCTGACCTACTTCATCACTGACGGCCAGCCGACCTTCTATCAGAGCGGCGAGCAGACCAACCCGACGCTGTACGGCAACGTGCGCCTCGATGACGTGGTGACCACCAGCAATTACAAGCTGGGGGATACCTTCAGCAAAACCATCGACAGCGATCACATTCTCAGCGTGAGCAGCAACGGTACGGTCAAGCTTCAGACCTACAGCACCAATTGGTGGGGCCAAGGCTCTTGGAATACTGCAACCTTGGGCACCCTGCATGCCCAGGGCGACGGCACCTACGAGCTGTCGAACCTGGCCGGCTCCGGCAGCAGCACCGATTACTACACCTCCACCAACTCCAGCAGCGGCTTTGCCTTGCTCAGCGGCCTGTCGAACGTCGAAGCCATCGGTATCAATAGCGGCGTCAGCCTCAACGACCTCAAGCCATACGACAGCGATGGCAAGCCGCAGACCAACATCGACCCGAACGATCTGGCCAATTCGATCATCGGTCACACCGAAGCCACCATGCCGGGGGCCGACAAGGTCAGCGGCGGCGACGGCAACGACATCCTGTTCGGCGACCTGGTGAGCTTCAACGGCATCGCCGGCGAGGGTTACCAGGCCATGCAGGCCTACGTGGCCGAGCAGAACGGGGTCGATGTGAGCAAGGTCACCACCAGCAACGTGCACCAGTACATCACCGAGCACTACAAAGAGTTCGATGTGTCTGGCAGCCATGACGGCAACGACACCCTGCTGGGCGGCGCCGGCAATGACATTCTCTTCGGCCAGGGCGGCAACGACACGCTGGACGGCGGCAAGGGCAATGACATCCTGCTGGGGGGCACCGGCAAAGACACCCTGATCGGCGGCCAGGGCAACGACATCCTGATCGGCGGTTCAGGTGCCGATACCTTTGTCTGGAAGGCCGGCGATACCGGCAATGACGTGATCAAGGATTTCAAGGCCAGTGAAGGTGACCGTATCGACCTGCGGGATCTGCTGCAGGGCGAGAGCGCCAGCACCATCGACAACTTCCTCAAGATCACCACCGTGGACGGGGTCTCGACTCTGCAGGTCAGTTCCGAAGGCAAGCTCAACGCCGCCGGGGGCCTGGCCAACGCCGACGTGACGATCAAGCTGGAAGGCAACAACTGGTCCAATGCCAACATCAACTCGTTGATCGCCGGTAGCGACCCGACCATCAAGATCGATCACAACAACAGCTGATCGGCTCCTGGCAGCCACCCCTGGCGGGTGGTTGCCGGGTCCTGGCCAACAGCCTGCGCCGTGACGATTGTCGCGGCGCACCGCATACTCGCGCTCTGAATGCTGCGCTGGCCTATGCTGCTGACAGCCGGATGCCTAAAAAAGCCTGAGGGATTTGCCATGTTCTACGTGCAACGCGATGCGCAAGGTCAGCTGATTCGCGTGGAAGCCGCCGCTTACGCCGAGGCTACCGAGACGCTGCCCGCCGATCACCACGAGATCCAGACCTGGTACGCCAACGAGGCGGTGGAAGTCAGTCTCAAGCAGCTCAAGCAGAGTGACCTGGAAATGATCCGGGTGCTGGACGACCTGATTCAGGTCCTGACCAGCAAGGGCGTGATTCGCGTCACCGACCTGCCGGCGGCGGCTCAGGCCAAGCTGATGGATCGCACCCAGGCCCGTGAGGCCCTGGGTGGACTCAGCCGGCTGATCAATGATGATGAAACCGGTTTGATCTGAAAGCCCCTCGCCTACAGGAGCCGGCTTGCCGGCGGATGCACGTTCAAGCCCAAGGTGCTGGCTCGCCGAACAGTTGCCCCTGCACGCCATACAGCCCCATCTCGCGAATCACCTGCAGCTCGCCCTGGGTCTCGACCCGCTCGGCAATCAGCGGCAGGTCGATGCTGTGGGCAGCCCGCTGGATAGCTTCGATAAACAGGCGTTTGTCGCTTTCCTGATCGATGTCGCGGATGTAGCTGCCGTCAATCTTCAGATAGGCCAGGCCCAAGCGCGCCAGGTTGCCGATCATGCTGAAGCGCCCGCCAAAGCGTTGCAGGCTGAGGGAGAAGCCCAGTTCCCGCAGGCGCCGGGTCAACTGTTCCAGCTGAATCTGCTCAGGCAGCTGTTCTTCACCAATTTCCAGGGTCAGGCGCGGCCCCAGGTCAGAGTGCTGGCGCAGAATCTCGAATACCCGGTTCAGGGCCTGAGGATCTTCCAGGGTGGCTGCCGACAGGTTCAACGCCAGGCAGTGGTCATGTCCGACCATCTGCTTCAACACCTGTTCCAACATCAGCAGATCCAGGCGCGACGTCCAGCCAAAGCGCTCCAACCAGGGCAGGAAGCGCCCGGCCGGGATGGTCTGGCCCTGCTCGTCCAGCAACCGCGACAACACCTTGTAGTGCAGCACCAGCGTGGTGTCCTGGGCCGCCACCACCGGCTGGAAATACAGCTTGAAGCGCTGCTCCGACAGCGCCCGGTCCAGCAGCCGGTGCCAGGCATGGTGATCATCCCCGACTTGAGCTCCGCCCCCCTGATCCAGGCAGGCCCAGTTGGTCTCGCCCTGGGCTTCGGCCTGGGCCAGGGCCTGATCACCGAGGCTGAGCACCGCTTGTGGCGAATCTCCGTGAGCAAAGGCTGCCAGACCGATGGTGGCTACTGCGGCAACGTCGGTGGCGCCGGTGGCATGCAGGTTGCCCAGAGCGCTGTCCAGGCTTTGGGCCAGCTGGATGGCTTCCTCACGCACCAGGCCGGGCGCCAGTACGGCGAATTCGCCACCGCGGACCCGGGTCACCAGGTTCTGGGTTTCGGGGTACTTGTTGCACTCGCGCAGCAATTGCTCCCCCACCGCTTGCAGCAGTTGGTCGGTGCGCTGGCCCCCCAGACGCTGGTTCAGGCCAGCCAGGTCCTTGACCCGCAACAGCAGCAGGTAACCGGAACTGGCCTGCTCCGGGTTGCTCACCCGGGCATGCAGCTGCATTTCGAAATAACGCCGGTTGGCCAGCCCGGTCAGGCTGTCCTGGTACGACTCGATGCGCAGTTTTTCACTGCGCTCGGCCTGCTCCTGGAACAGCGCCTTGAGCTTCTCGACCATCTGGTTCATCGCCTGCACTACCCGGCGCAGTTCCGGGGTTCGGGGCAGTTGCGGCAGGCTGAGGAACTCGCGGCGGGCAATGGCATGGGACTGCTGGACCATGTAGTCCAGCGGCTTGAGCTGGCGCCGTAGCAACAGGGCACCGAGCACCGCGCTCACCGCGCCGCAGATCAACAGCCAGCCCAGGCTGCCCAGGGCGCTCTGCCAAAGCTTGGCCACGGCGAACATCGGATGGCTGAGCACCTCGACCCGCGCGGCCTGCTCCCAGCCGCGACTGACGATGGCGTCGCCGCCGGCAGGCTCAAGGCCGATGAGCTTGACGAACCACTGGGGCACATTGCTGACTTCCGGGATGCCGTTGCGCTCGACGATGGTCTTGTCGGTGGCCAGGTCCACCACCCGGATGCTGGCGTAGTAGCCGCTGTCGAAGATCGAACTGACCATCAGTTCGACCATCGCCGGATCGTCGATATTCGGTGTCAGCGACAAGGCCAGGGCCGTGGCCGCGTCCTGGGCATGGGAGCGCAGCTGATTGACATACTGGGTGCGCGAACTTTCCAGGCTGACCATGAAGCTGCCGCTGAAGGCGACCACCAGGAACACACAGATTGCGATCAACAGTTGTTTGAACAAAGACATCTGAGCTCGTGCTCCTAGTTAGTCGTCTCGACCGGAAAACCTTCGGCCTGCATTTTTTTCAACACGTCCTGCCAACGGGACAGGCGCTTGGTATCACCGACCCGCTTGTTGCCTTTGGCGCCCGGCAGCCATAACCCTTCGGCATTGAAGGAATACACCGGCAGCAGGTCGGTTCGCTCGCTGGCCGGGCGGATCGAGTCCTCCAGGCTATCGAGCACCAGCGGCATGGCGTCCGCCGTGGAATAGTAGGTCAGGACCATGTGCGCGCGGTTCTGGCGCAAGGCCTTGACGTAGGTGATGCGCAGTTTGTCACTGGACACCCCGAGACGCCGCAGGCTGAAGTACTTGGCAATCGCATAATCCTCGCAGTCGCCAGCGCCCTTCCATAGCGCCTCGATCGGCGTCTCCCAGTAGTCCACCTGACGCCACAGATCGATATCTTCCATGTAGCGCATGTTCTTATTGAAGAACAGGTTGACCACTTTCAACTGCTCGCGCTCGGACACCTGCTTCTGCGTGGCCAGCAGGTGCTGCCAGGCATCGATACGTTGCTGACCTTCGCCCAGGGGACCGTAGAGCGCCGTGGCACGGCGGCTGATCAGGGAAAAATCCCAGTCGGCGTGCAGACTGCCCAGCAGCGCGCCAGCCAGCAGCAGTGCCGAGCAGAACCAGCGCAAGGTCCGAAAAAGAGCTAAACGTGCCGCCAATGCAATGAGTCCATGGGAGCTGTCGTAAATCGGCTGATGGTGAAGGCTGGCCCGACAAAAAACAATGGCACCTTACAATCACCGGCCACCAGGGAAGGGCCTGCATTCAACACTCAGAGAATAGCGTCAAGTGGCATTTGCGTTGCCGACGACAGCCCATGAATTTCACCAGTGGCCACGTGCATTCAGCCGCGCCAGCCACTATGTTAGAAACTATTCGCGGACTGGGACGTCCCCCTCCAACGGCCTCTTGTCCGCAACGAGATCCCGCCCACAGGCCACCTTGCTTAAGGAAAAGCTGTGTACACCGACACCCGACAATGGACGCTGGTGATCAACTCAGGGCACGCCACCCGCTTACGCCTGATCTGCTTTCCCCAGGCCGGGGCGGCAGCGGAGCAACTGCGGGTGTGGTCCAACAGCCTGGCCGATCACATCGAGCTGGTGGTGATCAACCTTCCGGGGCACGGCCCACGCCGCGACGAAGCGCCCTGTGACAACTGGCCGAGCCTGCTGGAAAACACGTTCGCCGCCCTCAATCCCTGGCTCGACAAGCCCCATGCGCTGTTCGGCCACGGCCTGGGGGCACTGTTGGCGTACGAAACCTGCAAGTACGCCCAGGAGCGGTTTCCACAGCAGACCCGCCACCTGTTCGTCTCTGGCTGCCGCAGCCCTGACAACCTGCCCCGTCGGCCTTTGCTGCACTCATTGCCCATCGAGGCATTCCGCGAAGCGATCCTGACTCTCGGCGCCAGCCCCCTGGAGATGCCCCGGGGGCAAAACGACCTGCAATCCTACGAACGTTTGCTGCGCAACGGCCTGAAACTCTTCGAAACCTGGTACGACACCTCCAGCGGCTACCTCGACATACCGCTGACGGCTTTCTATGGCAGTGAGGACCCGCTGGCGACAGCCAACCATATGCTCAACTGGCGAGAGTTCACTGGGCGCGAATTCGAACTGATTGAAGTGGCCGGCAACCATTTCTTCATCAAGTCTCAGCGCCAGCGCCTGTTGCAGGTGATCAACACGCACCTGGGGCTGCTGGGGGAACATCTGGCCTGAACGCCGCCCATGAAAAAGCCCGCTCTGCTGTGATGCAGGAGCGGGCTTTAGGGGCGGTCCCTGATGGCCTCAGATCTTGAAGCTGTCCACCAGTTGCTTCAGGCGGCTGGCCTGCTGCGACAGTGCATCACAGTCCTTCAGGGTTTCATTGAGGTTGGCAACGCCCTGCTGGTTCAGCAGGTTGATCTGGTTGATGTCGACGTTGAGGGTCTCCACCACCGCGGTCTGTTCCTCGGTTGCCGCAGCCACCGACTGGTTCATGCCATCGATCTCGCCGATCCGCTGAGTCACGCTGATCAACCGTGCACCGGCCTGGTTGGCCACTTCGACGCTCTCTTCGCTGGACGCCTGGCTGGCATTCATGGTCGAGACCGCCTCGCGGGACCCGACCTGCAGGGAGGTGATCATCTTGTGGATCTCTTCCGCCGACTCCTGGGTACGGTGGGCCAGGTTACGCACCTCATCGGCCACCACGGCGAAACCACGGCCGGCTTCACCGGCACGGGCCGCTTCGATGGCGGCGTTGAGGGCCAACAGATTGGTCTGCTGGGAGATGCCCTTGATCACATCAAGAATGTGCCCGATGTTGTCGGTGCTGGCATTCAGAGTCTCGATCTGGGTGCAGGACAGGCTGATCTTCTGCGACAGCTCGGTCATCGCCTGGATGGTCTGCTCCACCACTTGGCGACCGTCGTCGGCCTGCTCGCTGGCGCCACTGGCGTGTTGCGAGGCATCGGCGGCGTTGCGGGCGATTTCCTGGGTGGCAGCACCCAGTTCGTTGATCGCTGCGGCCACGCTGTTGGTGCGGGCGCTCTGCTCGTCGGAACCGATGATCGACGCATTGGACGATGCCATCACCCGTTGCGACAAGTCATGCACCTGGCGAGTAGCCGAGGACACTTCGGAAATCGAGGCGTGAATCCGTTCCACGAACTGGTTGAACGAACTGCCCAACTCGCCGAACTCGTCCTTGCTTTCCACGACCAGACGCCGGGTCAGGTCGCCTTCGCCCTGAGCAATGTCCTGCATCGCCCGGCCCATGGTGATCAGCGGGCGCATCAGCACCTGGATCAGCAGAGTCAGCAATACCGCAATCACCGCCACAGCGATAAACATGGCGATCAAGGCAGAAGTACGGAACTGGCTCAGTGGTGCGTAGGCCTTTTCCTTGTCGATGGACAGGCCGATGTACCATTCGGCATTCGGCAGACCGGTCACCGGGGTGAAGGAAAGGATGCGTTCCTGTTTGTTCAGGACCACTTCCTGGTTGCCGCTGGCGATCCGTACGTTGGCGCTGGGATAGATGTCCTTGAGGTTCTTCATCACCTGGTCTTTGTCCGGGCTGACGATCACCTGACCGTCGGCGCTGACCAGGAAGGCATGGCCCAGGCCGCCGAAGTCCACCGAGTTGATGATCTTCACCAGGGTTTCCAGGCTCAGGTCGCCACCGACCACACCGAGTAATTCTCCCTGCTTCTTCACCGGCATGGCGATGGTGACCACCAGACCGCCGACAGCCGCCATGTAGGGCGGGGTCAGCATGGTTTTATCGGCGGTTACGGCCTGTTTGTACCAGGGCCGCTGACGCGGATCGTAGCCGTCGGGCATCTTCGCATCAGGACGCTGGGTGAAGGTGCCATTGGCCTGGCCGACATAGGTGAACTGGAAGTTCGAGGTGAAGGCTGGCTGATCCACCAGGCCCGGGAAGTCTGCGTTGTGACCTTGGTGGGCAACGTTCTGCGCCAGGTTCTCGAGCACCAGGATTCGCCCGCTCATCCAGTTCTGCACGCTGCTGGAGGTGAGCTCACCGGCCTGCTGGATGGAGGACTCGAGGTTCTGTCGGATAGTGTTTCGCTGCAAGTAGTCGTTGTACAAAGTGAACAACGCAAAAGCCAGAACCACTACGCCGGAGGCGGCCAAAAGGATTTTATGGCTGAACTTGAGATTCATTTCATGGGACTTCTTATGCCGAAAGTGGGGATGCGTCCGTAAAGCAACATTCCATGTAACAGTGCAGGCGACATTCTCCGGCCGCTCTACTTTGGTGCACACATGTCTTATCAGTCTTTCGGCAAGAATCCCCGAACCCTTAGAGATTTATCTGAATTACTTGTCTGAACTTGCCGATTCCCGCCGAACGGCATGCCAGAGCGTCCGCCGCGCATTTTCAGATGACCGACAGCTTCCTGCTCACAGCCAAATCGATAACCCCTCCACAACAGCCCGACTAATTGTCATTTGTGGCAATCAGGCCGGCAGGCCTCCATGTCATCAAGCAAGTTCGCCGTCCAGATCAGCGGGGCACTCAGCGCCCACTTCTGGTGGAGAGCCGGCATGCCTTCCTCAACTCTATGAAGCATACGGAGCAGCGCCACTACTGGCACCCGGAGCGCTGGTGGACCGAGTGCAGACCGAATATCCAAGGCTGCAGGAGTATCCACAAGAGGCCGGACACTGCGTTGCTGGTTTGTACCACGTACGGAACTACCACCCGCAGGCGTTATGCCAAAGCCATTAGGTGCTTTATCTAGATTCGGTCAGTGCTCAAGCGCTTTGGGGGGAACCTGCGGCTTACAGAGAGAACCTGGTGCCGTTTCTGCTTGAGTTCCACTAGAACCCTGGTCCTGCCCGGCAATTGTAGGCTGTGGCTGATGGCATTTATATCTGGTGGTGCAAGTTGATTGCCCGCAGGAGCGGCAAGCGGCATAGAGCCCGGCGTTAAGGATAGAGTCGAACGTTGGTAATAGCAGTCTGTTCAAGGCAGCTACAGGTACTCTGCAGGACCTTGTGACTTGATTACCCAGACTTTATCGAGCGCAAAAACAAAACCCCTGTCTGCGTCAGCAAACAGGGGTTTT
>NZ_JAVAJH010000018.1:0-6172 GCF_030718165.1 Pseudomonas sp. LPH60
TGTGAAGGCACGCTATGTACCTCAAAACTCCGAAATCCGCGATTATCCGGCCGCGGCGGTGGTTGCCTACTGCTACCAGTCAAACAAAGGCCCTGCATTCATCACGTACAAGGGGCGCCAGTCCAAGCCTTCCCATTGCATCGTCTTCCCAGATGCGAAATCCCGTGATCGCACTCTTGCTGACTATGTGGCCCAGGAAACTGAGTGCGAAGACTTCAAGCGTGCCCGTCTACAGACTGCGCATGAGCTGGTCGAGGGCGACATCATGGTTAGCGTGTGGGGCTACGAGCAGACAAACGCGAGTTTCTTTCATGTTGTCCGTGTGCCGTCCGAACGTAGTGTGGTAGTGCGTTTGATCCGTGCGAACGTGACCGAGAAGAGTGATCAAAGCATGACCGGGCACAGTGAGCCGAAGCCGGGCGAGTTCGATCCCGATGCAAAAGAGGAAATGCGCCGGGCGACTGGCAAGCACACCATTACCGCTGGCAAGCGTTGGCATGGCGACTTGCACAAGTGGGATGGTAAGCCCGTCCGCGTGACCTTCTACGGCTGACCGGCCCCAGGTGCTCCCCAGGCGGGGCACCTGTTTCAAAGATCGAGGATTCACAGATGCAAGCCGAAATAAACGAGTCCCTGTTGCTCTCTATACCGGGAGTTGATGACTTTGAGCTGGAACAGGTTTCCAGTGAGTTTCAATCCGCTCTTGAACGGGCTGATTTGGAGCACCATTTGTTCGACGCTCCTTCTACGCATGAGGTTGTGCGTCTTGCTGACTCGGTGGCGCGCTACACCAGGGCTGCGGGCTGGATGGCGCAAGCTACCGCTCGGGATCGCGTTGAGCATTGGAAGAGCCAGGCTCGTGCCCAGGCTTTAATCAGTGGTCACCCGAATGCTGGCAAGGTCGTGTTATCGCTGTTCGACCACACAGGTAATTGGTCGCGTCCCTGGGAGGAAGCTGGTTACAGCGTCTTTCGGTTCGACATCCAAGATAACCCAATCACCGGCGACGTCACCGAGTTCGGCGCCGGGTTCTTTGGCGACTACTTCGGCGATTTCGAAGGGTTGGAGGTTTACGCGGTCCTGGCCGCCTGCCCATGCACGGAGTTTGCAACAAGCGGAGCCCGTCACTTTGCCGCAAAAGACGCAGATGGTAGAACCGTCGCCGCCGTCGAACTGGTCCATCAGACTCTTCGAACCATCGAATACTACCGGCCTTCAGTGTGGGCTATAGAGAACCCCGTGGGTCGTATTGAAAAACTTAGCGGTCTGCCGCCCTGGCGGTTGTCTTTCGACCCATGCCACTTGGGCGATCCTTACACGAAAAAAACCCTGATATGGGGCAGGTTCAATGGGAATCTTCCTATAGCGCCAGTTGAGCCTGTTGATGGATCAAAAATGCACAAGAAGTTTGGCGGTAAAAGTGCGGCGACAAAAAATGCAAGGAGTGAAACGCCAGAAGGGTTTGCTTATGGTTTCTTTTTGGCAAACAACGCTCTCGACAACCCGGTTCTTGCAATTTCCGGCAAATATGACCGCCTTGATTCAAGCCTTTTGCGTCATGCCCTTGCAGTAGGAATGACGCCCAATGAAATCAGCACCGTGATTGATGACGCCTATTACGACATGGATGACGAAGCCGCAAAGGTAGCTTTGCGTAATATGTTTTAAGCATCTGACAGTCAAGCGATATGTGGAGGCGTATGAATTGATACGGAAAGTTTTTGCGGAGAAGGAGTGAAAACACATTGCATGAATTACTCTAGAGTAATACAATGAGCCCATCGAAACGAACCTGTGAGGATCGACCAAATGGAAAGCCTACGTGACCGCTACAACGTGTATGTGCAGTGCGCAACCAATCTCGGTTGGCCGGTGAAGTCCTTCGATGAATGGCTGAATTCGTGATGAACCACTACCAGCAACTGATAGCAGACGAAATCCTTTCAGTGCAGGGGCAGAAAGATTACTGCCTGACTGTGTTGAGTGCTGGCGGTCTGGAAAGCTGGCAGTCGAAAGAATACAGCGCGCTGGTCGAGCAGTTCGACCAGCAGCTGATCGAGCTGAACAACCGACTGAGGGAAACGACGATGGCTTACGCAATCGAACAGAAAAACCCCGAAGGCTTTCCGCGCGCCTTTATCGTCACTTGGAACGGCGCAGAAGTCGCGACCTTCACTTATCGCGACAGCGCTGAATACTACGTAGAGCGCGACGTGATGAATCGTCGCGTTCCGGCATGAAGGAAAAGAGCTTTTTGGTGCAGGGTTTTGCGCTTGGCGTGGTTTGCACAGTATGGGGAGCTTGAGAGTTGAGGGCTTCAAAATGAAGATTCTGATGGTGGTCGCGGTACTGACGGTTGTCGCTAGCGTCGCCCTGGGTGACGTGATCTTAGGTGCATTTGCTGCCGGCTCGTTTTGCTTCGCCGGGGCAGCCGTTTTTGCTGTCCGTAAACTATCTTCTCGATCCGCACGGATGCGATTGTACGCCGACTTCGACGCCGACGCCGACGCCGTGCTACCGCCCATGCGTGTAGGCAGAAGAGGCAAGGGACTGGGGATAATTCCGAATCCTGGTGAGCACGGTAACTACTTATGTGAGGATCAAGGAAAACCGATGAATCAAGAAACCGATATCGACCTGAAACCGAGGAACTACCGATGATCTACCGTGCAATGGCAATGGTCTGCGCTCGCCAGGGTGACATAGTTCGGAGAATCATTTGATGGCAATGACAAGTGACCAATACGACGCCTTGGTGAAGCTGATGCGCGGCGACCCGGCAAGCGCAGGCAATCGCGCCGCTCGCCGCGTGTTGGTAGACGGTAAACCGCAGGCAGAGGCAATGCGCGAGACTGGAGCTAGCCGCAGCACTGTGCATCTGACAGTGAAACGTTTCTCAGAGGCTTATGAACTGATGCGCGGAGTATTTGCGGCGGGAGACTGAAAAGGTGTTGCGAGTATTATTCTAGAGTAATACAATAGGCTCATCGAACCAACATTGCCCTGGAGGGCACTCGGATGAGCCTCGCAAATACCATCACCGCAATCAACGCTTCTGCCAAGAAAGTATACGGCAGCGATATCCGTATTCTTGTTGCTCGCGCAGTGGCCTTTGGGAATGACGACAATCTGGTGATTGTCAGCGGCAAGAACCATCGCGCAGTAGCTGCGGATCTTGTTCGTTCGACTCCTGGCGCGAAGGTTTCCGAAGAGCATCATCCCGAAATGAACTGGGGTGATGGCGATGTCAGGCAGGCTTATACCACTAGCGTTGTCACCTTCTAATCAGTCCGCCCCGGCGCGCCGGGGCTTCTAAGGAAAGTAGTCATGAAGTATTTCGAGTGGGAAGGTGCTGTAGCTGAGGCAGTGGCCGAAACCATGGCCATCAGTCATTCCGACGCATCGGGCATTGTTGAGGCGCAGCCGTTCTACATGCAGCAATCGTGGGGCATGGGGATGGATGCACGGCAGACCGCTGCAAGGATCATTGAGGCGGCCCACGCAGACGACGCTTGCGATTGATCCTTCAGATGCACCACAAGCCCTGGCTCTCAAAACCGGGGCTGAAGACGTAGAGGGGAGAGGATTTTCCTTCTAAAAATGAGCACCAGGGGCTTCGACCACCCTGGCGCTCGTAACACACCGAACCTACGCAAAAAAGGTATTCGCCATGTCAGACGCAGACTATACCCGAATCCGTCAGATGAAGCTTTCCGAACTTCGCAAACTTGGAGCATATGAGCTGGCCCGTTACGTTGAGGCCAGCAACAAAGTGCAACGCCAGATGATCTTGCAGGCGTTGGCGAGCTAAAACGCTGTTGAGTGGTACCGAGTCGCGGTCGACTAAACCGCGGCTCGGTCATCCAGGCCAAGTTTACTACTCGAGGATTAGGGGAAAATGAAAAACGTTTGGCTTAAACTAGTATTAGTCGCTTGGAGCTGCTTTATGATAGTTGGCTTGTGTGCTAATTGGCCCGCAGCAGAACTAGAACAAGGCCCGACGCCATCGCTGCCGACAGTTGAAGAGTGCGGAGTCGAACCCTTTGACCAATGCTTTGCAGCCGCGCTTAGAGATAGAATGGCTTACATGGGCGCCCGTAAGGAATTTGTAGAGAACCGTCCAATAAAAGTTACCAGTAATATTGGGGCTTTTATCGCGATTTGGGGGAGTGGATCAATACTTATCGGGATCTATCGCAATCGAAGGAATAGTAAGCGAATCTCTTATCTTACGAGCCCATTGGTTACTTTGGTTGGAACTTCTATGTATTTTGTTGAAGGAGGATCAAACGCAGAAGGATTGATGAGCAGAACGGCAAGTCTTGGGTTATTTATCGCGGTTACAGGTTTGTTCTTTACATTGATTTTTGCGGTGTTTCCTGGCGTTCTTGCATCACTACGAAAATTATTTGAAAACGCTCAGGAATGAAGCAAGGGAATCTGGATAGCAGTCTCCGGGTTTGGCTTGCTTGATGGCAGGCTAATCCTCAGCATTGAAAAGAAGTAAGAAGCCCCCCTGCCCTATCAGATTGCCTTCCACTTGTGCTCTATGTACCTCTAAACCGACGTCAAGTCGGTTTTTTTATGCCATTAGATTACTGGAATAGACGTTTAAATTGATCGATTCAAGCGCCAAAAGCTGTTTATTTGAAATCCAAAATGCTATGCTTTGGCATGTTGAGTTGTGCGGAATGGCATTCAGAAGCGCCGTTTAGGCAGTATGGCCAGGGCCAAGTCTTATCAGCTTTGACATCACATTCTGAGCTTGGGTTGGAGACTGACATGAAAGAACTATCGGGAAAATTAGCACTAGCAAAAGACGTAGCGCTTCATTGCGAAAAAAACTGCCAGGAAGGCTCTACCTACGAACAGGTTCATGGGCTCAGTTTCGAAGGCGAAGCTCGCTTTATCGCGTTCCTGGGTGAGTTCGCAGCAGTAGATATCAATGCAGACCTCTGTCGTATGTCGTTTCTTGGGGTGATTGAAGACAACTTGAACGCGGAAATCGCTTTACCCCTTCAATGGGAGCTTTCCGCATTGCTGTCGAGTGACAGAAAACCACACACGTACTTGGCTGAAATAGATGACTTCATTATTGAGTCCGTCTCTCCAGGTGATGAGCATGAGGCTGAAAAATGGAAGGCATGACCCTTGAGCAACTGCGCACGACCTTCAAAAGTGGCGGACTTTCAGCTGCTCGCATCGTTGCCCAGGGCAAAAAGTTTTACATCACTGTAGATACCAAATCCGGCGACCTCGTTGTGTTGGTGTTGCACGCGGGCCGGAAACCTCGCCTGTTCGGAAAGGCTGTCACCGCGTTGAAAGCCCTTTACGACATCGGTTTCAAAATCGTGACTGTTGAAATGCTCAACTGGTCACCAGACCAGGGCGAGCTTACTGCTCGAGGATAAGGCTCATGAAAATGACTTTGCGGCTCGCAGTTTTTGCGTTGGTTGTTTTTCTTACAGGTTGTGCAAGTGGCCCTTATTACTACGGCGGGACAGGCTACCGCATGCATAACATCGGTGGTCTACCTGTCTCAGGCTCGTTTGGTGTCAACGTCACGCCCGGCAGTCTGATGCTCTCACCGAATCTTGTAATCAGCCCTTCTTTTCTGGATTGGAAGAGATGAGATAGCGACAGGTCCAGACGCTGCAACGTCTGAACCTGCCTAACCATGCCAAGCTTTATTAGAGGATTGGAGTATGGCTAAGTCTATTTTAAACCGAATTTACACAGCCCAAGTCACTGTCACCAACGCAGTAACTGATTTCATCACTTATGGGCGGTCTAAGGCCGCATCAGAACAAGCAAGCGCACGAATGAAGAAGCTTGAGCTAGAGGCTTCTGTTCGCGCAGAAATTGTCTTGCGCGTTGAGTTTGAAAAGTGGCTGGATGCGGAAGTCATGCGACTTCAACTCGAATGTGTAACCGATCTTTCTAACAAGTCCCGGGTTGACGTCTTGAGAGTCGTTACACAGGCTCGAAACGACAATGCGGTGTGTATCAATGCTTTGCATCATGGTGACATGGCTTCGTCGGTGCTAGGCACTGATGCGGTGTTGAATCAATGGGATCTGCTTCGATTCTTGGTCAGTTGATGCCACTAGGCTCGGTGGCGACACCGCGGCCGGTGCCGGCGCCTGGATCTGTCACCAGCCGTTTGCCCAGG
>NZ_JAVAJH010000019.1:0-6128 GCF_030718165.1 Pseudomonas sp. LPH60
TTTCAAAAGTGAGCCGCTGTAAGAGCGGAACCGTAAGCCGCCGCACCCGCAAGAACGGATATGTACCCAAACCCGCTGTAAGAGCGGAACCATAAGTGGCCACACCCGCAGGAACGGATATGTACCCAACCCCGCTGTAAAAGCGGCCCCACAAACGGCCCCACCCGCACCACCGGATATGCACCCCACCAGGAGGCACAAGCAATGACCACCCAGCTCCCCTACGCCTGGGCCAAGTCCCAACGCATTCTCCTGCGCCACAGCGAGCAGGGCGCCACCCTGCTGGTCTGTCCCTCGACCCCCGGCTGGTCCATCAGCGAAGCCCGCCGCCAGTTCGGCCCCGCACGCCTGGAACGCATCCGCGACGACGAGCTCGACGGTCTGTTGGCCACGGCCTACGCCGACACCGGCAGCGCCGCAGCGGTGGTCGGGGCCGCGGAGAATGAGGTGGACCTGGACCGCCTGATGCAGGACATGCCGGAAATCACCGATCTGCTGGACACCCAGGACGGCGCCCCGGTGATCCGCATGATCAATGCCTTGCTCACCCAGGCCGCGCGGGATGAGGCCAGTGATATCCATATCGAGCCCTTTGAAACCCACTCGGTGGTGCGCTACCGGGTCGACGGCACCCTGCGCGATGTGGTCTCGCCACGCAAGGCGCTGCACGGGGCGCTGGTGTCGCGGATCAAGATCATGGCCCAGTTGGATATCGCCGAAAAACGCTTGCCCCAGGACGGCCGCATCGCTTTGCGGGTGGCCGGCCGGCCCATCGACATTCGGGTGTCCACGGTGCCCACTGGCCATGGCGAGCGGGTGGTGATGCGGCTGCTGGACAAGCAGGCCGGGCGCCTGCAACTGGAAACCCTGGGCATGGACCCGGACCTGCTGGCGCGTCTGGATGGCCTGATCCGCCAGCCCCACGGCATCGTCCTGGTCACCGGGCCCACCGGCAGCGGCAAGACCACCAGTCTCTACGCCGCCCTGGCCCGGCTGGATGCCAGCACCAGCAATATCCTCACCGTCGAGGACCCGGTGGAATACGACCTGCCGGGCATCAGCCAGATCCAGGTCAACGCCAAGATCGACATGACCTTCGCCCTGGCGCTGCGGGCGATCCTGCGCCAGGACCCGGACGTGATCATGATCGGCGAGATTCGCGATCTGGAAACCGCGCAGATCGCGGTCCAGGCTTCGCTTACCGGGCACTTGGTGCTGGCCACCCTGCACACCAACGACGCGGTGTCGGCAGTCAACCGCCTGATCGACATGGGGGTGGAGCCGTTCCTCCTGGCCTCGTCAATGCTCGGGGTGCTGGCCCAGCGGCTGGTGCGGCGCTTGTGCAACCAGTGCAAGCAAGCCGATCCGGCCAATCCCGGCACCTGGCACCCGGTGGGTTGCCCGGCCTGCAACCACATCGGCTACAGCGGCCGCACCGGGATTCATGAGCTGTTCTGCATCGACGATGACATCCGCAGCCTGATCCACCAGGGCGCCGATGAGCAGGCCCTGCGGGCCGCCGCGCGGCGGGCCGGGATGCTGAGCATGCGTGAGGACGGCGAGCGCTGGGTACGCAGCGGCGCCACCGCACCGGAAGAAATCCTACGTGTGACACGGGACGCCTGATGAATCGCTATCGCTACGAAGCTGCCGACGCCCTCGGCAAGATCGAGTCCGGCCACCTGGAAGCCGACAGCCAGGGCGCGGCTTTCGCCAGCCTGCGCAGCCGCGGCCTGACCGCGCTGCAGGTGCAGTTGGACAGCAACCCAGGCAGCGGCGCAGCTGGGGGGCTCTTCAGCCCCAGGCTCAGCGACAACGACCTGGCCTGGGCCACGCGCCAGCTGGCCAGCCTGCTGGGGGCCAGCCTGCCTCTGGAGGCGGCGCTCAGTGCCACGGTGGAGCAGGCCGAGCGCAAGCACATTGCCCAGACCCTGAGCGCGGTGCGCGCGGATGTGCGCAGCGGCATGCGCCTGGCCGAGGCCCTGGCGGCGCGGCCCCGGGACTTTCCGGAAATCTACCGGGCACTGATTGCCGCAGGTGAAGAGTCCGGCGACCTGGCCCAGGTCATGGAGCGGCTGGCGGACTATATCGAGGAGCGCAACGGCCTGCGGGGCAAGATCCTCACTGCCTTTATCTACCCCGGGGTGGTGGGCCTGGTGTCCATCGGCATCGTGATCTTTCTGCTCAGTTATGTGGTGCCCCAGGTGGTCAGCGCCTTTTCCCAGGCGCGCCAGGACCTGCCGGGGCTGACCCTGGCCATGCTCAACGCCAGCGACTTCATTCGTGCCTGGGGCATCCAGTGTTTCGGCGCCCTGGTGGCGGGGTTCTGGGGGTGGCGGCTGTACCTGCGCAATCCCCGGGCACGCTTGAGCTGGCACAGCCGGATTCTGCGCCTGCCGCTGTTCGGGCGTTTTGTACTGGGGTTGAACACCGCGCGTTTCGCCTCGACCCTGGCGATTCTCAGTGGCGCCGGGGTGCCGCTGCTGCGGGCCCTGGACGCGGCGCGCCAGACCCTGTCCAACGACCGCCTGAGCCAGAGCGTCAGCGAGGCCACGGCCAAGGTGCGCGAGGGGGCCAACCTAGCGGCTGCGCTGCGGGTGGAGAAAGTCTTCCCGCCGGTGCTGATCCACTTGATCGCCAGTGGTGAAAAGACCGGGGCCTTGCCGCCGATGCTGGAGCGGGCGGCCCTGACCCTGTCGCGGGATATCGAACGCCGGGCCATGGGCATGACCGCGTTGCTCGAACCGCTGATGATCGTGGTCATGGGGGGTGTGGTGCTGGTGATCGTCATGGCGGTGATGCTGCCGATCATCGAGATCAACCAGCTGGTGACCTGAACCGCACACCCCGACCTGACCTGACCGCGTCCGGCCCGGTCCGTAGGCGCTGGCTTGCCAGCGAAGGCGTCGGCCCCGGCGATGCAGGTCTCGCGAGCCCCTTCGCCGGCAAGCCGGCTCCTACGAGGGGCGTAGCGAAGGTGTGCTCCGAAGCGCAGGGCAGCCAGAAAATTTCACGCGGCCTGCCTCACTCCCGACCTGGCAATCGGCCAAGCTCGGGTTCCTTGTTCTGTCATGTTCCGGCGCTATCTGCACCCGCTTCGGCGCTTGCAGAGCGATACCGGCGCCAGCTCGGACAGACTGGCGCTCAGCGACCCGGGAAAGGCCCGGAAAACGGCGCCAAACACCCGAGAATCTTTTGCCAAAACAGTCGGTTTCTCCCGAGGTTTTTTCCTTTATCTGTCACCGGAAGCTGCGAACTTCTCTCTCCATGGCCTCACCCCTCAAGCCCTCTGGATCAAGGCTTCTGGCCCGAGTGCCATGGCGTCATGCAAGAGCTATTCACCCAACGTACGAACACGACGAAAGGAGATTCTTCATGTTTAAGCGCAACGTTCTCGCGGCATCCCTGACCCTGGCTGCCCTGTGCTCGGCACAGGCTGCTCTGGCTGATATCAACGGCGGTGGCGCCACCCTGCCACAACCGCTGTACCAGACCGCTGGCGTACTGACCGCCGGCTTCGCTCCCTACATCGGCGTAGGCAGCGGCAACGGCAAGGCTGCCTTCCTGAACAACGACTACACCAAGTTCGTGGCCGGCACTACCGGCAAGAACGTGCACTGGGCGGGTAGCGACTCCAAGCTCAGCGCTGCTGAGTTGAGCGCCTACGCCACCGGCCACGAAGCGGCCTGGGGCAAACTGATCCAGGTGCCTTCGGTGGCCACCTCGGTAGCCATTCCGTTCAACAAGGCCGGCACTGCTGCGGTCAACCTGAGCGTCAATGACCTGTGCGGCGTGTTCTCCGGCCGTGTTTCCGACTGGAGCCAGATCGCCGGTTCAGGCCGTACTGGCACCATCACCGTGGTTTACCGCAACGAAAGCAGCGGCACCACCGAGCTGTTCACCCGCTTCCTGAACGCCAAATGCGCCGAGACCGGCACCTTCGGCGTGACCACCAACTTCGCTACCAGCTACACCGGTGGCCTGCCTGCCGGCGCTGTGGCCGCTGTGGGCAGCCAAGGCGTGATGGATGCCCTGAACGCCGGCGACGGCCGCATCACCTACATGAGCCCGGACTACGCCGCGCCGAGCCTGGCCGGTCTGGACGACGCCACCAAGGTGGCCAAGGTGGCCGGCGTTTCGCCTGCACCTGCCAACGTTTCCGCCGCCATCGGTGGCGTTCCGGTTCCAGCTGCGGCCGATCGCGGCAATCCGGACAAGTGGGTACCTGTCTTCGGCAAGGCCGGCGCAACCGGCACCGTGCCTTATCCCGATACTGGCTACCCAATCCTGGGCTTCACCAACCTGATCTTCAGCCAGTGCTATGCCGACGCCACTCAGAGCGGCCAGGTGCGTGACTTCTTCGCCCGTCACTACGGCGCGACCACCAACAACGACGCGGCCATCACCGCCAACCGTTTTGTACCACTGCCTACCGCTTGGAAAACCGCGATCCGCACCACCTTCGTGACCGCTTCCAACACCCTGAGCATCGGCAACACCAACGTCTGCAACAACATCGGTCGTCCGCTGTAACGGCGAACCCCACCGAGCGGCAACACCCGATCAGCAACGGTTTCGGCCGTTGCTGATTTTTTTCATCCAGCATCTGTTCAGAGCGCGCATCCAGCGGGCTTACGCCCTCCGAACGGCCAGTGACATCACCGGATAGGACAGGAGTCTTGTCATGCCCAAAGCTCAATGGTTGATCGCTTCACTGTTATACGGCGCGTTCTGCGTCCAGCAGGCCCAGGCGGATATCAACGGTGGAGGCTCGACCTTTACCCGGCCGCTGTATCAGACCGCCGGGGCGTTGACCGCGGGGTTTGCGCCCTACATTGGCGCGGATCAGGGCCGGGACAAGGTGGCTTTTCTACAGAACAACTACAGCGTGCTGGTGTCTGGCGCAGCCCCCAAGACCGTGCACTGGGTGGCCAGTGAGTCGAGGCTGAGCGCGGTGGAACTGAGCAACTACGCCTTGGCCTATCAGGCGCAGTTCGGCAAGCTGATCCAGGTGCCTTCGGCAGCGACGAGCGTTGCAATTCCGTTCAACAAGCCCGGCAGCCATGAACTGGACCTGAGCATCGACACCTTGTGTGGGGTGTTCTCGGGGCGTCTGTCCCGCTGGGAGTGGATCCAGGGTTCCGCACGTAGCGGCCCGATCACCGTGGTTTATCCCAAAGGTAGCAGCGGCTTCACCGAGCTGTTCACGCGTTTCCTGAATGCCAAGTGCAATGAAACCGGGACCTTTGCCGTGACCACCTACTTTGATTCCAGCTATTCGGGCGGGCTGCCGGCCGGCGCGCTGGCGGCCAATAGCGGTG
Source organism: Pseudomonas sp. LPH60 (assembly GCF_030718165.1). Lineage (NCBI taxonomy): Bacteria > Pseudomonadati > Pseudomonadota > Gammaproteobacteria > Pseudomonadales > Pseudomonadaceae > Pseudomonas > Pseudomonas sp. LPH60. Next base: position 5,322 of record NZ_JAVAJH010000019.1, read on the forward strand.
ACGCCATCATGACGGCGGTGAATGCCTGGGATGGCGCCATCACCTTCATGAGCCCGGCCCTTGCGGCACCGACCCTGGCCGGTCTGGATGACGGGAACAAGGTGGCCAGGATTACCGGCGTCTCGCCGGCGCCGGCCAACATTGTCAATGCCATCAATAGCGTTGCGCTGCCTCCCATCGCCGAGCGCAGTAACCCGGACAAGTGGGTGCCGGTGTTCGGCAGGAACTGGGAACAGGGCGTCTTGCCTTATCCGCAGAGTGGCTATCCGATCCTGGGCTACACCAACCTGATCTTCAGCCAGTGCTATGCCGATGCCACTCAAAGCAATCAGGTCCGTGACTTCTTGGCTCGCCACTATGGCGCGCTTGAGGCTCGAAACAATGACCCGGCAATCAGGGCTCAGGGCATGCTGCCCTTGCACCCGTCCTGGAAAGCCGCCGTGCGTTCCAACTTCCTGAGCGCCACCAATGCCTTGAGCATCGGCAATCCCAACGTCTGCAACGGCATCGGCCGGCCACTGTGAGCGGGCTCCGGCAGCGGCTTGGGCCGTTGCCGGAGCCCAACGTCGCCTGCATTACACCCGCTAGATGAATTTTTCGTGACATCCGTTCGGTCGCGCTCCGCGCCAACGGCCTATCCCCTAAAGCAGTGACGCGTGCCCTGGGCCCTAGGCTCTGTACGAAAAGATTTGAGACGAAGGTCAGGCAAGGCGAAAACGGTCGAGGAAGCGGAGTTTACGGGTTGTAAATGAGCATTCCGAGACCGTTTTCAACGCAGCATCACCGAGTATCAAGGCTTTTCGTACA